>CAYWOS010000007.1:0-92852 GCA_964459985.1 uncultured Oscillospiraceae bacterium
CCGCGCGGCGCGGGATTTCCTCGGCGCGCTCACGCTGTCCGAGAAGAATACCATGATTGCCGAGCAGATTCTCAAGGAGATCAGCGCGCGCCTTGGCTTTCTGTGCGATGTCGGGCTGGATTACCTGACGCTTTCGCGCGGCGCGGTGACGCTGTCCGGCGGCGAGGCGCAGCGCATCCGCCTCGCCACGCAGATCGGGAGCGGATTGATGGGCGTACTGTATATTCTGGATGAGCCGTCCATCGGTCTGCACCAGCGCGATAACCAACGCCTGTTGGCAACGCTCAAACACCTGCGCGATCTGGGCAACACGCTCATTGTGGTCGAGCATGACGAGGAAACGCTGCGCGCCGCCGATTGCCTGGTCGATATTGGTCCGGGCGCGGGCGAGCATGGCGGGCGCGTGGTCGCGCAGGGCAGCGTTCGGGAGGTGATCGCTTCGCCCGAATCGATCACGGGGCAGTATCTTTCGGGACGGAAATCCATTCCCGTGCCGGGCGCGCGGCGCGAGCCGACCAACTGGCTGACCGTCCGGGGCGCGCGCGAGCATAACCTCAAGAACATCACCGTCGATTTCCCGCTCGGCGTGTTCTGCTGCGTCACCGGCGTGTCGGGGAGCGGCAAGAGCAGCCTGGTCAACACCATCCTCTACCCCGCGCTGGCGCACGATCTCAACCGCGCGCGCACCCGCCGCGCCGATTTCGACGGCGTCAAGGGACAGTGGAAGCTCGACAAAATCATCAACATCGATCAGTCCCCCATCGGCCGCACCCCGCGCAGCAACCCCGCGACGTACACCGGGCTGTTTGACCTGATCCGCCGCGTATTCGCCGCCACCGCCGAGGCGAAAACGCGCGGCTACAAGGAAAACCGCTTTTCCTTCAACGTCAAGGGCGGACGGTGCGAGGCATGCGCAGGCGACGGGCTGATCAAGATCGAAATGCACTTTATGTCGGATATCTACGTGCCCTGCGAGGTCTGCCACGGCAAGCGCTACAACCGCGAAACGCTCGAGGTCAAGTATCGCGGCAAGAGCATCAGCGACGTGCTGGATATGACCGTCGAGGACGCCGCGAAGGTGTTCGAGGCGCACCCGCAGATCATGACCAAGCTGCAAACGCTCTGCGACGTCGGGCTGGGCTATATCCGTCTGGGACAGCCCAGCACCACGCTGTCGGGCGGCGAGGCGCAGCGCATAAAATTGGCGACCGAGCTCAGCCGCCGCGCCACCGGGCGCACCATCATCCTGCTCGACGAGCCGACGACGGGACTGCACATGGACGATGTCTCGCGCCTGATCGCCGTGCTCCAGCGCCTTGTCGACGCCGGCAACACCGTGCTCGTCATCGAGCACAATCTCGACGTGATCAAGACCGCCGACTACCTCATCGATCTGGGCCCCGAGGGCGGCGACAAAGGCGGCACGCTCGTCGCCGCCGGCACGCCCGAGCAGGTCGCGGCAGTGGCGGAAAGCTATACCGGCATGTATCTCAAAGGGATGCTGTAAGCGTACGGCGGACGGCGCGCCGCGAAAGTTTACCGCAAACGGAAGAAAACGCCGCGTTCACGCGTTTTCTTTTATGTGCGGCGCGCACAAATCTGTACACGGAAGGTATACTGCAATGAAAAAACTTCTCTCGCTGATCGTTGCGCTGATGATGGCGCTTCCCGCCTTCGGGATCGCTGACGAGCGCGGCTCGTTCTATTTTGAACCGTTTCAGGGCGGCGCGATGGGCGTGCGTTTTATCGACGTGACGGTGGACGAGGACGCCGATATCATGTCGCTGTGGGTTCGGCAGGACGTGACGAACGTCGTGCTGGAAAAGCTTACGTGGGACGCCTATATGATGGCCGAAACCGTTTTTCACGCCGACAGTCTGGCGAGCAATCAGGTGATTAATCTCAAGGCGTATCTGTACGACGTCATGCCCGCCTTCCGCGTGTCCTGCGTGAACGCGGCGGGACAGGAAGAGCGGTGGTACCTCGCGGACAGCGGCGAGGACGGCTCGCTCCTGCTGCTGGACGCCGCCGAGGTCGAATCGTGGACGCCCGATCTGTTTGACGAATTGGCAGGCCTGCAATTCATCTTTTCCTCGGGCGCGGGCGCGTGGAGCACGTTCCTGACCATTCAGGGCGGCGCCTTTACGGGCGAGTTTCACGACGCCGAGATGGGCGAACGCGCCGACGCCTATCCGAACGGCTCGGAGTACGGCTGCCTTTTCCACGGCGAAATGACTTATGCCGGCCAGATCGACGAATATTCGTTCGCGCTTCAATGCGCGTCGCTCGAACTGGACGAGGGGCAGATTCCCGAACTGATCGCCGACGGCGTGCATTATGTCACAACCGCGCCCTACGGCCTCGAAAATGCCGGCATATTGACGCTGTACGCGCCCGGCTGTCCCGTTGATTCGCTGCCGGAGGCGCTGCTGCCGTGGCTGCATTTGGAGGATATGCCGGGCGACAAAACCGTGCTGCAAACGTATGTCCTGTACAGCCCCGCCGACGAAAGCGGTTTTGTCGGCTATCCGGCCGAGAACGGCGCGGAGCCGTAAGCGCGTGGATATGAATGTGAACGAGCGCAAAACGCGCGGCAGGAATGACCGCGCGGGCACAACAGGGCGACCCGACAGCGATAGCGGTATCGCGCCTTCTGCCCGAATCGACCGGATTCGGGGCTGCATGATCGGAGGCGCCGCCGGCGACGCGCTCGGGTACGAAGTTGAGTTCAACACATGGCCGGAGATCCGGAAGCGCTTTGGCGCGGACGGCGTTCAGGCCTTTGTTTTGAACGGCGCAGCCCGCCTCGCATCCATATCGGACGACACGCAGATGACGCTTTTCACGGCGAACGGATTGCTGAACGGGCTTGCCGGAGAGCGCCTGCGCGGCGTCGCCGCCCCGCTTGAGAACGATATCTATCACGCGTATCTGGAATGGCTGCGTACGCAGGGTTATCCGGGGCCGGAGGAGCAAATCTGCTGGCTGTCGGGCGTCCCGGCGCTTTCCTCATGCCGCGCGCCGGGCAACACATGCCTGTCCTCTCTGGCGTCGGGCGTCATGGGGACGATCGAAAACCCGCCGAATCAGAGCAAGGGATGCGGCGGCGTCATGCGCGTCGCTCCGGTCGGCGTCTGTATACAAAATGCAGAACAGGCCGCCTTGCTGGGAGCAAAGGCCGCCGCGATCACGCACGGGCATTCGCTTGGGTATATGCCCGCCGCGGTTCTGGCGTATATCGTCAACCGACTGATCTACACCGATTTGTCGCTGCCCGCAATCGTTCGGGACAGCGCGGCGGCATTGCGCAGGCTGTTCCCGGACGACGGCCATCTGAATTTCCTGATCTCGCTGATCGCCCGGGCGCAGCAACTGGCGGCTTCCGACATGACCGATTCGGACAGCATCGCCTGTCTGGGGCAGGGTTGGGTCGGCGAGGAAGCGCTGGCCATCGCGCTCTATTGCGTTCTGCGTCATGATCGCGACTTCCGATCGACCGTGATCGCGGCGGTCAATCATGACGGCGACAGCGATTC
Source organism: uncultured Oscillospiraceae bacterium (assembly GCA_964459985.1). GTDB lineage: Bacteria > Bacillota > Clostridia > Christensenellales > Aristaeellaceae > CAYWOS01. The sequence continues at coordinate 3,537 of CAYWOS010000007.1, forward strand.
CACCGGCGCGATCGCCGGCAACATCATGGGCGCGCGATGCGGATACGGGCGCATTCCGCAGGCATACACGGAGAATCTGGAACTGCGCGATACGATCCTTGAAATCGCGGACGACATGTATTGGTTCACGCAGCGCCCCGAAAACACGGAAAGCGACGGGCGACGGACCGCGAAATACGCGAGCGTCGATGACGATTCACACAAATAAAGCGGCCTGCGCAATCATGATGGCCGACAAAAACGACCCGACTGATATCGGGCCGTTTTTGTGCAGGCAGCGCGCGGAGCGGCGCCGCTCCGACATTCTCCTTCGCGCGGAGCGGCGCGCCGCGTTCCTATCCGGGATAAAAAGCGCTTCAGCAGCGATCGGCGCCGACGCCTTGCAGGAACTGCTTGGCGATGTACATGCAGCCGATCTGGTTGGGATGCACGCGGTCCCACGCGATATTGCACGGGTGCATATGCTCGAAGAGGCGATCCCACGCCGCCTGCAGATCGATCAGGCACAGACCGTGCCGCGCCGCGACGCGCGAGACGGCCGCGCCGTACTCGTCCATGCGTCTGCGCATGGCGTCGGCGCGGTTCGGCTCCATAAAATATGGCGTCATGAGCACCATGCCCTTGACGGCGGGCAGCGTGCGCGCGACCAAACGCTCGTACGTCTCCTCGAACTCCTCGAGCGGCACGTGCGATTCGGGGATCTGCGGCGAATCGAACTGCCGCCAGACGTCGTTGATGCCGATCAGCACGACGACCCAATCCGGATGAAGATCCATCACGTCGGTCTGCCAGCGCGCGTCGAGATCGCGAATCTGGTTGCCGCCGATGCCCATGTTGATGACGCGCAGGTTCATTTCCGGGTACATGCAGCAAAGCAGCGAGGCGGCGTCCGCCACGTAGCTCCTGCCCCACGCGTTGAACAGCCCCTCGCCCACCGGGCGCTTGCGCTCGTAATCCGAGATCGAGTCGCCGATCACGAGGATCGTGTCCTCCCGTTCAAACAGCATATGCTTTCTCCTTCTGTCACAGCTTCCACGGGCGCGACCGCTCGGCGTCCATGAACCATCGGTACCCGATCGCGCGCCCGTCCATATCATACAGCCCGGGCTGCGCGTTGTCAAACCAATCGACGGGCTCGAACGCGCGCGCCCCGCGCGACCATTCCCTGAACGCGCGGCGGATATCATCGGTCATTTCCTTGGTGCACAGGCCGGGCGTCGCCGAGACGAACAGGGGCGTGCCGCTTTTGGCGATCAGATCGAGGAACTGCCTGTTTTGCCGCCACGGAATCCCGCCCTCAACAATGCCGACGCAGTCGACGTCCATGGCGAAGAACGCGCCGTCCTGCGCGAGACGGAAGGCGAGCGTGTTGACGCCCATCGCCACCGTGCGCTCCCAACTGAACGCGTTGGTATCGTCGCCGCCGCGATGGATGTGGATCGCGCCCGCCGCCAGATGCCCGGGCACGTTGCAGCCGATGAGCACGGCGTCGCCCGCGTGTTCACGGATGGTTCCGCACAGGGCTTTGACGCACATCGCGCTGGTTTGAGCGCGGTCGGCGAACGTCCAGCCGCCGATCCGCATCAGCTCATCCGGCTCGCGGATGTACAAGCCGAGCAGATCGCGGACGATGAAGTCATACTTGATCAGCTCGTATCCCCATTCGGCAAGGCGCGCGATATCCCTGCCGATCACGTCGAGGTTTTCAGGGACGGAACAGTCGAGCACGTCGCAGGCGTGCCCCGGCACGCGCGGGCCGGGCAGGAAGCGATCGAGGTTTTCAAGCGGACGCAGCCAGATGCCCGGGCGGCAGCCCATGCCCCGGATGGCGCGCGCAAGCCCCGGCATGTCCGGGAAGCGCTCGTTGCCGCGCGTATAGGGACGTCCCGCCGCGCTCTTGACGGACGCGTGCTCCTGCCAGCAGTCGTCAATGACGACATAGGGCGATTCGTTCAGTCCCTCCGTCCATGTACGCGTTTCCTCCGCCTGCCGCAGGATATCCTCCGCCGAGGCTTTGCCGTAGGCGTAGTACCAATTGTTGCTGCCGAACGCCGGATGCGGCGGCAGAAGCGGGCGCTCGCAAAGCGTCCCGCAGAACGCGCGGATCGCCTGAAACGCGCTGACGCCCGAATAGACGCCGCATTTCACCGTTGCCGGCGCGATGGTCTTTCCCCGCAGGATCACGCCCATGCCGCCGCAGCGCACGTCCAGATACAGCGTCAGCCCGCCGTCGTCCGCCAGCCAGCAGCAAAAGGCGTCCGGCGCGGTCATCACGCCCGCCGCCTTTGTGGTTTGCCCGTCGCTGACGGCAAAATACCACGGCATCAGCCGCCGTGCGTCCAGTCCGCGCCAAGCAAAGCGGCCGTAGCCGCGCTCGAAGGCGTCGCCGAGGAAACGGCTGCCGCGCGCCCACGCGCCGCGCCAGCGAAGCGTTATCGCGCGAATCGCGGTCGCTCCGCCCGTCAGGCGGTATTGCGTGCGGTCGGGCAAAACGCGCGCTTCCAGCCGCACGTCGTTCCATGTAAAGCCGCCACCGTCCCTTTCCATCGGGGCGTCGCCGCTCTCGGTGTACACGCGGCAGGCGTCGGCAAGCCGAAGACAATCGGCCGGAAAAACCCCGTTCAAATCAGCCCGTGGCATACGGACGCCTCCTTATCCTTTCACGCTGCCCAGCACCAGCCCCGCCGTGAAGTATTTTTGCAGGAACGGATAGACCACCAGCACGGGCAGCATCCCCAGAAAGAGCTGCGAGGCGCGCGCCGTGCGCGCGTTGAGCACGGCAAGCAACAGGGCGTACTCGTCGCCCGCGCTGCGGATGAGCAGGTCGGGATCGACAATCAGCGTGCGCAGATAGGTTTGGAGCGGGTACATGGTCGACTGATTCATGTAAATCAGACCGTCGAACCACGAATTCCAATGACTGACGATGCAGAACAGCCCGACGGTCGCCAGCGAGGGCTTCGCCACCGGCAGCAGGATGGACACCAGCGAGCGGACGCATCCCGCGCCGTCGATCTCGGCGGCCTCCTCCAGCTCCTTGGGCATGGTGCGGAAGAAATTCATCAGGATAATCATGTTCCCCACCGGCACCGCGCCGGGCAGGATCAGCGCCCAGATCGAGTTGAGCAGCTTGAGCTTGACCATCACGAGATAGGACGGAATCATGCCGCCCGAGATCAGCATGGTGACGACGAAGTACCACGAGATCGCCGTGCGCCCGGGCAGCCGCCGCGAATCGCGCGAAAGCGGATAGGCGGTCAGGATCATCAGCAGCATATTGAGGCTGACGCCGCTCGCAACGCGGATGACCGATACGACGAGCGCGCGGATGAACTTATCGCTGCGCAGGACGAATTTGTACGATTCCAGCGTGAAATCCACCGGCAGCAGGGAAACGCGCTTGCCGTTGACCGCCGCGCTGGACGAAAACGACAGCGCGAGAATGTGGATAAAGGGGAGCAGGCACAGAACGGCCGTCAGGGTCAGCACCAGATATATGGTCGCCTGGCCGAGGGAGATCTTCTTTTGCATGGCTTTCCTCCCTAAAACACGCGATAGTTCGCGACCCGGTCGGCCAGGAAATATCCGAGTCCCACCAGCACGAAGGACACCGCGGATTTGAACAGCCCCACGGCGGCCGCCGGCGAATACTGAAGCTGCTCCAGCCCCAGCCGGTATACGAACGTATCGATGATATCGCCCGATTCGTACACGATGGGGCTGTACAGATTAAATACCTGATCAAAGCCGGCGTTGAGCACGTTGCCAAGGCTGAGCACCGTCATCAGCGTGATGATGGGCGTGATGCCCGGCAGGGTGATATGGAGCGTTTGCTTCCATCGTCCCGCGCCGTCCACCATCGCAGCCTCGTAGAGCGTCGGATCGATGCCCGTCAGCGCCGCCATGTAAACGATGGTGCCGTAGCCGAAGGATTTCCAGACATGCGATATGATCAGCGTGCCCGGAAAGGTCGCGTTATTGCCCAGAAACAGGACAGGGTCCCGGCCGAACAGCCCGAGAATCTGATTGATCACGCCGTTCAGACTCAACAGATCGGTCAGTATGCCCGCCATGATAACCCACGATATGAAGTGGGGCAGATACACGACGGTCTGAAACGCGCGCTTGAAGCGCGGCACGCGCACCTCGTTGAGCATCAGCGAAAAGATCACGGGCACGACGATGCCCAGAATGATCTTGAGAACGGCGATATAGAAGGTATTCCAGATCGTGCGGACAAAGCCGGGCATTTTGAACACATACGCGAAATTGTCCAGCCCGATCCACGGGGAATCGAACAGCATGCGCGGGTTGTATTTCTCAAAGGCGATCACGATGCCGTACAGGGGAATATAGCTGAAGATAAACACAAGCACGACGCCGGGAACCAGCATCAGGTAAAGCGGCCAGGCACGAAGGATTCGTTTGGACATCGTTATCGCTCCATTCGCAAGATCGGGGACGGCGCGCGACGCGGAATCAGGCGCGGGCGACGCTCGACGCATATCGCCCGCGCCTGATCATATCATAGGGATCGTTTACTTCCCGGCGTTCATTTCATTGGTCATGTCCGTGCCGCCGTTGATGTGCCACTGCTCGACCAGCTTGTCGAAGGCCGACAGATCCTCGCCCATGATGATCTTGGTGAAGTTCTCGGTCAGCATGGCGTCGAGGGTGGATTTCCTTGTCGCCATGGTGGGCGTCGCCACGCCGCGGAAGGCGTCATAAACGTACTGCTTTTCGTCGATGACCTGAACGCCCACGCGGTAGGAGCCTTCGCCCGACACCTGGAAGTACGTGCCCACGGAGGTCGGCGTTTTGTCCTCGATCCAGTCGAGCACGAGGTTGTACTTGGATTTCGCGGCGAGGTTGAGCATCGACGTATCGCCCGTCTCCACCGCGATCGGGATGTACTTGCCCTGATTGTAATCGTCCAGCGCGTTGTGAATCTGCATGGGCAGCATGCCCCAGCTGCGCTCGCTGTTGAAGTACGCGGCGTAGGTTTCCTCGTCGGCGTTGAGCTGGATATCGATGAACGCGTTCAGGAGCTTGATCACCGCTTCGGGATTCTTGCACTGGCTGCTGACGACCACATAGTCGCTCACCGGGAACACGATGGGATGCATCACCGGCTCGCCGTCCGCCGTGGGAATGGGATACGCCTTGAAATAGGCGTCGGCGCCCGAGGTGTTGACGAGGTCGGCGCCGATGGAATACTCCAGCGAGCTGCTCTCGAACATGATGCCCGATTTGCCCGAAATGCCGTCGGCGCGCATCGATGTCTTGTCCATGACCGAGAATTCGGGGCTGAAGTAGCCTTTCTTGAACATATCCTGCGCGGCGGCCAGCGCCGTCTTCATTTCGGGCTGCACGTTGCCGTAGACGAGCTTGCCGTCCGCGCCCTCATACCAGATGTTGGGCAGCGCGTGGAACATGGTGGCGAAGGAGAGGAAGTTGGACAGGCTCTTGTTCATGCCGATGGCGTAGGTGTCGTCCACATTGTTGCCGTCGGGGTCCATGGTGACGAACGCCTCGCAGAGCGCCTCAAGCTCGGCGTAGGTGGTGGGCGCCGTCATGTTCAGCTTGTCCAGCCAGTCCTGACGAATCCACATGTACTTGACGCTGGCGATCAGGCCGAAATGCTGGCAGGAAAGGCCCAGAAGCTGGCCGTCGAACACGCCGGACTGGAAGCCGATGGGATCGGCGTCCTCGAGCATGCGCACGTCGTCGGACGCGTAGGCATTGTACGCCTCGGTCAGGTCGTACGCCATGCCCGCCTCGACGATCTGCGCGAGCTGCGCGCTGGAAGCGAGGAATACGTCGGGCAGCGTGTCGGAGCCGATGGCGATGTTGATCTTGCTCTCATACTGCGTGCCGTCGGCGTTCCACTCGTCCACGAGGTTGATGTTCAGTTTGTCTTTCGCAAGGCGCGTCCAAGGGTTGTTGGTCGCGGTATCGCCGTTCTCCCACAGCGAAATCCCCGTGGTTTTCTGCGCGCGGGCGATCGTGACGGTCTCGGCATACGGTTCAAAGGCAAGGGAATTGTCCGCGAGCGCAGCGCCGCAGAGCAGGCACAGACACATGGCCAGGACAAGCGCGCGAATCCGGGTTTTCATACAGGACACCTCCGTTTACATCAGCGTTTGCTGTATAAATATTATACTTTTCGCCCATAAAGTATATCAAGTGCAAGATTCGTACATTTGTATAATCCCTTTACCGATCGCGGCGGAACGCCTTGCGGTACTCCAGCGGCGCGTAGCCCGTCTGCTCGCGGAACACGCGCGCGAAATACTGCGGCGATTCAAATCCGCATTCGGCCGAAACGCCCTGCACGGGCGCGTCGCTGTCGGCCAAACGTTCCTTGGCGTGCTCGACGCGCAGCCGTTTGACGCAGTCGGTCAGGTTTTCATCGGTCGCCTGACGGTAAACGCGCGAGATGTACGAGGGATTGTACGCGAAATGGCTTGCGATGCGGCCAAGCGACAGGTTTTCGCCGAGATGCGCGCGAATGAAGCGCCGCACCTCCTCGGCGAGCGCGCGCTTGTCCGACGTTTCCGGCGCGCCGTCCGTCAAATCGCGCAGCGCCGTCTGTTCGAGCATGGCGTACGCCTTTTCCCAGTCGGCGCACTGCGCGGGCTGCGACAGCCGCTTGAGCGCACGGTCCAGCGTCTCCCGGGAAACATGCCGGATAACGAGCGAAAGCGTGCGCTGATACGCGGCCTCGGCCTCGCGATCGTCCATCGGCCGGGATAAAAACGGCGCGGCGAAGCGCGCGAGCAGCGCGCGCGCCGCCTCGGCGTCGCCCTCCTTGAGCGCGGCGTTCAGCGCGCGCTCGGGGGCGGAAAGCGCGCCGTCCTCCGCCGCGTCCGCCTTGCCGCGCGCCGCCTCGATCGCCCGCATTTCCTCGAGCACGGTCTCAAGGATCACGTCGTCGTCCTCGGTTTTGAGCAGGTATTTGACGTTTTTCCGGTTGGCGCGGTACACATAATCGAAGGTCGCATAGCCCGACAGAAAGATCACGTGGCAGTCGGGATTGTTCAAAAAGCTGTGCTCCGCCAGCTCGAAGCCGGATATGCCCGGCATCCGGATATCGGACAGGAGAATGTCCACGCACTCGCGCGTCATCAGCTCGATCGCCTCGCGCCCGGAAGAGGCCGTGAGCACCTCGAAAAGCCCGGTGTCCTCAAAGAGCTTTCGCAGCCAGCCCAATACATAGGCTTCGTCGTCCACCAGCATGAGCTTCATGCCGCGTCGTCCCCCTTTCCGGGAATGGACAGCGTGATGCTCAACCCGCCAAGCGCCGAACGCGAAGCGGCGATGCGCCGGCGGCCGCCGTAGAGCAATTGCAGCCTTCTGGCGATGTTCGTCAGCGCCGTCATTTCGCCCGCGGGCGGATTCGCAAGGCGCGCGTCGAGCGCGCGCAGCCCCGCTTCGTCCAGTTCGTCGCCGTTGTCCTCGACCGTCATCACAAGCTCGCCGTCCGTCAGCGCGAAGGCTACGGTCAGCACGCCGTCCGCCGCCTTGTTCTCCAGCCCGTGCAGAAAACTGTTCTCAATGAGCGGCTGAAGGATCAGTCTGGGCGTCCTGACGTCCCTGGCGTCGGGCGGCATATCGCCGAAGGAGACGGCAATGCGCCCCGTAAAGCGCTCGGCCTGTATTTTCGCGTACATCAGCGCATGCTCGTACTCGTCGCGAAAGGGCATGAAATCCTGCCCGCTCCGCGTGATGTATTTGAGATACTTGCCCAGCTCGGCGGACAGGCGCGCCGCGCGTTCGACATCGCTGCCCTTGATCATGCGGTGCAGGAGGAAATAGCTGTTATAGAGGAAGTGCGGGTTGGTCTGCTCCTGTAGATGCTTCAGCTCTGCGCGCAGCAAAAGCCGCTCCTGCTTGAGCGTAACGTCGATCAGCGACTGAAGGTGCGCCGCCATGTCGTTGAAATGCGCGAACAGCCGCCCGAACTCGTTGTTGAGCGGCGTGTCGAGCCGGATGTCGAGCTCGTCATGCTCCACGCGCGAAAACGCGTCGATCAACCGGCGGAGCGGCTGATCCACCAATCGGTAATCCATAAAGACATACAGCGCGCCGAGCACGATCACCGCGCCGCTCAAGGCGATCGCCAGCGCGTTCTGCGCGCGGACGCCGTAAAGCCGCGCGGCGGACGGCAGCATGACGTACAGATCAAGCCCCGCGTCCGCGCGGGAAACGCGCGTGATCAGGTATTCCTCGCCCATGAGCGAAGCGGCGCGCGTCGTGCCGGCCTCCGCGCCGCGCATCAGCCCGATCGCGCCGTCCGGCATCGGGGAAGCGATCGTATACAAACCGTCCAGAACATCAAGCGCGTAAAAAACACCGTCGTCCGTCGAAAGCGCGTCCGAAAGCTCCGAAAGCACGGCGTCGTCGGCAAACTCGGCCAGCAGAACGGAGTACAGCGTTTCGCTCAAACTGCTGTACGATTTGACGGGCGTGATCACGCGCCCGCCGTCCACCTCGAGCAGACGCCCCCAGCCGTCGGCGCGCGCGCGGAAATCCGCGTCCTCCCCGTCGCCGTAGCGGACGAGGCTGCCCTTGACGGAGCCGTCCGCGTTGAGCATCACGCGCTCCTTGGGCAGATACACGCTCACGTTCCGCAAAAGGGCGCTGCTGTCCTTGATCAGCGTGAGCTTGCTCTGCACGCGCGAGATGGCGGACACGCGCTGCTGGATATCCAGCGAGTCGGACAGCCGCGTCAGGCTGTTGAGATCGGCGTCGTCCAGAAGGCTTTGCAGCAGCGAACGCACGCGGACAAAATGATCGGTCAGCCGGTCGACGACGACGCCGTACCGCGTGCGCATGGCGCCGACCGTTTCTTCGTTCAGGCGGCTGGCGCTGACGTATAAAAGCACGTTGCTCGCCAGCAAAAAGAAGAACAGCATGCTCAACAAAAGCAGCATCAGCTTTCTGGACGTGGACATACGGCGCGGGTTCGGCCTGAACAAACGATCATCTCCCCTGAAAAAACACCGGGCGAAGGGAATCAGCGACGCCGCGCCGCCGAGCGGCTACCGCGTGCGCGCCTTGAGCACGAGATCGTCAAGATCCCGCCGCAGTTCGCCGATGATCGCGCCGCCGCCCTTGAGAACAGCCGCCGCCGTCAGACCGTCCGGCGAAAACCCGACCGATCGGATCACCTGATCGTCCGTGCCGTTCAGCAGGTGCGTCATGGTCTTTTCGCCGGTCGCCAGCGTCATGATCATGCGGTAATTATCCGTCGAAATAACGCGCGCGGCGTTGTCCTCCTCGTCCATGGCGATGAGCTTGCCGCCGTCTGGCGAGAAGCACAGAAAACGCACCTGACGTCCCGCGTACACGCTGCCGAGCAATTCGCCCGTTTTTACGTTATAAAACAATACGTTGCTCTGGTACCCCGCCGTCGCCAGCACGTCGCCGTAAAACGCGGCGTCCAGCATGGCGTAGCTCGAATCGAAGAACGTCCGGACGGGCGCGGCGCCCTGCGCGAGCGCGTAGACCTCGACATAGCCGTCGGGGTACAAAAGCGCGTGATACGCGCCGTCCGGCGACACATGATAGACATACGGCGAAAACGTCCTCGGCGTCCCGGTATCGTAGGTCTGCGCGTAATGCGACGGCTCGATCGGCAGCGAGCCGTAGAACAGATCGTCCGGCGAATACAGCGACTGCGCGTCATACGTATCGGTTTTGCTCACGGCGGAGGCGTGCGGCAGCAGCCTGACGACGCAGCCGCCCGAGCGCAGCGGCAGCAACAGCGCGTCGCGCCCCAGCGCAAAGCCGTAGGTCAGGACGGACTCGCCCGGCGTATACGCAACGCGCCCGGTGCGCGCGTCATACACGTTGATCGCGCCGTTGGAGGCGAGCAGATATTCGCCGTCCTCCATAAAGCGCAGGCTGTAAACCGTATTGCCGGAATTGAGCGACGCGCTCCACAGCGTTTCGCCCGTCCGCGCGTCCAGCATCCTGACGCCGTCGGTCCCGTTCACGGCGTCCGCCAGATACAAGCCGTCCGGCGAGAGCACGGCGGCTTCGCCGACGTCTCGCGCCTCGCAGACGGGCTCAAGCGTATCGGTGCGGAGAAATCGCGTCGTATCGCCCTTGAGCGCGATAAAGAGGCCGTCGGGCGTAAAGCGCGCGGAGACGGCGTCCGCGCTGTCGGCGATCGTCGCGGCGCTTCCCCGCGTCAAGTCAAGCAGCGCGACGTGATCGGTCACGACCAACGCCCGCGCGCCGTCGGCGCTCATCGTCAAAGCGCCCGACAAAGCGTCCGTTCCCCCCGCATAGCCCGTGCCTTCGATCGGAAAAACCTCGCCCGTGCGGAGATCGATGAGCGCGATACGGTCGTTCGCTCCCCGCCCGACCGCGCGCCCGCCGACGGCGACGCCGTTCGGGATCGTTTCATATCCCATTTTCCCGATATCCCGCGCGGCGATCAGCGCGCCCGTATCGGGCGAAATCAGGCTGACAAGGCCGTTCACGACGGTGTACAGGCAGTCGCCCTCGGGCGTGAAGCCGTAATTCCCCAAATACAGCGCGCCGGGCGTCCGTACCCCAAACAGCCTTTCGCCCGAGGCGACGTCGTACACCGCGATGTCGGACTCGCCCTCGACGCAGGCGGCATAGCGATCGTGAGGCGATATGCGCGCACCGCGATGAATGCGCCCGTTATCCTTGAGCGAGGACACGCGCGCGAACGGCTCGGGATACAGCGCGTATTCCAGCGCCGCGCCGATCGCCCGGTCGTAGCGCCCGTCCATGTCGCGGCTTTGGTCATAGGCGGCGAGCGCCTGCGCCGCGCCGTCCGACAATTCGCCGTCGCCCGTGCTGCGCTCCGATTTCTCGATCAGGAGCTGCACGGCGGCGTTTTGCGCGATATCGCGCTGTTCCTTCACGCGCGCGTTCTGCCACAGCGTATAGCCCGTGAACGCCAGCGCGAGCGCCAGCATCGCGGACAGCGCGAGCGCCGCGAGCCGCAGCCTGCGCTCGCGCGCGCGGCGGCGCAGTTCGTCGTAGGAGACGTTCAGCATGGGCGCGATGACGCGCAGTTTCTCGCTTTTGAGCCTGCGGATCATTCCCCGCACGCTGTTTGCGCGCACGTCCGCCGCGAGCGGCTCGACGGGGATTTTCTGCCCGTCCCGCTCGATTGTGCAAAGCTGCTCGGGAAAGCTGTCGCGCGGCTCGCCGCGCGTGAGCACCGTCAGGATGCGCACCCTGTCGGCATGGCCGAGCGCGATGAAGGTGTCGATCTCCTTCATGCACCACTGCGAGCGCAGAAGATCGGGCGAGCAGACAACGATCAGCCAGCGGCTCTGCTTGAGCGCGGCGTCGATATCGCCGCTTAAGTCGGACGAGAGCGGCAATTCCTCCTGATCGCGGAACACGCGCCCCATTTTCTTGCGTCCCGTCGCCTGTCGGATGGCGGCGGGAATCCGGTAATTTTCGATGTAACCATGCAGCTTCCGCGCGATCGCCTGATCGGGTTCGACGTGCCGATAGCTGATAAACGCCTCGTAACGGTACTCCTTCTGCTCCGTCATGAATCCATCCTCCGCAGGCATCGCCCGGTATAGTGAAAAGCGCGGCAAACCGCCGCGCTTCATGGATGCGCCGTCATCGTTCCCCGCGCCGCATATCGTCGGTCGCCGCGCGGATCGCGTCCGTCACCTCGGCGATCCTCGCGGGGTCCCAGCTTTCGGGGCGCTCGCGCAGGAAGGAAGTCTTGTCCACGCGGTTGTCGAACACGCCGACGGGCAGATGATACGCGCTGCCGTGCGCGGCGACGGCAATGGTATGCGGGCGATCGGACGCGCCGATCAGATACGCCATATCGTCGCAGCCGTAATCGCCCAGCATGACGGCGAGCGGCACGCCGTGGTGCAGGTTGGAGCCGGGATCGTTCGGATCGGCGCGGTCGCTGTTCTTGCGCCGCGATTCCTCGGGCGTCACGAGCAGGTACAAAACAGACGCCTTTTGAAGGATTTCAGGACAGAACATCGGCAGCGAATACTGATAGCCGAACGTGCCGGCAAGCGGCATCTGCGCGCCGTCCGGCCCGCCGCGCGCGCACTCGATCACGACGGTCGCGCCCTCAAAGGTTTCGGGATATCCCGCGTGCTTGTCGTCGAGCATTGTCCGCGCCTCGTTTTCGAGGAGAACGGCAAGCCGGGCGCGCGTTTCATCGGGCAAAAGCCCGAGCCTCGGCGCGATGCCCGCGCCCGCCGCCGCGCGGTCGATGCGGTCGAATAAAAGCCGCGCCGCCGAATCGGGCTTCGTCACGCTGCGGTTCATCAGATCGTGATAATCCTCGTTCAAAAGCCCGCACAGCGTGCCCCAGTCGCGCCCGTCCAGAAAAGGCGCCTCGCCGGGGTAGAACAGCCGCCCGGTACCCATCGCGCAAAGCTCGTCGTCGATGCGGCGCATGAAATGCACGTACGGGAAATCGTCCAATTGCAGGGTTTTGCCGATATGGAACTCCTCGCGCAGCCTGTCCTCGCCGATATGCGCGAAGAAATTGCGCACCTCGGATTTGCCCGAGGCGGGCAGCGCGAGCAGCAGCACGATATCAAACACGTCGGAAGCCATACAATCCCTCGCTTTATTGGTCGGTCGCCAGTTTGCGGCGGATTTTGGTGGAGACGACCTCGATGAGCAGCACCAGGAGCACCAGTCCCAGCAGCATCGCGCCCGTATCGCTCCACCGGCGGTCGTCAATGGCGAAAATCAGCTGCGCGCCGATGCCGCCCGCGCCCACAAGCCCGAGCACCGAGGCGTTCTTGACGTTGATGTCAAGGCGGTAGAGGACGTTGGAAACAATGCTCGAGGAAAGCTGCGGGATAATGCCGTAGCGCACCTTCTGGAAGCCCGTGCAGCCCGAGGCGTCGAGCGCCTCGATGACGCCGGGATCGATATCCTCGATGGATTCGACCAGCATTTTGGACAGCATGCCGATGGAGCCGATGGTCATGGTCAATACGCCGGCGAACGCGCCCGGCCCGACCGTTTTGACGAACATGATGCCGTACATGATGGACGGGAAGGAGCGGATAACCGTGATAATCGCCAGACAGATCAGATTGATCCAGCGCGGCGCGATGTTGCGGCTGGAAATGAACGCCAGCGGAATGGCGAACACCGTGCCGATCACCGTGCCCAGAAAGCCGATCGAGAACGTTTCGAACAGCATGTAGAACAGCCCCGAGGGGCTCATGTCGCTGATGACGTCCCACGAAGGCGTGACCAGTCCGAGCAGCGCGCTTTTGACGATCGCCCAGCCGCGCTCGGTCACGCCGTTGAACTCCACGGTGAACCGCGTGAGGATGATGGTGAGCGCAACGCCGACAAACACGCAGAGGAATTTGGGCAGCGTGCTTGGAAAGCGGTCCAGCTTTTCCGCCAGCGTAGCGTTCCGGACGGGCGTATTCGGCTTGCTCATCCCGTCACCAGCTTTCTCCGGGCGGCGCGCGCGACGGCCTCCAGAATAATAATGGTCACGGTCATGCACAGAAGCACCAGCCCCAGATTGGCGTATCTCTGCAGGTTGAGCTGACCGTCGATGTTCAGGCCGATGCCGCCCGCGCCGACATACCCCAGAATCGCGGCGCTTTTGACGTTCGATTCGAAGCAGTACAGCACGGTGGACAGGTAAAAGCCCTTGACCTGCGGCCACAGCGCGCTCCACATGCATTTAGGGCGCGTCGCGCCCGTCGATTCGAGCGCCTCGTACGCGCCCATGTCCAGCGTTTCGATGTATTCGTACATCATTTTCACGCAGATCGTATAGGAAAAAATCGAAATGGCGATGGTGCCCGACAGCGTGCCGATGCCCAAAACCATTTTAATGAAGCAGGCGTATACCAGCGTAGGCAGCGTGCGCAAAAGGCTCAACAGGAACCGATGCGTGACCATATAGGTGCGGTTGAGCTTAAAATTGTTCGACAGATAAAAGCTGACGGGCAGCGCCGCCAGACAGCCGAACACCGAGCCGAGCAGCGACATGCTCACGGTGTCGAGCATCGCCTTGGACATCATCGGCCAGTAGCTCCAGTTGGGCGGGAACATTTTATAAAGGATATCCCAGAACTTCACGCCGCGCTTGATTAATCTGCCGATGTCAACGTGAGTGAACTTTGAGCAAATAAGAACAAGTGTTACAAATACAATAACAATATAAGGTACGGGGTTAAAGGATTCCTTGACGACCTTTCCGTTGCCAAGCGTATAGGAGCGCGGGCAAAAGATATGCAGCAGATCATCCCACATGGTTCTTCTCCCTCATCAGATCGTCCTCCGTCAGGCTGCGCCCGTAGATTTCCTTGAGCGTTTCCTCGCCGATGGAGGCGACGGGACCGTCATAGACGATCCTGCCGGTGCGGATGCCGATGATGCGGTCGGCGTATTGCAGCGCCAGATCGACATGGTGGATGTTGATGACGACGGTGATGTTCATTTCCTTGTTGATGCGCTTGAAATCGTCCATCACGGCCTCCGCCATGATGGGGTCGAGCGCGGCGACGGGCTCGTCCGCCAGAATAATGCGCGGGGCCTGCGCCAACGTGCGCGCCAGCGCCACGCGCTGCTGCTGGCCGCCGGACAGCTGATCGGCGCGGATGTACGCCTTGTCCAGTATGCCGACCTTGTCCAGCGATTCAAGCGCGAAGATTTTGTCCTTTTTCGAGTACAGCCCGAGCAGCACGCGCAGAATGCCCATGTCCGCCACGCGCGCCGAGAGCACGTTGTTGATCACCGACGTGCGGTTAACCAAATTGAAGGACTGGAACACCATGCCGATCCTGCGGCGGAATTTGCGCAGCGCCCTGCCCTTGAGCGAGGACACGTCCACGTCGTCCACGGTCAATTTGCCCGCCGTGATATCGATCATTTTGTTGATCGTGCGGATCAGCGTGGATTTGCCCGCGCCGGACAGACCGATGATGGCGACGAACTCGCCCTGCTCGATGGACAGGCTCACGTCGTCCATGCCCTTGACGCCGTTGTTGTATACCTTATCGACATGCTCGAATTTTATCATGCTCGCGGCTCCAATATACAATCATGGCTCGCCCCAGCAAACCAAGCGGTTCCGCCGGGGCGAGCCGGCCTATGTGAGGGTTGTACGTTTGTCCGATCAGTCGAAGATGGTCAACGAAGCACGGGTGCCGTCGTAATCGCTGTCCGTCACGACCATGTAACCGGTGTGGCTGTAGGGCTTGACGCACGCCTTGCCCTCGTCGGTCTTGATGATGTTGAGGAACGCCTGCTGGATGGCGGCCTTGAAATCGTCGTCGATATAGTCCGCGCAGCCCACCGAAATGGTGTCGTTCATGATCATATCGGTCACGCCGATGACCTTGAGGCAATCGAACACCGTCTTGCCTTCCTTGGCAAGCTCGGGATAGGTCGCTTCAAAGATCGTCGTCGCCCAGTCGTTTTGCCGCGTATCGGCAAAGCCGGCGTAGATATCGAGCTGGCCGGTCACGACCGACTCGCAGTTGCTGTTGTAGCTGCCGCCGAAGGTGGCGTGCGAGAGGCTCTCCACCGTCTTCTTGGCTTCGCCCACGCCTTCGCCGAAGTTCTTGTTCAGCCAGATGCTGGGATAGGTGTAGCTCGCGCCGGAAGTAACGGGACCAAGACCCCAGTTGGCGTCGTTCACGTCGTCCCAAGTCAGTTCGCCCTTGCGCGCCTTCTCCAACAGCGCGGCGCCCTTTTCGGTCAGGGCGTTGACATAGATCAGCGAACGGTAGCCGGACGCCACGTCATCCGATTTGCCGACCACGACGTTCCAGTCGTCAAAGTTAGCGGAATCGACGCTCAACGCGGCGCGCGTCGAGGCGAGCGCGATCTTCACGCCGTCATCATGATACTGCACATAGCCAGTTGCGGTCAGGAAGCCGACGTCGATGGTGCCGGAAATCATCGCTTCGCCCACGACGGCGTAGCTGGTGCCGACGGAGATTTCAACATTCTTAACGGTATAGCCGCTCTTGGCCATCTCGTCGATCAGCATTTGCTTGAGCGGTTCGGAAGCCGTCATCATTTCCTCAACGCTGGCGCTGGGGACGAAGGCGACGGTCAGATTCTCGATCACCTTGTCCTCCGCGAACGCGGCGGTCGTGCCGAGAGCGAGAAGAAGCGCGAGAACCAGAGCAAGGGCTTTTCTCATCGTGTTTTCCTCCTATGTGTATTGGTCTGTGACTCCATACGACAGTATACCGCATTTTTCATGCTTTGTCCACAGCAAACGCCGGCTGTAATTCTGACATATAACCGATATTTCCGTCACATTTGCGTAATAAACCGCGCCCGATTGCCGTCAGTCGGGCAGCAGTTCCCCGCCCCACCCGATCAGATCGTCCACGGAATAGCGCGGATACACGGCAAGATCGCCGTGTTCGCCCAGCAGCACAACCTCGTCCGTCAAGGGCAGATAGCAGCGCATATCGGGGATCACCGCGCGAAGGCGATAGGTTTCGGCGTCGACGTACAGTCCGGAATGCCCGTCTATTCCGATGAACATATACCCGCCGTCGGCGGTCACGCACATGGACGGCGCGTCGAGAAGCGACATGTCGGGCACGGAATAGCTCGTGATCACGCTGCCGTCCGCAGCGCTGACAAACAGAAATCTCCCTTCGCTCAATGTCAGCAGCAGCGCGCCGTCGCCCGGACAGAAACTGATCATATACGCAGCGCCCTTGGCAAGATCCAGATCGCTTTCCCAGCGCATCTTGCCGCTCTCGATATCGTACAGGCGCAAAACGCCCGCCTCGTCAAGCGAGGCGACCAGCGGGAGCGTGTTCCCAAGACAGAAGGGCGTCTGCATAAACGCGGTATTTCGAAATCCGCTCCTGACAAACCGCCACTTGCCCGTGATCGTGTTGAGCAGCGCGAAGTCCGTCAAATCGGGCGAGTCCCCGCGCGTCATCCGAAGCATGGCGTACCCGTTCCCGCCGACGAAATATTCCCAGAAAAAGCTGATCGCCTCGTCAGGCAGCGCATACGTCTTTTCCGCCGCGCCGTTTATCCATACGCGCAGCGCGTTTTGATCCGTATTGGCCTGAACCTTGAGCAGCGCCCCGTTCGCGCCCAGACGGGCGAAACAGTTGCCGTACGTATCAACGTCGCCCTCCGCGCGCGGCAGGATCACGCTCGCCTCGCCGTCTTTCGGATAGAGCGTATTGCCGATCACGAAATCCATGTTATCATAGATATACGCGCAGAAAGTCAGCGCCGTACGCCCGATTGCGCGCTCCAGAACGATTTCCATGGTTTTCGTGTTCAGAACAATCGCCTGTTCGTCACGCGCGCACAGCAGATACTCGCCCGATGGCGACAGGCTGAACAGTTCGAAATCGCCGAGACCCGCCAGCGCGGCGGGCGTGACGCCGTGACCGTCGCCGACGTCGCGCAGGACGACGGCGCGCGATGAATCGCCGTCGGGCACGGCGGCGACAGCGCAGCCCTCCGCGTATGTCCCGGCGGCGCTATACAGTTTTATATTAAGCTCGGCGACGACCGCGCCGTCCATGCCGACGACCGCGCCGTTGTCCGTCACGAACCGGGCCTCGCCGCGCGCTTCGTCCGTCCAGAACCCGGCGATGACATTGCCCGGAAGCGTTTGATCCGAAAGCGTTTCGCCGCTTTGCGCGTCCAGCGTGAGCGCGCGCGCGCCGACGGCGAAAGCGATTTGCTCAACGCCGTGCAGAAGCGTGACGCTTTGATCGCCCGAATACGGAGGCAGTTCCATCAGCCATTCCGTCGCGCCGGTTTTCATGGAATAGCGCATCGCGCGCGCCTGCGCGCCGTCCATCACGGCGTACAGATCGCCCGCGTCCGTGATCGTCAGCCGGCCGTACCCGTCCGCCCGGCCTCCGGCGTACAGCGCCGCGCCCGCGCCCGATATGTCGATGGCCTTCGCATCGGCGTATCCCGCCGTCAAATCGAGCGCGAACAAATCGGTCATCTTCTCGTTCGAGCCAACCAGCACGGTCTTATCGGGAGAAAACGCGCCCGTTCCCATGGAAACGGTTTTGTCAAACCCGACGCGCCCGAGCGTCGCGCCGTCCGACAGCGACAGGAAGCACACTTCCTTCCGGCTCGCGTACGCCAGCACGGTTCCGTCGTCCGAAAGCACAGGCCAGCCGTTCATCTGCCACGCGTCGTGCGTCCATAGGATCTCGCCCGTCTCGGCGGACAGCATCCACAGGCCGTATCCGTCGGTAAACAGCACGGCGTTCATGTCGTCGAGGGCAAACAGCCTGTTGGCAGCGTAATAATCAATCTCGCGCTCCCAGAGCAAACGCGCGCTCACGGCGTCAAAACACCTGATGGAGCCATACACATTCGTGGTCACAAGGCGCGTGCCCGACCCCGCGAACGTCAGGCTCATGATGTACAGGGACTGCGACACGTTCTGCGCCGGCTCGAACGCGACCGGCTGATAGGCGTACAGCGCGCGCGCCAGCGCGTACTCGGCGTCGGCGTCGTACGGACGCTCGCCCTTTGTTTTCGGCAGCGCGGCGATCGCGCTCCTGATCGCGCCGACGCGGTCGCCTTCCCCGAGCAGACGCAGCGATTCCGTCGTCAGCACGCGCGTTTCGCTGCGCTGCGCGGCGAGGAGCATGCGCGTGATATCGGCGTTCTTCAAAGCGAGCATCACGATGAACGCCGCCGCGACCGCGAACGCGGCCGCCGCAAGCGAGCCGAACACGCGGCGCTTGTACCTGCGTTCGCGCTGCGCGAGCGCGTCGTACGGGCAATCAAGGATCGCGGCGATCAGGCGCAGCGACTCGCCCTTGAGCAGGCGCAGCGAACCCCGCGCGGTCGCCGCGCGGATGTCCGCCGCCAACGGCTCGATGGGCATTTCGTCGCCCTCGCGCATGGCGAGGAGCGGCGCGGGGAAGGATTCCTCGGGCGTGCCGGACGCCAGCACCGCCAGCACGCGCTGATGTCCCTTCTTACTGACAAAATACTCGATCTCGCGGCACACCCACAGAGATTTGGGCGTTTGCGGCGTGCAGACAACAATCAGAAATTCGGACTGATCAAGCGCGTGATAGATATCGCCTGACAGATCGCTCGAAAGCGGCAGCTCCGTCCTGTCCCGGAATACGTACCCCGGCTTCTTTTCGCCGTTTTTCCGCAGCGCGCGCGGCACGCGAAAATGCTCGATGCGCGACTGAAGGCGTTCGGCGACCGATATGCTCAACGGCTCGTGACGATAGCTGATAAACGCGATGTACGTTCGATCCATGCGGACATCCCCTTCTTTTGTATCTGCGCGTATTATACCGTTCCGGCCATGAATGCGCAAGCGTTTTCCGCGCGGCGGCGGGGCGGGTGAAATTTCCACGTTGCGCGGCGGGCAAATGTATGCTAATGTGGGGAGCGATCGGAAGAACAGGGGGCGTTTGATATGATCTATTGCGTTGACGGGACGGCGCCGCGGACGGGCTGCGGAAGTCCCGAAGCGCCTTTCAGAACCATCGGCGAGGCGGCGCGGGCGGCGCTGCCGGGCGACGAAATCGTGATCGCGCCGGGGATCTACCGCGAATCGGTCGATCCGCCGCGCGGCGGCACGCCGGAAAAGCGCATCGTTTACCGCGCGAAAACGCCGGGGCAGGCCGTCCTGTCGGGGGCGGAAATCCTGAACGGATGGACGCGCGCGGGGGGAGACGTCTGGAAGGCCGTGATTCGCGGCGCTTTCACGCCGGACGACAATCCCTATACCGATTGCATTGACGGCGACTGGTTCTACAAAGACGCGGTGCGCCCGCTCCACAGGGGACAGGTGTTTGCGGACGACCGGCCGCTGATCGAGGCGGACGCCGGGGAGATTTCCGCGCCGACCGACGATATGCGGCTTTCATGCCCCGAGGGCTGCTGGCGCGCCGAGCAGACGGGCGAGGAAACGGCGTTTTACGTCAATCTTTACGGGCGCGACCCGCGCGCGGCCGTCATGGAATACACGGCGCGGCGGACGGTTTTCCATCCCGAAAAGACGCATATCGATTACATCACGCTGTCGGGGCTGGTGCTGTGCAAATCGGCCTGCCAGTGGGCGCCGCCCACCGCCCGTCAGGAGGGGCTGACCGGCCCCAACTGGGCGAAGGGCTGGGTGATCGAGGACTGCGAGGTCTACGGCGCGCGGTGCGTGGGGATCACAGTGGGCAAGCACGCGGAACCCGATTTTGACAACGAATGGACGAAAAAGCGGCGCAGGCACGGCGCGCAGACGCAGCGCGACACCGTCCTCCGGGCGCTGAACAACGGCTGGAGCAAAGAAACGATCGGCTGGCACGTCATCAGGCGCTGCCACATCCACGACTGCGGGCAGGCGGGCATCGCCGGGCACATGGGCGGCGCGTTTTCCGTCATCGAGGACAACCGCATTCATCATATCAATATGCCGCAGGAGCTGCAGGGCGCCGAGATCGGCGGCATCAAGCTGCACGCCGCCATCGACACCGTCCTTCGCAATAACCGAATCCATCACTGCACGCGCGGCATCTGGCTCGACTGGCAGGCGCAGGGCACGCGGGTGACGGGCAACATTCTCCACCACAACGAACCGCCCCGGGATCTGCCGATCAAAACGCAGCTCTGTCTGGGCGAGGATCTGTTCGTCGAGGTTTCGCACGGCCCCACGCTGATCGATCACAACCTGCTTTTGTCGCCCTGCGCGGGGCGCGTCAGCACGCAGGGCATCGCCTTTGCCCACAACCTGATCGCCGGCTCGCTGACCTTCGTGGGCGCGGGCACGAACAACGCCGGCCTCGACCATCCCGAATCGGCGCGTTATACCCCTTATCACGAACCGCACGACACAAAAATCGCCGGCTTTATGACCATACTGCACGGCGACGCGCGGTTTTACAACAACATCTTCGTTCAGCAGCCCGAGGACGCGCGCCTGTCGGCGTATATGGCGGGAAGCGGCAAGGCGGGCATGAACGGGATGCATTTGCGCTGCGGCACGGCGCCCTACGACGGCTATCCGACGCCCGAAGCGTACTTCGCCCGGTTCACGGAGGAAAACGTGCGGAGCAACCGCGCCATGTATTACGACAGGCTGCCTGTGTACGCCGGGGGCAACGTCTATTTCAACGGCGCGCGCCCCTGCGGCGCGGACGCGGACGCGGCGGTTGCGCGGGAAGCGGTCGGTTTCCGCATGGAAAGCCGCGGCGGGGCATGGTATCTGATCACCGACGTTTTTTCGTCGCTGCCGCCCCGCAGCGCGCCCCTGATCGATACGGACAGGCTGGGAAAGGCGTTCGAGAGCGATCAGGCGTTTGACCGGCCCGACGGCGGCTTCCTGACGCTCGACCGCGACATGCTCGGCGTCCGGCGCGGGGAAACGTGCCTGTGCGGACCCTTCGAGACGCCGCCGAAGGGCGATATCGCGCTGGATTGATCAGCGCTTTTGCATGATCGCGGCGATCTGGGCGAAGTTCACCTGATTGAGCACGGCGATGACATCCTTCATCCGCTTCATCTCAAATTTCTTGAGGATGCTGTTGACCTGACTTTTGATGGTCACTTCCGACACAAAGCGCGTCTTGGCGACCTCGCGGTACGAATCGCCGTTGTATATGCAGCAGAGCACTTCGAATTCGCTGTTGGTCATCTTGGTCAGAATATTGAGGATATACAAAAGGCTCGCCTTTTCGTCCTGAATGCGCTGAAACTCGGTGACGATCTTGGTGGCGACGTCGCTGCGGAGCTGGAGCTGGTTCTGGCTGACCTTTTCAATGGACGAGACGATCTTGGAGATCGAATCGGTCTTGACGATGTAGTCCATCGCGCCGCTCGAATACGCCTGAAAGAGCATTTCGTCGTCCGAATGGATGGTCAGGATGATGATTTTGCAGCCGGGCAGCGTTTTATGAATGATGCGCGTGGCGTCGATGCCCGCCGTTTCGGTCTCCATCTGGATATCCATCAGGATGATGTCGGGGCGCTCGCGCGTGGCGAGCATCAGGCAGTCCCTGCCGCTTTCCGCCTCGCCCACGACCGTGAAATTCGGCTCGCGGTTCAGAATGCCGCGAAAATAGGCGCGAATCTCGGCGTTATCGTCCGCCAACAAGATTCTGATCATGGTTTACCTCCTTCTGCGCGACCGGGGAAGCAGGATCTCGACCTGCGTGAAGACATTCTGCTGGCTGCGGATGTGCATTTGCCCGTAATGCGCCCTGATCACGTTGAACACGTAGGACAGCCCGATGCCCCAGCTGTTTTTCTTGTTTTTCGTCGATACGTACGGCTGCTCGACCTTGTGCAGGATCTTGGCGGGAATGCCGCAGCCGTTGTCCCATACCGAAAAATACACCCAGTTGCGGCTGGTGTAGATCGTCAGGCGGATTTTAGGATGCTCCGGCGCGGCGGCGGCGAGCGCGTCCAGCGAGTTGATCAGTACGTTGCCCACGGCGTGGGTCATATGATAGATATCGAAAAAGAGCGGCAGCGTATCGCCGGGATAATCCCGTTCGATCTCGACGGATTCGGGCACGCGCAGATTGGCGAGCGCGGTTTCGACCGCGCCGATGAAATCGTTGCGGACGGTGCTGACGTTCATGTCGTGCGCGTCGTTGAGCGTGCGCGCCAGATCGTCCATGTTCTGGTTGCACAGATCGAGGATTTTTTCCATCTTGCGGGCGCGCTCCAGCTCGTCCGCCGTTTCGAGCGCGTCCTGCGTCAGGATGCGGATGGTGAACAGCAGGTTCTTTTCGCTGTGCATCACGTTGCGCACGTTGGCGTACAGGGCGTTCAGATTCCTGCGGATTCCGCGCGATTTGAAAAAGCTGAGGATATAATCGTCGTGCAGGTGCATCAGCGTGACGAAGATCGCCACGAGCAGGATAAACGTGATGATGGGCAAAAGCGAGGTATAGAACACCGGCATCTGCAGGGGCAGCGTGAAGCGCCAGAAGCCGTACTGCATAACGTCCTGACAGGACACGCGGAACACGCCGGTGAAAAACAGCATGAAAAAGCTGATGTTCAATATAAGCAGCGTGCCCGCCAGCCGCAGCAGAAAGCCCGAAAGAAAGGTGATCCTGCCGCGCCGGTAATTGATCAGAAGGAACAGGACGGGCCACAGGAGATAGATCAGCACGCAGAATGTCATCGCCGAATCCGCCAGACGGATCAGCGAGACGAACTGCTGCATCCGCGCGGCATCCGTCAGCGTGTGATAATAATGGAAAAAGCGGTAGGCGGTCTGCGGATGATAAAAGACGAAAAACAAAAGCGGCAGGCCGATCAGGGGCACGTACTGCAGTGCGAGCCGCCGCTTTTTGTCCGCCGCCTCGTCCAGCCTGACGCTGCTGCTGAAGGAGCGCACGAAACACACGATGCCCCCGAAATAGCCCACGACGCCGGCGTTCCTGATGATCATCAGCGTGGACAAAGGGATTTTCATCATGGAATAGCACATCGCGTACAGCCGCGTCTCCAGCGAACGGATCAGGAAATTGGCGGGCACCAGATAGTTGCTCACCCGCGCCACCTCAACCGTCAGCGAAAACATCGACAGCGTCATCGACACCACCAGCACGGCGTACAGGTAAAAGTACTTATTGCGCCAGCCGTAGACCAGCAGCAGCGCGGTAAACAGCAAAAGGAGCAGGATGGTCATCGACATGTCCCGCGCCTCCTTCCGTGCTCCGCATGATCCCGTATACGGCGATATACATAACAAACCATTGTTATTATACCAGAAAGGCATTCGTTTGCAAGTTGTAAAAAACGTGCGCCTTTTTACGAAAAAAGCCCGAAAACCGCGCCGAAAAGCGGCGTCAGGCGCAAAAAAAACCAGTCTTGCGCAATGGACAAAAGCGTGAAATACTATGAGGCGTAGGGACGTTCCCATTTCGTCAGGTTCAACAGCATAAGGAGGAAAACGCCATGAGAAAAACCCTGTCCTGGATTCTTGTCCTGTCCATGCTCCTGTCTCTGTGCGCGTTTGCCGGCGCTCTGGCGGACGACGTGACGACGATCACCGTCTGGTCCGACAACGCCCATGAGAAAGAGCTGCGCAACAAGCAGGTGGAAACCTTCAACGAAACGATCGGCAAGGAAAACGGCATCTTCGTGGAATACACGGTGTACGGCGACAACTATTCCGATTCCATCAAGATCGCCGCCCGTACCGACGAGGCGCCCGACATGTTCCGCGCCGACACCAAATGGATGCAGGATTTCGTGGACGCCGGCTATGTGACGCCGCTCACGAAGTTCCCGGGCGGCGACGAGCTGATCGCCAAGTTCGACGGCCTGCTCGCCAAGCAGTACCACATCTTCAACGGCGAAGTCTATACCCTGCCCTACAACCTGACCACCTATAAATTCGTGGTCAACGCCGATCTGTTCAAGGCGGCGGGGCTGGATATCCCCTACGACGGCTGGACGTGGGCCGACGTGCGCGCGTGCGCCAAGAAAATCACCGAAGTCGGCGCCGGCAAAGCGTACGGTTTCGGCCTGTCGCTCAAGTCCGCATGGACGCTTTCGAGCTATATCACCATGCCCGCCGGCTGCAACATCGGGCACTACGGCTACGACTGGAACGCCGGCAAGTTCAACTTCGCCGCGCTGACGCCCATCATCGAAGAGGTGTACGGCATGGCGCAGGTGGACGGCAGCGTGTTCCCGGGCTTTGAGGGACTGGACGGCGACGGCGTTCGCGCGCAGTTCTCCGAAGGCCGCATCGGCATCATGGGCGCCGCCAGCTTCGACGCCGCCGTGTACAACGAGCAGTTCCCCGCCAAGTGCGAATGGGCGGTCGTGCCCGAACCCGCCTTCACCGAGGAAGGCCATCCCTACAAGGAATTCGTGCAGCCCACCCAGCTGCTGGTCATGGGCAAGAAGGCGCTTGAGCATCCCGACAAGGCCATGATCGTGTACGACTACTTCTACAGCGACGAGTGCGCCGCCGCCATGTACGAGCAGGGCCTGTACGTGCCCATCCGCCAGCAGGCGATCGATCTGGCGACCAAGCAGCCCGACGCCAAGGGCTTTGCCGAATTCGCCGACATCGAGCAGAAGTTCGTCATGGGCGCCATGCCCGACACCCTGATCTCCATCGAAGGCTCGGCGTACCGCGACGTGATCATCAGCCTGCTCTCCGGTCAGGCGGGCAGCGATGTGAAGGGTATGCTCGAGGATTGCGACGCGCGTTACAACAAGGCGCTCGAAGCCCTGACGCCCGAACAGCTGAACCTGTTCCGGCTGCCCGAAGGCACGAGCACCGAGCGCGCCAAGTAAGGAACCTTTTTCCGGACGACGGCAGGCGCGGGCAACTGCGCCTGCCGTTTCCGGGATACGAAGGACGCGCGCCGTCCGTTGATCAAGGCAAGGAGGAGCGGTATGTTACAATCGCGCGCGAAAGGCGTAAGGCGACTTTCCTTCAGGCAGGATTCCGTGCAGGCCGTGATGATGCTGGCGCCCATGCTCGTGGGGTTCGCGCTGTTCACGTACGGGCCGATCCTCTATATTCTCAGGTTTTGCCTGTACAAGGCAAACGATTTCAAGGCGACATACAACGGCGTTGACAACTTTGTCCGTTTGTTTACCCGCGACGGCGCGTTCTGGGACGCCATGCTCAACACGCTGCTGCTCTCAGTGGGCAAATTGATCATCGAGCTTCCGCTCGCCATGGTGCTCGCCCTGCTGCTCAACCGCGGGCTGAAAGGCACGGGCTTTTTCCGCACGACGCTGTTCCTGCCCGCCATTACCTCGACCGCCATCGTCGGGTTGGTGTTTTCCCTGATGTTCGCCAGCTTCGACGGCATCGTCAACAACATCCTGCAAAACGTCGGACTGATCGCGCGCCCCATCAACTGGATGGGCAACAAATGGACGGCGCTGGAAATGCTGGGGATCGCCTCGATCTGGAATTACTTCCCCATCAACATGATCTATTTCCTGATGGCGCTTCAGTCCATCCCCCGCGAAATCTACGAATGCGCCGAGCTGGACGGCGTCACGCCCTGGAAACGGTTTTGGAAAATCACGCTGCCCATGATCGCCCCCATCGCGCAGGTGGTCGTCCTGATGGCGATCGTCGGCTCGCTCAAGGTATCCGATCTGGTGCTCGCCTCCACCAACGGCGCGCCGGGCGGCAAAACGGAAGTCATCATGACGTACGTGTTCAAATACTTCTTCGGCTATTCCGGACGCGCGGTCGAGATCGGCTACGCCTCCGCCATGTCGGTGGTCACGGGAATTTTTCTCGCCCTGATATCGCTGATCTATATGCGCTCGACCAACAAAATGAATCAAATCTATTGAGAGGAGGGCGGCGCAATGACGATAACGACGCGGAAAAGGCTGACGGCGTGCCTGACCTATCTGGCGCTGGGCGTGATCTTCGTGTTTGTGATCTTTCCGGTCTTTTACACCTTCATGGGCTCGTTCAAGAGCAATCAGGAGCTGCTCACCTCGGGCAGCACGATCATCCCCGAGCGCTTCGTGCTGGACAACTACCGGCAGGCGTGGCGGCTCGCCAATTTTGCGCAGTACACATGGAACAGCGTGTACATGTCCTTCTTCATCGTGATCGGCACCGTGATCACGAGCACGGTGGCGGGCTACTGCTTCGAGCGGGGGCGCTTTAAGGGCAAGAATCTGCTGTTCACCGTCATCGTGTCCTCGATGTTCGTATCGCTGGGCAGCCTCACGCTGTACCCCACCGTCATGATCGCCAAGTTTTTCGGCATCAACAAATCGCTCTGGGGCGTCATCCTCATCCGCGTGCTGGGCATGAACGTGACCAACCTGTTCATCACGCGCACCTACATCCGCACGCTCTCCCCCGAGATCGACGAGGCGGCGAAGATCGACGGCTGCTCGTTTTTCAGCACGTTCGTGCACATCATCTTTCCCCTGCTCAAGCCCCTGATCGCCACCATCGCGATCCTCGAGTTCCGCCACAGCTGGAACGATTATATGATGCCGATGGTCTTCACCATGGCCAATCCCGACCGCATGCCGCTCGTGGTGGGCGTCGTCAGCCTGAAAAGCTCGGGCGAGGCGGCGTCCTCGTGGAACCTGATGCTGGCGGGCACGGCGATCTCGATGATCCCCATGATCTTCGTGTACATGGTGTTCAACCGCTACTTCATCGCGGGCATGACGGCGGGCGCCGTAAAAGGATGAGCGGGGCGGGCGGTTTTGCCGGATCGGGCGCGGCGCGGTTCGGCGACGAGCGGCTGCGCGCGGCCTGCCGGGAGCGCGGCGTCGCCTGCGACTACATCCTGATCAGGGACGGGACGCTGCCGGAGGCGAGCTATGCCGCCGACGCGCGGGGCGATACGCACATCCTTCGCGCCGCCGACGAGGAGGGCGCGCTGGCGGCGCTGCTCGATCTGAAGGACAGCGTGGAGGCGCGCGGCGCGCCCCTGCTCGATAAAGGGCTGCACGCGCCCGCGATCCGGCGCAGGGGGATCAAATTGAACGTGCCGCTCGACGTCCGCACGCCGAGCTACTCCGACTGCGGCGACAGCGCGCAGGAGAACATCGCGGCGATGTGGGACGCGGCGTTCTGGCGCGGGCTGCTGGACAGGATGGCGCTCAACCGCTACAACACGCTGACGCTGTGGAACCTGTGCCCCTTCCCGTCGATGGCGCGCGTTCCGGAGTACCCGGACGCCGCGCTTGACGACGTGATGGTTTCCTCGGCGATGGCGGGCGGCACGTCGCGCGCGCTGGGCTTTTATACGCCCGCGATGCATGACAACCTGATCTGCGTCAGGCGCATGACCATCGCGGAAAAAACGGCGTTCTGGAACGGCGTGCTGGCGTACGCGCGCGATCGCTGCATCCGGGTGTATCTGTTCACGTGGAATCTGTACCTGTACGGGCTGGAGGACACGGGTTACGGGCTGACCGAGCGCGCGGACGACGGGGAAACGCGGCGGTACATCCGCGCCTCGACGGCGGCGCTGATGCGCGCGCTGCCTTTGCTCGCGGGCATCGGCGTCACGGCGGGCGAAAACCTGTGCGCCGAATGGACGGACAATCAGGACCTGCGCTGGGTGCGGGAAACCTACGGGCGCGGCGTCGAGGACGCGCTGGCGGACGATCCCGACCGCCGCTTTACCCTGATCCTGCGCACGCACATGACCACGCTCCCGCAGTTCCGGGAAGCCTTTTCCGACTACCGGGGCGAGGTCGATATCAGCGTCAAGTACGCCATGGCGCACATGACGGCGACCGAGCGGCCGCGCTTCTGCGATGATCTGATCGCCGCCAAGCCGCCGGGCACGGGGATGTGGATGACGCTCAGACAGGACGATTTCTACACCTTCCCGTGGGCGGACGACGAGTTTCTCGAAGCGCTCCTCCGGCAAATGCCCAAGGCCGACCTGCGCGGGTTCTACTACGGCGCGGACGGCGTGATCTGGGGCGTCGACCGGCAAAGCCGCGTCGAGGCGCTCAACGGACGGTACTTCATCGACAAGCATTTCTTCGCGTTCGCGCTGATCGGCCGGCTGGGCTGGCGCGGGACGGTATCCGACGCGGAAAAAATCGCCTGCCTCCGCGCCTTCCTGCCGGGGCTTCCGCCCGAAAAGCTGCTCGTCAGGCTTCGCCTCGCATCCCGCGCCGCGCGGCTGATCGGGCTGGCGCACTGGCGCAATTACGATTTGCAGTGGTATCCCGAGGCGTGCTGCTATCTGGACGAGCCCGACCGCACGACGGCGTTCGACGATCTGAACGAGTTCGTTCGCTGCGGCGCGTGCCCGGGCGCGGGCGTGGCGTCGGTGGCGGAAACGGCAGCGGGCGCGGGCGCGCAGCCCCGGAACGCGCTGGATGTCGCGGACGACATCCTCCGGTATGCCGATCTGGCGGACGCCGTGCCCCTGCCCGGGGGATCGGGCGACGCCGAGCGCGAAATGTGCGCCGATCTCGCGCGGATCACGCATCTGGCGCGATACTACGCGTGGAAACTGCGCGCGGCGGTCGCGCTGGCGCGCGGGCGGGCGCGCGGGGACGAGCGGGCGCTGCGCGACGCGGCGGGGCATATGCGCCGGGCGGAAGCGCATTGGCGGCGCTATTCCGCCGAAACGGCGGCATGGTACAAGCCCCGGCGGTTGAGCCGGCTGCGCGGCGTGGTCAGCCCGGACATGTGGGACGGGCGCGTGCAAAGGGATATCGATATCTGTGAAGACAGGAGGAACCATTCATGCTGACGCTCACAA
Organism: uncultured Oscillospiraceae bacterium; assembly: GCA_964459985.1. Classification (GTDB taxonomy): domain Bacteria; phylum Bacillota; class Clostridia; order Christensenellales; family Aristaeellaceae; genus CAYWOS01. The sequence continues at coordinate 32,744 of CAYWOS010000007.1, forward strand.
GGGAAGCAAACGGAAGAATGATCGTGGTGTCCCTCGGACGGGGCGAAATGCTGCTGGAGGGCATCGAGCGGGCGATCAGGGAAAACGGCGTCCGCGACGCCGTCGCGGTATCCTGCATCGGCACGCTGTCGTCGATGACGTGGCACCGCGTAATGACGCTCGACATGAAGCCCGAGGTCGAATACCCCGTCGTGCACGGGCCGCTTGAATTGTGCGCCGTGCAGGGGCTGGTGGTGAACGGCGCGCCGCACTTCCATCTGGTCTGCTCGGACAAAAACGGCGTGTACGCGGGGCATCTGGAACCGGGCTGCGAGGTGCTCTATCTGGCGGAAATCGCGCTGATGGAACTGACGGGCAAGCCGCTGCGCAAGGCGATCGACGAAAACGGGCTCAGCCAGTTGACGCCCGACGACGAATAAGGAGGAATCCACATGATGAACCGGGATGAACTGATCAGGGAAATCCGCAAGTATCGCTGCTCCGACCTGTCGGACGGCATGGACGCCCTCGGGCTTGTCGACAAAGGCACCATGAGCGAAAAAATGCGTCCTCTGCGTCCGGGCATGGAGTTCAAGGGCTACGCCTTCACGGTCAAGCTGCTGCGCAAGCAGGACGGCGTGAAAAGCTGCGCGACGGTGGAGGAATGGCGCGAGGAGCTGGGCAGGGGCTGCGGCGACATCTATCGCTTCGTGGATGAAATCACGCCGGAAAGCGCCCGGGACATGGTCGTCGTGATCGATATGGACGGCGTTCGCGGCGGCGTGTGGGGCAGCGAGATCGCCATGAACACCATGATTCGCGGCATCAGCGGCGCCGTCGTGGACGGCGGCTGCCGCGACAGCTATGAAACGAATCTGGAGGGCGCCAACGTGTTCTGCACAAGCCGCACCTTCACGCATTCCTACGGCCGCGTCACTTTCGGCGGCACGAACATCCCCGTCAACTGCGCGGGCGTTCAGGTCAAGCCGGGCGACATCATCTGCGCCGACGACGACGGCGTGCTGGTAATTCCCTTCGAGCGCGCCGAGGAAGTGATGAAGTTCGCGCGGATGCAGCTGGAGGACGATATCAAAACGCGCGGCGACCACTATAAAAAGCTCGGTTTTGAACAAGACGACACGCTCAAGCGACTGGGGTGACGATATGACGGACAACGCCTTTGCGTGCAGGCGCGCGTCGCGCGCGATCCGCCTGATCGATCGGGAGGGCCGTCCGCTAAAGGGCGTCGGCGTCCGCGCCGAATTGACCTCCCACGAGTTCCTGTTCGGCTGCGGCGCGTTCGATCTGCTGCCCATGCTGGATGAAAACACGCCGGCCGACGAAAAAGCGCTGCTGCAGACGCTGTGGACGGCGTGGCGGGAAATCTTCAATTTCGGCACGCTCCCCTTCTATCAACGGAAGTACGAGCCGCAGGAAAACAAGCCGGACGTGCGACGCATGCTGCCCGCCGCGCGCGAGATGTCGCGGCTGCGCCTGACCGCCAAGGGGCATCCCCTGTGCTGGCACACACAGTCGGCGCTCTGGCTGATGGGGCGAACGCCCGAAGAAGTCCTTGATAACCAGCTCAACCGCGTGACGCGCGACGTGAGCGGGTACGCCGGACTGGTGGATATGTGGGACGTGATCAACGAAACGGTCATCATGCCCGAGTTCGTCAAGGAAGACAATGCCATCACGCGTCTTTGCCGGATCAAGGGCCGCGTGCCGCTCATCAAAGCGCTGTTTGACGCCGCGCGCGCGGCGAACCCGCGCGCCGTGCTGCTCATCAACGATTTCAACCTCAGCCCCCGCTACGCGCGCGTGATCGCCGAATGTCTGGACGCCGGCGTGCCCATCGACGCCATCGGCCTGCAAACGCATCAGCATCAGGGCGCGATGAGCGTGGAAAAGCTCGCCGAGATCGTCGACCGCTTCAGCGTTTTCGGGCTGCCGCTCCATTTCACGGAAAACACCTTCGTGTCGGGGCATTTGATGCCGCCCGAGATCGTGGATCTGAACGATTACAAAATCGCGGATTGGCCGAGCACCGCCCAAGGCGAGGAGAGGCAGAAGGACGATCTCCTTCGCATGATCGATTTCCTGTTCGCCCGCCCGCAGGTCGCGGCGTTCACGACATGGTGCGTCGTGGACGGGCGCTGGCTGGGCGCGCCCGCCGGGCTTTTGAGAAAAGACGGCAGCAGAAAGCCCGCCTTCGACGCGCTCAAAAAGCGCGTGAAGCGGGACTGGCACACCGACGCCGCGCTGCAAACCGATCAGACGGGCGTATGCGTGCTGGAGGGCTTCCGGGGCGACTATCAGATCACGGCGCTCGGGAAAACGACGCCGATGAAGCTCCTGCCCAATGAGGACGAATTCGTGATCAGCATGCCGTAAAGCGCGCCGGGCGTCGACAGACGCGTGCGCGCGCCCGCGCAAACGCCGACGGTTTTCGCCGCCGGCGTTTTGTACCGAAGAATGATGATGTTGAGCAGGCGCGGCGGCCTATTTCCTGTCGGGCAGGTATCCCAGACTTTCGGAGGCGCGGCGCGCGATATCGATCAGCGCCGCGATCCTGCCGCCGTCAATGCCTCTCATGCGCGCCGTCGGGCCGCTCACGCTCATGCCGGCGACGACGCGCCCGGTGTAGTTGCGGATGGGCACGGCGACGCACCGCACGCCGATCTCGCATTCCTCGTCGTCAAAGCCGTATCCGTCCCGCGCGATCTTTTCAAGCTCCCGGCAAAGCGCGTCCCTGCGCGTCAGCGTATGCTCGGTGACGCGGGGCAGCCCGCGCGCGGCGATCACGCGGTCGATCTCCTGCATGGAGTAATCCGACATCAGCACCTTGCCGATGCCGGTGGCGTGCATCGGCGCGGCGCTGCCGATGAACTGATGGATGGACAGCGTCTGCCGCGCGCCGGATACGTTGTCAATGTAGACGATGCGGTCGTCCTCCTCGCGCGCGAGATGTGCGGATTCCCCGAACAGCCCGGCCGCCTCCGCCACATAGGCATGCAGCGCGGCGGACAGGCTGAACTGGCCGCGAACCATTTCGGCGATCCGGCAAATCTTGAGGTTCAGGCAATACCTGCCCGTATCGGCGTCCTGCGAGAGATAACCGGCGTTGTTCAGCGCGCCGAGAAAACGCGTGACGGTGGCGGCGTTCATATGAAGGCGCTCCGCCAGATCGACAAGGCGAACGGGCGCGTCCTGCGCGGCGAGCGCCTCGATCACAAGGATCAGTTTTTCGGCGGTCTGGTTGGCGGCGGTTTTCTTTTCGGTCGTCAGCTCCATGGCGGATCGGGCCTCTTTCCGTTATGCCAAGGCAAAATCGTATCCGGCGGACAGCGCGGCATCGGTATTCCGGCGCGCGTTTCCCGCCCGCCGAACCCGAATCCCTCGGATTCGCGGACAGTATACCATGAAACAAAGCAAAACTCAACAGCGAAATCGCAAAAACGCGTTTGAGACCGTCGATGTTTTTTGTACGAAACGCTGTAAAACCTTCCGACAGGCGTTGACAGTTCTGTGAAAACAGCTTATAATGATTGTGCTAATTGAAATCAAATTTCATTTTATGAAATTGATGGAAAAGCGCGCGGCGGGCGGCGAACCGCTCGCGGACGCACGGAACGCCATGAAAAAGAACGGAGGAAAACGTTATGAAAGTCGCGGAAGCCATCGTCAAAATCATGGAAAAAGAAGGGATCACGGACGCCTTCGGCATTCCCGGCGCGGGCATCAATCCCGTGTACAAGTATCTGGAGGGCGCGAAGATCAGCCATTATACCATGCGCCACGAGGAAGCGTGCCCGCACGCCGCCGGCGGCTATTACCGCGCGAGCCACAAAATCGCGCTCGCCATCTGCACGGCCGGTCCCGGCGCCACCAATTTCGTGACGGGCATGTACACCAACTATATCGATTCCATCCCCGTATTGGCGGTCACGGGACAGGCGAACACCTGGCAGATGGACATGGAGCCCTTCCAGTACGTTGATATCGCGGACATCTGCAAAACGGTGACCAAAACGGCGGTTTGCGTCAAGAACCCCGCCGATCTGCCCGAGGTTATGCGCAAGGCGTTCCACGCGATGCGGAGCGGCCGTCCCGGCCCGGCGCTGATCGATCTGCCGCTCGACGTGCAGATGGCGGACATCGATTTTGATATCAACGACTACGAGCCCCTGCCCGTCGTCAAGCCCGCGCCCGCGCCCGCCGATATCGCGGCGGTCGCCGACATGCTGGAAAGCGCGAAAAAACCCGTGATGATCATGGGCGGCGGCGTCGTGCTGGCGGAGGCGTGCGATCGCTTCATCCGTCTGGCGGAAACGCTTCAGATCCCCGTCATCACCACCTACATGGCCAAGGGCGGCCTGCCCGAGAATCATCCCCTGAACGCCGGTCACGCCGGCATTCAGGTCGGCCAGCCCAGCGGCAATCAGGTATTCCTCGATTCCGATCTGGTGCTGGGCGTCGGCTGCCGCTTCAACGACCGGCACACGGGCAATCTGCAGGTGTATCGCGGCGAGCGCAAATTCATCCACGTGGACATCGAGCCGCGCCAGATCGGCCGCGTGTTCCAGCCCGATCTGGGCGTCGTGTCGGACGCCGGGCTGTTCCTTGACGCCATGCTCGCGGAGGCCGCGCGGCGCGGCATGAAGCCCGTGAACCCCGCGCGCGCCGCGTCCATCGCGCAGATCCGCAGGGACACCGCGCGCAAAACCGATTACGATCAGATCCCGATGATGCCCCACCGCCTGTTCCGCGAGATCAACGAGGCGTTCGACGGCGACACGATGTTCACCACGGGCTGCGGCATCACGCAGATCTGGTCGGGTCAGCTCCAGACCGCCGATCGGCCCATGCACTATCTGCCGGCGGGCGGCGCGGGCACGCTGGGCTTCGAGGTGCCGGCCGCCTTCGGCGCCAAGGTCGCGCACGAAGAGAAAACCAGCGTCACGGTCGTCGGCGATTTCGGCTTCACCTTCCGCGGCGAAGAAATCGCCGTCGCGTCGGTCTACGGAAAACCCATCATCGTGGTGATCCTGAACAACGCCTACCTCGGGCTGATCCGCCAGAACCAGAAGGGCGCGTACGGCTTCGAGTACGCCGTGGACATGCCCTATAATCAAGACGGGCGGATCGACTACCTGAAGGTGGCGGAGGGCTACGGCTGCGCGGCGGAGCGCGTGTTCACGCCCAAAGAGCTGGCGGACGCGCTGCGCAGGGCGAAGGCGTCCGGCCGAACGTATGTGATCGACGCGATCTGCGTCAAGGAACAGCTTTGCGATATGGGCAACTCGCTGGCGGCCGTCAAATCTTGGGCGCCCGAGGCGTAAGCGCGCCGGACGCCGACCGATTCGTGAAAGGGGATACATGTAAATGAAGGAATCGCTGCACAAATACTTCCAAATGGGCACCATCCAATGGATGAGCCATCCCCGGCGGGACGTCGTTGATTCGGTGCGCGCCATCGCGTCCGACGATTTCTTCGACGCGATCGAGCTGTGCCATTTCAAGGACGGCGACAAGCGCGATCAGGTCAAAAAAATCCTCGGGCAGAGCCACATGAAGGTCTGCTACGGCGCGCAGCCGACGCTGATGGGCAACAAGCTCAACCCCAACGATCTGGACGAGGCAGGGCGCGCGCGCGCGGAAAGCGCGCTGATCGAGTCGCTTAACGAAGCGGAATACCTCGGCGCGCGCGGCATTGCGCTGCTCGCCGGCAAATGGTCGCCGGACACCAGAGAGCAGGCGTACGCGCAGCTCCTCAAAACGCTTCGCGCCGTGTGCGGGGCGGCGAAGCAAAAGGACATGATCGTCGAGCTTGAAGTATTCGACTACGACATGGACAAGGCGGCGCTGATCGGCCCCGCGCCGCTCGCGGCGCGCCTCGCGGCAGATATGCGCTGCACGCACGCGAACTTCGGCCTGATGGTCGATTTGAGCCATTTCCCCACCACCTACGAAACGAGCCGCGACGTGATCCGCACGCTGCGTCCCTACATCACCCACCTGCATCTGGGCAACGCCGTGGTCAAGCCCGGCTGCGCGGCCTACGGCGATATGCACCCGCGCTTCGGCTTCCCTAACGGCGCGAACGACACGCCCGAACTGACGGATTACTTCCGCGTGCTGAAGGACGAAGGCTTCTTCCGCGCGGACGATCCGCTGGTTTTGAGCCTCGAGGTCAAGCCGTGGGCGGACGAGGAAGAGGATCTCATTCTGGCGAACACCAAACGGGTCATCAACCGCGCGTGGAGCCTGCTGGAAGATTGAGCGGGCGCCCGGCGCGGGCGAAAGGACGGATCATGCGGTGAACATTGTCATCTTGGACGGATACACGGAAAACCCCGGGGATTTATCGTGGGACGGGCTGAAGGCGTTCGGCGACGTCACGGTGTACGACAGAACGGACGTCCGCGACGAAGCGCTGATCCGGCAAAGGATCGGCGACGCCGAAATCGTCCTGACCAATAAAACGCCGATTACCCGCGCAACGCTCGACGCGTGCCCCTCGATCGGCCTGATCAGCGTGCTGGCGACGGGCTACAACGTGATCGATATCGCGGCGGCGAGGGAAAAGGGCGTCGCCGTCTGCAACGTGCCCAATTACGGCACGGCGTCGGTCGCGCAGTTCGCCATCGCCATGCTGCTGGAAATCTGCCATCACGTGGCGGGACACAGCGACGCCGTGCACGGCGGCCGGTGGGGGGAGTGCCCCGACTTTTGCTTCTGGGATTATCCCCTGATCGAATTGGCGGGCAAAACGATGGGCATCATCGGGTTCGGCAGGATCGGGCAGCAGACGGGCGCCATCGCCAAGGCGCTGGGAATGCGCGTGATCGCATTCGATACCGCCCGGACGGAAAGCGGCCGCGCGATCGCGGCGTACGTGACGCTGGACGAGCTATTGGCGCAGTCCGACGTGATCGCGCTGCACTGCCCGCTTTTCCCGCAGACCGAGGGCATCATCCGCCGCGAAACCATCGATCAAATGAAGGACGGCGTGATCCTGCTCAACAACTCGCGCGGGCCGCTGATCGTCGAAAAGGATCTGGCCGACGCGCTCAACAGCGGCAAGGTGTACGCCGCCGCCGTCGACGTGGTTTCCTCCGAGCCGATCCGGGCGGACAATCCCCTGCTGTCCGCCAAAAACTGCTTTATTACCCCGCATATCTCTTGGGCGCCCATCGAGAGCCGGCAAAGGATCATGGACATCACGATGGACAACGTGCGCGCGTATCTCTCGCGCCATATGATCAATCTGGTCACATAACGACGCGGGCGCGCCGGTCAACCGGCGCCCGCCCCGTGAACGCTGCCGACGAGGAAAGGCGGTCGAAGGACGCGGAACCCCCGGGCGCGGACAAGCGCCGCCCCGGGGAGCGCCGCGCCGCAAATTCCGGACGGGAGGGATCTCTGATGCTGTACGCCATCGGCATTCTGATGTTTTCTTCCATCGTCCTGATTTTATTCGACCGGCACAGCCGTTACAGCGTTTTCTTTATCATGATGGCGGTGGGCTGCATCTTTTCGCTGCTGTCGCTTGTGTTCCACATCAGCGTGTTCGGCAACTACTACTTCTACACCTCCAATCCCCTGTACGCCTTCGACTATCGCCTGTACACCCTGTTGATCAAGCGCTTCCGCTTTCCGCTCGCGACGGTGCTCAGGTTTCTCAATATCGGGCATTTCCTGTACCAGTTTTCCAACGGCCTGTTCGCGCTGGAGGTCTATTCGTGCCGGCAATGGCAGCGTCCGCGCCGCCGTGCGGGCGAGATGCTGCATCGCCTCGTGTTCATCGTGCCCGTCATAACGCTGATTTTCTGCGATCCGCTCGTGTCCAACAGGCTGTACATATTCTGCCATCTGCATCTGGGCGAGTACGCGCTGCTCAACGCCCTGACGATCCTGTACAAGGCGCTGTCGTTCCTGATCATCCTGCTGCCCGTCTTTGATCTCATCGCGTACGCCCGGATCATACACATCCCGGCCCTGCGCCAGCGCATCGTCGCCCTGACCGTCGTGCTGACCGCGCTGCAGACGGGCTATTCCCTTTTGTTTTACGTGGGCGCGTACAGCATATCCGCCGAAAAGGTATTTCGGAGCGGCTACTGGATATTTGAGAACAATCCCGTCAATCCGCAGAGAATCTATACCCTGCTGCCCATTCTGACGCTCGTGCTGATGGTGGGCTGCCTTGCCATCCTGCTGTCCTTCCGGCTCGATCTGTCGATGCGGCCGTTCCTTGGGAGGAAAGTGCAGAAAAACCTAAAGCTCATGAACGAAACGCTGGGCGACGTGCTGCACTCGCACAAAAACCTGCTGTTCACGCTCAAGATCAATCTCCAGAAGGCGAAGCAGCGAAAGGAAAGCCAAAGCATTCCGGAGATCGAAAGGATCGACAGGCTCGTCGGCGGCGCGCTCAACGATACCGCGCATATGCTGGACAGCATCAGCGCGCAGCCCTACGCCTTCCATCTGTACGATCTGTCCAAGATCATCCTCAAAGCCGTCGACGGCACGTGGACCGACGACAATACCGAAATCAGGCTGGACGAATCGGTCTATCAGAGCCGGATGGGATATTACGACCATTATCATCTGGAGCAGGCGCTCATCAACATCCTCAACAACGCCGTCGAGGCCGTCATGAAGACCGACAAAAAAACGCACGTCATCCATGTGCGGACGGCGTTTTTCTTCCGTTGGGTGGTGATCCTGATCTCCGACAACGGCGTGGGCATATCGCCTCTGGAGCGCAGCAAGCTCTTCCTGCCGCACTATTCCAGCAAGAACGGCCGCCTGAACTGGGGGCTCGGGCTGGCGTACGTCTATAAAGTGGTCAAGGCGCATCTGGGGCAGCTCAAGATCGTCAGCCGCGAGGGGGAATACACCTCCGTCATGCTGATGCTGCCGTCTGTCAGGAAGGAGAGAGAGGAATGATCCGCGTAGTCATCGCCGACGACATGGAGGATATCCGCGAATACCTGCGCGAAATCTTTGCCGGCGTGCCCGACGAAATGGAAGTGGCGGCGACGGCGACGACCGGGAAGGAAGCGGTCGAGGCCGTCCTGCGCGAATCGCCCGATATCGTGCTGATGGACATCCAGATGGAAACGCGCATGGCGGGCATCCAAGCGATCGAGACCATTCACCGGCTCAAGCCGTCGGTGCGGTGCATCGCCCTGACCATTCACGAGAACGACGAATACCTGTTCCGCGCGTATCAGGCGGGCACGTCGGACTACATCATCAAAACCATGCAGCCCGGCGACATCCTGCAGGCGATCCGCGACGTACATGAAAACGAGCTGATGCTCCGCCCGCAGGTCGCCAAAAAGATCATCGGCGAATACCAGCGCCTGCAGGCCAACCAGTCCCGCGTGCAGGACGTGCTCAAGATCATGATGCTGTTGAGCGCCACCGAGTACGAGGTGCTCAAGCTGGTCAACGACGGCTACAACTACCGCGCCATCTCGCAGATGCGCTATGTCGAGGAAACCACCGTCCGCTCGCAGATCAACCATATCCTCAAAAAGTTCGGCAAAAAGCATATGCGCGACGTCGTGCATATGCTGCGCGATATGGACATCCTTCCGAAGCTCCAATGACCGCGCGGCGCGCCCGCGCCGTCCGCCGGGGCGAAAAGTTGACGTTTTTTCCACCTTTTCAAACCAGATATGACGTGTCATACTGTACGCAGCAAGGTGGATACACTCGTACCGACAAAAAAGGAGGGTCCCGGTCATGAAAAGAATGGTTGCCGTACTGTTGAGCCTGTTCCTTCTGGTCTCCTGCGCGAGCGCTCTGGCGGAAGCCAAGGAGCCCGTTACGATCACGGTGTGGTCCAACGACGCGCACAGCAAAAACGTGTTCACGTCCTTTGTTGAGAAATTCAACAACGGCGTGGGCAAGGATCTGGGCATTATCATCGAGCTGTCGGTGTTCGGCACCGACTATTACAGCGTATTGGACGTCGCCCTGTCCACCGGCGATGCCCCGTACATCTTCAAGTGCAACAAGATCCCGCAGTATGCCCGCGCCGGCAAGCTGGTCGCGCTGGAGACGCTGCCCGGCGGCGACGAGCTGATCGCCCCCTACAAGGAGAAGAACTCCGAGGGCGTCGGCCTGGTCGACGGCAAAACCTACGCGCTGCCCTTCAAGGCGACCACCGTGGGTCTGGCGTACAACGTCGAGATGTTCAAAAAGCTCAACCTCGAATTCCCCAAGACGTGGGATGAAATGCGCCACTGCGCCGAAGTCATCACCGAGAACGGCAACGGCCTGATCTACGGCTACGGTCTGGGCATGACCTATGTGTCCTACCCGCTGTTCTTCATCCTGCCGCCCTCCTCCGCGTCCACGGGCATCATGCATTTCGACAATGCCGCCTGCCGCTACAACTTCTCGGCGCTCGCGCCCTACATGAAGCATCTGCTTCAGATCATCGACGACGGCAGCATGTTCCCGGGCTATGAGACGATGGACGACGACACCAAGCGCGCCCAGTTCGCCGCCGGCAACATCGGCATGATCCCCGTCTTCTCCCCCGACGTGGGCGTTCTGACCACGCAGTTCCCCGCCACCTTCGAGTGGGCGGTCGGTCCCTATCCCACGCAGACCGAGGACGTCCGCTACAGGATGTACTCCAACCCCTCCACCTTCTATGTCGTCAACCAGAAGACCGTGGACGACGGTATGCAGGAAAAGGTCATGGCGGTCATGAAGGCGCTTCTGTCCGAGGAAAACCTGCTCAACCTCTTTGAGGAAGAGAAGGACATGATCACGCGCGACGACGTGAAGGCGCTCTCCACCAAGACCGAGGTTTCCCCGCAGTGGAAGGCGTTCGGCGACGGCTCCTACCGCTACACCGGCTTTGGCACGCCCGACGGCCTGCTGAGCCTCGAAGGCAGCACGTACAAGGAAGTCTTCGATAAGATTCTGACCGGCCTCGTCGACGTCGACGAAGCGCTCGCCGATCTGGACGTCCGCTACAACGCGGCGCTGGACAAGGCGATCGAAAGCGGCAGCATCAAGATCGAGGATTACGCCGTCAAGGATCTGTCGAAGATCGTTTCCATGGAATAATTCGCTCTGCCGACCCGCAAAGCGACGCGCGGCGGATACCCCTCGCGGGGTATCCGCCGCGCGGAACAGAATCAGTAAAGGCGGCGATGGATGTGACAAGAGAAGCACTGAACAGCCGGGCGCGGCTGGCCAAGCTCGGACGCATGGATAAAACGCAGGAATTTCTCATGCTCTTGCCGATGTCCATCGGTTTCGCGCTGTTCGTTCTGTACCCGATCGTCTGGGTGATCCGGTGGGCGTGGTTCGAGTACGACGGCTACACGACGCCCGTGTTTATCGGCATGGAAAACTTTATCCGCGCCTTCTCGCGCGATCCCGCGTTCTGGGCGTCCCTCAAAAACACGCTGTTCATCGCCGTTGTGAAACTGGTGATCGAGATTCCCCTCGCCATGCTGCTGGCGGCGTTCCTGACGGGGAAAACCAAGTGCAGCACGACCTTCAGGGTTTCCTATTTCCTGCCGTCGGTATTGAGCGTCGCGGTGGTCGGTCTGATCTTCTCCATCATGTTCAGCTCGTACAACGGCATCGTCAACGCCATGCTCCGAAGTCTGGGCTTTATCCGAAAGAACATCAACTTCCTCGGCAGGAAAAACAACGCCTTCATCGTGATCATTCTCGTATCCCTGTGGACGTCCTTCGGGCTCAACATGATCTACTTCATCATGGGATATCAGAACATTCCCAAGAGCCTGTACGAGTGCGCCTCCATCGACGGCGCCAACTCCGCGCAGCAATTCCTGCACATCACGCTGCCGCTGGTCGCCCCCGTGCTGCAGCTGGTGATCATGCTCAGCTTTCTTGGCACGCTGCGCATGACCGATTTAATCCTCGTGCTGACAAACGGCGCGCCGGGCGGCAGCACCGAGGTGGTCATGACGTATATCTTCAAATACTTCTTCCAGTACGGCGAGGCGCAGACGCGGACGCAGTTCGGCTACGCGTCGTCGCTGGCGGTCATCACCGCGATTATACTGGCCGGCGTCACGCTGATCTATCTGCGCATGTCCAAACGAATGAAAGAAATCCAGTGATCGGAGGAGAATGAAGCATGCAGAAAGTATCAATCGTCCTTCTCCGCGTCCTGATGTATACGTTTTTGTCCGTCATGCTGGTGTTCGCGCTGTTTCCCGTCGTGTATATCCTGTTGTCCTCGTTCAAGACGAACGCGGACATTCTGGTCGGCGGCACCAACATCATCCCGTCCTCATGGCATATTGAAAACTACGCGCAGGCGTGGCAGCTCGCCAATTTCGGCACGCTGACCATGAACAGCGTAATCTACACGTTTTTTATCGTGCTGGGCTGCATCGGCACGAGCACGATCGCGGGCTATGTCTTTTCGCGCGGGAAAACGCGCTTTACCAAGGTCATGAACAAAATGGTGCTGTTCTCGATGTTCATATCGATCGGCACGCTGGCGCTCTATCCGCAGCTTCGCGTAGCCAAGGCGATCGGCTTGAGCGGCACGCTGCTGGGGCCCATTCTCATCCGCGTGCTGGGCATGAACGCCACGCAGGTGTTCATCGCCACGGGCAACGTGGAGCAGATCCCGCGCGAACTGGACGAGGCCGCCAAAATAGACGGCTGCGGGTTCTTCACCACCTTCGTGCGCATCGTGTTTCCTCTGCTCAAGCCGCTCATCGCGACCATCGGCCTGCTGGCGTTCCGCATGGCATGGAGCGATTACCTGCTGCCGTATGTGTTCACCATCTCCAAGCGCAGCATGTGGACGCTGGTCGTGGGGCTTGTCAACCTGAAATCCGGCGGCGAATCCGCCTCGTCCTGGAATCTGATGTTCGCGGGCATCGGGATCTCGATATTGCCCATGACCGTCGTGTATCTGATTCTGAATAAATTCTTCATCGCCGGATTGACCGACGGCGCCGTAAAAGGCTGATCACAAGGAGGAAATCAAATGAAAACGTATCGCGAGGAACTGAACACGCCGATTGAAAGCGGGTACGACGTTATTGTCGCCGGCGGCGGCTCGGCAGGCTTCGGCGCGGCGCTGAACGCGGCGCGCAACGGCGCGAAAACGCTGCTGATCGAGCGCGAGTACATGATCGGCGGCATCATGACGGCCGGCCTGATGGCAAAAATCGCCATCGAGCCGTTTATGACGGGCATCCCGACCGAGTTCCTGATGCGGCTGGGCAAAGAAAAAATGGCCATCCCCTACGAATCCTTCCCTGCGCCGTGGCCGCCCTCCGAAATGGTGGAGGTGCCGGTCGACGCCGAAACAAGCAAGCTGGTGGCGGAAGATATGCTCACCGAGGCGGGCGCCGTCCTTCTGTACGGCACGACCGTCGTGGGCGCGGTCCGGGAGGGCGACAGGGTCACGGGCGTGATCGTCGAGAATAAGAGCGGCCGCAGCGTGATCCCCGGCAAGGTATTCATCGACGCGAGCGGCGACGGCGACCTGTGCGCCTACGCGGGCGCCGAGTTCGAGTTCGGCGTCGGCGGCAACGGCATCTGCTCCGCCTCCAACATGCTCAGCCGCATCGCGGGCGTCAACCTCGCGGAAACGTTCGACTATCTCGAGGCGCATCCCGGCGAAATCACGCATCGCAACCGCCGCGGCGAGCCGTCCGATTTCCTGACGGCGGACATCCTGCGCGCCTACGCGCTGTGCGAACATCCGCAGTTTATTCAGGTGGGCGGCTTCAACGAAACCGTCGCGCGCGTGATGGACGATCCCGCCGTCAGCGACTGGGAGAAAAACGTGCTCAAGCTGCGCGGCGGCGTGCACTTTATGAACACGCCGATCCGGGATCAGGTGCTGATCAACGCCGGGCGTTATCAGGGGCTGAACGGGCTGAACGCCTACGCGATCTCCGAGGCCATCGTCGAATGCCGCCGGCAGAACTGGTGCGTGTTCAAATTCCTCAAAAAGTACATCCCGGGCTTTGAAAACGCGACGCTCGCCGAAACGGGCGCGATTCTGGGCATCCGCGAAACGCGCAGGGTGAAGTGCGATTACTGGCACACGATCGAGGATTTCAAGAACAGGGCGCGCTTTGACGACGCGATCCTGCGCAGCGACGACAGCGTGGAATTCCATAATCCGTCGGGCGCGGGCATTCATTTCGAATTGTACACAAAGGGCGAATACGAGGAAATTTCGTACCGCAGCATACTGGTCAAGGGACTTGACAACCTGATGGTGGCGGGTCGCTGCTGGTCGGCCGATCAGCTGGCGCTGTCCGCCAACCGCAACATCGGTTTCTGCATCGGCATGGGTCAGGCGGCGGGCATGGCGGCGGCCATGGCGGTCAAGGGCGGCGTCGACATCCGCGGCATCGACGTCAAGGCGCTGCAAAAGGCCGTTTATCCCCTGAAGGAACAGGCGTAAAAACAAACCGAACAAAACGTCCGGCCCCTGCGAGACGATCGCAAGAGCCGGACGTTTTTCATGCGGCGGGCGTCCTTTCGGGCGTTACGGGCGCCAAAGCCCCTTGGACGCCTCCGAAGCGTCGGCAAAGGGGCCGGGCAAAGGCCTGTCGCCGCGCCGCTCGCCGAAGTAATCGGTATCGAACACGATCGGCGTGCCGTCCGGGTTCTCAAAGCGCTGCTCCGGCTCGAAGGCTTTGCCCAGCGTGTCGCTGTCGATCAGGCGGGCGCGAAAATCGCCGAGCAGATCGTACAGATCGGTTTTCAGGAAATACGCGCCGTCCTTCTCCGTCCATTCGATCTTCGCGTCCTTTTCGGCGACGAGCATTTCCTTTTCGTGTTTGCACACGGTCGCGCCGTTCAGGTAAACGTTGCCCTCCACCCACACGGGCAAATGCCCGAAGTGATAGGGCGCCAGCGCGCCCATATTCGGCTCGCTGTCCATCATGAAATGCGAAAGCCATTCGTCGTAGGTCGGGAAGATATCAAAGGGCGCGGTGCCGACGACCTCGTAATCGGCGTTCATCGGCGTCCTGTTCGGATCGGTCACGGGGTAATGCTGCACGAAGATATTGTTGTAGATGCGGTCGTCGCCGTGCAGGATGGTCATGAAGCCCGCGACCTCGGTGCGGTGACGGATGTGATAGGGCGTGTAGCGCGGCTCGCGCTGACCGTTGACGACGCTGTCCACGCCCGCGTTGATAAGCGAGAACGAGCCGAGCATCAGGTTATGAACGCAGGCGATGCCTTGACTGGGCATAACGACGGAGACCTTGGACAGAAGAATATTGTCGTCAACCAGCGACGGGCCGTGGCTGACCTCGATGAACACGTCGCAGTTGAACATCGCGCCCTTCGCCTGCGGCACGCCCTCGGGGCGGTGGTTGTCATGCATCAGATTGCGGGAAATGCGCGTGCCCTGCGCCTGCCAGTCGCACCACACGCCCATGATGCAGTGATGGATGTGGTTGCGGCGAATGGTCACGTCGATGGCGGCGTGCAGTTTGATGCCCGCCGTTTCCGCGCCGCCGAGCTGCTGCGAATTGCAGATGTGATGGATATGGCAGTCCTCGATCACGGAAAACACGCCGCCCATGCGCCCCACGATGCCCGTCTGTTCGCAGTGGTGGACTTCGCACCGGCGGATGATGTGTCCGCCGACGTTTTCCTTGAGCCAGCCGTGATATTGCCCCCGGCACACGGCGTCGCGCTCCATCTGCGTGGGGCTTTTGACGTGCTTGGTGTAGAAATACATGTCGTTCTCGGGATCGCGGTATTTGCCCAGCGAGATGCCGCAGCACCGGCTGTTGCACACCTCGCAGTCCTCGATGATCCAGCCCCGGCTCCAGTGCGGGCCGATCATGCCGTCCTGATACGCCGCCGGCGGCGCCCACGTCGTCGCCGCCTTGTCGATCTTAAAGCCCGAAACCGTGATGTATCCCACGCCCGTTTTGTCGGGCATGAAGCAGTTGCGGCGCACGGCGATCTCGACGTTCTCGGCGTTGGGGTTCTTGCCGTGGAAATTGGCGTACAGAACCGTTTCGCCGCCGTCCTGCTCGGTGTACCATTGATAGGTCGATTCCTCCCGGTTCCACGCGCAGGGATCGGGCGCGCCCTCGGCGCATTCCTCGAGCGATACGGTTTCATACATCATCCGGTCGTTCAGATACACCGCGCCCGTGTGCCGCACGGTCGGCGCGAAGTACCAGTCGCCGCAGACGTAGGTGGTGTAGGGATTGTATTCGCCGAACACCGCGTTATCCACACGCGCCGTCCACACGTCGCCCTTGAAAAGCGTCCAGCCCGTCAGTTTTTCCGCGCCCGTGATGACCGCGCCGAGCGGCGTTTCGGAGCGATAGGTAATCCGCCTGTTCTCCTCGCCCGCGTTGATCGGGTTGACGTATTCCCGGTACACGCCCGGGCGCACGATAATCTCGTCCCCCGCGACCGCGACGCGCGCGGCGTCGCCGATGCGCGCAAAGGGCGCGTCCATGCTTCCGTCGCCAAAGGGTTTCGCGTTCGCGCCGACATAGTAAATCATCCGATGAATCCCCCTCATATTCGTCATATTCCGAAACGCTTTACAGGATGTGGACGCAGCCTTCCTTGAAGGAAAGATACGCCTTGTCGCCCGCCTCGAACACCTTCCGGCCGACCGGGCAGTAATCGGTCAGTTTGACGAGCGTGTCCCCCACCGTGACGTGATAGTTCTGGTACGCGCCCATGAAACAGGACAGCGTGACCGTGCAGGGCAGATCGCCCGTTTCCGCCAGCACGCCCGCCTCGGGGCGCAGCACCACGCGGCACGGTTTCCCGGCGGACAAATCGCCCGGGTTTTGCACCGCCACGCGGTTGCCCGCGATGGAGAGCGCGCATTCGCCGTCCGCGACCGACAGCACCTCGCCGTCCAGAAAGTTCGCCTCGCCGATGAAATCGGCGACGAACTCGCTGCACGGATGATAGTAGATTTCCTTCGGCGTGCCCGTCTGCGCGATCACGCCGTCCTTCATGATGATAATCCTGTCCGACAGCGCCATCGCCTCGGACTGATCGTGCGTGACGTAGATCGCCGTGATGCCCAGCGTTTGCTGGATGCGGCGGATCTCGGTGCGCATGGACACGCGCAGCTTGGCGTCCAGATTGGAGAGCGGCTCGTCAAAGAGCAGCACGCCCGGCTCGACCACCAGCGCGCGCGCCAGCGCCACGCGCTGCTGCTGCCCGCCCGAGAGCTGGTTGGTCATGCGCGATTCCATGCCGGTCAATTCGACCAAGGACAGGATGCGCGCGACGCGCTCGTCCATTTCGTGTTTGGGCACCTTGCGCAGCTTGAGCCCGTAGGCGACGTTGTCGTACACGTTGTAGTGCGGGAACAAAGCGTAGCTCTGGAACACCATCGCGGTGTCGCGCTTGTTGGGCGTCAATTCGTTGATCGCCTGATCGCCCAGATAGATTTCGCCCTCGTCGGGGCTTTCAAAGCCGGCGATCATGCGCAGCGTCGTCGTTTTGCCGCACCCGGACGGCCCGAGCAGCGTCACAAAGCTGCCCGGCTCGATGTCCACCGACACGTCCTTCACGGCGTAGAACGCCTTGCCCGTCTTGGGATCGGTATAGATTTTCGATATGCGTTCGAGCCGCACGCCCTTTTTGATGTTGCCGCCCATGTCAGACACTCTCCTTCACGCGCGTTTTCTTGCTGGTGCCGAAGTACTTAAGCCCCAGATTCATCAGGAGGATCGCCGCGTACACAATGGCGATCAGAATGGTCGCGTAGGCGCACGCCACGCCGTAATACCCCTTCTCGGCAAACTCGTTGATCTGGCAGGTAATCAGCAGATACCGCGGCGTGACCAATAGGATGATGGCGCTGATGGCGGTGATGGAGCGCACGAAGGTCGTGACCAGCCCGCTGAAGAAGGAATCCTTGATGAGCGGCAGCGTGACGGTAGCGAACACCTTGCCGCTCCCCGCGCCCAGATCGTACGCCGATTCCTCGATGGATTTATCGATCTGCCGGAGCGCCGAAATGCCGCTCCGCGTACCGACGGGCAGCGAGCGCACGATGAACACGATGACCAGGATCGCGCCCGTGCCGTACAGCCCCTGCATGATCCCCGTGCGGAACAGCCCGTTGGCGAAACCCCGGATATAGCCGATGCCGAGCACCGTGCCGGGCACCGCCATCGCCAGAATGGACACGAACTCGATCAGCCCGCGCGTGCGGAAGCGCTTTTTCACCACCAGATAGGAGATGATCATGGAAAACAGCGCCGTGATCGGCGAGGCGATCAGCGATAGAACGAACGAATCGCGGAACGCCTTGAACCCGCTGTATTTGAACACGTAATCGAACCATTTGAGGCTGAGCGAATAATCGCGCCCCCACAGCTTGAACAGCGCGCCGAAGGGAATGGACACGTACATGAGCAAAACGAACGCCGACAGCGCCGCGCACAGCACGGTCAGCGGGACGCGCACCGAGCGGTCGGAGATGGGCGCGCGCGCGCGCGACGCCTTGCCCGTCAGCGTGGCGGCGGTTTTCTTTTCAAGATAATACTTCTGCACGATGAACAGCCCGAACGTCAGCGCCAACAGCACCACCGCCATCGCCGCCGCGCCGGTGGTATCGTACGCGCCGGTGACCTGCAGATAAATCGTGGTCGCCAGCGTATCGAAGCTGCCGCCGATGATCATGGGGTTGGCGAAATCGGCGACCGATTCGATGAACGTCACCAGAAACGCGTTGCCCAGCCCGGGCAGCATGAGCGGCAGCGTCACGGTCGCGAACACCTTAAAGCGCGACGCGCCGATATCGCGCGCCGCCTCCTCCATCGAAGGATCGATGTTCTTGAGCAGCCCCTTGAGCATCAGATAGCACACGGGGAAGAACGTGAGCGTCTGCACGATCACGATGCCCCACAGCCCGTAGATATCGCTGTCGAAGATACCCAGCAGCGTGCGCGTGATCAGCCCGCTCCGCCCGAACAAAAGGATCATGGACAAAGACAGCACGAAGGGCGGCGACACGACGGGCAGCACGGACACGACGTCGAACATCTTTTTAAGCGCCCGGCTGCGCACGCGCACATAGCAGTCCACATACGCGAACAAAAGGCCGATCAGCGTGGACAGAAAGCCGGTGATCATGCCCAGCACCAGCGTGTTCCCCAGCGCGCCGCGAAAGCGCGATAATCCCAGCACGCGCGAGAACACCGAGAGCGTCAGTCCCTGCTCGGCGTCGTACACGCTGTCGGTCAGGAGCATCGCCAGAGGATACAGAATAAACAGGGACAAAAGGATCAGCAGCACGATGATCGTGCCGATCAGCACGGGATCGCCCAGGAGCTTTTTCCTGTCGAGCCGCGCGCTCCTCGCCGTCGTCACAGGGATTCCCCCTTTAGCCGTCAGACTGATAAGCGGTCGTACAGAATAATGGGTGGGACGCCTTGCGCCGCCCCACCCATTGCCCGCGATTGCAGATTATTCGGTCTTGAAGCGATCGTCCTTCTCGACGGCCGCGAAGAAGTCCTCGACGTACTTGGAGGTGTTCTGCTTGGCGTCCTCAAAGTCGTAATCGATCACGTTCTCGGGATCGAGGCCGTATTCGGTCGCTTCCTTGGGCTGCTCGGCGTTGTCGATGACGAGGAACTGGAAGGATTCGTTTTCCTTGGCGATGTTCACGCATTCGGGCGACAGCGCGTACTCGATCCACAGTTTGGCGGCGTTCATGTGCTTGGCGCCCTTGAAGATGGCGGTCGCGCCGATTTCATAGCTCGTGCCGCTCGCCGGGATGACCAGCGCGATGTTGTCGTAGCCCATGAGGATCTGGGTGATGCCGTCATGCAGGAAGCCCACGCCGATCACGCACTCGCCGATGCCGACCTTCTTGGAGGGGCCGGAGCCGGACTTGGTGTACTGCGCGATATTGCCGTTGAGCGCCTTGAAGTACTCCATCGCGGCGTCGTGACCCTTCATCTGCACCATGGTGTTGATGACGAGCTTCGCCGTGCCGGCGGTGTTGGGGTTGGACAGCCAGATCAGGCCCTTGTACTCGGGCTTGAGCAGATCGTCCCAATCCTTGGGTGCTTCGAGGTTCAGGCGCTTGAGCTCCTCGGTGTTGACCATGAAGCCCAGAATGCCCTTGTAAATGCCGTACCAGCAGCCGTCGGCGTCGCGGTACTTGGCGTCGAGCAGATGCGCGGCGTTCTTCGCCTCGTACGCCTCGAGCAGGCCGGCGGCGGCGCTCTCGTTATACGGATCGGTCGTGCCGCCGAACCACACGTCGGCGGAGGGGTTGCCGTTCTCTTCCTTGATCTTGGAAGCCACCTCGCCGGTGGACAGGCGCTGATAGCTCACCTTGATGCCGTAGATTTTCTCGAAGTTCTGGCAGGCGGCGGAGAGGTACGCTTCCTCGCAGGAGCCGTACACCGTCAGTTCGCCTTCCGCTTTCGCGGCGGCAACCAGATCGGCGTCGATGGTCTCGGCCAGCGAAACCCCCGTCAGGGACAGGAGCATCGCCAGTGCCAGCAGGGTGCAGAGCAGTTTCTTCATATGGTTTTCTCCTTCAACGATATTCCCGATCGCCGCCGTTCCGTCGTACAGAACAGACAAACGATCCATGCGATTATTATACAGTTTGTTGAAGATGCTGTCAATACCCATCGCGCCGCGCGGCGGGCGCGCGTGAAATGACGATTCATCGGACGCCGCGCCGAATTGGGTTGCGCGTTGCGTATATTTGTGATAAAATAACGGTATCAACTGCGATAAACGGCCGGTGCGCCCCGTCCCGAAAGAGAAGCGGCGCGGCCGTCCAAATCATTCGGATACGGCGTTTACAAACGACGATTGCTCACCGGCTTGATATCGGGCGCGCGAGGGGACGGAGGGACAGACGATGCGGCGAACCATTTTGATCGTTGACGACAACCGGATCAACCGCGTATTATTGAAAAAAACGCTGGAAAGCGATTACAGCGTACTGGAGGCGGAAAACGGCGAGGAAGCGCTCGCGCTGATCCGCCGCGAGCACGCGCGCCTTTCCGCCGTGCTGCTGGACATCGTCATGCCGCGCATGGACGGTTACGAGGTTCTGCGGGCGATCCGGGACGACGTGCTGCTCTCCTCCATTCCCGTCATCATGGTCACGGGTTCGGAGGACGAAAAATCGCGGGTCAAGGCGCTGTCCTTCGGGGCGAACGATTTTATTCTCAAGCCCTTCAGCCCGGACATCGTCCGGCATTGCCTCAAAAACAACATCGCGCTGCGCGAAACGGCGTCCTCGCTGAACGCCTTCCAGCGCGACAAGCTGACCGGGCTGTACAACCGCGAGGCGTTCTTTGAAAAGGTCACGGCGGCGGTCCGGGAGCGCGAGCCGGGCTACTACATTCTTTCCTGTTTTGATATCGACAACTTCAAGCTCATCAACGATCAGTTCGGCGCGGCGGAGGGCGACCGCATTCTCCGCGAGATCGGGCGCGTCATGAGCGAGGATATGAAAAAGCTCGGCGGTATCGGCGGCCGGATCGCGGCGGATAACTTTTCCTGCCTGTTCCCGGCCGCGAACAGCGATATGTCCATCACGCGCTTTATCCGGCAGGACCGCATGACGTTTTCGGAAAAGCAGGCGATCACGCTCAGCGTGGGGCGGTATATCGTCGTCGATCCTTCGCTGCCCGCCAGCGCGCTGTACGACAGGGCGTACATCGCCAAGCAGTCGATCAAGGGGCGCTACGACGAGCATATCGCGTATTTCGACGACGCCATGCTCGAAAAGCTGCTGCGCGATCAGCAGATCATCGCCGATATGGACGAGGCGATCGCCGGGCATCAGTTCGAGGTGTGGTACCAGCCGCAGGGCAACCACGCCACCGGCGCGCTGGTGGGCGCCGAGGCGCTCGTGCGCTGGCGGCACCCGCGGCACGGCCTGATCCCGCCGGACAACTTCATCCCCCTGTTCGAGCAGAACGGCTTCGTATACGAATTGGACAAGTACGTCTGGCGGAGCGTTTGCGGCAGCTTACGAAAATGGATTGACGAGGGGCGCAATCCCCTGCCCGTGTCGGTCAATCTGTCCCGATACGACGTGTTCCGCCCCGATCTGCTCGGCGTACTGACGGGGCTGCTCAAGGAATACGATCTCCCCATCGGCCTTCTGCGTCTGGAGATTACCGAATCCGCCTTCGCGCAGTCCGCCGACGTGATCGTCAGCGTCGTGAAACGGCTGATCGAGGAAGGCTTCACCGTCGAGATCGACGATTTCGGGAGCGGGTATTCCTCGCTCAACACGCTCAAAAACGTGCCCGCGCAGATCGTCAAGCTCGACATGCGCTTTCTGGAGAGCGACGACGACACCGGGCGCGGCGGGAACATTCTGGAATCCATCGTCCGCATGACCAAATGGCTGGGCATGTCGACCATCGCGGAGGGCGTCGAGGAAAGGTCGCAGGCGGACTATCTGCTGTCGGTCGGCTGCAACTACATTCAGGGCTATCTGTACGCCAGACCCATGCCCGTCGAAGCGTATGAGGCGTACTGCCTCAAGACCGGCAAGGAGGAGCGCCTGATCACCGTCGAATCGGTCGAGCATCTGGACAGCAATTCCTTCTGGGACCCCAAAAGCATGGACACGCTTATCTTCAACAGCTTTGTCGGCAGCGCGTGCATACTGGAATATCACAACGACTCGATCGAACTGGTGCGCGTGACGGAAAAATACATCGAGGCCATCGGCAGCGCCTCCATGAGCGCCGGGGACGCGCTGAAGCTCGATTGGTACGCGCACATGAACGCCGAAAGCGCCGCGCGCATCATCGCCGATCTTCGCCGGTCGATCGACAAAAAAACCGAGGTCACGGGCGAGTACGTGTTCCTCGATCTGCCCGGCTGTCCGCATGAGACGCACCTGCGCTCCACATTGCGGGTAATCGCCTCGACCGGCGGGCGGCATCTGGTCTACTGCACCAACGAAAACATCACGGCGCAGCGCGAGGCCGAGCAAAAAGAAAGGAACACCGCGCGCGAACTGGCGCAGATGATTCAGGACATGCCCGGCGGTTACGTCAAAATGCGCATCACGCCGGACGGCGTGATTCCCGTGTTCGTCAACGACGAATTGTGCCGCATCTGCGGCATGACCCACGATCAGGTTATGTCCATCTACGCGGCGGACGCCTATGCCGGCGTGCATCCGGACGATCTCAAGCCCGTCCGGGAGGCGGTCGCGCGCACGGCGGACAACCGCTCCACCGTATCGCTGCGCGTGCGGCTGCGCAACGGACAGGGCGATTACACAAGCGTGCAGGTTTTCTACCGCGTGAGCGAGGACGCCGACGGCGCGCTCATCCTGAACGGCTATTACGCCGACGCAAGCGAGCAGATCAAGGACGAAAACAAGCAAAAAGCGCTGCTGGACAACCTGCCCAGCGGCGCGGGCGTGTACGAGTTCAGGGACGGCGCCATGCGCCTGATCTATCAGAACAAGAGCTATTGGGATCTCGTCGGCTTGAGCGAGGAGAAATACCTCGATTCCGCGCCCATGTCCGCCATTCATCCCGACGATCTTCCGTCGGTCATGCGCGAATTGAGCGCGGCGGTCGCCGAGCAAAGGGACGTATCGTGCAGCATCCGTCTGCGCCACCTGACGCTCGGCTTCCGTCCCGTCCATCTGGCGGGCAGGATCGTGCGCGCAAAAGACGACGCGCTCCTGATCTACGCCACCTTCACGCCGATATCCAGCGAGGAATTGGCGTACAGGGAAATGCTGCCCATGGCGCTGTCCGCGGAGCAGATGATCGAGGATATGCCGGGCGGCTTCGCCAAAATGCTGATCACCGGCACGGCCATCAAGCCCGTGTGCCTGAACGAGGAATTGTGCCGCCTGTGCGGCATGACGCGCGAAAAGTTCTTCGCGCTCTATCGGGACGACGCCTACGCCGGCGTGCATCCCGACGACGCCGCCTACACGCACACCGTCATCAGCGAGGCGATCCGGAAGCGCTCGACGCTCTCGCTGCACATCCGCCTGATCAACGGCCGCGGCGGGTATACGCCCCTCAAGGCGTTCTACCGCGTGACGGAGGACGCGAGCGGGCTGTACCTGAACGGCTATTACACCGACGCGACCGAAACGGACGCGATGGAGGAGCAGCGCCGCGAGCTGCTTGAAAACCTGCCCTGCGGCGCCGGGATTTACGAGGTGACGGGCGACGGCATCCGCGCCACCTATCTGAACAAGCAATACCGCATGTACCTCAAGCGCAGCATCGGCGATCTGAACGAAGCGCCGGTGTTCGAGGTCGTGCATCCCGACGATATCGACAAGCTCAAAGCGGCGCTGCAAAAGGCGCTGTCGGTGGAAAAGGAAGGCGCCTGCGATATCCGCGTGATGGACGGCGAGGGCGGGTACATTCCCTTCCATCTGGTGGGGCGGGTCATCGAGCATCACCGCGACAAAACGGCCATTTACGTCACCTACACGCCGATCACCGAAAAGGAAATGCTGCTGCAAAAGCGCGCCGAGACGGACGGCATGACCGGGCTGTACAACAAGGCGACCGCCGAGGCGATGATCGCCGAGCGCCTGTCCTCCGGGAACGGCACGCCCTGCGCGATGATGATCATGGACATCGACAACCTCAAATCCATCAACGATTCCATCGGCCACCCGCAGGGCGACCGCGCCATCTGCCTGATCGCGGACACGCTGAAAACGCAGTTCCGCAAGACGGATATCGTCGGCCGCATCGGCGGCGACGAGTTCGCCGTTTTTCTGGAGGGCGTGGAAGACGCCGAAAAGCTCAAGGATATGGCGTCCGCCCTGCTGACGAGGCTGTCCGCCGTCATGGTTGGCGCGGCGGACGACTATCCCGTCCGCGCCTGCATCGGTATCGCCGAGGGCGTATCGGGCAAGACATCCTTCCATGAGCTGTACGAGCAGGCGGACAAAGCGCTCTACGCCGCCAAGCATAACGGGAAGAACAAATACGCCGTCTATACGGACGGCGGGCAGCCCGCCTGACCGCCGGCTATTGATCGTCTTCCGCGCCGGGCGAAATCGCCGCGTTCTCCCCGCCCCGGGGCGCGGAGAAGGACGCCGCGCCACGGCCGAGGCATTCCAGAAGGATATGATAGAAATCCTCGAAATAGCTCGTGCTGTGCGCATCCACCCGGTCGCAAAGGTAGAAATGCCGCTTCAGATCGGCATCCGTGATCGGATAATAATGAACCGTCCGGCTCAAATCGAGATCGGGCACGCGTGAAAGATACACGTCCGGGCACAGCATCACGGCGTTCATCACCGCCGTCAGGCGGCGGCACGCCTCGAAATTATGCGATTCCAGTATGATTTCGGGGCGAATATCGTTCATCAGGAACAGCCTGTCCTGAACCGCGCGGATGCTGTGGCCGGACGACAGGCTGATAAACTTTTCGTTTCGCGCCTCCAGCAAGCTGATGGGCGTGCCGCTTTTGATGCGCCGCGCCAGATCGGTCACGGGCGAAGCGATCAACAGGATCTCCTCGTTTTCAATCAGGCGGTAGCGCAGGCGCGGATTGGACGGCTCGGTCGTGATCAGCGCCATGTCGCACGTCTGATCGAGCACCATTTTTCAAGCGTATTGGAGCCGTACTCCTCCAGCCCGACGTGAATATGCGGGTAGCGCCGCAAAAACTCGGGCAGCACACGCGGCAGGATCTGCACGCCGCGCTGGAGCGAAATGCCCAGCCGGATCGTTCCGTACACTTCGCCCTTGATGTCGTTGATGTGGTTGATCATTCTCTCCTGAATCGCCGTCAGCTGACGAACGGTGTCCAAGTATACCCGTCCGACCTGCGTCAGACGCAGCGGGCTGGAGGATCGGTCGAAGATCGGCGCGCCAAGCTCGGTTTCCACCTGCTTGACCACCTGACTGAGCGCGGGCTGCGATATGAACACCTGATTCGCCGCTTCCGTGATGCTCCCCGCGCGTTCGATCGCCTGCAGGTAAAAAAAGTGTTTCGGATGGAAAAGCATAGCGTCCTCCATAAGCATTCTCTTATGTATCGCATAAGAAAAAAGCAATTTGCCTTATGCGCACGTTCAGTATATCATACGTTTGGAAGGAAATACACCATTCCGCACACATTTTACGGTGCGCTGAACGGTGATTCGCTCCGTTCCGCTTTCCCCCGATTCTGTGCGGCATCGCCGCGTCAGATACAAATGAAAGGAGTCACCCGTCATGAAGAAACTTCTCGCATTGGTCGTTCTCATGGCAATGCTGTTCAGCGTTGCCGGCGTGCCGGCGCTCGCGGACGCGATCGACGACATGGGCCCCGTCACCATCCAGCTCTCCTACAAAGGCAGCGCGAGCGAGGTTGCGCTCCGCGAAAAAATGGGTCAGATGTACATGGACAAGCATCCGAACGTGACCATCGAATGGATCACGCTCGGCTCGAATATCGCCCAGAAGCTGATGGTGCTTGCGTCCGGCAACGAGCTGCCCGACGTGATCTACCTCAACGAGGACGTGTTGAGCTTTGCTTCCCGCAACATCCTCTACCCCATGAACGACCTGATCGCGCGCGACAATTTCGACACGAGCGTTTTCTACAAGGAGCTGCTCGACGTGTGCACGCTGGACGGCAAGGTCTACGCGCTGCCGCAGGAAGTCTCCCCCTATGTCGTTTATTACAACATTGATATGTTCGAAGCCGCCGGCGTGCCGCTCCCGACGGACGACTGGACGCTGGACGAGTTCTACGCCGCCTGCGCGGCGCTGACCGACGCCGAAAAGGGCATCTACGGCATCCGCATGCCGATCAACTGGTCGGACCGTCAGCTCAACTACTTCGCGCGTTTTGACGCCCCCGTTTTCACCGAGGACGGCAAAGAGGTCGCCTTCAACAATGAAAAGGGTCTGGCGGCGCTCAAATTCCTGAACAAGATGGTCGTCGAAGACAAGGTCGCCACCTCGCCCGCCGACGCGATCGCCATCGGCAGCTCCTTCGGCTCGATGTTCCGCAACCAGCAGATCGCCATGGAAGAATCCGGGCTGTGGAGCCTGCCGGGATTCCTCTCCACGCCGCTCGAGTTCCGCTGGGACGTCGTGATGGCGCCCAAGGGAGCCAAGCAGGCCTCCAAGGCCGGCGTGCTGAACTGGGCGATTTCCGCCGACAGCGAGCATGTTGACCTGGCGTGGGACATCATCAAGTTCTTCACCAGCACCGAGGGCATGTGCGAAATCGCCTCCGCGTGTATGGCGCTTCCGGGCAGCGCGGACGAGACGGCCAATGCCATCATCGCGCAGCAGGAAATCCCCGGCAACATCGAAGCGTTCGTCAAGATGGCGAGCCTGCTCGATCTGTCCGACCAGCGCACCACCAAGAAGACCGAAACGCTGAACGAATTCAACATCCTCGTCGAGCAGATGCTCAACGGCGATCTGACCCCGGAGGATACCCTCGCGCAGATGACGGAGAACATGAACGCCGTCCTCGCCGAAGACTGATCGATCTCCCTCGGGGCGCGGCGGGGCGAAAGCCTTACCGCGCCCCTCTGTCTTTCTTATCAGATCGGAGGAATCGCTTATGCACGCGAACATCGCCGCGCAGGGCAGATTAAAGAGGAGCCTGGATTCGGAGTCAACATGGGGCGTATTGTTCATTCTGCCGGCCGTTATCGGCTTTATCGTGTTCATCGCCTTTCCGATCGGCATGTCTTTTTATTACAGCCTGACGAAATTTGACGGCATCATCACGCCGAAATACATCGGCTTTGCGAATTACCAGACCCTGTTCACCAACAAACGGTTCTACAACTCGCTGTGGAACACCATTTACTTTTCCATCGGCACGGTGCCGACGGGCACGCTGCTTTCCCTGATTGCCGCCGTCGCGCTCAACCGAAAAATGCGGATGATGAAGTTCTACCGCACGGCGTTCTTCATGCCCGTGGTCGTATCGCTCGTGTCCATTTCCATGGTATGGCAGTGGATGTATCAAAAGGATTACGGCATCATCAACACGGCGCTGGGCGCGCTGAATCTGTATCAGCCGCCGTGGCTCGGCAGCAAGTACTGGGCAATGCCGGCGCTGTGGATCATGACGGTCTGGAAGAATCTGGGCTTTAACGCCATTCTCTTTCTGGCCGGGCTGCAGGGCATATCGCCCAGCATTTACGAATCGGCGGCGCTGGACGGCGCCAACGCGGTCCAGAAATTCCGCTACATCACGCTGCCGCTCATATCGCATACCACGACGTTCGTGCTGATCAATTCGCTGATCAAGGCCTTCCAGACATTCGACACCATCTACATCATGACCTCCGGCGGGCCGAGCCAGTCGACGGAAGTCATCAGCTTTTTGATCTACACCAACGCGTTTTCGTACTACAAGCAGGGCCTTGCGTGCGCCATGGCGTACGTCCTGTTCGTCATCATATTCGCTTTCACGATGATACGCATTCTGTATAAAGAGCGGAGGGAGGCGTGACCATGTCCGTACACGATCTGAACGGCCGCCGATATACGCATGGCGTCTATCTGACGAAAAAATGCCTCGCCCACGCGCTCATGATCGCGCTTTCATTCCTGATGCTTTTCCCGTTCATCTGGATGCTCTCCATCTCCTTCAAGAACGAAAACGAGCTGTTCGCCATCCCCGTCCATCTCTTCCCGCGCGTCCCGACGGCGGAGGGCTACCGCAAAATGTGGACGGCTTACCCGTGGATGCAGTACGCCTTCAACACGCTTAAAATCTCCGTTCTCACCATCGTCGGGCAGCTGCTCGTTTCCTCGATGGCGGCGTACTCCTTCGCGCGGCTGCGTTACAAGGGGCGCGAGGTCATCTTCATCATCTTTCTGGGAACGATGATGGTTCCCTTTCAGGTGCTGATGGTATCGCAGTTCAAGATCATCAAGCTGTTCGGCTGGATCAATCAGCACGCGTCGCTGTGGGTGCCCAGCGCGTTAAGCGTGTTCGGCATCTTCATGCTCCGCCAGTTTTTCCTGACCATTCCCAAGGATCTCGAGGAAGCGGCGCGCATCGACGGCTGCGGCTATCCCCGCATCTACGCCAGGATCATCCTGCCGATCGCCAAGCCCGCGCTGACGGCGCTGACGGTCATCACCTTTATGTCCTCATGGAACGAATACCTGCGTCCGCTCATCTACATCAATTCGGACGCGAAATGGACGATGACGATGGGGCTGGGTCGATTCCGCGGCACGTACATCATCGAATGGAACCAGCTCATGGCGGGGACGGTCATATCGGTCGCGCCCATCGTGCTCATCTTTTTGCTCGGGCAGCGCTTCTTTATCGAGGGCATCGCCATGAGCGGTATGAAGGAATAAACGTTCCGGGAACGGATTCGCAAATCGCTCCCGCGCCCGCCGCCGGCGCAAGGCGGCAAAGGAGACAGCCATATGCGCATTCCAGAGGCAAGCCCTCTCTCGCAGGGGATCAGCCCCGACGCGATCGACCGCCTGATCCGCCGCGCGCTGAACGCCGGGATCGAGCTGCACGCCTACCGTATCGTGAGAAACGGCCGCCTGATCGCCGCCGGGCGCGTCGCGCCCTATGACGACAGCCTTCCGCATCTGACCTGCTCGCTGTCCAAAAGCCTGACGTGCATGGCGATCGGCCTGATGATCGATCAGGGCAAACTGCGCCTTGACGACACGGTGGGCGCGGTGCTGAACGACGAAAGCCACGCCCCGGGATGGGATCGCGTCAGGGTTTCGCATCTGCTGACCATGACATCGGGGTTGACGGACGATCCGAGAAGACGGTTCGTCGATCCGGCGGAAACGAGCTGGCTGCGCTGCTGCCTTGAAACGGAACCGGGCGAGCAGCCGGGACGGACATTCCGCTACATGAGCGCGAACAGCTTCCTCCTGTCGGCGATGGTGTCGAAAATCACGGGACGCTCGCTGCGCGATTATCTGGACGAAGCGCTGTTTACGCCCATGGGCATGGAGGACGTGCGCTGGGAGGCAAGCCCCGAAGGCATCTCGGCGGGCGCGTTCGGCCTCTGGCTGACGGTCGATCAGATGGCGGCGCTCGCCTGCCTGTTCCTCGCGGACGGCGTGTGGAACGGCCGCCGGTTGATCCCCGCCGGCTTTATCCGGGACGCGGCTTCCCGGCATGTCGATTCGGATTCCGGTCAGTTCACCCACCGCCAGCAGGTTTGCGGCTACGGATATCAGTTCTGGATCGGCGCGGGCGGCGCGAGCCGCGCGGACGGATACGCCGGGCAGTTCATTACGCTGGACTTTGAGAATCGCTTTTCCCTGATTACGACGGCGGGCACGGCGGGCGCGTACGATTTGCTCGATATCGCCGACGAGGAACTGCGCCCGGCGCCCGGGCCGGCGGATTGCCCGGCGGACGGCGCCGCCGAAAGGCGGGAATGGGCGCTGCCCGCGCCCGCCTGCGACGAAAAAGACGTCGCGCCCTTTATCGGCCGCTTCCGCGACGAGCGCGGCGACCGCCTGACGGTCGCGGTGCGCGGCGACCGCCTGACGATCGACGGCGACGGCTTTTGCCGCGTCGAGGCGGGCGTCGGGCGATGGCAGATCGGGCAATACAGCGCCGCGAGCATCACGGCGCAGGCCGCCGCCGCCGCCCGCGAGGGCGACGCGCTGCGCGTCACGCTGCGCAGCCTGCAAACGCCGTACTCATACGATCTGCTGCTCACGCGCTGCGACGACGGCGTCGAAGCGCGGCTCATCCCGCGCCTGATCAGCCGTCTGGACGCGTTCCGCTTCCCGGCCATCCGCCGGTATTCGCGCGCGGAATAGCCCCCCGCGCGGCAAAACAAGCGCCATATCACACGCCGCCCCCGCGCGGCGGCGCGCGACGTAGTAACCCGCGCCCGCGATCAAATACCGCGTCCATACGAAAACCGCGCCCCCGCGCCGCCGGAAGCATTCCGGACGATCGTCGGGGGCACGGTTCGTTTGATCGGTTCAGCCGCGCGCGTAGTACATTTTCAGGAATTTCGTCAGGCATTCGTTCCAGAAATACCAATCGTGCAGCCCGTCCCAGTTCTCGGCGCGGACGGAAAACGAAAGCTCGTTGAGCTTATCGCGGAAGGCCTGCCAGTAGGACGAAAGCGGGTCCTGATACCCCATGGCCATATAGATCCGCGGCTTGACGGGCGACAGCGCGCAGGCCTCGGCGATGGGAAAGAGATCGGCCTGACCCGCGTTTTCAAAGTCGAGGCCCAGAATCGCCTTCATCTCGTGGTAATCCCGTTCGTCGTCATGGACCAGCTTGCGCCGGATAGCGCAGCTCGAGGAAAACGACCCGCACAGCCCGTACTGATCGGGACGGCGAAGCGCACACTTGAGCGCGCCGTAGCCGCCCATCGAATTGCCCGCGACCGCCGTGTCCTCGCGTTTGTCCGATATCGGCAGCAGCTTGCGCATCATCGCCGGCAGTTCTTCGGTGATATAGCTGTAATAGGGCAGCCCGTACCGCTCGTCCTCGTACCAGCTCTTCTGCACCTCGGGAATCACGCAGAAAATGTTGTATTCGTTGACGAAGATCGGCAGCATGGTCTGATCCGACCAGCAATGGTGATCGTCCGTCTTGCCGTGCAGCAGGTACAGCACCTTGTACGGCATGTACTCGGGCTTCAGCTCGTTCGGGAAAACAATGGTAACGCCCGTGCGCATTTCCATGCGCTGAGACAAAACGGAACCGTGGAACACCGACATGGACATCGCCCTTCTTTCGTTTGCCGACGTATTGGGAGGCATCGCGGGAATATTCTGCGTTCGCGGCGCGTTTCCTGCGCGCGGCGCGGCCGGCGGCCATATTTAACAAATCACGACCGGTACAGCCGGAGCGTCAGCACCTTGAACGGCGTAAAGCGGAGAGCGATTTCGCCATTCCGCACGGGCAGGGGCGAAATCGGGTTTTCGAGCATGTCGCACAGCGCCGCGCCGCGAAGCGGGAAGCCGACGGACAGCCGCGCGTCGGTCGCCGTCCGCTTGCTCTCGTACAAGCGGACGATCAGATCGCCGCTTTGGTCGTCCGCCGCCTTGACGGTTTCGGGAATGACGTTGTCCCGATCGACGGAGAAGGCGCTGAACGCGGGCGCGCTTCCGCCGCGCAGTACGACGGGAACATTCAGCTCGTACCCCTGCCGCACGGCGTCGCAGCCGAGCCACGCGCCCTCCCACGCCGCAAACGCGTAGGTAAAGCGATGAACGCCTTGATCGGCGCGCATTTCGGGCGCGGCGGGCGCGCGCAGCAGCGTCAGCTCGACGGCGCTGCCGTTGACGCTGACGCCGTACTTGCCGTCGTTGAGCACCGCCATGCCGCGTCCCGACTCGCACAGCGCGGTGTAGCGATGGTTGCACACCTCGAAGCGATCCTTGTCGTACTGCCGGCTGCGGTGCGTCGGACGCCGGACAAAGCCGAACTGCATTTCGTTGAGCGCGGTATCGCTCCGTACGCCGGCGTCGAAGGACACCTTGAGCAGCCGGTGCAATTCGTGCCAGTCCACCGTGGTATCGAATTCGACGCGCGTCGCGCCGGCGGACAGCGAAACGACCTGCTCGATCGTCGAGTGTTCGCCCGCGTGCCGGAAGCGCAGCGCCGCCGTCACGCCCTCCGGCGTCACGATCTCCCCGGAAAACGCCCCGTCCAGCGCGACGGGCTGGTCGATATAGCAGCTGTCGATATCCCACGCGTCAAAGGTGCGCGGCACATCCTTGAACATTTCGAATCGGTTCATGACGCCGGTGAACGCCGCGCCCGTATCCTTGAGCACGTACGATTCGATCACGCCGCGCTCGCCGAACACGACGGCGATTCTGTCGTTTTCGAGGATCATTCGGCCGTCCGCTTGGTGCGCGCGCGCGACGGGCGCGTTCAGGCCGTTGTCGGAGGGCAGCAGCGATACGTGCCCCATCGGCGGTACGGCGACGAGCGCCGCGCCGCCGCGCACGGCGATTTCCTCGCCCTCGATGGTTTTCGCGCCGCGCGTAAAGGCGTCGGGCAGCGATACGACCGCGCGGCGCGCCCACGGCAGCGAGTTGAACGCCGTGACGCCCTCGCCCGCGATCAGCGCGTCCATCGCGCCGTGCGCGAGCGCCGAAACGTCTTCATGGATCGCTTCGTGCGCCGCCCGCGCCTCCTCGTACACGCGGGCGATGGAGGAGCCGGGCAGAATGTCGTGGAACTGGTGCAAAAGCACGCCTTTCCAATTCTCGGTCAACGCGGCGAAGGGATACGCCCTGCCCGTCCGCGCAAGCGCGAGCGCGCCCCACATCTCGGCCTCGCGCAGCGTCAGCTCGTTTCTGCGGTTCCAGCGCTTGATACTCGCCTGCGAGGTGTACGTCCCGCGATGCGCCGAAAAGTACAATTCGCCCTCCCATGTGTCCTTGGGCCCGCCCTTTTCCTCCAGATCAGAAAACAGCTTCACGGGCGAAGCCATCTCGACGCGCGGCGCGCCCTCGAGGTTTCTCTCGCGCAGCGCGTACTCGATATCGTCGCGGCACGGGCCGCCGCCGCCGTCGCCGTAGCCGAAGGGAATGAGGAAGCTGTCCAGATTGCGTGTCTGCGCGCGGCTTTTCCAGACGTCGCACATTTCCTTGGGGTCCATGTGATAGGTATAGCTGGTGGGCAGGAAGGAGACGATCTCGCTGCCGTCCATGCCGCGCCAGTTGAAGTAGTGGTACGGGAAGCGCTCGCCGTCGTTGTAGCTCCAGAAAATCTTCTGCGTCACCAGATACCGAACGCCGCAGCCCTTGAGCAATTGCGGCAGCGCCGCCGTATAGCCGAAGGTGTCGGGCAGCCAGAGCATCCGGCTCTCGACGCCGAATTCCTCGCGATAAAAGCGTTTGCCGATCGCCAACTGCCTGATCAGCGCTTCGCCGCCCGCCATATTGGTATCGGGTTCGACATACATCGCGCCCTCGGCGATCCAGCGCCCCGCTTTGATCGCCGCGCGGATCTTTTCGTACAGCTTCGGGTAATGCGCCCGGCACATTTCGTACGCGGCGGGCTGGCTTTGGATGAACAGGTATTCGGGATATCTGTCGAGCAGACGCAGCTGCTGGGCGAAGGTGCGCGCCGTTTTGCGGAAGGTTTCCCGCATCGGCCACAGCCACGCCAGATCGATGTGCGCGTTGCCCACGGCGTAGTACCTCGGCGCGCTGTCGCCGTTCTCCGCCGCGAGCGCCGGCGCGAGGACGGCGCGCGCCGCCCTGTAATCGCGGATGCGCGCTTCGGGCGGCTGCTCGAAATCAACGGCGAAAGTAAACTTTTCCAGCGCGTCGGCGATATTCGCGGCGCGCAGCGATTCCTCGGGCAGGCACGGGAGCAATTCCCACAGCGTCATGGCGTCCATATACAGCTGATAGGCGTCCGCGTTCCATACGCCGATGCCCGAATGCCCGACGACGGCGCGCCCGCCCGTCCTGTCGGGCGGCGCGTATTCGCCGCCCATGACCGGCCCCGTGGCGCAGCCGGGGAAATCATGCCCGGCGTACACCTCAAAGAGCAAGTCATAGACCGCGCCCGCCTCGCCCGCGCGCGTCAGCACATTGTCCTCGTAAAAATGATGCGGCGTGCGCACCCATTCGGCGCGCCGCGTGCCGAATTCCTCGCCGTTGACGAACAGCGTCGCCTCGCCCGACAGATCCAGGTTCATGACGACCGCGCGTCCCTGCGCGGCCTCGGGCAGCGTGACGCGCGCCTTGAGCCACAGATACTCCCACGTTTCGCCCCAGCGCTCGCCCTCGCGGACGGGCACGAAATCGCGGCCTGCCGCTTCCTCCGGCGTCAGATGCTCGAAGGTGCGGAAGCCCGTGAAATCAACGGGCGCGATTTCATGATACAGATCATCGGCGAGCGCCGCCATCCAATGCCTGACGCGATCCCTGTACTCCGGTCGCAAAACACCCATAGTATTCCCTCCGATATATGAATGATGGATTTACAGCGCGAGCCTGAACGCCGGCGCGAGCGGACGCTGACCGGCGAGCGCTCGCGGCAGCGCGACGGTCACGCCGTCGGCGTCGCATGAAAAGGCGGGGCTTTCGCCCGTCGAAAGCTCGACGACGGCTTTCGCGCCGCCCTGCCACGGAATGCGCAGCGTTTCGCCGAGCGTTTCGCCCTCGGGCAGGCGCATTACGGCGTACGCGGCGCCGTTTTTGCGCGTGAACGCCCATTCGCCGCGCTCGTAGGGCGGGCAGACGCGCGTGCCGTAGATCGCCTCGCCGTTCCGCGCCAGCCATTCGCCCAGCCCGCGCGCCGATTCCATGGCACGACGCGGCAGGCGGCCGTCGGGCTGCGGCGCGATATTGAGCGCCAGATTGCCGCCGCGACAGACGACGGAAATCAGCAGATGCGCAAGCGTTCGCGGTGATTTATAGTCGTCGTCGAAGGAATAGGCGAAGCCGCGCCCGACGGAAACGCAGCTTTCCCAAGGCACGCCGATCACGCGGTCGGGCACGCTCTGCTCGGGCGTGATGTAGTTTTCGTACGCGCCGCCAACCGTGCGGTCGGCGAAGAGCAGCCCGGGATTCCTTTTGCGCAGGCGCGCGGCGAGCGCGTCCAAACGGATGTCCTGCCCGTTCTGCGGCGCGACCTGCCCGCCGTCGAGCCACAGGATGTCCACCGGCCCGTACTTCTCGGCCAGCTCGCAAAGCTGCGCGTGCGTGAACGCCACAAAGCGATCCCACAGTTCGGGATGCTTTTTCGGGTCGTAGGTCGGGTTGCGCGAGTACGCCACGGGCTTTTCCATACCCTTGGCCCAGTACCACGGGCAATGCCAGTCCGCCTTGGAAAAGTACGGCGCGATCGCGATGCCCTCGGCGCGGAAAGCGTCAAAGGCGTGGCGGACGATATCGGCGTACCGGTGCGTATGGAAGGGGCAAAGGGGGCTTGTCACCTTGTAATCGGTTTCGTCGGTATCGAACAGGCAAAAGCCGTCGTGATGCTTGGTGGTGAGGATATAGTAGCGAAAGCCGCATTCCTTGGCGAACCGCGCCCATTTCTCCGGCTCGAAGCGGAGCGGGTTGAAGGATTTCATCAGATCGAAATACTGCTGCCTGAACCGCTCGCCGTCCGCCTCCCATGTGTAGTCGGTGCGCGACCAGTGCGCATCGCCGTCCGATATCGGCCAGCTCTCGCACATGCCCATTTGCGAGTACACGCCGAAATGCATCATCAGCGCCAGCTTCTGATCCTGAAACCACTGAAGCCTGTCCCGCACCGCCTGTTCGGCGGGGACGACATAGCTTTCCTCCGCGCTGCAGCCATGCATTCCTTCGTTAATGAGATCGGCCATGCTACGCCTCCCCGTCCCTGCCGAGCGCCCGCGCCATCGCGGTCAGCAACCGCCGCGTCCCGTCGCAGCCGTGCTCCCAGTACATGATGCCGAGCAGCCCTTTTTCCAGAAGATAGCGACACTTGGCGGCGATCGAAAGCTCGTCGTCATAGCTGATCAGTTCGCCGTCCCTGTACAGCCACGGCGCCTGCGCCGATTCGTCCCAATACCGCGTCCAGCCGTTCTTCCCGATATAGTCCGCGGCGAGCACCCCGTAGTCCGGCCCGCCCTGCCCGACTGTGCCGGCGGGCATGAACATCCCGTGATCGGTATCGGGAACGCCGCCCCAGCGCCGCGCGTAGAACGCCGCGCCGACAATCATTTTTTCATACGGCACGCCCGCCGCGTGAAACGCCTCGACGGTGGAGGACATGCAGACGCGCGGGTCGCCTTTTTCTGAAGGGAAGGGCGCGGTGTGATGCCCCGCTTCGCTGCAAAAGCCCGAGCGCATGTCGTACGTCATGAGCTGCACGTAGTCCAGCGGCCCGTGCGCCCGCGCCATCTCGGTATCGCGGACAAAATGGTCGAGCGCGCCCGCCGCGATGGAAACGATCCTGTCCCTGAACGCGTCGCGCAGCGCCCGCAACAGCAGCGTGAAATTTTCCCTGTCGCGCGGATCGGCGTCGATACCCGCCGAATCATTGCACGGATACTCCCAGTCGATATCCACGCCGTCAAGCGCGTGCTCGTCGCAGATGCGGCGGCAGCTTGCGGCAAACGCGCGGCGTCCCTCTTCGGTCAGCGCCATATCGGAAAACCCGCCCGCGCCCCAACCGCCGACGGACAGCACCAGTTTGATCTCTTTGTTCCACGCCCGAATGCGGGGAAGGCAGGACAAATGCTTGAGATGCCCGACGTCCGCCAGCCCGTTTTTGACCACGCCGAAAGCGATATTGATATGCGTGAGCATGCGCGCGTCCCGCTCGGTCACGCCGGGCAGCGCATCGTCGGTCACATAGCCGAGAATATACGGTTTCATCCTGTCATCCTCCCGAAAAATGATGAGGTCTCCGCTCCATTATACGGCATCCGCCGATCGGTGTACAGCACGAAATATACGCATAGCCGCCGCGACGCGCGGCGGCTATGCCGATGAAAGGCGCGCTCCCGCCGAGGGCGGGAGCGCGCGGCAGGCGAATTACTTGAGGGTTTCAACGCCCAGCGTGCGCGCGTAGATTTCGGTCAGCTCGGGAACGCCGTAGGTCACCAGCTGATTCACATACGCGTCCCAGCCCTCGGCGATATCGGCCTCGCCGCTGATGAACTGCGCCTGAATGGTCTCGACATAGGAATTGATGTCGGTGGCGAGAACGGCGGAGCGGTTCATATCGGCTTCGTTGCTGACCCATACCTTATCGATGGTCTCGTTGAGGTACGCCCTGTACAATTCGTCGGCGATGTCCATTTCCTTGTATTCGGGCGTGGCGTCCGCCGAGGCGACCAATTGCATGTCGCGCATGTACTTGGGCAGCGACTGGCAGTAGAAATTGCTCCAGGAGTACTTGTCCTTCTTCGCCTGATCCCAATCGGCGGTATTCGCGGACTGGTAGACGTCCTCCTCGAGCTTTTCGATGTTGATGCCCAAGGGGCCCCACTGGATCTGCGCCGAATTGTCCTTGGTGAAGGTATTGTCAAACCAGCGGACGATGATCGCCGCCGTCTGCTCGTCGCACTTGTCGGTCAGGGCGACCTGCGTACGGAAGAAGGTGACGCCGTAGCTGTTGCGGTGGAACAGGGGCTTGTCGCAGTCCGGGCTGGTCAGCACGGGAAGCGGCTTATACGGCGTGTACTGATCGACCCAATCGAAGAAATCGCCCGAGCCGTACGCGATGCTGACGCCGTACAGGCCCTGCTTGCCCTTGGCTTTCCACATGGCGAGGTCCTGCGTGAAGAGCTCGGGGTCGATGAGCTTTTCGTCGTACAGATCGTTGAAGAACTCAAGGAACGCCTTGTATTCCGGCGTGTTGGCGGAGAAACGGAGCTTGCCGTCCACCAGCTCGAAGTACGGATAGGTGGCGGTCCGGGACACATCGACGCCGAACCAGCCGGCGAGCATCCCGATGTTCAGGTTGTTGGGGTCGCCCGAGAAGGGGATTTCGTCGTTCGGGTCGCCGTTGCCG
Organism: uncultured Oscillospiraceae bacterium; assembly: GCA_964459985.1. Taxonomy (GTDB): domain Bacteria; phylum Bacillota; class Clostridia; order Christensenellales; family Aristaeellaceae; genus CAYWOS01. The sequence continues at coordinate 71,156 of CAYWOS010000007.1, forward strand.
TTGGCGTCCTTGTCGCGGAAGGCGATCAGAACGTTCTTGAATTCCTCGGTCGTGGTCGGCATGTTCAGGCCGAGACGGTCAAGCCATTCCTGATTGATGTAGGGCTTGAAGGTGCACTCCGGCTCGCCGATGACGTAGGGAATGGTGTAGATATGCCCGTCGGGCAGCGTGAACGCCTTGCGGACGGCCTCGTTCTCGAGGATTTCCGTGATATTGGGCGCGTACTTGGCGAACAGCTCCTCAAGAGGGATGATCGTGCCGTCGGCGCTCAAATCCAGAATGTCCTGCGTGCCGAGCAGCCAGCCGCCGATGACCTCGGGATAGTCGCCGCCGTTGAGGAAGACGCCCATTTTTTCAAGCGCCGTCTGATACGGGAAGCACATGAACTCGACCTTGACGCCCGTTTGCTCTTCCAGCACGGGCAGCATGATCTTGTCTTCGACAAGGCCCGATTCGTCCACCAGAATGGTGAAGCCTTCGCCCGCCGTAACAATGGGGAGACCGGTCTCGTTGAAGTCCGCCAGCGCCGTGCAGGAGCACAGCACGAGCAGCGTCAACAGAAGGGCAGCGAGTTTCTTCATGGTTGTTACCTCCTTTTTATTGGCGCGTCCGCGCCGCGATAAGCGCCCGGAACGGGGCGCGTATCATCCCTTGATGGCGCCGATCATGACGCCCTTGACGAAAAACCTCTGCACGAACGGGTAGATGGCAAGCACGGGAAGGGTGGAAATAATGATCAGGGAATACTTCATCATTTCGACCATCGCCTCGAGCCGCTCCTTTTCCGCCTGCTGCTCGGGCGTGTAGACCTTGACCGTGTTGCCCCATGAGTTTTGAAGCAGGATATTGCGCAATTCGAGCTGAAGCGGCCATTTCGCGCGGTCGGTGATGTACAAAAGCGCGCTGAAATACGAATTCCAATGGCCGATGCCGTAATAGAGCACCAGAATGGCGATGATGGCGCCCGAGAGCGGCAGCACGATGCGCAGGAAAAAGCGCGTGTTCCCGCAGCCGTCCAGCTGCGCCGCCTCGCGCAGCTCGCCCGGTATGTTGGTGATGAAGAACGTCCGCGCCACGATCATGTTGTACACGCCGATCGATCCCGGAATGACCAGCGCCCACATGCTGTCCAGCAGCCCGGTGTTGCGCACGATCAGGTAGGTCGGCATCATGCCGCCGCCGATGAACATGGTGACCATGTAGAAGATCGTCACGAACTTGCGGGCGAAGAAATCCTTGCGCGAAAGCGCGTAGCTGGTGGGCAGCGTGAGCAGCAGGTTGATCGACACGCCCACGACGGTGTACAAAAGCGAATTGGTGAAGCCGCGGACGATGGTTTCCTCCTCGAGCACCTTCTGATAGCCCTCGAGGGAAAACCCGATGGGATAAAGCGTCACCTTGCCGGCGGCGACGGCGATGGGGTCGCTGACGGAGGAAATGACGACAAAATAGAGCGGATACGCGACGATCAGCATGGCGAGGGACAGCAGGATGAACAGCGCGATATCGAAATTGCGGTCGCTGGCGCATCGGGAGAGCTTCTTGCGGCGGGGCTTGGCGACGGACAGGCTCATTCTCTTTCCCCCCTCACCACAGGCTGTTGTCCGACATTTTGCCGACGATGGCGTTGACGGAAACGAGCAGTATCGCGTTGACGACCGAATTGAACAGATCGATCGCCGTCGAGAAGGATATGTCGCGCTTGATCAGGCCGATTTCGTACACATAGGTCGATATGATCTGGGAAACGCCCTTGTTCAGATCGTTTTGCAGCGCGTACGCCTTCTCGAACCCGATCGACAGGACGCTGCCGACGTTGAGGATGAGCAGCATGCACGCCACCGGCGCGAGCTGCGGCAAATCGATGTGCCGCATTCGCTGGAGCTTGGTCGCGCCGTCGACGATCGCCGCCTCGTGGTACTCCGGGCTGACGCCGGCGAGCGCCGCGAAGTAGATGACCGAGTTCCATCCCATCGACTGCCAGATGCCCGACCAGACGTAGATGTGGCGCCACATGTACGCCTTGCCCATGAAATTGATCGGATCGCCCCCGAGCGTGCGGATCATGGTGTTGACGACGCCGACGCGCGGGCTTAAAAACAGGATGATCATGCCGCACATGACGACGGTGGAAATGAAATGCGGCGCGTAGGTGATCGCCTGAATCACGCGGCGGTAGCGCTTGTGGCGGAAGGAATTGAGCATCAGCGCCAGCAAGATGGCGATGGGAAACCCCGCGATCAGCGAATACACGCTCAAAACGAGGGTGTTGGATATGACGGGCCAAGCGTTCGCCGAGGAAAAGAAACGCCTGAAGTTGTCCAGCCCGACCCACGCGCTGCCCCAGATCCCCCGCTTGTACTTGAAGTTGCGGAAGGCGATCTGCACGCCGTAAATCGGGATATAGTGGTAGATCAGCGTGACGATCATGCCGGGAAGGCAAAACAGGAGCAAATCGAAATCGGACCGCACACGCTTCCAACGGCGGCTCGGCGTTCGCGCGGCACGGATCAAGCGGCATTCCTCCTCTGCGTCTCTCTCGACCGGAAGCACATTAATTTCAAGCTCGAAATAATCATAGCACACAGTCGCCCGTATTGCAATACCCCTTGCCGCATATTTTTTTGCGGATCAGATACAATAGACTGTCGGGAAATATTTTGACCAGTATTTTCATGCCAGATTTTGTATACTGGCCGTTTTTCCCGCGTTTTTTCTATATATTTCACGTTTGAAATTATATATTGCATTTGCAAATCGGCTGTGCTATAATAGCCGGGTAGAATGAACCGAAGGCTGCGGTGAGCATCATGCGAACGATACACGGGCAGAACGTCGCCTCCGTCAAGCAGGAAAACATCCGGCTGGCGCTCGATGTGATCGAGCGTCATCAACCCCTGTCGCGCACCGAGATCGCCGCGCTGACCGATATCAGCCCCGCCAGCATCACGCGCATCGTCGGCGCGCTGATCGGCTGCGGCCTGGTCTTTGAAAGCGAAACCATCGCCACGGGGCAGCGCGGGCGCAAGGCCATCCGCCTGTCCATGCGAAGCGACGGCATGTACGCCGCCGGCGTGTGCGTCGAGGCGGCGCGGCTGGTCGTCTGCGTCATCGACGGCCTTCGCGCGGTGCAGGCCGTCCGCTCCGTTCCCCTTGATATGCCGCGCCCGACGCCCGAGGATGTCGCCCGCGCCGCGCTCGCCGCGCTCAAGGATATGCCGTATTGCAGCCGCGTATCCGCCGTCGGGGTCAGCGTGGCGGGCATCGTCGATCCCGAGAGCGGGAAGGTGGCGCGCTCGGATCAGATGGGCTGGGAAAACGTGGCGCTGGGCGAGGTATTCTCAAGCGCGTTCGGCGTCCGCGCATGGGTTGAAAACGACGTCAAGGCGTGCCTGATCGGCGAAAAGCAGCGCATGGGCACGCGGGGGGACGACGATATCGCCTACATTCTGGTAGGCACGGGCGTGGGCGTCGCCGCCGTATCGAACGGCGCGCTTGTGCGCGGCGCGCTCAACGAGTCGGGCGAGATCGAGCATCTTCCCTTCCCGTACGGCGACGATACGCTGGCGGCGCATCTTGTGGAAACGCGGCTGGTCGAGCGCGCGCGCGCCGCCGATCCTTCCGTGCGCGACGTCGGCGACATCATGGCGGCCCGCGCCCTGCGCGTTCCCTGGGCGGTCATGCTCACGGACGATTTCAAGCGCCATCTTCGTTTCGTCGTCGATCTGGTCAACGGGCTGTTCAATCCCAAGACCGTCGTGCTCGGCGGATCGATCATTCCGCGCGTCGCGCCGCTCATCGCCGACTGGGTGGAAAGCGGGCGCGTCCAGACGGGAGAGGATTACGAACACGCGTGCACCATCGGCGCGGCGCAGCTTTCCATGCGGCACGCCATCCACGCGCTCATCAGGGAAGAAAGCGGGGGAACGCCATGAATCGCCTATTGATCGAGGTCTGCTGCGGCTCGGCGGACGACGCGATCGCCGCGCAGGCGGGCGGCGCCGATCGGATCGAGCTCAACAGCAATCTGTTTCACGGCGGGCTGACGCCGAGCGTCGGCACGCTCGATATCGTAAAAAGCAGGCTGACCATCCCCGTTATGGCGATGGTGCGGCCCAGGCAGGGCGGGTTTTGCTATACCGACGTCGAGTTCGAGGTCATGAAGGCCGATCTGCGCGCGCTGATCGCCCACGGCGCCGACGGTATCGTCACGGGCGTGCTGCGCGCCGACGGGACGATCGACGAAGATCGCTCGGCGCGTCTGCGCGACATCGCGGGCGACAAGCCCTGCGTTTTCCACCGCGCCATCGACGTGACGCCGGACTGGAAGCGCGCGCTCGAAACGCTGATCCGTCTGGGCTTTACGCGCGTGCTCACAAGCGGGCAGGAGAGCGACGTATTTTTCGGCATGGAAACGGTGCGCGACATGCGCCTGTTCGCCGGCGACGCCATCGAGATCCTGCCCGGCGCGGGCGTGACCGCGAAAAACGCAAGGCGCGTCGCCGAAATCACGGGCTGCGGGCAATTACACGTCGCCGCTTTCCGCGCCTGCCGGGATTCCTCCACGGAAAACAATCGCGGGATCTATTACGGCGGCGCGCTCTATCCCTCCGAAACGCTCTACGACGTGATCGATTCGGATTATATCGCGCGCGTCCGCGAGAACGCGGCATTTTCCTGAAAAACGCGTGATAAAAAGGACTGCCGCGCGGAAGCGAACGGCGGTCCTTTTTGTTGCATGACGCGTTTTTTCGCGGCGGTCAGCCGATCTTGGCGCTTTCGCAGCCGTACCCGATCAGGGCGGCAAGCCAGCGCGCTTTGACGGCGTCCGTCGTCATGTCGTGCGAAAGCATGTCCTCCTCCGCGCGCCCCACGCGCGCGCCCTTTTCCCTGCCCATGTTGTGATACGCCATGATTTCGACGCCCTCGACGGCGGGCGTCCGCGCCGCCAGCGCGGCGATGCCGCGCAGATGCTCGTCGGAATCGTTGACGCCCTCGATCAGGGGGCAGCGCAGGATAATCCGCGCGCCCTGATCGTTCAGCCGTCGCAGGTTGTTGAGAATCAGATCGTTGGATACGCCGGTCAGCCGCCTATGCGCCTCGGGAGAAGTCGCCTTGTAATCGTAGAGGAACAGATCGGTCACGGACGACGCGCGCGCCATGTCCGCCCACGGCGCGAAACCGCTCGTCTCCATACACGTATGGATGCCGCGCGCGCGGCAGGCGGCCAGCAGCGCGACCGCAAACGCGGGCTGCGCCATCGGCTCGCCGCCCGATACCGTCACACCGCCGCCCGAGGCGTCGTAGTACGCCCTGTCAGCCTCAACCGTTCGCAGGATTTCGTCGACGTCCGCGCGCCTGCCGACCACCTTCAGCGCGCCCGCCGGGCAGCGCGCGGCGCAGCGCCCGCACGCGGCGCATCGGTCGCGGTCGATCAAATGCCCGCCGCCTTCTATGCGGTGCGCGCCGACGGGACAGGCGTCCGCGCAGCGTCCGCACACTACGCACGCGCGCGCGTCATAGGACAATTCGGGCGCGGGATTCCACGATTCGGGATTGTGGCACCACGCGCAGCGAAGCGGACAGCCCTTCAAAAAGACGGTGGTGCGCACGCCCGGCCCGTCCTGAAACGAACAGCGCTGGATATCGAAAATCACGCCGCGCATGGCATCCTCCCCGCAAAGATCGCGCGCCCCGCCGTCGGCGCGGCGCGCCGCGCAAAAGCCCCGTCAAGCAGCCCGCGATCAGCCGTTCAAGCCCGTCAGCCCGCGATCAATCAGCCCGTGATCGATTCCCCGCGAGAAACACCCCGCGTTCCGCAATCAATACAGCGTCCGCGAAAGCACTTCCTGCTGCACGTCCTTTTCCAATTCGACAAACCGCGCCGAAAAGCCGCCCACGCGCACCAGCAGGCTCCGATACCTGTCCGGCTCGGCGAGCGCGTTTTCCAGATCGCGCCGACCGACGACGGTGATCATCGCCTGCGTGCCGCCCCCGGCGAAATAGGCGTCCGTCAGCGCGCGAACCTTGTCGGGCATCTGCGCAAACAGCGCGCGGGAGAACTTCATGTTCTGCACCGCGCCGGCGTGGTGCTCGCAGGGCAATTTCAGGATGGAATTGAGCATGGCGGTCGGCCCGTTTTTGTCCATGCCGCCCGTCGGGTTGACGGCGTTCGCCATGAACGCGCGCGCGCGGCGGCCGTCGGCGGAAGCGCCGGTGAACCGGCCCAGATACGTGTTGGCGGAATTGTTGATGACCACCATCAAAAAGGACGAAAGCCCCACGCGCGACGCCTGCGCGCGGATGGTGTCCGCCATGAAAACATGCAGATCTCGCGCGATATCGTCGACCTGATCGTCGTCATTGCCGAACTTGGGCGCGGCAAGCAGCAGCGCGCGCTCCGCCTCATACCCGACGAAATCGTTCGAGAGCGCTTTAAGCAGCCGATCCTTCGATACGGAACCGTCGCGGTACACGCATTTCCTGATGGCGGCGAGGCTGTCCGTCGCGTTAATGTTCCCGTACGATTCCAGCGTCGCGCCCAGCCCGTCGATACCGCCCGACAGCATTCCGCGCCCGCGCTCGACGCAGCCGTCGTACAAAAGGCTCATCATCAGGAAGGGCGCCTGTTTCGCCGTTTCGGTCAGGATACATTGTTCGACCTCGGCGAGCCGCTCGATATAGTGCGTCAATTGGCGCTTGTACGCGGCGTACAGCTCGTCAAAGGTGTCAAACGCCTCGAGCCCGCCCGTTTTGATCCCCATATCGCGCCCGAACAGCAAATCCTTGCCGTCCGTCAGGGTGACTTCGAGCGCCTTGAGCAGATTGATGACGCCGTTGGGCGAACCGAAGGATTTGTGATCGATGATGTACTCGCCGCAGCCGAAGGGCACGTACTGCTCGGCGGTTTCGCGCGGCAGCCCGAAGGCCTCCATGACGGCGGGGACGTTCACATCGTCGTTGTAGAGCATGGGATAGGTCGCGCCCGTGCCGATGACGGCGTACGCCTTGTCAAGCAGCGCGGGGGACTGTCCATTGTAAAAGCGCAGAGACAATTGCGGCTCGATGTCGCGCACGCGCGACGCCGCTTCCATGCACAGCATGGCGGCGCGGTCGGCGGCGGCGCCGTTTTTACGTCCCATGCCGCCGATGATGACGCGGCCGTGATACACCGTTTTCCGCGCCACCATGAGCCGAAACAGCCCGCACAGGCACTCGAGCGCGCATTCGTCGTCCGTATCGTCGGTCAGATACGGCGCGAGGAGATCGTCCAGCCGCCCGTAATCCATCACGCCGGCGAGACAGGCGTACAGCCACATCAACTGGATCGCCTGCGAAAGCGTTCGCGGCGCGTGATCGGCGATATACCCAAGGTCCTCCGCCATGCGCGTTTTGCCGAGCGCTTCTGCCTGCGCGGCGTATGCGAGGCAGCAGTCGCGCACGAGCGAAACGACCTCGCGCAGCGCGTCGTACAGGCCTTCCTCGGCGTCTTGATTGCTCTTCGCGCAGGCGTCGATCCTGTCCGCCAGCCCGTTCAGCCCCAGCGACATCAGTTCCTCAAAATTGAGGTACGCGCCCGTCATGCGGTAGAGCGGGAAGGCGACGCCCACGTCGCCCGCGAACGAATCGGACGGCATCGCCTCGCGCACGGCGTCGGAAAACGCGCGCTTGACGTGCGCGGTGGTGTTTTCACGCTCCCAGAACGCCATCGCGTCCCCGATCTCGCGCGCTTCCTCCGGCGAAGCATCCTCAAGCGCTTGCTCAAACACGTCGCGGCGATAGAAAAATCCCATGCCGTGCGGCAGGCTGTACAGCGTTACGTCGGGCGAAAAGCCCACGCCCGCCCATTCCATTTTGAGCGTGCGGCCGGCGAACAAATCGCCTTCCTCGATGGCGGGCAGCATCGCGGGATAGATCGCGCGCAGCGCGCGCGCCTCGCGCAGAGGCGGCGGCAGACGCCAACTCTCCCGGCAGACCTTCGTAAACGCAAGCTCGAATTCAAGCGGCATGGCGGCGCTCCTTTACTCGTCGATCTTCGGCGCGCGCACGATGCGCGGGTCGGTGAACACGTCGGTTTCATCATGGCTGGCGGTGGAGAATTCCGATACGATCGCGCCCTCCGCGCCGCCCTGAAACCAGTGTTTGGTGTCGGGCAGCATGGTATACTGCTCGCCCGGCGTCAGAATGATCTCGTGGAAAACGGTGTAGTACGCCCCGTCGCCCTCGGGCGGGCGCGCTGCGGGCGCTTTCGCCGCCTCGCCGTCGACATACAGATAGACCTTGCCGGCGCGGCAGCGGAAGGTTTCCTGCTTGCCGGGCACGCCGTTCAGGGTGGGATGCGCGTGCTCGGGGCACGTCTGCCCGGGGAACAGCGCCAATTCCTTGGCGCAGCAGCGCGGAGTATTGACGTAGGTGATCAGCTCAAGCCCCGTCCTATCCAGATCGGCCAGCCCGAAATCCGCCACCTCGACGCGCGATTTTTCCTCGTCCGTCAGCGCGATGCCGGCGTTGTCCATCATGGCGAGAAAGCGCGCGCGCGCGCGTTCATAGGTTGCTCTGTCCATAGCTTTCTCCTTGCGGCGGGACGGAAGCGGCGCGGAGCTTGATTCCGCGCCGCCCGATCCCGCGGGTTGTTTATTTGTAGGAAATGACGGGCATCACGCTGACGGCCGCGCCGCCGTCGTCGCCCGAGCGCACGACGAACAGGATTTCGTAGCCTTCCTGCACCTCGACCGTGATGGCTTCGGTGGTGACGGGCGTTTCCGCCCATTCGCCCTCGGCGGGGAAGAGGATGTCATACTCGCCCTCGGTTTCGGCGGGGGTCAGAATCTGCACGAGGTACGCCGGCCATTCGCTGCCGTCGTCCTTGACGACGAATTCCATCGGCGCGATCTCGACGGTGCCCGCCTTGGGTGCGACAAACTTCACCACGATGTCGATGTATTCGCCGATCCACGTGCCGGGCATGGCCTGAATGCCGTCCCATTCGCAGATGGAGTGATACACCTGATCGGCGTCGGGGCTCTCGGAGAACTGCCAGTTATCGCCCCATGCGGGCGTGGCGTGCAGCTCGAAGATGCCGTTCTCGGCGATATCGCGGTACAGGTAGTACCACACGGGGCCTTGTTCGAGCGTGAGCGTGTCCTCGGTGAGCGCGTAGGTTTCGGGCGCTTCCTCCGCAACCGCGGTCAGGGAGAAGCAGAGCGCCAGAGCGAGCAACAGGGCAAACAGTTTCTTCATGGGAAAGTCTCCTTTCAATTTATACACCGAAGCGCTTGCCGCGCTTTGTGTTCGTCATTGCGCCGAGAGCAGCAGGCAGCCGTAGGCGGGAATTTCGGCCGCGCCGTCCGCCAGCGCGCCCTCGCCGTACAGCACGGTGTACGCGCCGTCGGGCAAGGAATAGGCAACCGGGGTTTTGCCGAGATTGACCAGCGCCAGCCGCCGCGACGCGGCGTTTTCGCGCTCAAAGGCGATCAGCGCGCCCTCGCAGGGCAGGTATACCGTGTCCATGTCGTCCGACAGCCATTGTTTGCGCGCCGCGAACAGGTCGGTAAAGAACGCCGTCAGGTCAAACCCCGCCTTGAAATGGTACAGATCGCTGTTTTCGTCGCCCATGTACAGGAAGGGCACGCCGTCGATCAGGCTCATGAGCGTCCACAGCGCCTTCGCCTTTTCCTCGCCGTACACGGCGGTGGCGCGCATTTGATCCCACGTCCACGAAACGGTGTCGTGATTGCCCAAGAAACGCAGCTTGAGCTGCCCGGGCACCGAGGACAGGCGCTCGCTCTCCAGCCAGTCGGAAAGCGTCCGCGCGAAGGTTTCCTCGTCGCATCCCCTTTCGCGCATGTCGTACATCAGCCGGTAGAGGGGCATATCGTAGAATATATCGGTCACGGCGGCGTAGAAAGGCGCGGGATGGAAGTTTTCGGGCAGCAGGAGCGGCGTTTTCCCGCTCTCCGCAAATCCCTCGCGGATGGCGGTCACGATGCCGACGCCGCCCTTCAGTCCCGAGGAGGAAGCGCGGTTGCCCGCCTGCGGCTGCCAGTTCGACAGCCCGCCCATCGCGCAGTCGACGCGCCCGCCGTCCACCGAAAAGCGCGCGACGTGCTCGGCGATCAAAGCCTTCGTGTACGCCTGATAATCGGCGTTCGCCATGTCAAAGCTCACGCAGTCCCACTCGATCTGCTTCTCGCCGTTTCGCGCGACGCTGCACCACTCGGGATGCTCCGCCGCCAGCGCGTCCTCGGGGAAAGGCCCGTGCGGCACGTAATCAAACAGCACGTTCATGCCCAGCCCGTGCGCGGTATCGACGTAGTATCTAACGTCCTCGTCGCCGCCGTAGCGCTTGTCGATCAGACGCTGATCGGTCGGCTCGTACACGCCGCGCCCGGTATGCTCGAAGATGGGCAGAATCCAGACGCTTTCAACGCCCATCTGCGCGAGCGCGGGCAGCGAATCGGCGTACGCGCGCATGGTTTTGGTATCGCGGAAGCCGCTGTCCATCGTGCCCGCCGGATGGCAGGAATACATCGGGCCGCTCTGATAGCCGGTGTCGGGCGCGTGATAGCCAAGCTCCGCGTACAGCGCCTGCACGGGCGCGTAGGCGTCCGCGCCCGTCAATTGCAGGTACATGTCGCCGGCGCGCAGCGTTTCGCCGGGCATAATCAACGCCTCGACCATCGCCAGATTGCTCACGTACAGCGCGCCCTCGCGATCGGAATACACGCCGCACGACCATTTTTCCTCGGTGTCGAGGAACAGGACGTTGACGCCCGCGCCGCCGTCAAAGCGCACGACCGTCAGGGGATTGCAGTAGTCGGTCTGCCGCACGGCGAACGCCTTGATGTCGCCCGCCGTGAACACGTCGCCCGGCGTGTTGCCGGGGAAGCGGAACGTCGTCCCCTCGGGGACGGCAAGACCGCGAAGCTGGAAATGCACGCCCTGAATCTCGCTCACGTACGACCGCGCCGAGGTGATTTCGGCCGACAGCTTGATCGCGTTTTCGACCTTTTGATACGCAAGGCGCACCGACAGCCCCTCGATTTCGTGCGTGATCACAAGCGTATCGCCCGCGTGATCGACGGTATAGCGCTCCGCCGCGACGGGCTTTTGCGCCTTGGGCACGATGCGCGCCAGATCCCACGTGTTCATGTCCGTAAAGCGCTGATAGCCCACGGTGTTCTGCGCGAAAGCGCCGTCGCAGCCGACGTCGGCGTATAGGCCGTCCATCAGGAGCGTTCCAGTCCGGTCGGCGAGCGCCGTGACCACGCCGTTTTCGACCGTCAGCGTCACGCCGCCCAGATCGTAGTCCTCGGCGGAGCAAACCAGAGGGATCGCCAGCAGGATCAACAGAAGAAATAACTTTCTCATAGCGCCGTCACCGAAAAGCCGTACGCGGGCAGCGAAACGTCGCGCCCGCAGAGCGACGCGCGCTCGGCGTGATCGCTCAAATTGACGCATACCAGATACCTGTCGCCGCCGTTTTGCCTCTCGCACGCGAAGATGCCGTTGCCCGTCCTCAAATGCGCGATATCGCGGCTGTCGCCGACCGTGCGTTTGCGCAGCGCGATCAAATCCTTGAAGAAATCGCGCAGCGCGACGCCCTGCTTGTGGGCGAGCGACGGGTCTTCGTCGCCCATGTACAGCATGGGCAGCCCGTCGATCAGGAAAATGAGCGCGAACAGCGCCTTGGCGCGGTCAAGCCCGTAGAAATCGACGGCGCGCGCCGCCTGCCATACCCACGATACCGTGTCATGATTGCCCAGAAAGCGCAGCCTGCCCAATCCCTCGGGCAGCACTTTATGTTCAATCTCCAGCCAGTCGGTCAGCGCGCGGACGTACGCGGCGGGATCGTCGCGGTATTTCTGATCGATCTCCACGAGCAGCCGGTAGAAATTCATGCCGTAAAACACGTCGGTGACGGGGTAATACGCGGGCACGGGATTGAAGTTCTCGGGCAGCACCAACGTCGGGTTGTCCCCCGCGCGGAAGCCGTCAAAGATCGCTTTCGTGATGCAGACGCCGCCCGCGAGGTTGGAAGCCGAGGGGCGGAAGCCCTTTTGCGGCTGCCAGTTGGACAGCCCGCCCATCGCGCAGTCAATGCGCGCGCCGTCAATACCGAAGCGCGCGACATGCTCGCGCACCAGATCGGTCGTGTACTGCCGGTAGGCGGGCAGCGTCATGTCGAAGGAAACGCAGTCCCATTCCTCCTGCAGCGCGCCGTCCTGACGGCGGGAGCACCAGTCCGTGTGTTCCTTGGCGAGCGCGTCGCCCTTGGCCGGGCCGTGCGGCACGTAATCAAACAGCACCGTCATGCCAAGCCGATGCGCCTCGTCCACATAATGCCGCACCGCCTCGTCGCCGCCGTAGCGCTCGTCGATCACGCGCTGATCGCTGGTGTGGTAGACGCCGCGCCCTTTATGCTCGAAAATGGGCAGCAGCCAGACGTGATCGACGCCCATATCGCGCAAAACGGGCAGGTATTCGGCAAACTTGCGCAGTCCGGGGCCGCGCGGCTCCTGATCCATCCCGCCGTCCATCGTGCCGTTGGGATGGCAGGAATACATTACGCCGCCCTGAATGCCGCCCGTCGCGGGGCGATAGCCCAGACCGTCGAAGAAATCGCGGATGGCAAGAAAGGGATCGCCCGAAGGCGTCTGGAGATACAAGGAGCCGACCTCGACGCTTTCGCCGGGCGCGAGCGCGCATTCCAGCGCCGCGATGAACACGGCGTACAGCGCGCCCTGCTTCCTGTATACGCCAAGCGACCACTTTTCCACCGTGTCAAGGAATAGAAGATTCACGCGCCTGTCGGGCAGGATCGTGTGAACGGCGCAGGACACCAGCCCGCCCTGAACGACCCGTCCCTCGGCGACGGCGTCGCCCGAGATCAACCCGGCGGGCGTATTTAGTGGAAAGATAAAATCGGCACGCTCGCCGAGCGCCACCGTGAACGCCAGCCCATTCAGCACGCGCGAAGCGCCGCCCGTGTTTTCAACCGCCGCGCAGACGGTCGGCACGCCCGCCTTGTCCGATACGATCAGCGACAGCTTGAGCCCGTCCTTTTCCCACGCGCTCCCTTCGGGAAAGGGCGCGTCCGTCGGCGCGATCGCCGGGGTTTCCCACGTGCGCTTGTCCAAAAGGCTGTCAAAGGCGTACTGCGAAAGCAAGTACCGCCCGTCGACGCCCACGTCGGCGTACACGGGCAGGGGCAGAGCGTCGGGACGCGGAGAAACACGATTGTTGGCCATAAAAACCTCCGTCGGGCGTTTTAGGTTAAGCGGTAATCCTAAAATTGGGAGCCGGGACGCCGTTTTTTCTGTCGTCACCCCTATTCTATCCGCTATCGCCGCGCCTGTCAACGCCTTTTCACAATTAAACGGAAAAATTTTAGCCCGATCACGCAAATCACCTGTTGACAAACGCGCGGGGGCACCCTATACTATAACCGACAAGGATAAACGGTAAACCTACGAAACGCGGGAGAATTGAAGGATGAAAAGGGCTGTTTTGTCCATGCTGGCGCTGCTGTCGCTGCTGCTGACGGCGGCGGCGGCGCGGGGCGCGGAAATCCCCGTTTACGCCGATTATCTGGCGGCGCGCGCCGACGCCGCGCGGCCCGCGCGCGTGATCACGCTGCCGGGCGCGGCGGCGTCCGATCTGGGCGACACCGGCGCGTACGTCGAGCCGGGCGACACGAGCGGCGTGACGGACGCGCTGATCTGGGGGAGCGGCTTCGGGCGCGTGGAATACCGCTTTACGGTCGAGGAAGCGGGGCTGTACGAAATCCGCCTGACCTATCTGCCGCTTGCCGGACGCCAGCTTGATCCCGAAATCGCGCTCTTTTTAGACGGCGAAACGCCCTTTGACAAGGCGTCCGCCATCCTCCTTTCGCGCGTCTACGCGCCCGACGGCGAGATCACGCGCGACACGCGGGACAACGACGTGCGTCCGCGCCTCAAGGAATCAGAAATCTGGCAGACCGTCGCGCTCGGCGACGACGCCAGCCATTACATCGAGCCGTATCTTCTCTACCTGACCCGGGGCGAGCATACGCTGGGCATCGAAATGCTTGCCGAGAGCATGGCGATCGGCCGGATCGAGCTGACCAATCCCGCCGCGCCGCCCGCCTACGACGACTATATTGCTGAGGCGCGCGCGGACGAGCGCCCGACGGAAGCCATCGTTATTCAGGCAGAAAACGCCGTTCGGACGAGCAGCCAGACGCTGTACCCGCTCAGCGAGCGCGCCAGCGCCGCCACGCAGCCCAGCGATCCCGTCAAAACCCGCATGAACGTCATCGGCGGCGAGCACTGGAAGCGTCAGGGGCAATGGCTGGAATGGGAATTCGACGTGCCCGCGAGCGGATATTATCAGATTACCATGCGCGCGCTGCAGGAGTACGCGCGCGGCATGTCCTCGATGCGCGGGCTGACCATTGACGGCGAGACGCCGTTTGCCGGGCTGGACGCCATCGACTTCCCCTACCGCGTCGACTGGCGTATGTTCACGCTGGGCGGCGACGAAACGCCTTCCCTGATCTATCTCACGGCGGGCAGGCACGTGATGCGCATGACGGTCGCGGGCAGCAGGACCAGCGAATCGCTCCGGCGGCTGATGGACGTCGTATCGGACATGAGCGATCTGTACCGGCAGATCATCGTGATCACCGGCGCCAACGCCGATGCCGACCGCATCACTATCGACCTGAACCGCGATTTCCAGCTCGAAAAGAAGATCCCGGACTTTACCGCGCGCCTTTTGGCCATTGCCGGCGCGCTGCGCGAGGAGGAAGCGCGCGTCGCCGCCTTCGCCGGCAGCGGCAGCGAGGCGGCGCTGCTGATCCAGATGGCGGTGCAGATGGAATCCTTCGCCAAGAAGCCCGAAACGGTGCCGGGACGGCTGGAGGGGCTGAAGGACAACCTTTCGAGCCTGTCCGCGTGGGCGCTGCAAATGGCGGAACAGCCGCTCATGCTCGACTACATCGTGCTGACGCCCGCCGGGCAGCCCCTGCCCACGGGCGGCGTCGGGCTGTTCACGCAGATCGCTTTCCGGTGGAACGCCTTCATCGGCTCCTTCTTTGAGGACTACAACGCCGTGGGGCAGGTGTACGGCGACGAGCAGGAGACAAAGCCCCTGACCGTGTGGGTGTGCGCCAACGATCTGGGCGCGTCGGGCATCGGTTCGGGGCGCGACCAGACGCAGTTGCTCAAGGAGCTGATCGACCAGACCTTCGTGCCCGAAACGGGCATCCGCGTCAATTTGAGCCTGATCGACGGCTCGGGCACGCTGATGCAGGCGACGCTGGGCAACAAAGGCCCCGACGTGGCGCTGACGGTCTACAAGGAATTGCCCGTCAACCTCGCCATGCGCGGCGCGCTCGTCGATTTGAGCCGGTTCGAGGGGTTTGGGGAAGTCTGCGAACGCTTCTACGATTCGGCGCTTATCCCCTACCGCTATCAGGGCGGCGTGTACGCGCTGCCCGAAACGCAGAATTTCTACATGATCTTTTACCGTAAAGACATATTTGACGATCTGGGGCTGACCCTGCCCGACACATGGCAGGACATGAAGGCGCTCATTCCCGTATTGAGCAAGATGGGCATGCGCGTAGGCGTGCCCGAGCCGACGGTGACCAACAACAACACGCTCGGCTTCCAGATTCACCTGTTCCAGCGCGGCCTCAACTACTACACCGACGATCTGCAAAAGACCAGATTCGATCTGCCCGGCGCGCTGGAAGCGTTCATCGAGTGGACCGATCTGTACACCAAGTATTCGCTGCCCGTCAAATACGATTTCTTCTCGCGCTTCCGCACGGGCGAAATGCCCCTCGCGCTGGATCAGTACACGATGGCGAACACGCTCGCCGCCGCCGCGCCCGAACTGGACGGCTTGTGGGACATCGCGCCCATCCCGGGCATCAGGCGGGAGGACGGCACGGTCGACCGAAGCTGCGGCGCGATGGGCACGGGCGCGGTGATCATGGCGACGTCCAAACAGCAGGACGCGGCGTTCAAGTTTATCTCGTGGTGGACGAGCGACGAAACGCAGGCGGCGTTCGGGCTGTCGCTGGAAAACCTCATGGGCGCGGCGGCGCGCTGGCCGACCGCCAACAAGAACGCTTTCATCCGGATGCGCTGGACCGACGCGCAGCAGAAAGCCATTCTTGAGCAGTGGAAAGACGTGGACGATATCCCGCAGCTCCCCGGCAACTACATCATCAACCGAAGCCTGTCCTTCGCCTTCCGCGCGGTGGTGTACGACGACAAAGTGCCGCGCGCCGTGCTCGCCAAGTACAACAAGGAAATCAACAAGGAAATCGCGCGCAAATGGGCGGAATTCCAAGGAACGGAGGCGATCGCGCCATGAGAGGTCACGTCGGCATCGCGCGGCAGTACCGCGTCCCCGCGCTGGTGTTCACCCTGCCGTTTATCCTGCTGTTCACCGTGTTCACCATTCTGCCCATACTGGCGAGCGTGTTTTTGAGCTTCACCTACTTCAACATGCTCGAAACGCCCCTGTTCATCGGCGTGGACAACTATGTGCGGCTGCTGCTGGAGGACGACGTGTTCCTCATCGCGCTCAAGAACACGCTGGTGTTCGCGCTGATCACCGGCCCGCTCAGCTATCTGCTGAGCTTTGTGTTCGCGTGGTTCATCAACGATTTCCCGCGCCTGACCCGCACGGGACTGACCTTCCTGTTCTACGCGCCGTCGCTGGCGGGCAACGTATACTTCATCTGGACGTATATTTTCTCGGACGACTCGGTGGGTCTGCTCAACTCGACGCTGCTGCGCGCCGGCGTCATCAACGATTCCATCCAGTGGCTGACATCGACCAGCTACAACGGCATCGTGGTGGTGGTGGTCATCCTGTGGCTGTCCATGAGCGTGGGCTTCCTTTCCTTTGTCGCCGGTCTTCAGAGCATGGACAAATCGCTCTACGAGGCGGGCGCGATGGACGGCGTGAAGAACCGCTTTCAGGAGCTGTGGTACATCACGCTGCCGCAAATGGTGCCGCAGCTCCTGTTCGGCGCGGTCATGCAGATATCGACCTCCTTCGCCATCGGCTACGAGGCGATGGCGCTGACCGGCTTCCCCTCGACCGATTACTCGACGCACACCATCATCTGCCATATTTTCGATTTCGGCACGGTGCGCTTTGAAATGGGCTACGCCTCCGCCATCGCGGTGGTCCTGTTCCTGCTGATGCTGTTTTTCTGGTCGCTGGTCAAGAACGCGCTGGCAAGAATGGGCGGCGAAGGAGGCGACGCGGCATGACGACGGCGGAAACAAAGCGCTTAAAGGCGCGCAAAAAGCGCGTGAGCCGCTCCTTCGGCGGCAACGCGCTGGTATTCTTCTTCCTGGCGCTCATGGCGGCGTTCATGGCGCTGCCGCTGGTGTACACCGTCATCACGGCGTTCAAGCCGACCAACGAATTGTTCCTGTACCCGCCGCGCTTTATGGTGCAGAATCCCACGCTGGACAACTTCACCACCATGACGCGTCTGGCGCAGGAAATGTGGGTGCCCTTTGAAAGATATCTGTTCAACTCCCTGTTCATATCGGTCACGGGCACGGCGGCGTACGTGCTGATCGCTTCCATGGCGGCGTACGCGCTCGCCAAGTATCCGCAGAAATGGCTCAAGGTGTTCTACGCCGTCGTCGTGTGGGCGATCCTGTTCCGCACCGAGGTCACGGCGATCCCGCAGTACATCATCATTTCGCAGCTCGGGCTGATCAACACGTACTGGGCGGTGCTGCTGCCAATGATGGCGGGCTCCTTCGGCGTGTTCCTCGTGCGCCAGTTCGTCGTTACCGCCGTGCCGAACAGCCTGATGGAAGCGGCGCGCATCGACGGCGCGAGCGAGTACCGCACGTTCTTCACCATTGTGATGCCCATGATCAAGCCGGCGTGGCTCACGCTGTCGATCTTCACCTTTCAGGGGCTGTGGAACGCCTCGGGCGTTTCCTACATCTACGACGAGCGCATGAAGGTGCTGCCCGTGATGCTGCGCCAGATCGCCTCGGCGGGCATCGCGCGCGCCGGCGCGGGCGCGGCGGTCGCGCTGGTGCTCATGCTGCCGCCCGTGGTGTTTTTCCTGCTGTCGCAGTCCTCGGTGCTGGAAACCATGTCGCATTCGGGCATGAAGTAAGGAGGGATACGATGAAACGCGCGATTACCGTCCTCGTATGCCTGCTGCTGCTGCCCGCCGCGGCAAGCGCGGCCGAGCTTCCCTACGGCGGCTACGCCTCGACGCCCTACGGCGTCAGCGCGCCTTCGCCCAACGGCTACGAGGTCGCCGATTACCTGCTGGGCGTCGATATGGGCGCGGGCGCGCTCAACAAGCCGAACGATATCTATGTGCAGGCGCAGACGAAGCGCGTCTACATCGCCGATACCGGCAATTCGCGCGTCGTCATGCTGGACGAAAACCTGCGCTTTGTGCGCGAATACAAGGGCGAGGGCGATTACGCGCTCCAAAGCCCCAAGGGCGTGTTCGCCGACGCGCAGGGCAATCTGTACGTCGCCGACGACGGGCTGTGCCTGACGCTCAAGTTATCCGGCGACGGCGAGCTTCTGCGCGTCTACGCGCGCCCCGAAAGCGAGCTGTATGAGGAAACATCGCCCTACATGCCGCAAAAGGTGGTCGCCGACAGCGCCGGGCGCGTGTACGTGCTCTCGCAGGGCATTTTTCAGGGCCTGATCTGCTTTCGGGAGGACGGCGCGTTTTTGAGCTTCTACGGCGCCAATCACGTCGAGGTCACGGCGGCGGTCGCGCTGCAAAAACTGCTCCGCGTGTTCATGACACGCGAGCAGTGGGCGGGGCTGGAATCCTTCATCCCCATCGAGTACACCAATATCGACATCGATGCGGAGGATATGGTCTACGCCTCGGTCGGCACGCTGGAGGAAACGCGCGGCATGAGCGTCTACAAGCTCAACCCGCTCGGCGTCGCCTACCGCAAGTGGCCGGCCGGCGCGCTCGCCGACGTGCTGAGCAACGAGGACGGCCTGTACGCCTGTCTGGCGCGCAGCACGGACAAGCAGATCTTCGAGTTTTCGGATACCAGCACGGGCGTCATGCTCACCTGCGGCGGCAACGGCACGCAAAAGGGACTGTTTCAGGACCCCTGCGCCATCGCGCGGCTGAACGGCGACATCCTCGCGCTGGACAGGCAGTCGGGCAGCGTGACGCGTTTTGCGCTGACCGATTTCGGCAGGGCGGTGCACAGCGCGGTCAAATTGTCCGACGAAGGCCGCTTTCAGGAAGCGATCGAATTGTATCACGAGATCCTCAAAATGGACGCGCATTACACCTTCGCCTACGCCGGACTGGGCGTGGCGCACTACGAAACGGAGCAGTACGAGGAAGCGATGCGGTATTTCCGCCTCGCCAACGACAAGCAGGGGTATTCGGACGCCTTCAAGGAGCGCTCGACGGCGCTGCTGCGGCAAAACATGGGCTGGATACTGGCGGGCGCGGCGATCCTGTTCGCGGGCGGCAAATACATCGGCTGGCGGCGACGCAAAACAAGGAAAACGGGCGAAACGGCGGCGCGGCGGCTCGCGTGGCGGCAGCCCTTCCACTGTATGACGCACGCCTACACGGGCTTTGACGACATGAAAAGGCTGGGCAACGGCTCGCTGCCCGCCGCGCTCGTGCTCATCGGCGCGCTGTTTCTCTCGAGCGTCGTGAGCTATGTGCTGACGGGGTTCGCCTACAATCCCAACCAGATCGAAAAGCTCAACGTGCCGCTTCTGTTCGCCGGATCGCTGGGCAGCTTCGGGCTGTTCTATCTCTCGACGCTCGCCGTGTCCTCGCTGATGAGCGCGTGCGAGGGCAAGCCGAGAGAGTTGCTGATCGCCGAGAGCTACGCGCTGCTGCCCTTCGTGCTGGGCGCCTTCCTCACGGCGATTCTGACCAATTTCCTCTCGCTCGACGTGAACGTGTTCGTCATCTTCTTCAATATTTTCTGCATCGGCTGGTCGCTCGTGCTGCTGGTGGTCGGCATGATGCAGATCAATCAGCTCACGCTCAAGGGAACGCTTTTGTATCTGCTGCTGGTCGTTTTCGCGCTGGCGGTCATTCTGGTGCTGATCGTGCTTCTGTATTCGCTGGTGCAGCAGTTTATCGTGTTCCTGCAAACGCTGTACAGCGAAATGATGTATCGCATGTAAGGGGGGACGGGCATGAAACGCGGATTATTCCTACTGTTCACGGCGGCGCTCGTGTGCCTCGTCCTGAACGCGTGCGCGCTGGAGGAGGGTTTTGTCGAGGTCGCGCGGGACGGCGATCTGACGCTGTGCGCCAATCCCGAAACCGGCGCGATCCTCGTCGCCGACGCGCGCGGCGATCATCTGTGGCGCTCCAACCCCGCCGCGCCCGATAAACGGGCGAAGGGCGTCCACAAAATGACGCTGCAGTCGCAGATCGGCATCGGCTACACCTCCGAGCGCGGCACGGCGCTCACGGCGCTGTCGCAGACCGACAGCTACAACAAAGACGGCTTTTCCATGATCATCGACGGCGGGCAGGCGACCGCGACCTATGTCTTCCCCAAGCTCGACATATCCGTGACCGTGCATTACGCGCTGCGCGGGGGCTGTCTGGAAGTTACCGTGCCGGTCGAGGAGGCGCGCTCAACGGGCGTCAACACGCTCACGAGCGTCGACGTGCTCCCGGCGTTCGGCGCGGCGGGCGAGGGCGAGGAGGGCTACATGCTCGTGCCCGACGGCTCGGGCGCGCTCATCCGCTTTCACAACGGCGTGACCGCCGTGAACGAGTACAAAGCGAATATCTACGGGCGCGATCCTTCGGTGAACGGCCAGCTCGGGCTGTCCACCTCGCCGGCGCTGGCGCGCACCTACGAGCAGACGGCGCGCCTGCCCGTGTTCGGCATGAGCAAGGGCGACCACGGGTTCTTGGCGATCATCACGCAAAACGACGCCAAGGCGGCGCTGCACGCGCGCGTGTCCAACCTGTCCAGCTACAACATCGTGTATTCCGAGTTTCAACTGCTCAACAGCGGCTCGATTATCATGAACAAAAAGGAATTCGAGCAAAGCCTGACGGGCGTTTCCGAGCGCGCCGGGCTGACGCGGGGCGAATACACGGTGCGCTATGTCTTTTTAAGCGGCGAGGAGGAAAGCTCCTACGCGGGCATGGCGAACGCCTACCGCGCGTACCTGATCGAAAACGCCGGGCTCGAAAAACGCGTCGGGGCGGGCGATTACCCGTTGTATCTCGATCTGTACGGCTATGTGACCAAAACGGCGCAGTTTCTCGGCATTCCTTACCAGAAGGCGGTGCCCCTGACGACGATTGCCGATATTGAAACCATCGTCTCCCGCGTCGGCGCGGAAAACATCGTCGTGCGCTACCTCAAGTATCTCTCGGGCAATTCCTACGGCAGGCTCCCCGTCTCCGCCGGGCCGCAGGGCGCGCTGGGGAGCGGGGAAGCGCTGTCGGCGCTCGCAAAAACCATGCGCGAAAACGGCGGCGCGCTCTATCCCGACGCCGATCTCCTGAACGTCTACAAAACGGGCAACGGCTTCCGCCCGCTCTACGACGCCGTGCTCACGCCCGTCAATTCACCGCAGATGCAGTATCAGATCAGCTATTCGACCTCCAAGCTCGAAAACACCGTCGCGCCGTGGTATCTGCTGTCGCCGCTCAAGTATGATTTCTTCT
>CAYWOS010000008.1:0-92784 GCA_964459985.1 uncultured Oscillospiraceae bacterium
ATCTGTCTCCGGAGTAAGCGGCTGATATCAATAAAGAGCCCTGACAAAAGGGCTCTTTATCAATTCTCGGCATCTTTATCACCATAGAGTAGAGCTGCGCCTCGCGGTCACTCGTTCATGAACGCCTGCTTATTGAGCGGGATGAACGCCGCTTTCCGGCCTGAAAACACCTTGTCGAACACGTGGAACACGGCGTCCACAGACACGACGTTCGTGCCGCGCACCACCTCGCCCAGCATCGCCATGTTGGCGACCTTATCGCTGCCGAGCGCGGCGGCGCGCGCAGCCGTATCCACGGCGGTCACGGCGATATCCGTCCGCGCGGGAACGGTGTCGATAATCGAGGAATTATAGAACAATTTGCCCCCCGCCTTGACGAGCGGCTCGAACTTGACGAGCGAGGGCAGGTTCATCACGACGGCGACGTCCGCCTCGTAAATGACCGGGCAGGATACCGGCTCGTCCGACACCACAACGGTGCAGTTGGCCGTGCCGCCGCGCATTTCGGGGCCGTAGGACGGTAAAAACGTCGCTTCCTTGCCCTCGATCATGGCGGCGTAGGTCACGATTTGTCCCATCAGCAATACGCCCTGCCCGCCCGAGCCGGCGAAAAACATTTTGGTCGTCATGCCTGCACCTCCCCGGGCCTGCGGAAATTGCCGAGCGGATAATACGGAATGACCTTTTCCCTGATCCAGTCAAGCGCCTTGTCCGGCGTCATGCCCCAGTTGGTCGGGCAGGACGAAAGGAACTCGACGATACCGAAGCCGAGACGCTTTTGCTGCACCTCGAGCGCGGCGCGCACGGCGCGCTTGGCGGCGAGCACATGCGCCGGGGTGTCCAGCGCCACGCGCTCGACGAACGCCGCGCCCTCGATGGTGGCGAGCAATTCGGACATCCTGATGGGCATTCCGTTGACTTCCTTGCTGCGCCCGTCCTGCGAGGTGGTGCTGCGCTGGCCGATCAGCGTGGTGGGCGCCATCTGCCCGCCCGTCATGCCGTATATGCCGTTGTTGATGAAGAAGGTGGTGATCTTTTCGCCCCGGACGGCGGCGTGAACGATCTCCGCCGTGCCGATGGAGGCGAGATCGCCGTCGCCCTGATAGGTGAACACCGTTTTGTCGGGATGCACGCGGCGGATGCCCGTCGCCACGGCGGGCGCGCGGCCGTGCGCCGACTCGCACATATCGACGTTCATGAACTGATGCGCGACCACCGCGCAGCCGATGGGCGCCACGCCGATGGCGCTGTCCAGAATACCCATTTCGTCGAGCGTTTCCATGATAATCCTGTGCGCGATGCCGTGCGTGCAGCCCGGGCAATAGCTGGTCGACACGTCGAGCATCCCCTTGGTCACGGCAAACGTCTGTTTCATGTCAGTCCCTCCAAGATCGCTTTGGCTTCCGCCGCCATATCGGGCGAGGACATCACCATGCCGCCCGTGCGGTGGATGAGGCGGACGGGCGCGCGCCCGGCGACGCCCATGCGCACGTCGTCGATCATCTGTCCCATCGACAGCTCGGCGGAGATCACGACCTTCGTTTTCGCATAATTGATCGCGTCGAACGCCCTGTACGGATACGGCCACAGGCTGATCGGGCGGATCAGCGACGCCCTGACGCCGTCCTTCGCCAGCAAGCCGATGGCCTCGCGCGCGATGCGCGCCGTCGTGCCGAAGGCGACGAACACGATCTCGGCGTCGCTCAAATCGTCGGCGGCATAACGGCACAGCGCGTCCTCGGCGCGGCGGTACTTCTCAAACAATTTTTCCACGTGCTTTTCAAGCGCCTCGGGCTGCAGCCGCAGCGATTTGACGACGTTCCTCTGCCCGTCGCCGCCGCGCTCGACATATCCCGTGATCGCCCACGGCTTTTCCTGCGCGATGGCGCTTCCTGAAAGCGAAACCTCGCGGTACGCGGGCAGGCGCACCGGCTCCATCATCTGTCCGATCATGCCGTCGGCGAGGATCATCACGGGATTGCGCCATTCGTTGGCGAGCGACATGCCCTCGTAGAGCATATCGACGGCTTCCTGAATGCCCGAGGGCGCGAACACCGGGATGCGGTAATCGCCGTTGCCGCCGCCGCGCGTTACCTGATAATAGTCCGCCTGACCGGGCTGAATGCCGCCGATGCCCGGGCCGCAGCGCGACACGTTGAGCATGAGCACGGGCGTTTCCGCGGAGCACAAAAAGCTCATGCCCTCCTGCATCAGCGATATGCCGGGCGAGGAGGACGAAATGAACACGTTGCCGCCCGCCGCCGCCGCGCCGTACGCCATATTGATCGCGCCCAGCTCGCTTTCGGCCTGCACAAACGCGCCGCCGACCTTGGGCAGCTCGCGGCTCATGTACTCGGGAATCTCGCTCTGCGGCGTGATGGGATAGCCGAAATAACAGCGCGCGCCGCCGCGAATGGCGGCTTCGGCGAAGGCTTCGTTGCCCTTCATCAACACTTTCTCGGTCATGCCTCGTCCGCCTCCTTTTCAAAAATCTCGATCGCGCAGTCGGGGCACATCACGGCGCAGCTTTTACAGCCGACGCACGCGCCGTCGTTAAGCACGGCGGCGGGATGATAGCCCTTGAGATTGACCTCCTTCGCCACGCCGATCACGCCTTTTTTGCAGGCGTGACGGCACAGCTCGCAGCCCTTGCATTTGTCCTGATTGATGACTACGTGAAAGCGTTTCATAAAGACTCCTTTCAGCTTTCGCAATCCAGATACGTCGGGCGCAGATACAGCCCGAGCGGCATGAGACACTCAACACCCAGCAGCGACCGAGGCTCGACCAAAGGCGCGGGATAACAGGTGCAGATCAAAGGAATACCGAGGTTTCGGGACAGTTCGAGCGCTTGTTCGTAACCCCGCCTGATGATGTCGGGCGTCGTCTCGAGCAAAAGATGGGTGTTGTTCACAATGCCGTCCACGCGCAGGGCAAGCTCGTCCCCGATTGATCGGACATGCGCCGCCGCGTCGGCGACCGAGCGCGTTTCATACCGGTTGAAATTGACGACGGCGAGCAATTCGTGGTCGTCGCGCTTCAGGTATTCGCCGAACTGCTTGAGCACGCGCGCGCCGGCGTCGTTGCCCCCCAGATCGAGGATCGCGCGGCAGCTTTCATCCTCGAGCATGGCGCGCGGCCCCGCGCCCAGCGCCGGCAATTCGGCGGTGATCTCCCGGTCGTACGCGCCCGAATGCACGGCGACGCCCGCCTTTTCAAGCATGCCTCGGCATTCGCGCGAGCGGAAGTACGGGTTGGCGACGTCGAGATCGGCCAGCGCAACGCGGGCATACGGCGCCGGGCTGCGCGCAAGCTGCATGGCGAGGCTGACGGAAAACTCGCTTTTTCCGCTTCCGTAATGCCCGACCACCACCGTCACGCGCTTCATCAAGCCCTCCCGCAAACGCCGTATCAGTTATCTATAGCACCGTCTTTCGCCTTTGTCAATCGCAAGAATGTACTCAAACTGTTTTTTGCGCCGCACAGAGAGCGCGGCGCTTGACAAACGCGCGCGCCTGTGATACGCTTTCCCCAATTTCATAGCAAAGGCCATGACGAAGACGACGGGGCAAGCCCTTTTCAGAGAGTCGGCGGTCGCTGGAAGCCGATATCGCGCGCGCCCATCACGTCCATCCCTTCCGAGCCGGAAGCCCAAAGCGAAAGCGAGTAAGCTGTCCCGCGCGCGCCGCGTCAGAGCGCAAGGCTTGTCAGAGCCGCAGAGCGGCGCGGAAACGCGCAATTTGAGTGGTACCGCGGGTTGAAACACATCCCGTCTCAAGAGACATCGTGAGGCGGGTTTTTCTTTTGCCGATCGGGGCGCTGCCCCGCCGATGTCAAAACCATGAAGATGCGGGCGCGCCCCTGCCCGCGAAAGAGGTGAAGCCGATGGAAACCACGTCCATGCCGTCCGAACTGCGCGACGTCGCCGAGCGCATCCGCGAGCTGCGCGAGATCGCCGGGTATACCGAGCGGGAAATGGCGGAGTACACCGATCTGCCGCTTGATACTTACCGCGCGTACGAGAACGGGCTGGCCGATCTTCCCTTCACGTTCATCCACAAATGCGCGCAGATTTTCCACGTCGAGATCCTCGATCTCATGGAAGGCCGCACGGCGCGGCTGTCGAGCTACACCGTCACGCGCAAGGGCGCGGGCGAGATCACGGCGCGCGAGAAGGGCATTGATATCCGCTCGCTCGCGCCGCTCTTCCGCAGCAAAATCGCCGAGCCGTACTTCGTCCGTTACGCCTATGATCCCGCGCTGCAGAACGCGCCCGTTCACACCGCCACGCATTCGGGGCAGGAGTTTGATTACGTGCTTTCGGGCGAGCTCAAGGTGCAGGTCGGACGGCACAGCGAAACGCTGCGCGAGGGCGACAGCATCTATTACAACAGCGCCACGCCGCACGGCATGATTGCCACCGGCGGCGGCGACTGCCTCTTTCTGGCGGTCGTGCTGCCCGGCGAGGGCGCGCCCGAGATCGCCATGCCCGCGCCGGCGCCCGCCGGGCGCGCAAAGGGCGAATTGATCGCCGAGCGGTTCGTCAAGCCCGTCGAGGACGAAACGGGCGCGCTGCGCGAGATCGCGTTTTCGCATCTTGATACCTTCAATTTTGCCTACGACTTTCTCGACGTGATGGCGGAAAAGCACGGCGACAGGCTGGCGCTGCTGCACCTGGACGAGCGCAAAGCCGAGCGCCGGTTCACGTTCGAGGACATCAAGCGCCACGGCAACCGCACGGCGAACTACCTGCGCTCGCTGGGCGTCAAAAAGGGCGACCGCGTGTTGGTCGTGCTGCGCAGGCAGTATCATTTCTGGTTCGTCATGATGGCGCTCGCCAAGATCGGCGCCGTCGCCATTCCCGCGACCGATCAATTGCTCGCCAAGGATTTCGAGTACCGCCTGAACGTCGCGGGCGTAACGGCCGTATTGTGCACGGCGCGCGGCGCGGCGGCGGGCGAGATTGAAAAAGCGCTGCCCGAATGCCCCTCGCTCAAAACGCTGGTGGTCTGCGGCGGCGCGCGCGAGGGCTGGCATGATTTCGACGGCGACTACACGCTGTTTTCCTCCTCGTATCACCGCCCCGCCGACGCCGCATGCGGAAGCGACGATATGGTGATGTTCTTCACCTCGGGCACGACGGGCTATCCCAAGCTCGCGCGCCACAGCCACACCTACCCGCTCTCGCATTTTATCACGGCGAAATACTGGCAGCGCGCCGAACAGGGCAATCTGCACCTGACCATATCGGATACCGGCTGGGGCAAGGCGCTGTGGGGCAAGCTGTACGGTCAGTGGCTGTGCGAGGCGCCGGTGTTCGTTTACGATTTCGACCGCTTCAGCGCCGACGACATTCTGCCGCTCTTCGCGAAATACCAGATTAAAACCTTCTGCGCGCCGCCGACGATGTACCGCATGTTCATCAAGGAAGATTTGTCCAAGTACGATTTGTCCTCGATCCGCCAAGCCGCCATCGCGGGCGAGGCGCTCAACCCCGAGGTGTTCCTCAAGTTCCGCGAGGCGACGGGCATCTCGCTCATGGAAGGCTTCGGGCAGACCGAAAGCGCGCTGCTCGTGGGCAATTTAGCGGGCATGACGCCCAAGATCGGCTCGATGGGCAAGCCGTCGCCGCTCTATGACGTCGATATCGTCGATCACGACGGCAACCCCGTCCCGACGGGCGAAACGGGCGAAATCGTCGTGCGCACCGGCGCGGGCAAGCCCGCCTGCGGGCTGTTCATCGGCTATTACGGGCAGGACGCCGCGCTCACGCGCGTTCATGATATGTACCACACCGGCGACACGGCGTGGCGCGACGAGGACGGGTATTACTGGTACGTCGGGCGCGTGGACGATCTGATCAAATCCTCGGGCTACCGCATCGGACCCTTCGAGATCGAAAGCGTCATCATGGAGCTTCCCTACGTGCTCGAATGCGGCGTGTCCGCCGCGCCCGATCCCGTGCGCGGGCAGATCGTCAAGGCGAGCGTCGTGCTGACCAAGGACAGGGAGCCCTCCGACGCGCTCGCCAAGGAGATCCAGAACTACGTCAAGCACCGCACCGCGCCCTACAAATACCCGCGCATCGTCGTCTTCCGCGACGAACTGCCCAAGACCGTCAGCGGGAAGATCCAGCGCGCGCTGTTATAAGCGGAAGGGCGCAAAAACAAAAACGCGCGTTTCCGCGCGCGTTCCGGGGCCGCCGCAAAAACGCGGCGACCTTATTTCTTCGTTTCGGGCTCGATATCGCGCTCGGTCAGCACGCGGTTCATTTCGTGCATGAAGGTGGGCAGATCGGTAAACTGGCGATACACGGAAGCAAAGCGGATATACGCCACCTCGTCGAGCCGGCGCAGTTCCTCCATCACCATTTCGCCGATCTGGCGCGTGGTGATCTCTTCGCGCAGGCTGTTGTAGGCGAGCTGCTCGACGGAGGACACGATTTTCTCGATCTCGGCGGCGGAAACCGGGCGTTTATGACAGGCGGCGATAATGCCCGAGCGTATCTTCTGCGGGTCGAACAGCTCGCGCGAGTTGTCCTTTTTGATCACCAGAAGCTGCTGCTCCTCCACCTTCTCATAAGTGGTGAAGCGGCGGCCGCAGTTAATGCACTCGCGCCGGCGGCGGATGCTGTTGCCGTCGTCGGTCGGGCGCGAATCCACCACGCGGCTGTCGGCGCAGTTACAAAATTGACATTTCACCCGTTCATCACCCTTTGCGGCGTTCTTTCGTTCATTATACGCGCGATATCGCGTTCTGTCCAGCAAATCATTGATGGATGTACAAATCGTCGCGCAAACGGTACAGCGTGCAACCGCGGTTTTTCGTACAGATGGCGTCCACGAACCATTCCGCCGTTTTCTGCGCCTCATACTGGATGTAGCCCCAGCGCACGCCCTCGATGCGCGTGCCGAGCATGTTGCTGTCCGTCCATGTCATCAGATCGCCCGCGGGCGAGTAATCCGCCATGAACAAAAGGCTGTGCGGGCCGTTGCCGTGGTAATAATAGCCCACCATCTGCAAGAAATCGCCCGTTTTGACGCTTTCGAGCACCTTGCGGCACAGCGCGCGGTTCTCCTCTTTGGTAAGCGACTGATCATACTTGAACTGCGCCGCGATTTCAAACGGACTGCCGTCTTCGGCGCTTTCGATGCGCCACTCGATGCCGTAATCATACGGCGCGCAGTTGACCTTGCTGTTGTTCTTGGGCATATGCAGCGCAAGCTCGGGGTACTCCGCCATGCGGTAGGATTTGGAGAAGGTGTCGAACAGGCGCATGACGTAATTCTTGCAAACGGCGAGATCGCCGTCCTCCTGCGCGGGCGCGAAGCGATAGCGCTTATCGGTTGACTCGCGCTTGGCCTCGTCGAACATATCCCGGATCAACCGCTCCTTGGGCGACAGGATATAGACCTTTTTCTCGTCGGACACGGCGGCGCCGTAATAGTTGACGCCGTAGCCCGTGACCGTGACGGTCGCGCCGCAGGACAAACGCGGCAGTTTGAACGTATAATCCAGCGCGCCGCCCGCCTGCTCATAGGAAAGCGAGCCGCCTTCCCAGACGCATTCCGCCGTGATCCTGTCCACATGCGCGCCCGTCGCGCGCACGGTGATCTCATACGACGCGGGATAGGTCTGATTGACGCCGGGCGACGCAAGCGTCACGGACGGCGTGCCGACCAGCGCGAGGAAATCCACTTCTTCCTCGGCGGCGCACGCCGACGCAAGGCATAATAGAATCGCCATGATACACGCAGCCCGTTTCATCCGTCGTACAGCTCCTTCACACCGTTTCTTCTTCCGTTTCGCCCGGCTCGAGTCGGACGAGAATGACGTTTTCGCCGATCTTGCAGATGCGCGCCCACGGGATGACGATCCCGCATTTCTCGCCGCGCAGCATTTGGGACATTTTGGTTTCCCCCGGCACGACGATCGCCTCGACCGTCCCGGTATGCGCGTCAAACTCGATATCCATGACCTTGCCCAGCCGTTTGCCGTCAATCGTATTGACGACGTCCTTGGTGCGCAGTTCCGACAGGCTCATGCTCCCACCTCCCTGATCACACGATATGCGCGGGCGCGGGAATTGTGCCCCGTCGCTACCAATTGACCTCGACCGATTCAATGCCGCGCAGAACCTCGGGCTCGCGCACATCCTGCGACGCGAAAAACACCTTGCGCGAAAGCAGCGCGCCCGTGCGGTAATACAGGCAAAGGAAGGGGCAATCCTCGGCGAACTGCTGCTGGATATCCAGCAGGGACAGGCGATACGCCGTGAACGCCGCGTTGAGATCGGTAAAATTCTTGTACTCGCGGAAGGCCTTGAACAGGTCGTTCATCGCCGTGGAGCGATACCGCGAATAGTTGCCCGTATTGCCGCTCATGAGCAGGAAGCCCGGGTCGGGCACGACGTCCATCTGGTACGCCGCGATACAAAGATCGAAGCTGCCGGCGGCGAGCTTAGTCTTTGTTTCGGAAAAAGTCAGCATTTCGGGCACCGCCTTGATGCCCACCTCCATGAGCATATCGGCGATGCGGTTGGCGACCTCGACGCGCACCGAATTATCCTGTTCTTCATAATAATACAGGCGCAGGCGCAGATTGGCCTGCTTGCCGTCGCGGATGGTGTCGAGCATGCCGTCGCCGTCGGAGTCCTTCCAGCCGTCGGCGGCAAGCAGCTCGCGCGCCTTGTCGGGGTTGTACTCGAACGCGGAGGGCGTATCCTGATAAAAGACCGAGCTTGCCGGCAAAGGCGTGTTGGTGCGCGCCGCCATGCCCATATACACCGATTCGCAGATCGAATCAAGATCGAGCGCGTATCGAATGGCCTTGCGAACGTTCACGCTTTTCAGCTCAAACGCCGAATGATTCATGAGGAGCGTTTCAAGCTGCCGTGTGCGGTAGGTGACGTTCATGGTGGAAACGCCCGCGCTGTACTGCCCCGCCGAGGAGGAGCGCGTCATTACGGCGTCCACCTGATTGTACTCGAACGCCGAAATCAGCTCGCGGTTGGTGGCGCAGAAGGTGACGGAAATCTGCTTGACGTCCGGCTCGCCGTCCCACCACTGCGTGTTCGCCGTCAGGAAGAGATAATCGGTGGGGATAAATTTGTCCACGCAGAAAGGCCCGCTCCCCGACGGTTCTTCCGACTGCACCTGAGACGCCGGGAGGATCGGGAAGGTCAGCGCGTACAGCGTGCCGTAATACGCGCGCTCCGCCTTGACGATGAGCGTTTTGTCATCGTTGGCGCTCATGGATTTGATCGTGTACTTGAGCGAGGCGTACTGTCCCTTGCCTTCCTCGGCGAGCCGCACGATCTCGTTGTAGGTGGCGACGACGTCGTACGCCGTCACGCGCGCGCCGTCATGGAAATAGGCGTTCTCGCGCAGCACGAGCTTCCACGTCTTGAGATCGTCGGTCGAATAGCTCTCGGCGAGGCACGGAATGGGACGGTAGCTGTCGTCGATCGCCAGAAGGCCTTCGTAGACCAGCGCCGTCAGCGACTGGAAATCGCGCTCTTCCGACAGGAGCGGGTTGAGCGTTTTGGTTTTCACCGATATGATCGCCAGATCGAGCATGCTGTCCAGCGCGGACGCGGGCATGCAAACGCCGAGCGCCAGCGCAAGCGCGAGCAGCGCGGGCAGCGCCTTACGGATAATAGAACTGCTGATAAATCGCGTACGCATTGAGCACCTTTCCCGCGTAAGA
This sequence comes from uncultured Oscillospiraceae bacterium, assembly GCA_964459985.1. Classification (GTDB taxonomy): domain Bacteria; phylum Bacillota; class Clostridia; order Christensenellales; family Aristaeellaceae; genus CAYWOS01. Next base: position 9,709 of record CAYWOS010000008.1, read on the forward strand.
ACGCGTATCTTCCATGGGGATTTCATCGACGGCGAGCGTTTTGCCGTCCTCGGAATACTTTTGCAGCCACGCGCTCACGTTGCCCGCGCCGGCGTGATAACCGCAGGCGATCAGGACGGGATCGCCGTCGAACTTGCCGGCGAGGTAATCGATATAGCGCGTGCCCAGACGGATGTTGATTTCGGGATCGAACAGCGATTCGAGCGTGTAATCGGCCAGCCCCGCCTTTTCCGCCATCCACGTCCCGGTATCGGGCATGAGCTGCATCAACCCGCGCGCGTTGGCATAGCTGACGGCGTTCGGGTCGTAGCTGCTCTCGCGCAGGATCACGGCGGCGATGTACGCCGGCTCGACGCCGTACTGCGCGGCGTAGCGCTCGATCAGGTCGCGGTACTTGACGGTGTGCCGCGACACCTGCCGCGCGAACTCCTTTTCCTCCGCCTCGCGCGCCGCGCGGAGGTCGCCGAGCCGCGCCCCGGCGACAGAGGAGAGCGCGACGGCGACGATCAGAAAAACGCCCATGACGGCGAGCGCAAGCGCCTGTCCGCGCGACAGGCGGACGGCACGGCGCTTTCTATGCCGGACCGCGCGGCGGCGGCGGACGGGAGAGGTGGTCGAGGGAGGCAAAAGATTCTGCAAAGCGTGCTCCTTATTTACTGCGAAGCGTTCGCGCGAGGTCGTCCCATAATTCGACGGCGCGGGCGGCGCTTGCGTCCTTTTCGCCGTCGGTGCGGATCACGCGCGTCGAACGCCGCGCCTTCTCCAGCGAGGGCGTCTGGCTGCGCACGCGCTCAAGCGCGCGGCGGACGGTCAGTTGATCGCGCTTGCGCACGCGCCTTACCTGTTCCTTCTGCGGCACGTACGCGCACCAGACTTCGTCGCACCACTTGTCCAGCCCCGTTTCATAGAGAAGCGGCGCTTCGAGGATCGCCGCGCCTTCGATGGCGTCCAGCCGCGCGCGCATTTCCCGAAAGATCATGGGATGCAGGATGGCGTTGAGCTTCCCGCGCCGTTCGGGATCGGAAAAGATCAGCGCGCCGAGCTTCCTGCGGTCGAGCGCGTCGCCGGAAAACACCTCGTCGCCAAACGCCTCGCGGATGGCGGGCAGCGCCGCGCCGCCCGCCGCAGTCAGCGCGCGGGAGATTTCGTCGGCGTCCACGACGGGCGCGCCGTGCGCGCGCAGCGCGCGGGATAAATTGCTTTTGCCCGAGGCGATGCCCCCGGTCAGACCCACGATGTAGCGGCTCATTTGGCGTCGTACCAGCTTTCCCCCGCGCCCACGTCGGTGATCAGCGGCACGGACAGGCGGATGGCGTTTTCCATGCAGCTCTTGAGCAGCGCCTTGGCGCGGTCGATTTCGTCCAGCGGCGCTTCGAGCAAAAGTTCGTCGTGCACCTGCAAAATGAGGCGCGTATTGAGATTGTTCTCCCGGATCGCCTCATGCACGCGGATCATCGCCAATTTGATCACTTCCGCCGCCGTGCCCTGCACCGGCGTGTTCATGGCGGCGCGCTCGCCGAAGGCGCGGATGTTCGCGTTGGGCGATTTCAATTCGGGCAGCGGGCGGCGGCGTCCCATGAGCGTTTCGGCATAGCCCTTGTCGTAGCCCAGCCGCACCGCCTCGTCCATGTATTTCTTGACGCCCGGATACCGCGCGAAATACCGCGCGATAAAATCCGCCGCCTCGCGCCGCGAAACGCCGATGTTGCGCGCCAGCCCGAAATCGCTGATGCCGTACACCAGCCCGAAATTGACCGCCTTGGCGCTCGAGCGCATGGCGGGCGTCACATCGGTCATCGGCACGTCGTACACCTCCGCCGCCGTGCGCGTATGGATGTCCTCGCCGCGCGTGAACGCGCCGATCATCGCCGTATCACCGCTCAAATGCGCGAGCAGACGAAGCTCGATCTGCGAGTAATCGGCGTCGATGAGCAGGCAGCCCTCGCGCGCGACGAACGCGCGGCGGATTTCGCGCCCCATTTCGGTGCGCACGGGGATGTTCTGCAAATTCGGCTCGCTCGAGGATATGCGCCCGGTCGCCGTGCCCGTCTGATCGAAATAGCTGTGCACGCGCCCCGAATCGTCCATCTTGCGCAAAAGCCCGTCGATGTAGGTGCCGTTTAATTTGACGACTTGGCGGTACTTGAGGATGGGCGCGACGCAGGGGTGCGCGTCGATCAGTTTTTCGAGCGTATCGGCGTCGGTCGAGTATCCGCGCTGCGTTTTCTTGCCTGTTTTCAGCCCGAGCTGCTCGAACAGCACCTTGCCCAGCTGCTGCGGGCTGTTGATGTTGAAGCCCCGCGCGCCCGACAGCGCGTAAACCTCCTCGCGCAGGCGTTCGGCGTCGGCGGTGTACTGCCTGCCAAGCGCTTCGAGCACGCCGCCGTCCACGCGGAAGCCGACGCGCTCCATATCGTACAGAACGGTCATGAGCGGCGCTTCGACGGTCTCCATCAGCCTGTCCGTGCCGCTTTCGCGGAGCGCGGCGCGCTGCCGGACGGACAGCGAATACACGCCGAAAGCGTTTTCCTCGGCAAAGGCGTTCAGCGCATAGCTCTTCTCCTGCGGGTTGAGCAGGTACGCGCCAAGCATCGTGTCAAACAGGAAGGGCGCGGCGGTCATGCCGACGCCGGCGAGCAGATGCATCAGCTTCTTGCCGTCGTGCACGATCAGGCGGCGCGCGAAAAGCGGCGCCATGGCGCGCAGCGCGTCCTCGGGCGTCAGCCCGGGATCCATCAGATCACCCGTCAGACGCACAGCGCCCAGCCGCGTCGCCGTGGCGACCGAGAGCGACTGCGGCGAGAGATACACCGCCGTTTCCATCCCGTCGGCCGCGCGGACGAACGCTTCGATCTCGCGCGCGGACGAGAGCGTTTCGGCGTCGGGGGCGGCGGAGGGCGTCTCGTCGGGCGCGGCTTCCGTTTCCCCGCCGGACATCTTTTCCACGCGCTGCGCGATGCCGTTCAACTGGTATTTGCGCAGCGCGGGCAGCCCGCGCGCGATGCGCGTCGCGTCGAAGGCGGAGAGATTAAAATCGATGGGCGCGGTCGGGCGGATGGTGGCGAGATCCTTGCATTGCAGCGCCAGATCGGCGTTGGCGCGCAGGTTCTCTCCGAGCTTTCCCTTGATTTGATCGGCGTTTTTGAGCACGTTTTCGAGCGTCCCGTACTCGTCAAGCAGCGCGACGGCGCGCTTTTCGCCCACGCCCGGCACGCCCGGGATATTATCGCTGCTGTCGCCCATCAGCCCTTTCCAGTCGGTCACCTGCGACGGCGCGACGCCGAAGTACTCCTTGACCGAGGCGGGCGTGAACAGCGTCGTTTCGGTAATGCCCTTGCGCGTGAACAGCAGCTTCACATCGTCGGTGACGAGCTGCAGCGCGTCGCGGTCGCCGGTGAGCAGCACGGCGTCCATGCCGTTTTCGGCGCACAGCCTACCGAGCGTGCCCAGAATATCGTCCGCCTCGTACCCGACCACGGACAATACGCCCACGCCCATCGCCGTCAGGATTTCGCGGATCACGGCGAACTGCGGACGCAATTCGTCGGGCGTCGCCTTGCGCCCCGCCTTGTATTCGGGATACGCGGTATGGCGGAAGGTGGGCGCGTGCTCGTCGAACGCGACGGCGACATAGCGCGGCGACACGTCCTGCATCGCCTTGAGCAGCATCGCCAGAAAGCCGTGCACGGCGTTGGTGTACACGCCGCCCGCGTCCATAAGCGGCAGCGCGTGAAAGGCGCGGTGCATCAGGCTGTTGCCGTCCACGGCAAGCAAGGTCTCGCGCATGGCGTTTCCTCCGTTCCTGTCAAAGCGTCCCGTTCAGTATACCACACTCGCGGGCAAAAACAAACACCGGCGGTGTAACGATTACAGCACGATTTGCCCCGGGCGGAAGCCGTCGGGCAATTCCTCTTCCTCGACGAAACGGAAGTCCTCGTCGCGCAGTACGGGCAGGAAGACATGGTAAGGAATCCTGTCAAACTCGCGCGCGTAGGCGCTCGCGCCGAACCAGCCGCCCTCCTTGGCGCGCAGGTTGAGATCGCGCGCGAACTTGGTGCGGTTGGAACAGTCGTGCACGGCGACGTCCCAGTCTTCGTCGTCGGCGAGCTTCATGAGCTTGAGCGTCAGCGCGCGGCTCCAGATGGGCGAAATATATCCCTGACGGCACATGTACAGGTTTTCGCCCGCGTAATTGGCAAGATTGTTTTCGTTGAGGTGCAGTTCGGCGCAGTTGATGAAATCGAGTCCCGTGGCGAGAATCCGTTCCTTCTTTTTGAGGAATTGCGCGTACATATCGGGCGTCATCGGCGTTTCAACGCCGACGTACGGGATATGCTTTTTAGCGGTCGCCATGTTGTTCAGCACATGTTCGGAGGCATTCGACGCGCCCAGATTAAAGCGGATTTCATCCAGCCCCGCCTCGCCCAGCGCCGCGAGCGTCGCCTCGGTCGCGGCGATGCCGTTGGTGTACAGATGCTGATGAACGCCCGCGTCGTGAAAGATTTTCACGACGGGATAATACTGCTCGATCTCCATGAACGGCTCGAGATACACATAGGCGATGCCCGTCGGCTTTTTCTGGATCGACAGAAGCAATTCGATATCCCGTTCGTAAAACTTCGTCCCGCCGATCTCCCACATGCCCTCGCCGATGGGCGGAATGGCGTCGAGCTCGCCGTAATCGTAGCAGAATTTGCAGGCGGCGTCGCAATGATTGGTTCTGCGCACGGCGGACAGCCCGGTACCCAGCAGGCAGGAGCGGCAGCCGCGCGGGAATTTAGCGTCGTTTCCGACATAATAGGTTCTGTTTTCCAGCGTTTTCAAACGCCTGATCTCCCGCGTCAGCGCGTCGTTGCGCGCGTCCACGGCGCGCTCGATCTGCGCGAAAACGGCGTAGGCGATTTCCTGCTGCCGGGTCATGAGCTCCTCGTCCTCGGGCAACTCCGCGAAAAACGAGAACCATAAGAGCGCGTCCTTTTTCGATATCTTCATCGGTATTCCTCCCGCCGGGCGCTCCGCCCGACCGTGCTATTATAGCATCGATGCCGCCGTCGCGCAAATAAAAGAGAGCGCCGCGTGCGCGACGCTCCCGCAACCGATCACGATTTGTTCAATTGGCGAAATCAAGCCGCAGGCTGCCGCTCGTGACCGAGGCGGTCAGGCTGTTCTTCGCCGCAGAGTTTGTGTCGTTGCCCGGGTTTTTGACGCCGTTGACGTACACGTCGCCGCTCGTGACCGACACGCTGCGGCGATACTCGCCGATCGGCGCGGCGAAGGACAGCGCGGCGTTGCCGGATGTGACCTTTACCGACGTATCGCCGCGCAGATCGCCCGACAGATTGAGCGAGCCGCTCACGACCTGCGCGGTCAGCGCGTCCGTGTCGACGCCCGTGGCGCTCAAGCGCCCCGATCCGATCGATACCGTCATTTTGTCCGCCGCGATGCCGTCGATATCGACGCGCCCGCTCGCGCAGGAGATCACGGCGTTCGACGTCCGCGCCGAGTCAAGCGTCACATTGCCCGAAGCGACCGCAAGGATCATATCTCGCGCGTCGGCGCGGTCGATATGCAGACTGCCCGAGGCGACGGCGGCGACGAGCGAATCAAGCGCCGCGTCGCCGGGCGTCGTCACGATCACGCGTATGCGGCGTTCGTCGATCAGATCGGCGAACGGGAACAGCGCCACGTCGACGTCCCCGTTGATCTCGATCGTCAGTTCGCTCCCGACCTGCCGCACGGCGTAGCGCCCCTCGGAAACGTTCTCCAGCGTATACCCGTACCGATCGCCCGGAACGATCTCAACCGACGCGCTGTCCGCCGTCACATTCAGCCTGTCGAACGTCAGCCCTTCCCCGCCGGTCACCGTTTTCGCTTCTTCGGTCTCAACAAAGCCGTTGAGCGTTAGGCGGACCGTTTCGTCGGCGCCCGTCGCCGCGCCGAGCGCAAGCAGCGCCGCGCCCGCCAGAATGAGCGAGAGACAGATCATCATCATTTTTTTCATTGTTGTTTCCTCCCGACAATACGCTGAACAATCGCTTGGCGAATCCCGCGAACCGAGGCGCGCAGGGCGACGGCGGACAGGTACGCAAGCGCGGCGCCGACGCCCGCGAGCAAAAGCCCGTTCCCCAGATAGAACGCCGCGTTAGCAAGCGGCGAGAAGCCGGATACGGCGACGTACGCGATGTTGGCGACGGCGAGCAGCGCCAGCGCCCCGCCCGACGCCATGAGCGCGATCAGCACGGCGGCCAGCGCGACAATCAAAGCGATAATCACCGCGAAAAGCGCGGCGGCAATCGGCGCGCCCACGGGAAACGCCATCGTCACAAGCGCCCACCATCCGGGACGGCGCTTGCCGCGCCCCTCGTCCAGCGCCATTTTGCTTACGATCTCCCGCGCCGCTTCCTCGGGCGTGCCCAGTTCTTCGAGCGCTTTTTCCTCGCCCGCCTCCGCGAAGTATTCCTCGTGCCAGCGCAGCGCTTCCTCGCGCTCCTCCACGGGCAGCCGCTTCAGCAGCCGCGCAAGCTCGCGCAGATAGGTTTCCTTGTTCATTCCTCGTCCCTCCCCGATATCATGCCGTCGATGACCCCGCGATAGCCGATCCATGCGTCTGTCAGCGCGTGCAATCGCTCCCGTCCGACGTTCGTCATGTCGTAATACCGCCTGTTGCGCCCGTCGTACGCCTCGTCCCGCGTGGTCAGCAGCCCGTCCTTTTGCAGCCGCCGAAGCACGGGGTACAGCGTCGATTCGGACACGCCCAGCGCGGTTTTCACGCGCTGCGTCAGCGCGTACCCGTAGGTCGGCCCGCGCGACAGGCAGCCCAGCACGCACGCCTCCAGCAGCGCGCCGCTCGTCGAATACATACCGTCACCTCCTCGTGATCTCGTGCAATATTATATTCGCTATAATATTGTATGTCAATACTTTTCGGAAGATTTTGCGGCGGAAATTTTCGCGCGGGGCAAACCGTCCGACCGGGATCGGGCGGCAGTCCGACCGGCAATGCGAACGATATGATCAATCAACGAAAAAGCGCGAAAAATCGCGTTCGGTGATGACATTCGTCCGAATATCGGGTATACTGTATAGGATCCGCGCAGGACAGCGCCGGCCATGACGAATATACGATCATCAAGGAGGATTCCCATGCAATATCCGAAAATCGGCATCCGCCCCACCATCGACGGCAGACGCGGCGCGCTGCGCGTCCGCGAATCGCTCGAGGAACAAACCATGAACATGGCGCGCGCGGCGGCGCGGCTTTTTGAAGAAAACCTGCGCTATTCGGACGGCGCGCCGGTACAGGTTGTGATCGCCGACACCACCATCGGGCGCGTCGCCGAGGCCGCCGCCTGCGAGGAAAAGTTCCGGCGCGAGGGCGTCGCCGTGACGCTCACCGTCACGCCCTGCTGGTGCTACGGCGCCGAAACGATGGACATGAACCGCACGACCATCAAGGGCGTGTGGGGCTTCAACGGCACCGAGCGCCCGGGCGCGGTGTATCTGGCGAGCGTGCTCGCCGCCCACGCGCAGAAGGGCTTGCCCGCCTTCGGCATTTACGGGCACGACGTGCAAAACGCCGACGATGCCTCCGTTCCCGCCGACGTTCGCGAAAAACTGTTGCGCTTCGGCCGCGCCGCCGTCGCCTGCGCGCAGATGCGCGGGAAAAGCTATCTGCAAATCGGCTCGATGTGCATGGGCATCGCGGGATCGATCATCGACCACGCCTTCTTTGAAGATTATCTCGGGATGCGCGTCGAATCGGTGGACGAGGTCGAGGTGCTGCGACGCATGGACGAGGGCATCTACGATCACGCCGAGTACGAACAGGCGATGCAATGGGTTCGCGAGAACTGCAAAGAGGGCTTCGACAAAAACCCGCCCGACCTGCGGCGCTCCCGCGAGCAAAAAGACAAAGACTGGGCGTTCACCGTCAAAACCTGCATGATCGTGCGCGATCTGATGCACGGCAATCAAAACCTCCCCGCCGGGTGCGAGGAGGAGGCGGTCGGGCACAACGCGATCGCCGCCGGTTTCCAGGGGCAGCGCCAGTGGACCGATCATTATCCCAACGCCGATTTCACCGAAGCGATGCTCAATTCCTCCTTCGACTGGCGCGGCGCGCGCGAGCCGAGCGTGCTGGCGACCGAAAACGACACGCTCAACGGCGTGAGCATGCTGATCATGAAATTGCTCACCGGCCGCCCGCAGATTTTCGCCGACGTGCGCACCTTCTGGAGCCAAAACGCGCTCAAGGCGGCGGCGGATTACGAACTGACCGGTCACGCCAAGGACGCCGGCGGCTTCATCCATCTGATCAACTCGGGCGCGGCGTGTCTGGACGCTTCGGGCAAGGCAAAGGAGAACGGACAGCCCGCGATCAAGCGCTGGTGGGAGGTATCCGAAAAGGAACAAAAGGACATCCTCGCGGCGACCGAGTGGTGCTACGCCGATCTCGGGTATTTCAGGGGCGGCGGTTATTCCTCGCGCTTCCTGACGGCGTGCGAGATGCCCGTCACCATGATGCGTCTGAACCTTGTCAAAGGATTAGGCCCCGTCGTGCAGCTCGCCGAGGGCTGGACGGTCGATCTGCCCACCGAGGTAAACGACATCCTCTGGAAGCGCACCGACTACACGTGGCCCTGCACATGGTTCGCGCCGCGCGTTACGGGCGAGGGCGCGTTCAAAAGCGCCTACGACGTGATGAATTGCTGGGGCGCCAACCACGGCGCGATCAGCTGCGGGCACATCGGCGCGGACATCATCGCGCTGTGCAGCATGCTGCGCATCCCGGTGTGCATGCACAACGTGCCCGAGGAGGATATCTTCCGTCCCGCCGCGTGGAACGCCTTCGGCATGGACAAAGAGGGCGCGGACTATCGCGCCTGCGCCGCCTACGGCGCGCTGTATCGGTAAATCAGTCAATCAGCCCCGCCCGCGCCATCAATACGGGCGTAATATAGCCGTAGGTCAGGTTGTCGGGCAGCGCGTCGAAAAAGCCGATCTCCTTCATTTCGCTGCGCGGCAATTCGCCAAGCCGCCTGATGTCCGCGACGAACACCATGCCGTTGGAATTGCCGTGGTCGTCCTCCGCCCAATAGTCGAACGCCGGCGCGATATCGAAATCGACCGCGCCCGATTCCTCGTACAATTCGCGCTTCGCCGCCTCAAGCGGCGTTTCGCCCTTTTCGATATGTCCGCCCTGCGTCTCCCACGTGTCGCGCTGCCTGTGGCGGCTGAGCATGATTTTTCCCTGATAGGTCGATAGAATCACGACGTATTTATACGTCCCGCGCGTGTTGAGATCGTAGGTGACGCACTGCATGGCGGCTCTCCCTCGCTTTCGTTTTGCCTGATTATAGGACGATCGCGCCGATGTGTCAAACCATGCAAGATTTCTTTGACAAATCCCGCGTTAACGGGTATAATAAATTTTGATCACGGCAAAGACGGAGACGGACGGCGCATTCGGTCATCAGCGAGCCGACAGACGGTGCGAGATCGGCGGACGCGGGCGCGGTCGGATCACTCCCGAGCCTCCGCCCGAAGGGGCGGCGTTTCATCCCCGATAGAGGATGCGTAAGCGGGCGCTTCGCGCCAACTTGGGTGGTACCGCGGATTCGTCCGTCCCAATTCATTGGGGCGGATTTTTTTGACGGAGGGAAAGGCCATGTACAAAAAGGTATCGACCGACATGAACTTCGCCGCGCGCGAAAAGGAAATCCTGACATTCTGGAAAGAAAACGGCATCGTCGAAAAGAACTTGCATCTGCGCGACGGCGCCGAAACCTTCACCTTCTTCGACGGCCCGCCGACGGCGAACGGCAAGCCGCACATCGGCCACGTCGAAACGCGCGCCATCAAGGATTTGATCCCGCGTTATCAGACCATGAAGGGCAAGAGCGTACTGCGAAAGGCGGGATGGGACACGCACGGGCTGCCCGTCGAGCTCGAGGTCGAGAAAAAGCTCGGGCTGGACGGCAAGCCGCAGATCGAGCGCTACGGTATCGAGCCGTTCATCAAGGAATGCAAACAAAGCGTGTGGAAATACCTCCACGAATGGGAGGATATGTCCGAACGCGTCGGCTACTGGGTCGATATGAATGACCCGTATGTCACCTATCACGATAACTACATCGAATCAGAATGGTGGAGCCTCAAAAAGATCTGGGAAAAGGGGCTGCTCTACAAGGGGCACAAGGTCGTGCCCTACTGCCCGCGCTGCGGCACGGCGCTGTCGAGCCACGAGGTGGCGCAGGGCTACAAGGCGGTCAAGGAGTATTCGGCATTCGTGAAATTCCGCGTGAAGGACGCGGAGGAATTGACCTACATCCTCGCGTGGACGACGACGCCGTGGACGCTGCCCAGCAACGTCGCGCTGTGCGTCAACGCCAAGGAGGATTACGTCGAGTTCGAGCTTGGCGGCGCGCGGAACATCATGGCCAAGGCGCTCGTCCCCGCCGTGTTTTCCGAAGAGGATCAAGCCGGCATGACGGTGATCCGCGACATGAAGGGCGCGGCGCTCGTCGGCACGGCTTACGAACCGCTCTTCCCGATGAAGAACCCGCCGCGCGAAAAGGCGTGGTACGTCGTGAGCGACGATTACGTCACGCTGACCGACGGTACCGGCGTCGTGCACATCGCCCCGGCGTTCGGCGAGGACGACGCGCGCGTCGGACGCGAGAACGGCCTGCCCTTCGTGCAGCTCGTCAACACGCAGGGACGGTTTATCGAGGACACGCCGTGGGAGGGCGCTTTCGTCAAGGACGCCGACGCGCCCATCATGGAGGATCTGAAGGCGCGCGGGCTGCTGCTCAAGAAAGCGCTCTACGAACACGAATATCCCTTCTGCTGGCGCTGCGACACGCCGCTGCTCTACTACGCGCGCCCGACGTGGTTCATCCGCATGACGAAGCTGCGCGACGAGCTGATCGCCAACAACCGCGCCATTCGCTGGTTCCCCGACAACATCAAGGACGGGCGCATGGGCAACTTCCTCGAAAACGTCGTGGACTGGGGGCTGTCGCGCGAGCGCTACTGGGGCACGCCGCTCCCCGTGTGGCAGTGCGAGGACGGGCACACGCACGTCGTGGGCAGCAAGCGGGAACTGTATGAGATGGCGGTCGGCGAGGTCGATCTGCCCGAATTGCACCGTCCCTACATCGATCAGGTGAAGATCAAGTGCCCCGAGTGCGGCAAGGAAATGACGCGCGTGAAGGAAGTCATCGACTGCTGGTACGATTCCGGCTCGATGCCCTTCGCGCAATGGCATTATCCGTTTGAAAACAAGGAAATCTTCGAGCGGCGCTTCCCTGCCGATTTTATCTCGGAGGCCATCGACCAGACGCGCGGATGGTTCTACACCCTGATCGCCATCGGCACGCTGCTGTTCGGCCGCGCGCCCTTTGAAAACTGCATGGTGCTGGGGCTGGTGCAGGACAAGGACGGCCGCAAGATGAGCAAGCATATCGGCAACGTCGTCGATCCGAGCGTCGCGCTGGACAAGCAGGGCGCCGACGCCGTACGCTGGTATTTCTACACCGCCGGCGCGCCGTGGCTGCCCAGCCGTTATTCCGACGAGGCGGTCAGCGAGGGGCAGCGCAAGTTCATGAGCACGCTGTGGAACACCTACGCCTTCTTTATCCTCTACGCCGATATCGACGGCTTCGACCCCAAGAAACATCCGCTTGACAAGACCGATCTGACGCTGATGGACAAATGGATTCTCTCGCGCCTGAACTCGACCGTCCGGACGGTCGACCGCTGCCTGACCGCCTACGCCGTGCCCGAGGCGGCGCGCGCGCTCCTGTCGCTGACCGACGATCTGTCCAACTGGTACGTCCGCCGCGGCCGCGAGCGGTTCTGGGGCAAGGGCATGGCGGGCGACAAGGAAGCGGCGTTCGCCACGCTGTACCACGTGCTGGAGACCGTGAGCCGCCTGATCGCGCCCTTCACGCCCTTCATGGCGGAAAGCATGTACCAGAATCTCGTGCGCTCGGTCGATGAAACCGCGCCCGTCAGCGTGCATCTGACCGATTTCCCCGTCTGCGACGAAAGCAGGATCGACGCCGATATCGAAGGGCAGATGGAAGCGCTCATCGGCGTCGTGCAGCTCGGCCGCGCCTGCCGCAATCTCGCCAATATGAAGGTGCGTCAGCCGGCGGCGGCGCTTTACGTGCGCGGCGCGAGTTTCGGCGAGGCATACGCCGCGCTCGCCGAGGATGAACTGAACGTCAAGGACGTTCGCTTCGTGACGGACGCCTCGGCGTTCACCGGCTACAAGCTCAAGCCGCAGATGCGCACGCTGGGGCCCAAGTACGGCAAACTGCTCGGCAAGATCGCGCAGAAACTGCTTTCGATGGACGGCAACGCCGTCGTCACCGCCTTCGCGCGCGGCGAGAGCGTATCCTTCGACATCGACGGCGCGCCGGTCACACTTGAAAAGGACGACGTGCTGACCGAATCGATGCAGAAACCCGGCTTCATGGCGCAGGAGGATCGCGGCGTCATCGTCGCGCTCGACACCAACCTGACGGACGAACTGATCGAGGAAGGCTTCGCGCGCGAAATCATCTCGAAACTGCAAACCATGCGCAAGGACGCCGGCTACGACGTGACCGATCACATTCAGATCGCCGTAAACGCCGGCGACACGCTGACCGCGGCCGTCGAAAAGCGCCGCGGCATGGTGCTCGCCGCCGTGCTGGGCGATTTCATGACCGTCGGCGAGCCTGTCGAGGGCATGTACGCGCAGGAATGGGACGTGAACGGCGAAAAGGCGCTGATCGGTATCCGGCGGGCGTAACGCTTCCGCCGCTCATCAGGATTCTCATGATCCGATACGCATACATAAAGGAGAAATGACCATGTACGAATTCCCCATCGCGCCTTCGCCCGAGGCGGCGGGCGTATCCTCGAAAGGCCTCAACAAATATCTCGACGCGCTCGCGCAGTCGGGCGTGGAAGTGCATTCGCTCGTCATGCTGCGCGGCGGCGAGGTGGTGACCAAGATCAACTTCGCGCCGTACGACGATCGCACGCCGCACATCCTGTTCTCGCTCAGCAAATCCTTCTGCTCGGCGGCGGCGGGCTTCGCGGTGGCGGAAGGACTGCTCAAATGGGACGACAAAGTGATCGATATCCTGCCCGACAAAGCGCCTGAGCATCCGAGCGAAAACCTCAAAAAGGTCACGCTCGAATCGCTCCTGTGCATGGGCTCGGGGCTTGATCCGGCGTCGGACATGCATGACAGAAGCGAGCCGGACGACTGGGCGAAATTCGTTTTGTCCCATGAAGTTATGTACGAGCCGATGACGCGTTTCCATTACAACAGCCACGGGACGTATCTCGTTTCCTGCATGGTGCAGCGCGCGGCGGGCATGACCATCCGCGATTACCTGATGCCGCGCCTGTTCGACAAGCTCGGCATTCCCAAGCCCGAGTGGGACATGTGCCCGATGGGCGTGTGCTGCGGCGGCTGGGGGCTGCATCTGTCCAGCGACAGCATCGCAAGGTTCGGCCAATGCCTGCTTGATCACGGCATGTGGCGCGGCGAGCGCGTGCTGCCGCAGGGCTGGGTCGAGCGCGCGACGAGCCGGCACATCGCCAACGGCGACGATCCCGACAGCGACTGGGCGCAGGGGTACGGCTACCAGTTCTGGCGCACGCGTTTCGGGCGTTATCGCGGCGACGGCATGTTCGGGCAGATCTGCATGGTTGACGAAAAGCTCAACACCGTCGTGGCCATCACGGCGGGCGTGGAGGGCATGGCGGGCGAAATCCAGCTGCTGCACGATTATCTCTTCCCCGCGATCGGCGGCGAGGCGGCGACGCCCGAGGAGCAGGCGGCGTATCGTGCGCGCGTCGGCGCGCTCGCCTACCCGTGGCCGACCGACGACCGCAGCTCGCGCGCGCGGCTGGGCAAGTACATCAAGGAAAACGGCGATACGCTGACCATCGGCAGGCGCGACGACGTGCTCGCCGTCACGTTCGAGTCAAGCGAGAATCCCGGGCCGAAGGTCACTCACCTGTTCGGCCGCGCGCAGCCGGTCGAGCAGGCCATGCCCGCCGTTCCGCTCGCGCTGGGCGAAAGCACCATCCGCTATCTCGGCGCGTTCGGCTGGCACGAGGGAACGCAGCATTTGCTCCTGCGCACGCCGGACGGCCCGTTCATGCTGCGCGCCCGCATCCGCTACGACGACGAGGGGTTGACCGTCGAATCGGAGGGCGTCGGCATCCATCTGGACGGACGTTTTCTGCGCGAGGACTGATCAATCACGCCGCGCACGGGCGCCCGGCAGCCGTGATAGGGACGGCGCGCCGGGCGTCCGCGCCGGACGTAAACCGGATAAGGAAAATTTACCGAATGCGCGGAAAAGCGGTTGACAAACCATGGGGGATGACGTATAATCACTTCTGCTGTGCAAGCAGCACCGAGCGGTCGTGGCGGAATTGGCATACGCGCACGTTTGAGGGGCGTGTTCTTAACCGAGTACGAGTTCAAGTCTCGTCGACCGCACCATTTTTGAAGAAAGCCTTGAGAATCAAGCATTCTCAAGGCTTTCTTCAACCGTGGGCAACGCCGCCGGGAAGCGGCCGCCGTCCGCCGTACGACGCGCGAAAGGATATCATCATGTTTGAAACGCTTCTCCGCGAGATCGCGCGGCATGATACCATTCTCCTACACAGGCACCTGAACCCCGACGGCGACGCGCTGGGCAGCCAGATCGGACTGAAGCATCTGATCGCCGACAACTTCCCGGGCAAGCGCGTCCTCATGGCGGGCGACGCCGCCGGGCGGTACGCCTTCATGCCCGACGCCGTGATGGACGACATCCCCGACGAAGCGTATCGCGGCGCGCTGGCGATCATTCTGGATACCTCCGCCCGCGCGCTGATCAGCGATCAAAGATGGATGAACGCGGCGGCGACGGCGCGCGTCGATCATCATCTGTTCGTCGAGCCAATCGCGCAAACCGAGGTGATCGATCCGGGCTTTGAAAGCTGCTGCGGCATGATCGCGGCGCTCGCGCTCGAAGCGGGGCTGCAGCTCTCCCCTGTCGCCGCCACGGCGCTCTATACCGGCATGGTGACCGATACCGGGCGCTTCCGCTACGACAGCGTATCGCCGCGCACCTTTCGTCTGGCGGCGTTCCTGACCGAGCAGCCCGTCGATACCGGCACGATCTACCGCCGCCTGTACGCGGCGGATGTCGGGCAAATGCGGCTCCGCGCGCGCTTCACGCTCAAAATCGAACAGACCGCCCGCCGCGTCGCCTACATCTATACGACGCGCGAGGAACTCACGGCGCTGAACGCCGACGCCTTTGCGGTCTCGCGCGGCATGGTCGGGCTGATGGCGGATATCGAGGGCGTGAGCGTCTGGGTTAATTTCACCGAATCGGAAGACGGCGTGCTGTGCGAGCTGCGCTCGAACCGGCACGATATCCATGCCGTCGCCGTAAAGTACGGCGGCGGCGGGCACGCGAAGGCAAGCGGCGCGACGGTCGAAAACCGCGAAACCGCCATGCGGATGCTTGCCGATCTCGACGAATTGAGCGGAGCGGACGAATGAGCAAAACGATCATTGAAAAGGTGCTCGACAGGATCAGGGCTTATGACCACGTAATGCTGTTCCGCCACAAGCGGCCGGACGGCGACTGCGTGGGCGCGAGCATGGGCTTGCAGGGCATCCTGCGGCTTTCCTTCCCCGAAAAAGAAATTCTTTTGATCGACGGCGCGCGCCCGGAATACCTTGCGTTCCTCGGCGGGGACGACGCGCCCGTCGCCGAGAATCGGTATGTCGGCGCGCTGGGCATCGTGCTGGATACCGCCTCCGTCGCGCGGATTTCCAACCCGAACTACGCGTTGTGCGGCGAAATCATCAAAATTGATCATCACATCGACGTCGAACCGTACGGCGACGTGCAGTGGGTCGAGCCGGAGCGCTCCTCCTGCTGCGAAATGATCGCCGCGCTGTACGCCGCCTTCCGCGATGAGCTCAAGATCGACAGCCGCGCCGCGACCTGCCTGTACGCCGGTATGGTCACCGATTCGGGCAGGTTCCGCTACGAGGGCGTGACGGGCGACACGCTGCGCCTCGCCGCCATGCTGCTGGATCAGGGCGTCGATACCGAGCGGCTGTACGCGCGCCTGTATCTCAAGGATTACGCGCTCCTGCGCTTTCAGGCGTACGTGTACGAACACGCGATCCGAACGGAAAACGGCGTCGTGTACATCGTGCTCCCGCTCGATACCCAGCGCGCGTTCGGTCTGTCCTTTGAGGATGCCGGCGCCGCCATTTCCTATCTGGACGCCGTCAAAGGCTGTCTGTGCTGGCTCAATTTCATCGAGGACCCGATGGACGACGGTTATCGCGTGCGCCTGCGCTCGCGCTTCGTCACAGTAGACGCGCTCGCCTCGCGCTATCGCGGCGGCGGACACGCCCGCGCAAGCGGCGCGACGGTATACGGACAGGACGAAATCGACGCGTTGGTCAAGGAGGCCGACGTGATCGTGAAACAATACAAGGAAACGCACGACGATTGGCTGTGAAACGCCGTGCATCCGCTCATACGCCCGCCGTGCTGATAATTCGAGAAGCGCAAAAGCCGCGCCCTTGACGGATTGCAAAAGCCGCGCCCGTGACGGACGCGGCTTTTGATTGCCCTGATGGTTCAGTTCGCCTTGACGACGGCGTTCAGCACGCAGCCCTTGTCGAACTCGATGATGCCCTTGTAATTCTTGATGATGCCGGTGACAGTGATGGTATCGCCGACGGCGAGCGTGTCCGCGCCTTCGCCCGAGAGGCGGTAGCACTGCACGGCGTAATCGGTCATGCCGCCCGCCACGATGGTCACGGTGATATTCTTGTAATCGGCGCTGTACGCGGTGTCGATGCTGGCAATCACGCCCGTCATGGTGCTTTCGGCGGTCATGGCGAGGCCTTCCTCGAGCGCGTAGGCGCCGATGGCGGTGCGGATATCCTTCACGCTGTCGGCGGGTACGAGCGCGCAGCCCTTGTCGAACTCGATGGTGCCCTTATAATTCTTGACGGTGCCGGCGACGCCGATGACATCGCCTACGGCGAGCGTTTCCACGCCCTCGCCAGCCAGACGGTAGCACATGACGGGCTGCTCGGTCAGACCGTCGCACACGATGGTGACGGTGATGTTTTTATAGTCCGGGCTGTACGCGGTATCGATCTTGACGATCTCGCCGGCGAGCGCGGTGGGCGCTTTCATCGCCAGCCCGTCCTCAAGCTTGTACGCGGCGTCCACAATGGGCTTCTGGCTGACGATCTCGCCCATGCCGATCAACGCGCAGCCCTTGTCAAATTCGATGACGCCCTTGTAGTTCTTGATGATACCCTCGACGGTGATCTTGTCGCCCACGGCGAGCTTGTCCGCGCCCTCGCCCGCCAGGCGGTAGCACTGGATGGGCTGATCGGCGAGCGCGCCGATCTGAATGGTGACGGTGATGTTCTTGTAATCGGGGCTGTAGGGCGTGTCGATCTTGACGATCTCGCCGTACAGACGGAAGGTATCCTCGAGCGCCAGCCCGTCCTCGAGCGTATACGCGATAGCGACGATTTCCTCATAGCTCATGCCGGCGTCCATGATCATGGCGGCGGGCACCTTGTGCTTGAAGGAAACGGTTTCGGTCTTGCCGTCGGCGTCCTTGATCGCGGCGGTCAGGACATACGCGATTTCCTCGGGATTCTTATCGTCGACGTCGATGGTGACCATCTTGTCGGCGCCCGGAACGATCTTGACGGTGTCGGAGTCCGCCGTCCAGTCGATCTGGTACTCGACGCCGTCGATGTTGACGACGCCGACCACAGTGTAATCGGCAGGCGTGGTTTCGGGCTTGTTCTTGTACATGAGATACAGGTAGCTCCGGGCGTCGGAGAGCGGATCGGACTCGGCGGAGGCGAGGCCGACGAACAGGGAGGCGCTCATCGTCAGCGCCAGCAGCAGGGCAAGCAGTTTCTTCATAGCGGACAGCTCCTTTTTCGTTGTTATGGACGCACGGAAACGCCGTGCGGAGTGAACACTTTGATTTGGTACGCGCCGTCAAAGACATCGGCGACGCCCTTGACGTCCACGGTTTTGCCGAGATACGTTTCCGGCGCGGGCGCGTCCTGCGCGCTCCCGAACGCGGCCAGACGGACGGTCACGGGCACGCCGTCTGACAGGCACTTGAGCGTCGCCTCGCCCGATCCGTCTTTGTCGACGCGGACATCCGTCACGGTCAGCCCCCGCATTTCAACGGAGGTATGGAGGATGAACTCGGCGTACGGGAGCGTTTTCGCCCCATCGTCCGAGGCGACGGATACGGTTCCGCCGACAAAGGTTTCGGCGTCGACGGGGGCGTAGGCGGGCGCGTGACCGTCGCTGATCTTCCGGATGTTGTCGGGGGCCTTGGGCTTCATCGGACGGTAGCTCAACCCCGATACCTGATATGTGCCGCCCGCCTCGTAGTATTGCAGCGTGCCCACGATGCGCGATTCGTTGCCGACCATGAGCACGTTGAGTCCGCCGCCGTTCAGCCCGTAACCGTAGTACACGGGAATGCCGCAGTACAGCCCGGTTTCGGCGTCATACTCCTCCACATACACGCTGTTCATGGCATTGAAGGTGATCACGCCCTTAAAGGCGACCTTTTTGCCCTCGTAGGCGGCGGCGTTGCACCGAAGCTCCTTGATCGTCAGTTCAATAGCGTCGCCGTAGTAGAAATCGGGATCGCGCTGCCCCGAATACACGCCGAGCTTCATGGCCTTCGCCTGCGCGATCGCCGCCATGCAAACGTCGCCATAGCGGTTCTGCGCGGCGGAATTGGCGACGGCCAAGCCGTTTTGCAGGATCTCGATATTGAGGTTGCGGTAGGGCGCGCCCTCGGACGGCTGATACCAGACCCATACGAGGCGTCTTTCGCCCGTCGAATCGAGATTCCATCGGTTATCGTCCGACTCGATGAGGATGGAGGCGGCGTTTTCGAGCCTCTCGCGCGTGAACGCGGCGGCTTTCTTGCCGTACGGCTCTACCTTGCCGGTGATTTCGGGCGTGTTGATCGCCAGGTATCTGGCCTTGAGCGCGCCCGTTTCCGCGACGGTTCGCGGAACGATGAAATGCGTGGTGTCGCCGTCCACGAACGCCTTGACCGTCACGGCCTGCTTGACCGTGTCGGAAGCGAGGTCGAGCGCGAGCGCGGCGTAATCCGTGCTTTCAGTGCTCTCGGCCGTCGCAAAGCGGGGCGTCCACGCCGCGCAGACAAGCGCGGCGCAGACGGCGATCACGCGAATCAATCGCAGCATACGCTTCATGTCAGGGAGATCAGTTGTTGTACTCGCACTCGTCGATGGCGTCTTCAAAAGCCTCCGCGATGATCGCGTCGATATCGGCTTTACCGGCGGCGGCGAGACACTTGGTCATCAGATCGCCGACCTCGTCGCGGGCCGTCGAGGAGCCGTTGAAGGCGGGCGAGGTGTAGTAGGCGTCCTCCTGCTCGAGACAGACCTTGGCGCTGAGCATGGCGATGTTCGCGCCGCCGTCGGCGTTGGCCAGCTCGTTGGCGTACGCTTCGTTCTGCATGACCGATTTGAGCACCGGCACATAGCCCGACGCGAGCGAGAATTCCGCCTGGAATTCGACGGAGGTGGTCAGGAATTTGACGAACAGCCAGGACGCGACGACCTCCTGCGGATTATCCTTCTTGAAGATGCAGACGCTCGGGCCCTGCGAGATGACCTTTTTGTTTTCGGTGTTCACCTGCGGGATGGTGGCGATGCCCACCTCAAAGGGATAGGAGCCGTCGGCGTTGGCGGTGGGACGCTGATGTACCGCGCCGGCGGAGGAGCCGATGGACATATAGCTCTTGGTTTCGGTGGTGGAGACAAACAAGCCCGAGGTGTACGAGCCGAACAGCGTCTGGGTGGTCAGGTATCCCTTGTTGCACCAGTCGCTGAACATTTTGACGAAGCCGCGGTTGACCTCGTTGTCAAACAGGTAATGATCGCCGGTCGCGCTGGTATAGGGCGACTGATACTGCTCGCACATGGTGATGAACCAGTTGGCCTCGCTGTCGTAGCCCAGCGGGATGCTGGCGGGATCGATCGCCTTGATGGCGGCGCAGAGCTGTTCCAGCTCCTCCCACGTCGCGGGCACGGTCAGGTTATTGGCGTCAAAGAAGGTTTTGTTGTAGTAGAGCACTTCGGTGGACTTGGAGAAGGGCATGGTGTACATCAGCCCGTCGCCGAACTGCCGGCCTTCGTTGTAGTAACCCTCGATGAAATCGGCTTTCTGTTCGTCGGTCAGGCCGAGAATTTCCGTCGAACCGTCGGCGCGCGTCACGGTGATGTCGCTGTCGATGTAGTTGTCCAGCGTAGCGACGACCTTGGCGAGGTTGTACAGCGCCACGTGATCGGGATAGCAGTAGGCGATGTTGGGCTGATTGCCGACGGTGATCTCGGTGCTGATCTGATCGCGCACGTCGTCGTAGCCGCCAACCGAGGTGTATTCGACGTGGATGTTGGGATAGAGCGCGTTGAATTCCACGATGTAGTCGTTCAGCACGGCCTGCAGATTCGCGCCCATCGTGTTATAGAAGGTGATGGTAACCTCGCTTCCGTCATAGCCGGTTTCGGGTACCTCGTAGGCGTCGGCGAACGAAACGCTGACGCAGCTCGTCAGAAGCACGGTCAGGAGCACGAGTACCGAGACAAGTTTTTTCATGGGTTGTTCCTTCCTTTCGTTTGATCGGGGGATATGTTGACGGGCCTTGCGGTCCGTTAGCCCTTGATGCCGCTGCGGCTGACGCCCGACATGATGTACTTGCGCAGGAACACGAACACGAGAAAGAGCGGCGCCGAAACCAGCGCGACGGCCGCCATCTGCACGGGATAGTTCACGTCGCCCGTCGATTCGGTGAAGGCGTTGCGCAGGCCGTTGGTAATCAGGCGGTGCGCCTCGTCGTTGGCGACCAGACGCGGCCAGATGTAGGAGTTCCACGCGCCCATCATTTTGAGGATGGTGATAGAAATGAGCGTGGGCAGCGAAAGCGGCACCATGACCTTCCACAGATACTTGAAATCGCCCGTGCCGTCCACCTTGGCGGCAAGGTACAATTCGTTCGGAATCTGCAGGAAATTCTGCCGCAAAAGATAGATGTAGAACACGCTGACTAAGAAGGGCACGATGAGCACGGTGTAGGTGTTGATCCAGCCGAACGTCGTGACCGTCGAGTAGTTGGTGATGGTGAACAACTCGCCCGGGATCATCATGGTGGCGAGCAGGCAGGCGAAGAGCAGCTCCTTGCCCTTGAATTCGAGCCGCGCGAAGGCAAAGGCGGTCAGGATGGTGATGACCAGCGAAAGCAGCGTCGAAATCAATCCGACGATCATGGTGTTGATGAACAGCCGTCCCAGATTCGCCGTGGTGAAGGCGGTGATGTAGTTGCTAAACAGGATGACCTGCGGCCAGAAGGTGGGCGTGTTCATGCGGTACTCGTCGAGCGATTTGACCGAGGAAATGAGCATCCAGTAGAACGGGAACAGCACGATGCCCGCCATGACGAGCAAAAAGCCGTAGATCAGGCACTCGTAGAGCGCCTTCCCGACGCGCTGCTTGGCGGTCTCGCTTTTGAGATTCCTGATATGCATGGTTTCGGCGGATTCGTTCATTTTATGCGGCACCTCTCCGATCACGAATGGACGGCGGTCAATAGTGAATGCGTTTCTTGCTGACCTGCAGATTGATCAGCGTGACGACCAAAATGATGGCAAACAGGATGAGCGCGGCGGCGCTGGCGCGCCCCTGGCTGTTGGTGCTCAAGGCATCGTAAATGAAGCCGACCATCGTATTGAGCCGCCCGGCGTCGTCCGGCGGGCCCATCTTCACGCCGAAAATGCCCACGATGCTGGTGTATTCCTTGAAGCCGCCGATAAAGCCGGTGATGACGACATAGGCGAGCATGGGCGAGAGAAGCGGCACGGTAATGCGCGTGAATATACGGCGGCGCGGCGTCGAATCGACCTTGGCGGCGTCGTAATACTGCTTGTTGATGCTCTGCAGGCCGCCCAGCAGCACCAGAATCTTGAAGGGCAGCGCGTTCCAGATGATGTATACGATCATCACGGTCAGGTTCGCCGTGTAGGACGAGCCGTAATTGATCCAGTTGACGCGCGTGCCGCCGAAAAACTCGATGACGTTGTTGATGATGCCCGCCGTGACGACGATCTCGTTCGCCGTGCCGTAGAAGCTGCCCACGATGTTGAACATGGCGGCGAACACCATGCCGATGGCGATGGAATTGGTGACGTAAGGCAGGAAAAAGATGGTCTGGAGGATCTTGCGGAAGGGCTTGATGGCGTTGAGCGCCACGGCGATGAGCAGCGCCAGCATCGTCGATATGGGCACCGTCCACACGCACAGAAGCACGGTGTTCTGCAGGCAGTTCAAAAACCGCTTATAGTTGAGCACCTTGGCGAAATTCCCGATGCCAAACGCGAAGGTCTGCCCGCCCGCCGCCTTGAGGCCGCTGTAGTTTTCCAGCAGCGACATGCGCACGGTGTTGAAGATCGGCCACACCGTGAACACCAGCAAAAGCAAGATCGCCGGCGCGAGATAGAGCCACGCCTTCCATTGCCGCTTACCGTCAACCATCTTTCCGCACCTCGAATGGAATCCTGTCTTCGCTGGCCTTGCTGAATATGAACAGCTTGCCGGGCTTGACGGCGTAACGGACGAATTCGCTTGACAGATCGACCTTGTTGTCCGAGCTGATGATGGCGCGCACCTGCGGGTTGAGCGAGGCGTCGTGCGCGCACACGACGCTCACGTCGCGTCCCATGACCTCGACGTTGTTCAGGCGGCATTTGAGCGGGCCGTCCCCGCACAGCGTGAAGCCCTCGGGACGAATGCCCACGACGACCTCCTGATCGGCCACGCCGGGCACGTCCAACACGGCGTCCCCGCCGATCAGCAGTCTGCCGTCCGCCACGCGCCCGGAGAATACGTTAATGGGCGGCGTGCCCAGAAAGCGCGCGACGAACAGGTTGACGGGATTGTCGTACACCTCCTGCGGCTGGCCGATCTGCTGCACCACGCCGAGCTTCATCACCACGATCATGTCGGAAATGCTCATCGCTTCCTCCTGATCGTGCGTGACGAATACGGTGGTGATGCCCGTTTCTTTTTGGATTCTGCGGATTTCCTCGCGCGTTTGCAGGCGCAGGCGCGCGTCGAGGTTGGACAGCGGCTCGTCCAACAGCAGCACGCGCGGCATTTTAACCAGCGCGCGCGCGATGGCGACGCGCTGCTGCTGCCCGCCCGAGAGCTCGCTGGGCTTACGATCCATCAGTTCCTCGATCTGCACCATTCGGGCGACCCGCTGCGCGCGGTCCAGCATGTCGTCCTTGGACAGCTTATCCTCGCCCTTGAGGTTTTGCAGGGGAAAAAGGATGTTCTGCTTGACTGTCAAGTGCGGATAAAGCGCGTAATTCTGGAACACCAGCCCGATGCCGCGCTTTTCGGTGGACAACTCGGTCACGTCGTCCTCGCCGAAATAGATCTTCCCGGCGGTCGGCTTTTGCAGACCGCTGATCATGTACAGCGTCGTACTTTTGCCGCAACCCGAGGGGCCGAGCAAACCGATCAATTTGCCATCCGGGATGGTGAAATTCAGGTCGCTGACCGCCACGACGTCCTTCCCGGACGTTTTGGATTTGTTGGGAAACACTTTGGTCAGGGCTTGCAGAACGATTTTCATAGGATCCCCTCTTGCGTTGTTATTCTTCCGTTTGCGCGGCGACCTCTTCGGCGTGCCGCTGATTGATCCATGCGATTTGGGCGTCCTTGTCGGCAAAGATTCTCTGGCTGCCGAAATCGACGGCGATCGTGCCCGCGATCAGATCGTGAACGGGCGTGTGATTGCGCGTGGCGATAGGCAGGATACCTTCCAGCAGCGCAAGCGCGATCAGCACGATCGTGCCCACGGCGCCGATGCCGCCGAAATACAGCATCATCAGGATGTAGACCGGGATCATCGTCTCCAGCGTATACTTGCCCAGCACCGCGCGGACAAACATCGTGACGGCGTTGACCCGGATTCCGTCGGCGCGCATGACCGCCAGGCCGAATACCTTCTTCCCCAGCGTTTGCCCGTTCCCGAACAAAAGCGGCACGGCGAACTCGACGGCGAGATAGCCCAGCAGGATGCCGAACGTCGTGATGAGGAAGGTCAGGCGGATCAGGACGTCGTACGCGCCGACCGCCTCCGGATCGCCGCCGAGCGCGGCGTACGCCGCATTGAGCCGCTCAAGCCCGTCGGGCGTCAGGCGCTCGTACTCCTCGAGCGACATGTGAAAATCCACATTGTACTCCGCCGCGTACCTGTCGTAACAGGCGTTGAGCGCCGCGTTGTGCCCGTCGTATCCCGTCGCCGCCGAAAGCGCCCACGCAAACAGCACGGCGACGATCGCCAGAATGATGATATCGAAAAGGCTGGCGGAAATACGCTTCCACATGCTCGCCTTTTGCAGATCCGCCGTCATGCCGTCTGACTCCTCCATCGGGATTTGCCGTCGCCGCCTTTGTGTTCCGAGCATAAATTATACAACATTCACGGACAAAAAACATAATCATTACGGATTCTTTAGAAATTGTTGATGATTTAGCCGCGCGCCGCGCCGTCTTTCCCGTCATCGCCGGCGGACTTCCCCGCGCCGGACGGTTTTCCCGCGCCGGAAGGCTTGACGTAGCGGATCGGCATCGACGCGCCCGGCTCGCCGTTGTTCGGCGTGAACACGATGTCGTTCCCGGTAAGCGACAGCGCGCCGCTCGAGCCGGACACACGCCCGTCGCGCAGCAGCATGACGACGATCTTTTCGTTGAGCATCGGGCCGCCGCGCCGCTTGAGCCCGTCCTTCCACAGCGTGAACGCGCAGCCGCCCTTCCAGTCGGAGCAGCCGAACGCCATGCGGTTCTCGACCACGGGCTTCCCGCAGAGCGGGCAGACCACGCCCTCGAGCGGCTTGGCGGCGCTCGCCGTTTTGCCGCGCTTAACGCCCTTGGCGCGCAGGTTTTCGGGGATTTCGCGGTCGCTTTGATCATCCCGCGCGTAGGAAACGAGGAATTCGGTCAGCTTCCGAATGCCCTGCATAAAGCGCTCGGTATCGCGCTTGTTCTGGGCGATTTCGTCCAGCGCCAGCTCCCAGCGCCCCGTCGTTTCGGGCGAGGCGATCTCCCCGGGCGCGACGGCGATGAGCGCCACGCCCTTTTCGGTCGCCAGCAGCGCGCGCCCCCTGCGGGCGGCGTAGCCCACGGCGATGATGCGCTCGATGATCGCCGCGCGCGTCGCCGGCGTGCCGATGCCCGATCCGCGCATCTGCTCGCGCAGCGCCTCGTCGGTCGATTCGCGCCCGGCGTTCTCCATCGCGGCGAGCAGGGACGCGTCGGTATGCGGCGCGGGCGGCTTGGTCGATTCCTTCTTCACGGCCGCCGAAACGGTTTCCCGGCCGTCGCCCTCCCTGAGATCGGGCAGCGTCGGCTCCTTGCCGTCCTCGCCGCCGTACAGCGCCTTCCAGCCGCCTATACGCACGGCGCGCCCGACGCTCCCGAACGCCTCGCCCTCGCAAAGCGTGGTCACGCGGATCTGATCGTACTCGTGCGTCGGATAGAACGCCGCGATCGTGCGGCGCGCGATCATGTCGAACAGCCGTCCTTCATCCTGCGGCAGCTTATCGACGGGCGCGGTCTGCGGCGTGGGAATGATGGCGTGGTGATCGGACACCTTCGCGTTGTCAAACATGCGCTTTGATACGGGCAGCTTGCCGTCGCGCCACGGGATGCTTTCGACAAACGGCTGATACTCACCCGGCAGCTTGGTCAGCGTCAGCCGCGCGCGCCCGATCATATCCGTCGGCAGATAGCGGCTGTCGGTGCGCGGATAGGTGATCGCTTTCCATTTCTCGTAGAGCGACTGCGCCGTTTTGAGCGTTTTGTCGGCGGTGAAGCCGAGCCGGCGGTTGGCGTCGCGCTGCAAGGAGGTCAGGTCGTACAATTGCGGCGGCAGCTCGCGCTTTTCCTCGCGCTCGACCGTGCGCACCCGCGCCGTCTTGCCTTTGACCGCTTTGGCGATCGCGTCGGCTTTTTCCTTGGTCGGGATGCGGAAAGCGGTCTTTTCGTCCTCCGCTTTTTCGTCGAACCATCTGCCCTCGTAATCGCCGAAGGACGCCGTGACCGTAAAATACTCCTCGGGCTTGAACGCCTCGATCTCCAGATGACGCTTGACGAGAATGGCGAGCGTGGGCGTCTGCACGCGTCCGATGGAGAGCAGCGCGTTGAAGCGCAGCGTGAACGCGCGGCTGGCGTTCATGCCCACCAGCCAATCGGCGTGCGAGCGGCACAGCGCGCTTTTATACAGCCCGTCGTACGCGGACGAAGGCTTCAGCGCGGCGAATCCCTCGCGGATCGCCTCGTCGGTCATCGAATTGATCCACAGCCTCTGCACGGGTTTTGCGCATTTCGCCTGCTCGTAGATCAGGCGAAAGATCAGTTCTCCCTCGCGCCCGGCGTCCGTCGCGCAGATGACGGAATCGGTTTCCTTGGCGCAGATGAGCTTCCTAATAACCGAAAACTGCGATTTCGTCTTGGTCAGCACCTTGGTGGGAATGCTTGGGGGCAGGATGGGCAGATCGTCCATGCGCCATTTCTTGTAGCGCGCGTCGATCTCGTCCGGCTCGCACAGCGTCACCAGATGCCCGACCGCCCACGTGACGGTATACTCCCCGCCGCGCAGAAAGCCCTCGCCGCGCTCGCCGCACTTGAGCACGCGCGCGATATCCCTGCCCACGCTCGGCTTTTCCGCCACCACAACGATCAAGCGATCGCCTCCCCCTTCACCGCCTCGGCCCCTGATGAATCGCGCGGCCGTGCGCGCCCTCCAGCGCGTCGGTCAATCCCTCGCAGAAGGAGGGATGCGGACGGATGAAACGCGTCAGATCGGAAATTGTCAGACCGTTCACGATCGCGCAGGTGATTTCGTCGATCAGATCGCCGGCGCGCTCGCACATCATCTGCGCGCCAAGGATCTTTTCGGTCCCGGCGTCGAACACGACCTTGATATACGCGCCCTCGGAGCCGGAAATCAGGCTGCGCGCGTTGCCGCCCATGAGGAATTTGCTTGATTTGACGTTCATCCCGCGCTCCTTCGCCTCCTGTTCGGTCAAGCCGACGCAGGCGATCTCGGGCGAGAGGTAGACGCAGGAGGGCACGACAGACTGATCGACGGCGGCTTCCTTCCCCGCCAGCTGATCGGCCAGCGCGACGCCCTGCGCCGAGGCGACGTGCGCGAGCTGGATGCCGCCCGTCACGTCGCCGACGGCGTACACGCCGGGCACGCTCGTGCGGAAGCGCTCGTCCGCGACGACTGCGCCGCGATTCATCTGCACGGAAAAACCCTCGGCGAACAGCCCGTCGGTATTGGGCCTGCGCCCGACGGCGACCAGCACGGCGTCGGCCGCGATTTCACCGCCGTCCGACAGCGCGCAGACGACGCCGTCCGAATGCGTAAACCGCTCGGCGCGGACGCCGCAACGGACGTCGATCCCCAGCTTTTTAAGGAGCATCGTCGTTTTCTGGCTGATCTCGCGGTCGAGCGCCGGCAGGATGCGCGGCATGGCTTCCACAATCGTCACGCGGCTGCCCAGCGCCGCGAACGCGCTCGCCATCTCGACGCCGATCACGCCGCCGCCAAGAATGAGCAGGCGCTCGTACGCCGTCTCGGAGAACAATACTTCGTCGCTGGTCAGGATATTTTCACCGTTGATGCCCTCGATCGGCGGCAGCGCGGGCTTGGCGCCGACGGCGATCAGGAGGGCGTCCGCCTCGTAGATTTCGCCGCCGCAGGACACATGCCGCGCGTCCCTGATCACGGCGCGGCCGTTGATCAGCGTGATTTTGTTCTGTTTGAGCAGCGTTTCGATGCCGCCGCGGAGCTGCGCGACGACGCCGCGATTCCACGCCTGAAGCGCTTTCATATCAACGGGCGCTTCGGCAAGCGCGCCCATGCGCGCCGCCTCGCGCCGCGTTTCCGCCGCGTGCAAAAGCGCCTTGGCGGGCACGCAGCCGCGATTCAAACACGTGCCGCCGCACTCGCGTTCCTCGAACACCGTCACCGTCATGCCGTTCTGCGCGGCGCGGATCGCCGCCTCATAGCCGCCCGGCCCCGCGCCGATCACGATCAAATCCGTCATGTGAAAGCCTCCTTCAGCCATTCGCGAAGTTCCTCCGATTCGACGCGTTCGTACGCGCGCTTGAGCGGCGCGCCGCGCAGCGCGTCGGACAGACGCCGCGCCAGCGTTTCGTCCATCGCGTCGGTGTACGCGCGCGCCGAGGCGATCGCGCCGTTCTCAAGCGAGATTTCCAGCCGCACCGCGCCCCACGGGAACCGCTTTTCCATCGCCGCGTCATAGGGCGCTTCGTCGCCGTACAGCCATTCGTCGGACGAGTATTTCCGCGTCAGCGCGGCGACCGCCGCTTCGTCGGGCGTCGGCAGGGGCGCGAGCGGCGCGGCGTACTCCGCGCAAAAGGCGGTTTTGAGCGCTTCCCTGACGCGCGCGACGGTGATATCGCCGCGCGCCTCGCGCAGATTGACCACCCGCGAACGCACGGACGCCACGCCCTTTCCCTTGAGCTTTTCGTCGCTGACAAGCAGGTATTTCTGCATTTTTTCGATATCGACGCCGATCATCAGCGTGCCGTGGTGGTAGTGCCTGTCGCCGCGCCGATAGTACGCGTTGCCCGAAAACTTTCTGCCGTCAACGGTCAAATCATTGCGCCCGGACAACTCGGCGTCGATACCGAGCGCGCGCGCGGCGGCAAGCAGCACGCCGCACTGCCGCGCGACGTCGTAATCGCCGCTGCGGAGGAAAAAGGTAAAGTTGAGATTGCCCGGATCATGGTACACCGCGCCGCCGCCCGACAGCCTGCGCGCGAGACGCCCGCCGTCGGCGGAAAGCGCCGCAACGTCGCATTCGCGCCGCGCCGATTGATTGCGCCCGATCACGATCGTTTTTTCGTTCTGCCAGAGGTACAGCATCGCCGCGCGCTCGGGTAGCGCCGTCAGAAAATACTCCTCGATCGCCAAATTGCGATAAGGATCGAATCCGTCGGATTCGTAAATGAAAAGCTGATCGATCATCCGTTTCCTTTATTTGATCTTCGAAAGAGAAAACGGGAGGAACCGATGATGCCGTTTGAGCCGGTTCCTCCCGCGCCGTCACTCGTTCTTCCCGTCCCCGAACGCGTACCGCACAACCGGCCTGCGCGCGGCGAGCACCTCGTCGGGGCGGCTGATAACGGTGGTCACGGGGCAGGCGGTCACGGTGTCGGGCGCGGCGACCGCCGCGTCATAGATGGCGAGCACCTCGTCCGCCGCCCGGTCGAGCGTTTCGCGGCTCTCGGTCTCGGTCGGCTCGAACATGAGCGCCTCGTGCACGATGAGCGGGAAATACATCGTGGGCGGGTGCATGCCGCGATCGAGCATCGCCTTGGCAACGTCCATCGCCGAAACGCCGGTCTTTTCCTTGAGCGATTCAAGCGACAGCACGAACTCGTGCATACAGGTGTGATCCTTGGCGACGTCGTAGGACGCTTTCAGCCGGTGCATGAGGTAATTGGCGTTGAGCACGGCGGTCTCGCTCGCCTCGCGCAGTCCGTCCGCGCCCAAGGAGAGAATGTAGGCGTACGCCTTGACCGCGACGCCGAAATTGCCGTAGAACGCGCGCACCTGACCGATGCTGTCGGCATTTTCCCGATCGCCCAGCGCGCTGCGGGGCAGGAATTTGACGAGCGCCCGCTTGCAGCCGACGGGGCCGCTGCCCGGGCCGCCGCCGCCGTGCGGTGTGGAGAAGGTCTTGTGCAGGTTGAGGTGTACGACGTCAAAGCCCATATCGCCGGGGCGCGCCACGCCCATCACGGCGTTCAGGTTCGCGCCGTCGTAGTAGCACAGCCCGCCCGCCTCGTGCACGAGGCGCGTGATCTCGAGGATGTTTTTGTCAAACAAGCCCAGCGTATTGGGGTTGGTGAGCATCAGCCCCGCGACGCGATCGTCCAGCGCGTTTTTAAGCGCGTCCAGATCGACGCAGCCGTCCTCCGCCGAGGGAATGCTGACCACCTGACAGCCGACCATCGCGGCGCTGGCGGGGTTTGTGCCGTGCGCCGAATCGGGCACGATGATTTTGTCGCGCTTGACGTCGCCGCGCGAGAGATGGTACGCCTTGATCAGCATCAGCCCCGTCATTTCGCCGTGCGCGCCGGCGGCGGGCATGAGCGTCATGCCGTCCATGCCGGTGATTTCGCACAGCGCGTCCTTGAGGCGGCGCGTGAGTTCCGCGCAGCCGTCGGCGCGGTCCTGCAGGGGATGGATATCGGCGAACTGCCGCGCGGCGATCTCGTTGACGGCGGGATTGTACTTCATGGTGCACGAGCCGAGGGGATAGAAGCCCGAGTTCACGCCGTGCGCGCGCTTGGCGAGCGCGGTGTAATGGCGGCTCATGTCATTCTCGGCCATCTCGGGCAGTCGCGGCGCGGTCGCGCGGCGCGGCGCGGCGACGGCATAAGCGGGCACGTCGCAGGGCGGGATCAGCGTCTGTCCGCGCCCGGGAACCGATTGTTCAAAAATGAGCTTCATGCGCGCACCTCCTTGAGCACGGCGATCGCCTGATCGATCTCCGCTTTGGATACGACTTCGGTGACGCACCAGAGAATGCCGCCGTCGACGGGCAAGCCGCCCAATATGTCGGCGTCGGCCAGCGCGGCGAGCGCGTGGGCGGGATCGACGGGCGAGACGGTCACGAATTCATGGAAGAATTCGCCCGCGTGCGCGCGGTTGAAGCCGATTTTGTCAAGCTGATCGGCGAAATAATGCGCCTTCGCCGCGCATTGGTTCGCCGCGTCTTCCAGCCCTTTCGCGCCCATCGCCGTCAGGTACGCGCCCGCCGTCAGCGCGCAGAGCGCCTCGTTGGAGCAGATGTTGCTGGACGCCTTCTCGCGGCGGATGTGCTGCTCGCGCGCCTGCAAAGTGAGCACGAAGGCGCGTCTGCCGTCATGATCGACCGTTTCACCCACGATGCGTCCGGGCAGACGGCGCATGAGCGGCGCTTTGCACGCCATGAAGCCGAGGTACGGCCCGCCGTAGGAAAGCGGCAGCCCGAGCGGCTGGCCTTCGCCCACGGTGATGTCCGCGCCGCATTCGGCGGGCGTTTTGAGCAGCGCCGCCGCGATGGGATTGACGCTCATGACGCACTTGACGTTTTTCGCGCGCGCCGCCGCGAACAGGCTTTTGGCGTCCTCGATTTGACCGAAAAAGTTCGGCTGCTGCACGATCAGGCAGGCGACGTCGTCGGTCAGAAGGGCGTTCAGCGCCTCCCCGTCGGTCACGCCGCCGCGCACGGGCACGACGGCGATCTCATGTCCCGAGAATTTCGCGTAGGTTTCCACCGTGCGGATCACGTCGGGGTGCATAGCGCCCGAAACCAGCGTTTTCACGCGCCCGCGCTCGCGGCACATCGCCGCCGCCTCCGCCGCCGCCGAAGCGCCGTCGTAGACCGAGGCGTTGCTCGCGTCCATGCCCGTCAGCTCGCAGATCATCGTCTGATACTCGAAGATCGACTGAAGAATGCCCTGACTGATCTCCGCCTGATACGGGGTGTAGGCGGTGACGAATTCCTCTTTGGCCGTCACGCTTTTGACGATGGCGGGGATATAGTGGCGGTACGCGCCCGCGCCGCGCAGGATGGTTTTGTAGCGGTGGTTCTTCTCCGCCAGCGCCTCGATTTCGCGCAGGACCTCCATTTCGGACAAGCCCTCGGGCAGGCCGAGCCTGGCCTTGAGATACACGCTCTCGGGCACGTCGGCGTACATTTCGCGCACCGATTGAAGCCCGATCGCGGCGAGCATATCCCGCCGTTCCTCGGCGGTTGAAGGAAGATAGCTTCCCATGTCAGCCCTCCTTGGCGATCAGCTCGGCGTACGCCGCGGCGTCCATCAGTTCGCTCTCGCCCGCGACGCCGTTCACGCGCGCGATCCACGCCTCGTAGGGCGCCTTATTGATCTGCTCGGGATGATCGATCAGTTCCTCGTTGACCGCGGCGACGGTTCCCGTGACTGGGCTGAACACGTCGCTGACCGCCTTGACCGATTCGACGTCGGCGATCGGCTCGCCCGCCGTCACGCCGTCGCCGACGAGCGGCAGATTGATGAATACCAGATCGCCCAGTTCCTTCTGCGCGTAGTCGGTCAGGCCCATGACGATCTCGTCGCCCACGCGGCGCACCCACTCGTGGGATTTGGTGTAGAAAAGGTTTTCGGGGATGTTCATGATGTTTTCCTCCCTATCGTAATGATTGGTTGCTTTACGCTTTCTTCGCCCGTTTGTAGAACGGCAGGGGCACGACTTCCATTTCGATTTGTCTGCCGCGCACGTCGGCGAACGCCTTCGTGCCGACGGCGGCGTATGCCGGATCGATCAGCGCCATGGCGACGGGACAGCCGAGGAACGGCGCGTGCGTGCCCGAGGTGGTATGACCGATGACCGCGCCCTCCGCATTGTATACGTCGCAGTGCTCGCGCACGATGCCGCGCCCCGTCACGCGATAGCCCACGCGCGCGCGCTTGGGCTCGCCCGCCGCGAGCATGGCGTCGCGGCCGATGAATTCGTTTTTGTCGAGCTTGACGAAATACCCGAGCCCCGTCTCGATCGGCGAAATGGTATCGTCCATCTCGTGCCCGTAGAGCGGCATCGCCGCCTCCATGCGCAGCGTGTCGCGCGCGCCCAGCCCGCAGGGGATCAAGCCTTCCTCCGCGCCCGCCTCGAGCAAAGCGTCCCACAGTTTGCCCGCGTCGGCGTTGGCGCAGTAGATTTCATAACCGAGCTCGCCCGTGTAGCCGGTGCGCGCGATCATGCATTCAACGCCCGCCACCGCGCCGCGCTTGGTGAAATAGTAGTATTTCTTGGGGATATCCTCGTCCTTGCAGAGCTTCGCCAGAATTTGAGGCGCGAAAGGTCCCTGCAGCGCGACCTGCGCGATGCCGTCGCTCAAATCGGTCATCACGGTATCGGGCAGCAGATGATCCCTGATCCACGCGACGTCCTTGTGCCGGTTGGCGGCGTTGACGATCAGGAAATAACGCATGTCGTCGAGCTTCGCCGCCATAAGATCGTCGACGACGCCGCCCCGCTCGTTGCACATCGGGCTGTACCGAACCTGCCCGTCCGCCATGCCCGACATGTCGTTGCACAGCAGATGGTTGAGCGTGTCAAGCGCGCCCTTGCCTTCGAGCAGCACCTCGCCCATGTGCGATACGTCGAACAGTCCGCATGCCCGGCGCACCGCCATGTGCTCGGCAATGACGCCGCTTTCGTACTGAACCGGCAGGTAGTACCCGGCGAAGGGCACGATCTTGCCGCCGAGCGCCGCGTGGCGGTCATACAGGGGGGTTTTGAGGCACATGATTTTCACTCCTTCCATTGATCAAAACAGAGACGCAAACAAAGAAATGTTCAGCGTCTCTGTATGCTTACCTGAAAGATGCCCCCGAAACGGGGTTGCTTCTTCGGTGCGCGTGACCGCGCTTTCCAGAGGTTCGTCGTGGCCGAGTCTTTTTGCCTGAGAGTTTTCCGCTCATTCCCCTTCGGCGGCGCTCGCGCGCTCTCTCCCCGGCCAGTCAACCGATATGCAGTTTACAGCCCGAGCTTCCTGACCGTGCCGATGCTCATTTCGGCGGCCTCCATCGGCGTGCGGCCGTACCAGTCGTCCTGCTCGATGATGAACCACTCGGCGCCCGCCTCGATGCCGGCGTCAACGACGGCCTTTACATCCTGACAGCCGTAGCCGAAGGGACGGAACTCGAACGCCACGGCGTCGGCCTGCTTCGCCTGTCCGATCAGCGCGTAGGGCGTGCCCTCGCCCCTGACGCCCACGTAATCCTTGAGGTGGACGAGCGGCGCGCGGCCTGCGTACTTGCGCAGATACGCGGCGGGATCGACGCCCGCGTATTTGACCCAGCAGGTATCGATTTCGGTTTTCAGGCGGCAGGGCGGGACGGCGGCGTACAGGAAATCCAGCCCGTACATGCCCGAAACTTCCCGGAACTCGAAATCATGGTTATGGTAGAGCAGTTGCAGCCCCGCCTCCCTGCACAGCCCGCCGAACTTGTAGATCAGCCGCATCACATCGGCGAAGCCCGGCGTGCCGGGGCGGCGGAAATCCTCCAGATACGGCACGGCGATATACTTGCAGCCGAGCGCCAGATGATCGGACAGCACGCCGAACATATCCTGCTCGATCAGCGACACGGCGCAGTGGTTCGAGATGGGAATCAGGCCGTTGTCATCCATCATTTTCTTGAGATCAACGGCGCTGTGGCCGAAAAAGCCGGCGAACTCCACGCCGTCGTAGCCGAGCTTTTTGAGCTGTTTGAGCACGCCGGGCATATCCTTGACGGCGTCGGCGCGGGCGGAGTAAATCTGGTAACCGATCGGAATCCTACTCAATATGAAACCCTCCTGTCGGGCGCGCCCCGACGGCCGCGCCCCTTGATATCATCAGGCGATCCGCTTTCCGGACGCCGACAGCGCCGCGGCGCTCACTGACAGATGCGGCAGCGCTTTTTCCCGAAGAATTTGAGGAACGCGTTCCATCTGTGCGGTTCGGCGTACCCGTGGCATCTCCCGCACTCGTGGCTCTCGGAGGAGATTTTGACCCAGTCGCCGTGCTGCGCGCATTTCTTTTCATCGAGGAAATGGAACTCCTTCTCCGGCGTTTCTTCCGGCTGCGCCTCATCCTCCTGATTGTTCTCATCCTCCGCCGGAAGCGTTTCCTCGATCACAGGCGCCTGTATGAACGGCTCGATGATCCAGTCGTCGATCTGTCCGACCGATCCCGACGTTTCGGACGGGAACGCCTCGATCAGCACGTCGGCGGCCGACGGCATGGTTTCCTCCTGCTGTTCGTCGTCGCTGACGATATCCTTATACGCGAACGATATCTCGATCTTGGGCTTTTCCTCTTCGTCGCGGGTGATCTCTTTCGTCGTCATGATGATCGTGATCGGCTTTTGTGTTTCCTCGGCCTTGGGCTGTTCCTCCACGGCATACTCCGCCAGATCGCTTTTCAGCGTGCACTGCGAGCCGTCCGCGAACGTAATGACGAGCAAGCCGCCCTCCGCCGAGGCGCTCTTGATCTCCATCGGCTGATCGTTGCGTTTGAGCGTCAGCCGGGTCGTATCATCGTCGTCCGACTGCGCGGAAAAGCCCAGCGCGTCCTCGCTTTGAGCGTGCGCGGACAGCGTGAACAGCCCGCCGTCCGTCGTGATCGAAAGCGACAGATCGGTTTCGCCGTGCGCGACCACGCAGGCCGATTCGTCATTCTCCGGCATCGGCGCTTTGATATACAGGCATCCGTCCACGGGATCGACGCGCACAAGCACCTCGGTCCCGCTTTTACCGGCGGTTTTGACCCATGCGGGCTGCAGCGTTTCCCCGCAGCCGTCGCGCAGGCAGACGCGGACGCCGTCGCGGTCGGGATCGCTCCACAAATGCCCGAGCGCGTCCGTCGCGTCCGCCGTATACGACGCCTGACAGCGTTGGCAGACGTACTCCTTGTATCCCCCCGCCGCGCAGGTCGGCGCGATCAGATTCCACCGAAACATGTGCCCCAGCGCGTCGGTATAGTCGGTTTTCTCGGTTTCGCCGCATCCCGTGCAGGTTTTCAGCGTGTATCCCTTTTCGGTACAGGTCGGCTGTATCACGTCGGCATCGAAGGTGTGATCAGTTTTATACAGCGGCATTTTCCACTTGGCCCCGCACTGACCGCAGATCGCCCACTGATAGCCTTCGCTGACGCAGGTGGGCGCTTCATACGGCTCGCCGTCGATCCTCGTGGCAACCGCCCGGTAATGAATGGTTCTGGTTTCCGAAAAATAATGCCCGCAGTCGTCGCAGTAATGGGTAAAGAGGCATTTGTTCATGTCCTCGTCCGTTTTAGCCTTCCACGAGGTATGCAGATGCTCGCAGTCGTCGGCATAAGCGCCGAAGGACGCAATCATCATCATGACCGCGCACAGCGCGCAGGCGACCCGCCTCGCTCCCGATTGACTCATCCTGCTTCCTCCTTGCGTGCGCAATCCGATCCTTTTTTCACCATGGTTATCATATCACAACGTTTTCTGATTATCAAGCAATCGGCGAAAAACATCCGGCGGTGATTGTGCGAACGGGCCTTCCTGTGGTACAATAGCGCGGGGCGCGAAACCGCGCGCCGCGAGCCTGTCCGTTCAATCAAAGAAAAGAGGTGCGCGCCTTGTCTTTACAGCATATGACCATTCGCTCGGACGCGCTGCAGGGCAACGTCGATCTCGACGTCATCCTGCCCGAATCGCCCAAAAAACTCATCGGGATGCGGGGGCGCTCGGGGGCGGCTTACCCGACGCTTTACCTGCTCCACGGCATGTCGGACGATCACACCATCTGGCAGCGCCGCACGTCGATCGAGCGCTACGCCGCCGAAAAGGGCGTCGCCGTCGTCATGCCGTGCGCCGATCTGTCTTGGTACACCGATATGAAGTACGGCGACAAATACTTTACCTACGTTTCCGCCGAATTGCCCGCCGTCATGCGGTCCTTCTTCCCGGGCATGAGCAGGCGACGCGAGGACACCTTTGTCGCCGGGCTGTCGATGGGCGGCTACGGCGCGATCAAGTGCGGCCTGCGCGCGGGCGACACCTTTTCGTATGCCGCCGGACTGTCCTCGGGGCTGGATATCGTGTCCATCCTCGAAGACGCGGACGGCAGGGACAGGCGGTTCTGGGAGGACATATTCGGCACGGCGGAGGAAGCGCGCGGCGGATTCAACGATCTGTTTGCCGCCGCCGAGGACATGGCGAAAACGGACAAGCGCAAAGTCAAATTCTATCTCTGGTGCGGCACGGAGGATTTTCTCTATCAGGCCAACATCAAAATGCGCGATCACATGAACGCGCTCGGGCTTGATCTCACCTATGAGGAATCGCCCGGCGTCCACGCGTGGCAATACTGGGATGAGAAGATCCAAACGGTGCTGAACTGGCTGCCGCTCGGAAAGGAGGACGCGTAAATGGCGATCTCAAGAATCCATTTCTTCTCCGACGCTTTGGGGCAGTGCGTGACCTGCGACGTGCTCCTGCCGCAGCGCGCCGATCACGCGCCCGATCAAAAGCTGCCCGTACTGTGGCTGCTGCACGGCGCGTACGGCAACCATTTCGACTGGCTGCGCCGCACGGGAATCGAAAGATACGTCGTGCCGCACACGCTCGCCGTCGTCATGCCCTCGGCGCGCAACAGCGCCTATGTCGATATGGCGCACGGCGGCAGATTCCATACGTACATCGCCGACGAGCTGCCGCGCTTCATGCGCGATACCTTCAATTTCTCGGACAAACGCGAGGATAACTTCATCGCCGGGCTGTCGATGGGCGGCGAGGGCGCGATGAAGATCGGGCTTGCCCATCCCCACCGCTACGCCGCGATTGGCTGTCTGTCGGCGGGCGCGGTCAACGCCGTCGTCCCGGCGAATCTCGATCCCCTGCGGCGCGAAATGCTGTACGGCGGCAAGCTGATCGAAGAGACGCCTTACGATCCCTATGGCAACGCGCGAGAGATCGTCGCGGCGGGCGGCCCCTTCCCGCGCGTCTACCACGCCTGCGGGAGCGAGGATTTCCTGCTCGACGCCGCGCACAAGACGCGCGATTTCTTCACGGCGATCCCGGGCAATCCCTTCGATTATACCTACGAGGAAGGCCCGGGCGCGCACACATGGGATTTTTGGGACGCGTATATCGAGCGCTTTATCCGGTATCTTGCCCTGCCGCCCAAGGCGGAGGGCTGGCGATAAAGGAGAATCCCGATGCTGTCACCGTATCTGATGATCGGCGAGGTGCTCAAGCCGCAGGGCTTGAACGGTCAGGTCAAGATCAGGCCTCTGACCGATGATCCCAAGCGCTTTTTGTCGCTCGATCACGTATATTTCCTCGAAAACGGCGCGTATGTCCGCGCGGACGCCGATTTGCCCGCCGTGCGCGGCGAGTTCGCGTTCCTGCGCATCGGCGATTCGCGCAGCCGCGAGAGCGCCGAGGCGCAGCGCGGTAAAACGATCTATATCGACCGCGCGGGCGCGGCGGCGCTCGGCAGCGACGCCGACTACATCGCCGATCTGATCGGCTGCGCCGTGATCGGAACGGACGGCGGCAAAATCGGCGTTTTGAAGGACGTCCTCCAGCCCGGCGCGAACGACGTGTACGTGATCGATACCGAGCGCGGCGAAATGCTGCTGCCGGCGCTCAAAATCGTCGTGCCGACGGTGGACGCGGAACGGCGGATCATCACCGTCGATTCGGACAGGCTGCCCGCCTTCGCCGTGTGGCAG
This sequence comes from uncultured Oscillospiraceae bacterium, assembly GCA_964459985.1. Classification (GTDB taxonomy): domain Bacteria; phylum Bacillota; class Clostridia; order Christensenellales; family Aristaeellaceae; genus CAYWOS01. The sequence goes on from CAYWOS010000008.1 coordinate 48,167, forward strand.
GACGAGGACGACGGAGAAAAAGACGTATGATCATCCGCATACTGACGGTGTTCCCCGAGATGTTTGATTCGGTACTGAACGCGAGTATATTAGGCCGCGCGCGCAAAAACAGCGTCGTCGATATTGAGGCGGTCGACATCCGTCCCTTTTCGGACGCCAAGCACAAGAATACCGACGATTACCCTTTCGGCGGCGGCGCGGGCATGCTCATGACGCCGCAGCCCATCGCCGACGCGATCAAATCCGTCGAAAAAGATCTCGCGGACAACCTGCCGGACGGCGGACGCGCACACAGGATCTACATGAGCCCGCGCGGCGTGCCGCTCACGCAGGCGCTGGCGCGCGAGCTTTCGCAAAGCGACGCGCTCATCCTCCTGTGCGGGCATTACGAGGGCGTCGATCAGCGCGTGATCGACAAATACATCGATCTGGAAATCTCCGTCGGCGATTACGTGCTGACGGGCGGCGAGATCGCGGCGATGGCGCTCGCCGACTGCGTATCGCGCCTCGTCCCGGGCGTGCTGGGCAGCGAGGAAAGCCCCGAGGACGAGAGCTTTTCGGATAACCTGCTCGAATACCCGCAGTACACGCGTCCGCGCGTGTTCGAGGGCATGGAGGTGCCAGAGGTGCTTTTGAACGGCGACCACGCCAAGATCGCCGCGTGGCGGCGCGAGCAGGCGCTCGCCGTCACCAAGGCGCGAAGGCCGGACTTGCTCGAGGCTTCCGACAAGCCATAACCTATCTGCAATCGGTTTTCGGAAAGGCCGCGCGGAAGAACGCCGGGAAACCCGCAAATCAAGGAGCCGATCCTGTGAAATAGGGAGCTTATCAAGCATAAGCGACCGCATTTCACGGGCGGCGGCGACACAGGAAGCAAAATGCCTGCCGTCTCATGTCGAAGCGGAGGCATTTTTACGTCTGCGGAGTTGATCGGCGTGTTGCGGGGAACCGTTTTTGACCCCAAAAGCAGTTCCCCTTCGCCACATATTCCTATTACAATATGTATTCCTTTTTCGTTTTGTACCCCTCCCGCATCTGCGCGCGGCGGGCGGCGTACTTTTCGCCCGTGTTGCCGAGCACGGCGTAGGAGGCGATCTTGCTCATTTCGACGCCGGGCTGGTTGAAGGCGTCGATATCGAACAGTTCGCCGGCGTAGGCGGTCGCCATCTCGAAGAAATAGATCAATTGACCGACGGTTTGCGCGTTGACGACGGGCAGCGTGACGGTCTGGCTCATGCGCCCCGCCTTGTACAGCGCGTATTCGGTGCCGAGGCGCTCGGCCTCGATCAGTTCGTTGAGCGTTATGCCGCCGAGGAAGGCGACGTCGGGGGACTGCTCACAGCCGTGCGGGATCGCCGTCGTCGCGGCGAACTTGCCGACCTTTAAGAAGGTTACGGTCTTGTCGAAGGGGCCTTCGGTATACAATTGAAGCTGGCTGTGCTGATCGGTGACGCCGAGCGATTTGACGGGCGTCTGCCCGACATGGCAGGGCGTGCCGTCGCGCCTGACGTTCTTGCCGAGGCTTTCCGCCCAGAGCTGGCAGAACCAGTCCGCCATGTATTTGAGGCTGTCGGCGTAGGGCATCGAGACTTGGATGTTCACGCCCTTTTCGGTCATGCAGATATATTGCAGCACCGCCTCGAGCAGCGCGGGATTCTGCCAGATATCTTCGCTCTTGCAGCGCCCGTCCATGCACTTGGCGCCGTGCAGCAGCCCGCGAATGTCGATGCCGCAGACGGCGGCGGGCAGAAGCCCCACGGGCGACAGCTCGCTGAAACGGCCGCCGACGGTCGGCGGGATAAAGAAGGTTTTGAAGCCCTCCTGCTTGGCGAGCTTGATGAGGTTGCCCTTTTCCGAATCGGTGGTGGCGATGATATGCTTTTGCCAGCCCTCGCCCACCTCTTTTTGCAGGCGATCCGAAATAATCAGGTACTGGCTCATCGTTTCGGCGGTCGCGCCCGACTTGGTGATGATGTTGAAGCAGGTTTCGCGCACGTCGATCACGTCCAGCAGCGCCGCCATGCGCTCGGGATCGATGTTGTCCTCAACGTAGAAGCGCGGGCCGGGGCGCTTGCCGTCCGGCAATTCGTTGTAATGCAGATGATTGAGCGCCTGCTGCACGGCGATGGGCCCCAGCGCACTGCCGCCGATGCCCAGCACGACGAACGCCTTGAAGCGCTCGCGGATCGACTTGGCGGTTTCTTCGATATCCTTGACAATCTCGGCTTGATTGCTCATGAGCTCGGTCCAGCCGAACCAGCCCGTGCCGCGATTCTTTTCCACATTCCGAACCGCTTGCGCCGCCCTGTCCGCCAGCGCGGCGACGGCTTCCTTTGATATGCCCCGGTCGCCCAGCGCGTCCGACATCATATAGTTCACGTCCAGTTCGATACGCGGGGCGAGGCAAAATTCGCAGTTGTCCATAAGCTCCTCCTTGTTTCGGCGGGAATCCAAATCATTGGGAACACGCGAAGTATACCACACAAACGCGCGCTTGAACAGGGGGATACGCCAAAACAAGCGCGCCCCGTCATGGGACGCGCCCTGCGTGTCGACAAAGTCGACACGCACCGCAAAAATGAAACGTTCATTTTTGCGGCCTGCACGTTTTTCCTGCGCGGCTTTGCCGCGCGGCCGGAAAAACGCGTAAGGAACCGATTTTCTGCGGAAAATCGTTCCGAAACCACCGCACATGTCGCTGGTTTCGGATGAGAAATGAAGGGGCTCCGCCCCTTCATTGCATCCCCGGGAAGAACGACCGGGTTTGTCGACGGTCTGAGCGCGCCCCGCCACGAGGCGCGCCGTTACTCAAGATCAATCGGTTATACGAGATCCTTCATTTCGGTATTGACCTCCGCCGGATACGCGCCGAGCACCTCGCCGGTATAAGCGTGAATGACGGTGAAGTACCCGAACGGCATGGTGCTGACATAGGGATGATCGAGATCCATCGCGCCGTAGGTCACGCCGATGCGCACCTTCCACAGCGGGCGTTCGGGGACGCTCACGTCGTAGAAATAGGTGATATTCGTCGAATCCTTGAGATACCTTTCGTTCGCGCCCATGCGCAGCGATTCGGCGCAGGCGATCTCATACGCCTTCTCCTGCGAAATGGCTTTCTCGTCCGGCACGCCGTAGGCAAAGCGCGTCAGCGCGAACAGGTTGTTCCAGTCGTGATCGGCGAGATAGCTTTTCACCTCGGGATGTTCTTCAATATACCCGAGCACGATGGGGCGCGCCACGGACGACCACGCCGCCTTTTCCTCAACCGACCAAGACCAGATGTACTGCTTGCTCGCGTCGTTCAGATCGTCGCTCACACCCGCCGCCCTCAATTGTTCGCGGATGTCGGCGAGCCAAGTCCGCTCTTTTTCGCGCAAGGCGTCCTTGGCGGCGTAATCATAGACAGTGAGCACCTCGCCGGTCAGCGCGTCGATATCGACCAGATAAACGCCCTCGCCCTCGGCGTCGCGGTACAGGAAGCAGCAGGCCGTGCGGAAGCGCCCGCCTTCGGTGTCATAGACGCTGCTGTCGCCGTAAAAGGATTCGAGCGTCAGTTTGCGCAGTTCGTCGATGCTTTCAAGCTGATCTATCCGCATGAGCAGCGCCTGCTCGGCGATGGGCAGCGCCTCGTCGAGCGTCAGCCTCTCGCACAGCCCGACGTCGCTCAAATCGTCCTTGCCGAGAAAATATCCGCCTTCGTCCAGAAAATATCGGAAGCAGAGCATCCCGTCCTGTCGGTACGCGTACTTCTCGGAATCAAAATCGCTGATCTTTTCCGCGTTCCCGACGGCCTCGCGATACAGTTGCTCATCGATCGAAACGGTGACCACCCAGCGCCGGTCGCGTTCGTCCTCCCGGTACTCGCCTGACACCTTGACCTCGCGGACAAGCTCCCGGGGGAAGCGCCCCGAGGCGGTCAGCAGCTTCGCCGTTTCGTAGTACAGGCGCGTTTCATCGATGGATTCCTCGATTTCGTCCGGATTGTAGTATTTAAGCAGGTTTTCCTCGTTCCACGCCTCGTAAGCCTGCTGCTCGGATTCGTCCAGCTTGGCGAGCGGCAGTTCGACGTCCTCGATGGCGTGCCGGTCGAAGTAGCCCGCGCCGTAGCGCTCGGAGATGATAGCGTCCGCCTGCGCTGCGCGCTCGGCGAGCGGTTTTGTTTCGTCGAACGCGACGGTCAGGCGCTCGTCGCCCTCGATCAATCCCGCGTCGTTCATGGCGGACAGCAGTTTCAGTTTGTCCTCGTCCGACCACCGCGCCAACTCGCCCGCCGCTTCCATGCCGCGCACGGTGTCCAAATACCCCTTGATCGATTCCCAGTTCGACACGGCGAGCGCCGTCAGCGATAAAAGCACGAGAATGAGCGCCAGAACGGGCACGAATCGTTTCTTGATCATAGTTTTTCCTCCTCGAATGCTCAAAAGCAGTTTTTGTCTGTCGGACGGAGAGAGCGCGGCCGGTGACAGCCCGGCGTTCAGCGCGCGGCGCAGGTCGTTTTCGTTACGCATGGCGTTCCCCCTCCTCGATTTCGATTTTCAGCAGTGCGCGCGCCTTGTCGAGCCGACGGTGGACGGTCGCCGCGCTGACGCCGATGATACCGGCAATTTCCTCCAGCGTGATGTCGTGATAGTAGTACAGGACGAGAGGCTGACGGTACTTGTCGGGCAGGCGCATAACTTCCATGAACAGCAGCCCGTCCTCGGGCGTCGAGCCGTCCGTCAAGCGCAGATCGTCCGGATCGATCCGGCGGTCGACGTGCCGCGTCCACGCGCTTCTCTTGATATCCCTGCACGTGTTCAGGGCGATTTTGAAGAGCCACGCGCGCTCGGAAGCGATGTTTCCGCCGCGCTTCCGCCATGCCTGCCACGCCTTGAGAAGCGTTTCCTGCAAAGCGTCCTGCGCGAGCTGCCGGTCGCGCAGCCGCGCGTAGCAGACGCGGAGTAAATCGTCTCCGTAATCGTTCAGCCAGCTTTCGGGCGGCTGCTTTGCCGGCAAAGCAGCGTTCGTCATGCGCGCGTCGCCTCCTTTCAATGATATAAACGAGAGGAGGGCGCTTGTTTTTTCATCAATCGTCAGATTTTTCATTTTTTGTCGCGCCGTGAACCGATCAGGAACACCTTGTCAACGGGCGCAAAAACAGATATAATGAAAGACGTTGAAGATGGGAGGGCGTGCCATGAATCTGGCGCAGTTGCTCGAAAGGCTTCGCGGGCAGGAAGACTTCATGCGGCAGGTGACGCATTGGCGCGTGATCCCGGCAAGGGAAGCGCGCTACGCGGCGTTCCCCGAAGGGATCGACCCGCGCCTGCCCGAAGCGCTCGAAAAGCACGGCATTCATCAGCTATACACGCATCAGGCGGCGTGCGTCGAGGCGGCGCGGCAGGGCAAGGATTACGTCGTCGTTACGCCGACGGCGAGCGGCAAGACGCTTTGCTATAACCTGCCCGTGCTCAACGCGATCCTGCGCGATCCCGACGCGCGCGCGCTGTACCTGTTCCCCACCAAGGCGCTGTCCGCCGATCAGGTGAGCGAGTTGTACGAGCTGATCACATGCCTCGGCGTCGACATCAAAACGTACACCTACGACGGCGATACGCCGGGCGCTGCGCGCAAGGCGGTGCGTCAGGCGGGGCACGTCGTTGTGACCAATCCCGATATGCTCCACAGCGGTATTCTGCCGCATCACACGCGCTGGGTCAAGCTGTTTGAAAACCTCAAATACATCGCGATCGACGAAATCCACGCCTATCGCGGCGTGTTCGGCTCCAACCTCGCCAACGTGCTGCGCCGCCTTGTGCGCCTGTGCGAGTTTTACGGCAGTCATCCGCAGTTTATCCTGTGCAGCGCCACCATTCAAAACCCCAAAGAACTTGCGGAAACGCTCACGGGGCGCGAAATCGCGCTGATCGACGACAACGGCGCGCCGTCCGGCGAAAGGCATTTCATCTTCTATAACCCGCCCGTCGTCAACGAGCAGCTCGGCATCAGGCAGGGCGTGCTGGGCGAAACGAGGCGGCTGTCGAGCCTGCTGGTGCGCAACGGCGTGCAGTCCATCGTGTTCGCGAAAAGCCGGCTGCAGGTCGAAGTGCTGACAAGGCAGCTCAAGGAGCTCGTCACCGATCCCATCGGCAACTCGGGGCGCGTGCGCGGCTATCGCGGCGGTTATCTCGCCACCGAGCGCCGCGAGATCGAGCAGGGACTGCGCGCCGGGCGCATCGACGCCGTGGTATCGACCAACGCGCTCGAACTGGGCATCGATATCGGCGCGCTGGAAGCGTGCGTGCTGTGCGGCTATCCGGGCACCATCGCCTCGACGTGGCAGCAGGCGGGGCGCGCCGGGCGGCGTCACGGCGTATCGGCAACCTTTTTGATCGCTTCATCGAGCGCCATCGACCAGTTCATCATCACGCATCCCGATTACTTTTTCGGGCAGTCGCCCGAGAACGCGCTGCTCAACCCCGACAACCTGTACGTGCTGCTCAATCACGTCAAATGCGCCGCCTACGAGCTCCCCTTCCGCGCGGAAGAGGCGTTCGGCAACGCGCCGGGCACGGGCGAAATGCTTGATTATCTGGAGGAAGCCGAGATCCTGCGCCGCGTCGGCGACACCTATCACTGGATGGCGGAGGATTTCCCGGCGAGCGAAATGAGCCTGCGCACCGCGATGACGGAGAATTACCTGATCACCGACATCACCGATCCCGCGCATCCGCGCATGGTGGGCGAAATGGACCGATTCACCGTGCCGATGCTTTTGCACGAAAACGCCATCTACATGCACGAGGGGCAGACCTATCAGGTCGAAAAGCTCGATTTTGACGGCTGCCGCGCGTATATTAAGAAGGTGGAAACCGATTACTATACCGACGCCGATCTCAACATCAGCTTGAGCCTGCTCGACATCGAGCTTGAAGAAGAGAACGCGGCGCTGGGCGAGGTCAAGGTGACGGCGCTGGTCAAAATCTTCAAGAAAATGCGGTTTGAGAACAACGAAAACCTCGGCTTCGGGCCCGTGCGCCTGCCCGAGACCGATATGCACACGACGGCGGCATGGCTGACGCTGCCCGAAAGCATATCGGGCAAGTACGACAAGGACGATCTGCAAAGCGGGATGCTGGGCGTGATGAACCTGATGCGCATCATCTGCCCGCTTTATCTCATGTGTTCGCCGCGCGATATCGCCGTGACGTATCAGGCGAAATGCCCCTTCACGGGCAAACCGACGCTGATTATGTACGACAACTGTCCGGGCGGCGTCGGACTGGCCGAGAAAGCCTTTCGGATGCGCGACACGCTGCTGGAGCGGGCGCTCGGCGTGGCGCTCGACTGCGACTGCGAGCAGGGCTGCCCCTCATGCGTCGGCCCGGTTAAGCAAATTGGCGAGCGCGGCAAGGCGACGGCGCTGCGCCTGCTCAGGGAAATGCTGGCGGAAGGCGGTGCGTGCGATGCCCCCGCTTGAAAAGTATGACCGCGCGCTCCCCTACTCCTACGCGCCGGGCATGTTCCCGGCGATGGAGGCGCTTTTGCGCAAGCCCGGGCGCGTCCGGCGGCTGCTCGTTTCCGAGCGCGCCGAAAAGACCGCGGGCATGGACAAACTGCGCGCGCTGTGCGATCAGCATTCCGTCCGCATGGAGACGGCCGACAGGGCGCTGCAAAGGATATCGGGCAAGGACAACTGCTTCGCGGCGGCGGTGTTCGACAAATGGACGGATGATTTGCAGCCGGGAAAGCATATCGTGCTGCACCATATTGCCGACGCGGGCAATCTGGGCACCATCCTGCGAACGGCGCTCGGTCTGGGCTATCGGGATATCGCCGTCATCCGTCCCGCCGCCGATCCCTTCGAGCCGCACACCGTGCGCGCGTGCATGGGCGCGGTGTTCTCGCTCCGGCTGCGCGAGTACGACGATTTTTCGGAGTACCGCGCCGCTTTCCCCGGTCAAACGCTTTATCCCTTCATGCTGGACGGCGCCCTGCCGCTCAAAGAAGCGGTCAAAACGGCGAGAAGCCCGTTTTCCCTGATCTTCGGCAACGAGGGCGCGGGGCTGCCCGGAGAGTTTTCCGCTTTCGGACAAGCGGTGCGCATCGAACAGAACGACATGGTGGATTCGCTCAATCTCTCGGTCGCGGCGGCGATCGGCATGTATCGGTTTACGGAGGCGGACAATGGATCAGACAAGGATAAGGAATGACCTGCGCGCCGCGCTGACGGCGCTCGCGGAAAAGCTCGACAGGGGCGCGATGATCGTGTTCGGCTGCTCGACCAGCGAAATCGCGGGCGGACATATCGGCAAGGCGAGCGTGCCCGAGATCGGGCAGTGGGTCGCCGAAACGGCGATCGATTTCTGCGCGGAAAACGGTTTTATCCCCGCGTTTCAGTGCTGCGAGCATTTGAACCGCTCGCTCGTGATCGAAAAAACGATCGCCCTGCGCGAGCGCTGCGAGCGCGTGCTCGCCGTCCCGCAGCCCAAGGCGGGCGGCAGCGTGCCGGCGGCGGCGTGGAAACTGATGAACGAGCCGACGCTTGTGCGCGAGGTATCGGCGGACGCCGGCGTCGATATCGGCGACACGCTGATCGGCATGCACATCCGTCCCGTCGCCGTGCCGCTGCGCTGCGATATCGGGAAAATCGGCGAGGCCAATCTGGTGATGGCGTTCTCCCGCCTGCCCTACACCGGCGGCGCGAGAGCGGTATACGAGTGAAGAATCAGGGGGACACATCTTTGACGAACGACCGCCTTTCTCATATCCGCAACTTCTGCATCATCGCGCACATCGATCACGGCAAATCAACGCTCGCCGACCGCATCCTCGAATTGACGGGCGTGTTCGAGCAGCGCGAAATGGTCGAGCAAATCCTGGACAGCATGGATCTCGAGCGCGAGCGCGGCATCACCATCAAATCCAAGGCCGTGCGCATGAACTACACCGCGCTGAACGGCGAAACCTATACGCTCAACCTGATCGACACGCCGGGCCACGTCGATTTCTCCTACGAGGTCAGCCGCGCGCTGGCGGCGTGCGAGGGCGCGTTGCTCGTCGTGGACGCCACGCAGGGCGTCGAGGCGCAGACGCTCGCCAACGTCTACATGGCGCTCGAGCACAATCTGGAAACGGTGCCCGTCATCAACAAAATCGACCTGCCCAGCGCCCAGCCCGAGGAAACCAAGCGCGAGATCGAGGAGGATATCGGGCTGGACACCGAGGGCGCGCCGCTCATCTCGGCGAAAATGGGCATTGGTATCCGGGACGTGCTCGAGGCCGTCGTCGGGCGCGTCCCGCCGCCCAAGGGCGATCGGGACAAGCCGCTCCGCGCGCTGGTGTTCGACGCGACGTACGACAACTATCGCGGCGCGATCTGCTTTGTCCGCGTGATGGAAGGCCGGGCGTACCCCGGCATGAGAATGCGCATGATGCAGACGGGCGCCGAGTTCGACGTCGTCGAGGTCGGCACGTTCAGCCCGGGCTTTGCGCCCTGCGCCGAGCTGCTGCCGGGCGACGTCGGCTATGTGTCGGCGTCCATCAAGGACGTGCGCGACACGCGCGTGGGCGACACCATCACCGACGCCGCCGCGCCCGCGTCGGAAGCGCTGCCCGGCTACCGCGAGGTGCAGCCGGTGGTGTTCTGCGGCATTTATCCCGCCGACGGCGCGGACTACGACAACCTGCGCGACGCGCTTGAAAAGCTGCGCATGAACGACGCTTCGGTCTCCTTCGAGCCGGAAACGTCGGTCGCGCTGGGCTACGGCTTCCGCTGCGGATTTCTCGGGCTTTTGCACATGGAAATCATTCAGGAGCGGCTGGAGCGCGAGTTCGATCTCGATCTGGTCACCACCGCGCCCAGCGTTATCTATGAGATTCAAAAGACCGACGGCGCCGAAATGACCATCGACAACCCGACCAACCTGCCGCCCGTCACCGAGATCGCCGTCATGCGCGAGCCGTTCGTCCGCGCGACCATCTACACGCCGCAGGAATTCGTCGGCACGCTGATGGATCTGTCGCAGGACAAGCGCGGCACGTTCGTCGATATGCAGTACGAGGGCTCGCGCGTCCGCCTCATCTACGATATCCCGCTCAACGAAATCATTTTCGATTACTTCGACCAGCTCAAAAGCCGAAGCCGGGGCTACGCCTCATTCGATTACGAGATCACGGGGTACAAGCAAAGCGATCTGGTCAAGCTCGACATCCTGCTCAACGGCGATATCTGCGACGCCTTCACCATGATCGTCCACCGCGACAAGGCCTACGCGCGCGGCCGCATCATCGCCGAAAAGCTCAAGGACGTCATTCCGCGCCAGCAGTTTGAAATCCCCATTCAGGCGGCGATCGGCGGCAAAATCATCGCGCGCGAGACCGTCAAGGCGGTGCGCAAGGACGTGCTGGCCAAGTGCTACGGCGGCGATATCACACGCAAAAAGAAGCTGCTGGAGAAGCAAAAAGAGGGCAAAAAGCGGATGCGCCAGTTCGGCACGGTCGAGCTTCCCGGCGAGGCGTTCATGGCGGTACTGAAAATGGGGGACGATTGAGGACAAGGAGGATTCTATGCCGACGGAACAACGCATCCGCGAGGCGCTGCATCATCTGAAGCCCGCCTACGCGCTCAAATCGGTCAGTATCTTCGGCTCCTACGCGGAGGGGCGCGCCACACGCGGAAGCGATCTCGATCTGCTTGTGGAATTTGAACAGTCCGCCGTGTCGCTCGTCCAAATGAACGCCCTCAAATACGATTTGGAGGACGCGCTCGGACTTCCCGTCGATATCGTCCACGCGCCCCTGCCCGCGGGCAGCATGATCCGCCCCGGAAAGGTGGTGCGCGTGCTTTGACAGAACGGGATCGCCGGATTCTACAAACCATTCTTTCCGAGATCGCCGTCATGCGCGGCTTTTTAGCCGATATGACGCTCAACGAATTCATGAAGGACGAACGCACGGCGCGCGCCGTCAGCATGACGCTTGTAAACATCGGCGAGCTGGTCAAGCATGTCGGCGCCGATGTCAGGGAACTGTCCCCGCACATCGCTTGGCGAGCGATCGCCGGGATGCGCGACGTAACGGCGCATAAATACCAAACGCTCCGTAAAGAGGACGTTTATAAAACCTGCGTTGAAGACATCGAGGCGCTTGGACGGCAAATCGAATCTCTGCTTGAAGCGTCGTCCTGATGGCTTTCAAACGAATGGAAACGCCTTTCCCGAGCGTTCGGCGCGGCGGTTAAGCCGTGCGCGAGACGAGCGGAAAAGGCGTTTCGTTTGTAGCGATCAGTCGTCAGGCCGTCCTGTCCATCGACAGTTTGTCGGCGATGAGCGCGATGAACTCGCCGTTGGTGGGCTTCACGTCGGGGAACACCACGGTGCATCCGAACGCGGCGTTGAGCGATTCGACGCGGCCACGGTTCCACGCGACCTCGATGGCGTGGCGAATGGCGCGCTCGACCTTGCTGGAGGTCGTGCAGTATTTCTTGGCGATAGAGGGATACAATTCCTTGGTGATGGCGCCCGTCAGCGAAGGATTGGCGATGACCAATTTGATCGCTTCGCGCAGGAACTGATAGCCTTTGATATGCGCCGGCATTCCGAGCGTCAGGAACAGATTGGACAGTTTATCGTCAAGCGATATCCCCGGCATATGCAAATGAAACTCGACATTGCTGGGGACAACGCGTTTTTCTTTCGCAAGATCGCGAATGCGGTCGAGCAGCACGGGCAGCTCGATCGGTTTGACCATGTAGTAGCTCGCGCCCAGTTCGATGGCGCGCTGAATGAAATCATCCCTGCACAACGCGGTGACAGCGATCACCTTGGGGCGCATTTCTTCGCTCATGCCGTTGAGCTGCACGAGCACGCCGAAGCCGTCCATCAGCGGCATGATCATATCCAGAAGCATCACGTCGACGCGATGCTCCCTGAGGAACCTGATCGCCGCCTGTCCGTCCGCCGCCTCGCCGACCACCGTGATATCCGGCCGTCCGGCAAGGAACGTATGCATTGCCTCCCTGACCTCCTCGTTGTCGTCCACGATGAGCACACGGGTGTTTGCCATGTTGAACCAATCCTTTCTTGTTTAGTTTTGTCTCGTGCGCAGCGCTGACCGAATCCGATGTTTCTTTCAGCTTTTCGCACGTTTATGTGCCGCATTATATCATATCGGAGTGGAAAATCAAGCCTAATTATTCTTATAGAAGCATTCACGACAAATGATCTGATCGAAGGTCAGGTTTCGACATTGTTCGACACCAGTTGATACGGTTTCTTTACGAATCGGCTTTGTTTTGCGTCAAAGGCATGTCAAAACTGTTCCGTTTTAAACAATTGCTTAACTGATTTGATCAAAAAAACCGTTTTCTTCATATATTTCATCGATTTTTGCTCCAAAAAACAATATAAATACAATTTTGGATGGAAAACGTTTGCCCCGGCCTCTGCGGCGAGTCCTTGCCGACCAACCGAGTTTGAAACAGCGGGGGCTCTTTCTTCTCGACACAACAGGCAGGAAGCTTGAACAGGCAGAGATACTCCTGCTCGCGGTATCGACGAAACGTTTTGGACATGCCGCGTTTTTGCGGCACGGAAGAAAACGGAGACGCCGCGCGATGTCCTCCGCAGGACTTCATGCTCGCGCCTGGCGGTTCATTTTACGGATTAATTATATGGTCAACGATTTCCCGTTGACGATCAGTGCGACGGGCGCGCCGGCCGTACGCTCGATATGCGCGCCGCCGCGATCGCATGTGATCCTCAATTCGCTGCCGCGCCAGCGGATTGCGGCGGAGACGCTGTTCCACGCCTTTGGCAGGTTCGGCGATACGCGCAAGTCGTCGCCGACAATGCGCAGGCCGAGAAAGCCATAGACCACGCATTGCCACAGGCCGCCCATGGCGGCGGCATGGATGCCGTCCGACGAAGAGCCCATGTCCGGCCCGATATCGATATCGCACGCGGCCTGAAAAAATCGGTACGCCATATCCGTATCGCCCATATCGGCGGCCAGAACGCTGTGCGCCGCTTTGCTCAACGAGGAATCGTGCAGAGTACGGGCCTCATAGTACATAAAGTTTTTACGCTTGATATCGGGCGGAAAAAGATCGTCCATCAGGAGCAGCAATTCCACCGTATCCGCCTGTTTGGACACCTGCATGGCGGAGATTTGCTCCATATTATAGTCGTTGTAGATCGTCCCGAGCGCCGACGCATGCCGATACGGCGTCAGATCGATGCGCGCGAGATCGAAATACCCGTCAAATTGAGGGATAATGCCGTTTTCATCGGGCGTCGGCAGGTATAATCCGTCAAGCGCCGTTTGGAGAACGCGCGCGGCGCCGTCCGGATCATGCGGGCGCGACAGCCGCGCAGGCAGCTCGCCGCCGATCGCCTTGGCGGCTTGGATCGCGCGCAGGCCGAGCCGCATGTTGTTCGCCGCCATATAGTTCGTATAGGCGTTGTTGTTCACATGCTCCTTGTATTCATCCGGCCCGATGACGTCGTTGATCACATAGGCGCGCTTTTCCTTGTCCCATGTAACGCGGCTCGCCCAGAAAAGCGCCGTCTGCGCGAGCATTTCCCAGCCGCATTCTTCCATAAAGCGTTCGTCGCCCGTGGCCGTATAGTACTGCCATACGGCGAACGCGATATCGGCCGTGATATGCTGCTCGATCAGCCCGGTCAGTATCTTCATGCGCTTGCCCGTCACAACGTCCGCGCTGCCAAAGAGCGGCGTGGTTTCCCCGTCGCTCGTCCATGCCGCCTCCCAGGGGTACATCGCTCCCGAATAACCGTTTTCGCGCGCTTTGCGCAGCGCGCCGTCCAGACCGAGGTAGCGGTACTCAAGCAGGTTTCTCGCGATCTCCGGCTGCGAAAGGATAAAGTACGGCAGCATAAAGATTTCCGTATCCCAGAACGCGTGCCCCTTATACCCCTCGCCGGACAGTCCTTTCGCGCCCAGACCGATGCGCGGATCGTCCTTGGGCGAGAGAATGTTCAGATGATAGACGGCGAACCGCAGTGCCAGCCGGTCCTTGCCGCACGCGCCGTCGATCCGGATGTCCTGCGCGCGCCAGAGCGCGCGCCATGCATCGGCGCTTTTTTCATACAGCGCGTCGTATCCGTCGCCGTCCGCGCTTTGCGCGAGCGCCAGCCCGCGCTCCGCCGCGTCGCCGGCGTCTTCGCGATCGCGGCTTGTCGTGACGACCGTGAGCTTTTCCAGTGTCAGCGATTCGCCGGCGCGCAGCGACAGCGCAGCGCTCAAAGCGATCCCGCGGCGGTCAATGATCGGGAGAGGGGCCGCGCTCTTGTCCGCGGATATCGCGCTGTGCAGGCAGCAAAGCACGTTCGATTGCCCTGTGACGGCCGTATAGCGCAGGATGCGCCGGTCGAATACGCGGCTTTCGCCTTCGATGAAATGCTGCGTGCCGCCGTTGGTGATCCTGCCGTCGATGCCGGCCGTCCATTCGAGCCGCGCGTCCCGATTAAGCGGCGCAACGGTCAGCTTCTGCCCGATGATATGCCTGTCGGCGAGCGATACGAAGCGTCTGAACAAAAGCGAATACCGCGCGCCCTCGGGAGCGCGCCAGATCAATGACCGCGTCAATTCGCCCGTTTGCAGGTCAAGCACGCGCCGATACGCTTCGACGCTGCCCGTATTCATAGAAAACCGCGCGCCGTCCAGCTCGATATTAATGGGAAGCGCGTCCGCGAGGTTGGGCAGCTCCGTCGTTTCGCTTTCGGCGAAGCGGTCAAACGTGCCCGCCGCGAACAGCCCCGGTTTGCGCCCGACATACGCTTCCTCAAACGCCGCGCGCAGCCCGAGATATCCGTTGCCCTGACTCATGACCGATTCGTATTTGCCCTGAAAGCGCTCGTCAAACGCGGTGTCCGCGAGCAGCCAGTCCTCTTGATCGCCTTTTCCCAAATCGTATTTGAGCATCGTCGCGCTCCTTTCCCGCCTCCCAAAGCCCTTCCCTACTGCCGCGAGGATTGGCGTACCTTCACGGCGCAGGGAATAACGATGGTTCTCTCGCCGCCCTTTTGCTGAATGATATCAATCAACAGGCGAACGGCCGCATGGCCTTTTTTGAAGAAATCCTGTTCGATGGTGGAAAGGGTCGGCGATGTGTAGTTGCCCAGATACATGCCGTCAAAGCCGAACACCCGCACGTCCTTGGGAATGCGGATTTTACGCTCCTTGAGCAGTTCGATGCAGCCCAGCGCCATCTGATCGCTCATGCAGAACACCGCGTCGATATCGGGATGGCGATCGAGCAGTCCCGCCATCGCGTTCTTGGCGAGCCGCTCGTCGAAATTGGCGTACGCGACCAGATCGGTATCCATTTGTATGCCGTACGTCTGCAAAGCGATGTTGTACCCGTTCAGGCGCTCGAGCGTAACATACGATCTTTCGAACCCGGCGATGCAGGCGACGCGCCTGCTTCCCTCCGCCAGCATCTGAAGCACCGCCTGCTCCGCGTAGAAGGAATTGTTCACGACGACGCATCCGTTGCTGTCGGACTCCGAGATTATATCCACGGAGACGCAGGGGAACGCGGAATTGCGAAGGGCCAGATACTGGCTGTCGTCATAATTGAACCCGAAAACGACGGCGCCGGATACGCAGCGGGATTTGCACAGATCGACAAAGTCCACGGCGTTGCTTCTCGTTTTCAGATAGATGAGCGGTTCGTACCCCAGTTCGCTGGCCGAGGTGCTGATGCCCTGAAGCAGCCTGATGATGTTGCTGGATACCGCCTCGTTCAGATCGCCTTCCAGCCCTTCGATGATGACCATGAATTGCTTGAATTCCTGACGCACCAGATTCGCGGCGTACACATTTTTGACGTATCCGAGCTTCTGCGCGGCCTCCCGCACGATCTGCTTGGTTTTCTCGCTGACATCCGAATGGTCGTTCAGGGCGCGGGATACCTGCGTGACCGACAACCCGCATACCTTCGCGATCTCTTTGATCGTTACCATGCCCAACCCTCCGCTTGCGTCGTAACGCCGCGATCCGCGGGGCGAAAAACATCGCCCGATCGCCGATCCCGGTCATTTCCGGAACAGTATAGCATATTATTTGATGGAATGCAAACGTTTCGGACTATTTTTTCAGTATTTCTTTTATTTATACCCGATTTTTTTTGATCAATGGCTGTAATCATAGAATTCTAAATAAATATTTGTCTAAATATATTGACATGTCCACCATATCTGTGTATAATTCAGTCAACACATATCCGCAAACGTTTCGGATATGAAAAATCGAGGAGGGCTATCGTATGAAGAAACTCATCTCTCTCTTGCTTGCCGCCATACTGCTGACATGCTGCGCCGGACTGGCCGGCGCCGAGGACAAGGTCAAGATCGTCTATTCTTCGTGGGGCAGCGCCGAGGAAAAAGCCACGGAAGAAGCGATCGTCGCCGCCTTCATGGCCGCCAACCCGAACATCGAGGTCGAGTACATCCATGTGGACGGAAACTACGAGCAGAAACTGCAGATCATGATCGCGGGCGAATCCGCTCCCGACGTCATGTCCATCGGCGCGGCGCATATCCCCTCCTTCGCCGTCGCGTTTTCCCCCGTCAGCCTTGAGAATGTGGACGCGTCCAAGTACATCGCGGCCAACCTCTACGAGAGCCTCCAATATGAAGGCAAGCAGTACGCCTTCCCCAAGCGCGTGAACACCAAGGTATTCGCCTATAACAAGGAGCTGCTCGCGCAGGCGGGCGTCGCCTTCCCCGGCAACGAATACGGCATCGATCAGTTCATCAAGGACGCGCAGGCTGTCGCGGCGCTCGGCGAAGGCATCTTCGGCAGCGATCCGCTGTGGTTCGGCCAGTGGGTATACCAGTTCGGCGGCCGCGTGCTGGAAGCGGACGGCACGCCCGCGATCAACAGCGACGCGGCGAAGAAAGCCGCGCAGTTCATCATCGACGCCGTCAAGACCTACGGCTTCGCGCCCGGCCATGACGATACCGCGGGCATCGACATCATGCACTGGTTCATCACCGGCAAAGTCGGCTTCAAGACGGACTTCGGCCCGTACAACCTGCCGATCATGGCGCAGATCGACAGCTTCGACTGGGATGTCTGCGCGGCTGCCGGCAACGGCGGCGAGATGGAGATCGTCGGCGTCGGCGTCAGCGCCAAGACCGAGCATCCGGCGGAAGCGCTGGCTTTCGCGGCGTATGTGTCCAACAGCGACGAGGCGCAGGCCATCATCGGCGGCACCTCCGCGCTGCCCGTGACGACGGCCGGCAAAGCCGTGTTCCTCGAACAGTATCCCGACAAGAACCTCAACGCTTTCTTCGACGCCATGGCGGAGCAGGAGATTCCGCCGCTCATCAGGGGCAACAACCAAATCGGCGGCATCTGGTTTGATCACCTGTACGGGCGCACTGAGATCGGCGCTTCCGGCGGCACGGAGGACGTGGCGGTCGTGCTGGACGACGCGGCGGCCGAAATCGCCGAAATGCTCGCGGAACAGTAACCTGCTGCTTGATGTGGGACGGGTGACGAGCCCGTCCCACACGTTTCACACAGGCGGAAGGAGCAATCGGTATGTTCAAAAGTCTGCGCGAGATGCTCGCGTCGTTTCTGCCCGAACCCTTCGCGCGGCTGATGTCGCCGATCCTTGTGCTGCTGTTCATCGTATTGGGGCTTGTCTTTCTGGCGCTCGGCCTGCGCAAAGCCAGAAAAATCAAGCCGGATACGATGGCGTTTTACATGTTCATCTCGCCGTGGATACTGGGGTTCTGCATATTCACGATCTACCCGCTGGCGTACTCCATATTCATTTCCTTCCAAAAATGGGATATGATCAGCCCGATGGAGTTTATCGGCTGGGATAACTACATGCGGGCGTTCTCCGGCAAGGATCGGTTCTTCTGGCAATCGATCAAGGTCACCCTGTACTACTGCGCGCTCAGCGTTCCGCTTCAGCTCATCGTCGGTTTCCTGATCGCGCTTCTGATGAACCAGAAAGTGCACGGCATGCGCTTCTTCCGCACGATCTTCTACATGCCCGCGCTGGTGGGCGGCGTCGCCGTCAGCATGCTGTGGGCGTGCATTTTCGGGTATGACTACGGTTTGTTCAACAACATCCTCCGTTCCTTGAGTCTGCCGCCGCAGCACTGGCTATCGGACGGGCGGCTGGTCATTCCTTCGCTGGTGATCATGAATTTGTGGAGCGTCGGCGGCGGCATGGTCGTGTACCTCGCGGGGCTGCAGGATATTCCGACCTATTTATACGAAGCGGCCGAAATCGACGGCGCGAGCACATTCACGCAATTCAAGCACATTACGATCCCGATGATGTCGCCGATTATCTTTTTCAACCTGATCAACGGCATTATCGGCTCGTTCCAGACATTCACGCAGTCCTTTATCATGACCAACGGCGGGCCCAACGGCGCGAGCATGTTTTATGTCCTGAACCTGTATCAGCAGGCTTTCTCGCGCTTTCGCATGGGGTACGCCAGCGCGCTGGCGTGGATTCTTTTCATCATTATTCTCTTCTTCACGGTGTTGATCTTCAAATCCTCCAGCCTGTGGGTTTTCTATGAATCGGAAATGAAGAGCAAGCGCGTCAATGCGCCCCGGCAGGTCAAAGGAGGGCTTGTCCGATGAAGAAAATACAACGTCCTCTGGGCAGCAACACGCTGTCGCACAGGCTCGGCCGCGCGGTCGTCTGGATGCTGCTCGTGTCGGGCTGCGTGATCTTCCTCATTCCGTTTCTGTGGATGATCGCCACATCGCTCAAGACGGTCGAAGAATACTACGAGCCGGGCATCAATCTGATCGTAAAGAATCCGCAGCCCGGCAATTACGTCACCGCCCTGACCACCTTCCCGTTCGGCGTCTACCTGAAGAACACGGTGCTTACGACGGTTTTCCCGTTGATTTTCACCTGTCTTTCCTGCGCGATGGTGGGGTTCGGCTTCGCCCGATGCGAAGCGCCGGGAAAGAACGTCATCTTCATGATCGTTCTGTCGACGATGATGCTGCCGGGTCACGTGATGATGGTGCCGAATTTCATCATCTACAAAACGTTCGGCTGGGTGAATACGCTGTATCCGTTGATCGTCGGGAGCATATTCGGCGGCGGCGCATTCAATATTTTCCTGATGCGGCAGTTCTATATGCGCCTGCCGAAAAATCTGGACGACGCCGCGAAGATCGACGGATGCGGGCCTTTCCGCATGTGGTTTGATATTTTCCTGCCGCTCACAAAGCCGGTGGTCACGACGATCGCGATCTTCACGTTCATGGGCAAATGGAACGATTTCATGGACCCGCTCATCTATATCAATTCCGATCATCTGAAAACGCTGGCGCTCGGCCTGCGCTCCTTCACAACGGAGTATACGACGCAGACCAACCTGCTGATGGCGGCCAGCATCGTCGTCATCTTCCCCTGCATTCTGACCTTCTTCCTTCTGCAGCGATACTTTATTCAGGGCATCACATTCATCGGAGAAAAATAAGGAGAGTCAATCATGCAAGATCACCGCAAGGGCGCCCCTGAATCCCTGATGCACGCGGCGTGCTGCGCCAGCCGTTACGGCAGGATCATCGGCCGACAGGACGGTCGCTTTCCGCCTATGGGCGATCACGTCAAGGATGAAATGGGCGGCGTATGGCTGCATCCCATCAAGATTCTGGATGGGTTCTACCTGCAAATCAACGGCAGAACCGTGGATTTCACCGAATACGAAATCGCGCCGTGGGGACAGGTTTTTCGCGCTGACGCGGAGGGACTGCGCGTCTGCCGCGAGGATATTCTGACGCATACGCACCGGGGCGCCGTGATCACCTACCGCGTTGCCAACCGCGCCGGGACGCACGTTTCGCTCGATGCGGCTTTCGTCGCGCGGTTCCATCTGGCGCCCGTGTGGTTTGCCGAAGCGCAAGGCATTGGCGACGCGCCGGACATCGCCGAGGTGACGGAGGATCAAACGCTGGTCGCGCGGGACAGCGCGCAGCCGTGGTTTGCCGCCGTGCGCGGACAGGACGGCTTCACCGCCGGAATCTGTCCGGATACGCCCTCTCCCGACGGTCATCAGGCCGACGGCGTGACCGCTACGCTTGAGCGCCGGATCACCCTCGCGCCCAACGAAACCGTTCGACTGCGCTTTTTCATCGCGGGCTCGCATCATTCGCGCGAGGAGGCGCTGATGACGCTGTCGATGATCCGCGGCCACGCGGATCGCCTCATCGAAGAACGCAAAGAACACGCGCGGCTGGTGGAGCATACGGCAAGGATCACGACCGACCGCGAGGATCTGAACGTCGCGCTCTCCTGGGTCAAGCAAAACACGGACTGGCTCGTTCAAACGGTCGACGAGATCGGCACGGGGCTGACAGCCGGGCTGCCGGAGTACGCGTGGTGGTTCGGCTGCGACAATGCCTACGCGCTGCAGGGCTGCCTGTGCGCCGGAATGTCCGGGCTTTGCAAGGAAACGCTGCTGCTGCTGGAGCGCATTTCGCGCCGGCACAACGGCAACGGGCGTATCGTGCATGAGATCAACACGCTGGGCGACGTATCCAACCCGGGCAACACACAGGAAACGGCGCTGTTCATCACGGCCGTTCGAAAGGTATGGGACTGGACGGGCGACACGGCGTTTTTGCGTCAGGTGTACGACGCCTGCTGCATGGGCATCGAGTGGCTTTTGTCGCAGGCGCGTCCCGACTGCCCGATCCCGCTGGGGTATGGGATCATGGAAATCGCCGGGCTCAACGTTTGCCTGATCGACGTGGCGGCGTACACCTGCCGGGCGCTTCTGGATATGTACGATCTTTCAGTCGCCGTCGGCGAGGAAAACAAAAGCTATCTGGAGCGCGGCGAGCAGCTGAAGAAATACATCGACGAGCGCTGCTGGATTGAAGAAGACGGGCAGTACTGCGACTGCGTCGCCACGCCCGGGGAAGTGCTCGGCTGTCTTGACAACCTGCGCCAGCGCGCGGATGAACACTCGCACTGCAAGGAAGCGTACTACGCCTATCTGAAAAAGATCGAAGAAAACCTGCAAAACGCGGACGATCGGAAGCGCCCGTTTCTGCTCGCGAAGAATTGGGTCATTCTCGCGCCGATCGAGGCGGACGTCGCCGATCCCGCCAAGGCGAAGCGCGCGCTTGCGTCCTCGTGGAACGATGATTTCATCGGATCGTGGGGCGCCTATCTGTCCGCGAGCATGAAGGATCACATCATGACGATCTCCACCGGCGTTCGCGCGGTCAGCGAAACCCGCGTCGGCCGCATGGACGAGGCCTTCAAGCTGCTCGACATGCTGACGCGCACCTTTGAACGGTATATGCCCGGCAGCATCAGCGAAATGTCGCCGGACTACGGATGCTTTACGCAAGCGTGGACGATATACGCAGCGTTTGTTCCCGTCGTCCGGGGCTTCGCGGGCATCAGCGCGGACGCTTCCGACAAAACGGTCCGGGTTTGCCCGAACCTGCCCCAGCAGCTCAATCATGTATCCATCGAAAACCTGCCCGTCGGCGACGGCAGCATATCCGTCGATATCCTCCGGGTAAAGGACGGGTATAAAACATCCGTGATTTCCTCGCTGAATGAATGGCGACTGATCACCCCGTAATGCGAGGCCGCGCCATTGCCGCAAAACAATCAGAGAACGTCCGACAAACCGGGCGTTCTTTTGCGTGATCACGGGGCGCGGGGATCGACGCGCCGATCGATATGACCCGCGCGCTTTCCGCATAAAAAGAGGGATCGACGGGCGCGGCGGCGAATGAATACGGCGTCGGCGCGCGCCGTCGCGATCAACGGCGGCGTTCAGAAAGAGGTATGCCGGCGATTTCGCCGCGTTCCGCCGCCGATCAAATCAAGGCAGTCAGGGATTTGCCGATCCAGTACGAAATAAGCGTCTCCGCCGGAGCCGCTTGATCACTCGATTCCGAGCCGCAAACAAACGCTCGACTTGTGTTTCGTCGGCAGGGTATCCGCGATGGCGCGGACCGGGACGATTCGCAAGGCCGGGCGTCAAGGAGATAACCGTATGACTGAAGTCGTCGCCGCCCTAATATGGCATCAGGATCGATTCATGATCTGCCAGCGCCCGGCCAACAAGGCGCGCGGGCTGCTGTGGGAGTTTGTCGGCGGGAAAGTGGAGAAGCACGAGACGAAGGAACAGGCGCTTGTCCGCGAGTGCCGCGAGGAACTGGCGATCACCGTCGCGGTGGGCGACGTACTGACCGAGGTCGCGCATGAGTACCCGGACATATCGATTCATCTGACGGTCTTTCACTGTACGATCACCGAAGGCGAACCGCATCTTCTGGAGCACAAGGATCTCAAGTGGATCACGCCCGGCGAAATCCGGCAATACACATTTTGCCCTGCAGATACGCAGATACTGAAAAGAATCGAGGAATCAAGCATGTCGACGCCGGAGAAAAAGATATACCCGCGCACAGGCGACACGCAGATCGTGTACCTGAAGAACGTGATAACAAACGACCGCATCGAGGTCGGCGACTACACGATCTACAACGATTTCGTGAACGATCCGCGCGATTTCGAGAAAAACAACGTGCTGTATCATTACCCCGTCAACGGCGACAGGCTGATAATCGGCCGATTCTGCTCCATCGCCTGCGGCGCGAAGTTTCTGATGACCAGCGGGAACCACGCGCTGCATTCGCTCGCCACGTACTGCTTCCCGATCTTTTTCGAGGAATGGGGGCTGGACAGGAGCAAGGTCGCCGACGCATGGGACAACAAAGGCGATATTGTAATCGGCAACGACGTCTGGATCGGCTTTGAATCCGTCGTCCTGTCCGGCGTATCCATCGGCGACGGCGCGATCATCGGCGCCCGCGCGGTCGTCACAAAGGACGTTCCGCCCTATACGATCGTCGGAGGCGTCCCGGCAAGGCCGATCAGGAGACGCTTTCCTGACGATGTGATCGCCAAGCTGCAGGCGCTTCAGTGGTGGAACTGGCCGGAAGACAGGATCAGGCGGAACATCGGCGCGATTCAATCGGGACGGGTTGATGATTTGCGGTAACGTTCTCGCATTCTCGCCAGCCCACATCGACCATTTATTCCATATTATGACAAACGTCATGGAATCTATGGCGTGCGCCTCTCTTGCGTATGTCTCGGGATTCAGTTCTGCAAATCATCCGGCTATAAGAGATCCATACAAAAATAGCAAGCGTCCCTAATACCCATAGATCCATATTATACACGCTTCAGGGCTGTATACGTAACGGTATCGATAAGGCGCGTTTCTTTTATTGAACCAACTTGATATCGCGTCTTCCAGCGATATCATCGCGGCATTGAACGCGTCCCGATACTCGAAGCGCAGTTCGACTGACGGAAGACCCCCGGCAATCGCGTCGCCTAACTTTTGCTCCAGAAATGCCCGCCAATCGCCCTTAACGACCATATCCGCTCTCGTCTGCGTGTAAAAGCTGTCGGCGGTTGACATGCATTGAGGAAGCCGCCACATTTTTGCCAACTCTTCATTGACAAACCTTCCCTGATACATTTCCACATCTGTGATGTTAAAGTATTGATAACATTCAAAATAGCTTTGAGGATAATCCGAACGGTTCTCAATGACGGGGTCGTCCCAAGTAACATCCGCCGTATACCATGCATCGTTGATCTTCACGATGTTCCATTGATGTCCGATTGGCGATATTATCCCGTTATCGATAGTGTTTCCGGTTAGCGAGGCACATTGAATACCATAATACCGACACGCAAGCGAAAAGGCAAGCGAATATCCGGTGCATTTTGCATACCCGTACAAAAAGGGGCTGTACGCATAGGCGCAATGCTCGCTGTCTTTATCGTAATGGCTGCATTCAATGATACTGCGGTAAATACTCAATTCGTGGTCATATTGCGAAAGCCCAAAATCATCACGTGTGCCAATGTTGTCCAGTTTCGCCAAAAGTTGGTGATAAACGCTCTCGAACTTCGCCGGATTATCGATTCGGTAAACGGTTTCAATTGATTGAAGCGTGCGGTCCTTCCTGCTTGTCCAGCAGGTTGCGCTTTTCGTGATATCGTACTGGATTAACTCCGGACAATCCAGCGTAATCACACTGCATACGCGATGATACTCATCCATCGTAAAGCGTCCGCCGCTTAAATCAATTTTTCGCTCAAATCGCGAAACGCCGTCATAAATAAGGCTAAATAATCTTTTCTCATTAGCCGACAGTTGATGATAATAGAATCGTAGTTCGATAGGATAGAGATGGAATTGCTTGGAATATGGCTCTATGGAAAACTCGTTTGCGTCGACGCCGGTCAAACGGACTTGGTTCTTCTCAGTCGGGGCGGGCGTCGGCGTCGGATGAGGCGTCGGCGCATTGGTTAGCGGCAAGGTATCTGTCGCTAATATCGAGTAAGGCAGCGCAGCACGGGAGATCACAAACGTTTGCGAGCTGCTGATGATAGAGTTATCACCCGTAAGCGAATAATAGAAGAAAACGCATTGATATGCCTTTCCTGCTTGGGATAACGGAACTGTCGTCTCCGCATGCAGCCGTACGACGCCTTCTCCAGACAGCATCATTGAAGAACCGGCGTTCTCCAGCGTGCCGTTTTCCGGGCAGAACATAAACCCACCGATATAGACCATGTTCGGGCGAAGCCCGTCTACGATCTTTTCAAACACGATGCGAATGGTGTTATTCTCACCGCGATATTGCTTAACCGATATCGCCGGAACGGCGCTCGGCTCCGACGATTCAGCTGACGGCACGGCAGTCGATGAAGCCCTCGGCGTCACGGTCTGCTCAACATCCACTTCTGAAACAGCGACGACGTCAGCTTGAGGGAGCGGAAGCATGTCGCGCCAAGAAACAACATAAACCACGCATAAACCGGCAAGGACAAGCACAAGGATGGCAATCGAAACAAGTATTTTTCGTTGATGTGGCTTTGCCTTGCGGCACGAGCCGTCCTGTGAGGCGTCATCCGAGTTGAATGGATCCTGCCATGCATCCATGTTGCGGCTCCTTCAGGAATTCTTTCTCATGACGACAAAACCATAAAGAGAGAAAGCAACGCCTTCCTTCATCCATATATCGTCTGCGCCAAACTGGGCAAAACGAATGAAGCACACAGCCGTCACGCCCATCAGAATGGACAGAAGCGGTTGCAACCGCTTCTGTCCCTGACGACTTAACATCAGTGAAAGCGCGACGCCAAGAACGATGCCTTCGGCAATGAACATGGCAAAAGCGATCCATACATGGGACTCTTTTTCTAATGCCGACGCTCCGATTTCGCGAACCACGTCAGATATGAAAATAGGCTCTGGGGAAGGAACGGGCATAGGCGCTAACGACGGCGTCGGCTTCATATTGGCAGCGAGCGTCAGGCTCTCATACAGCGTAGATACATCCGATACCGTAAGCTTCATACCGCCTGTCTCTCTGATTATTCGATTGAGCTGTACGTTATGACTGACGCTGTCGATACTCATACAGGAAACGCTCGCATTTACCTCGCGGCATTCCCGAATGATTGCGAGAACATCGGAATCGGGCAAAAAGGCGTCGCCATCCGTAACCATCAGAATGCGCGTTTCCAACCCGTTGTACAATCCCGCTTCCCGTATCATTTGCTGCGCATACAAGATGGGAAGAGTAAAGTTGGTCATGCCGGTCGTGGCAATGCCCGCCACCGATGCGAGAGCCGTCCTTGCCGTGTCGTCGAGGGGCTGCATGTGCTCCATTTCAAGAATTCGATCGCAAAAAGCGATCAAGCCGATATATACGCCATCCGCAGTATCTTTAAGGAATTGGTGTACCGCATCGACGCTTCTCGCATCGTATGCACCGCTCATTGATGCGCTCTTATCGAGCAGGATGATGTAGTTATATTCCGTTGTTATCGGACCGGGCGATGGCGCTAGCTCGGTTGTGGCGGTTGGCGGCGGAGGGGGCGCGCTAAAACCATTGGCGACCTCGCCAAAGCAGCCAATGATGAAGCAGGCCAGCACCGTGATCAACGCGACACCAAGCTGCCCCTTTCTGCTATAGGACGGGTTCATAGCGGATGTCTGTATTTCAAGCAACAGCGCCACGCCCATGATTACAGCAGCCGGCATCGCAAACGTACAACCAAGGATCAAAGCGCCGCGCTGCGGTATAAGGCGGGTGGTATACGCCATCAGAAAGCAGGCAATCGTCACAAGCGGCAGCGTCAGCAGCGTGAGCGCGGTGTGCCAGCTGCCTATGCAATTCCCGCCTCTGCTCTTGTTGTTTCCGGAAAGAGGCGTGCCAAAGAGATCATCCGTATCGGAAGAGCTGCCAAAGATGTCCTGCTTGTCAACAGCGCTTTGTCCATGGATGTTCTCCCCACCACTCGAAGAAGACGGGGGACCCAACCAATCGAATTCATCTGATTTCACAGTGCTTCCCTCATTTGTCCGCTTTCATGCCGTCAGAGAATGATAAAGCAATTCTGTACGTTTGAACGAGTACAATAATTTGATCCGTCTGAATTTTTGTCGCCCGACTTGAGGGGACAATGCCTTTGCCGACGGAGAGCCGAACGTCCCTCGCGTGTTTTCCGCATTGCAGCACCGATGAGGCGCCGGCACGCGCGGGAAAAAGCCGGATTTCAGACAGAAGCTGTGCGAACTGACGACTTGGAACAGGTTGTTGTAAGGCAAGTGCGAGCGATAGCAGCGTCACGCTCTTTTTACCATAACGTTTCAGGGGAAAGATCGGAGCAGGCGTTTCAGGCTCTTCGTTATTGTCCGTAATGAATATGCCAACCCGCTTGTTTCCAAACGACGGTTTGCACATGTGAATGACGGTCAGGATAAGCACAACAAGCACGATGATCCCGGCGAGTACATACAGCGCCGTCATGAATACGCGCTCACGCATCGACGTTACGGTAACCGAAATGCTCATCGGTTCGCTTTTGTACTCGTCGTCATGAGCGGTCGCAATGATTTGGTAGACTCCTGGTTTTTTCAGCTCAAGATTGAAGTAATCCCCTTTTCCAAGCTTGTATTGACGCGACGCCTCGCTTTGTACGGACGTTACTGCTTCTCCGTTCACGAGAAACACAAAATCCTCCTCATCAAGCGCTGCCACGTCGATGATGTAGTCCAAATCGTTCGGCGTTTCCTGATCTATAAACCAACTGTCCGGGCGCAGCTCCTTAACGCCGAGTACGTTCGACAAAAACACGCTGTTCATGTCTCGCATATCATTAAGCTCTTGACTGTAGCCTTCATTATTCTGGTGAAGCGTTTTCTCGTTAAGCGTCGGCTTGTCATTATGTACGCCCACCGTTACATCTGCCTCGGCGGTCAAGAAAGGCAAATTGACGCCGCCATATACGACGTCCTTATCAAACGTATAGTGAAACTCTCCGTTTGTTGTTATCGCGGGCAGTACGACGCTAAAGCCGAGCGTTTGTACGCCGTCGAAAGTTATTGGCTCAATATTGGCGGTTCGTTCCTCGCTTGCGTCGCCGTGCTGATATGTATATGTCAGCACGCATCGAAACGGAGGCAGCTTATACTGTTCTCCGGCTGCATTCAACAGGCGCATGGTTGCGCCGGGAAGTTGCTCCTTTAGCACAAAACATAAGGTTGATTGCCGCGCCAGCTCGGCATGCCATCGCATGTTTAATGCATCGTCATCGGTACTCAACTCTGTTTTCCGCACGCCGCCTCCTTCAACAGGAACAAGGCGCATCTCTGACAGTATTCTGGCCATGTCATATTGATGGAACTGCAAAACAAGCACAGCCCCGCCCGCAGGTTCCTCATACCCATCCTTTGCCCGAACGGTTATGTTTATGCGCCATTCACCGTTTTTCGGTGTGTATACGAGCCGTTCGTTATCGGCTATCTCCAGACAAAAGCCTTCGTTATCATAAGTACTCTGACTGATCGGAACGCTTTGGATGATGGTGTCCTCATCGTACAATGAGCTATATTCAACGGATATGATTTCATAGGTCAGCTTATCCCTGTCAGAATCCTCAAACAACTCACTCATCGCAAGGCACACGGGTTCCGGCGTCATCTCGCCGTTTCCGCTGATGATATTGCAAAAGGCGTCATACTCAACTTGAGCATTGGCTCGTTTCGTTACCTCGCGGTTGACAATATCCAGTGTCTCGTTCGGGGTTGAAATGGAGAAGTCGTCGGGTTTCGTTATTGTCAGCTCAGCCTTCAGCGTATTCTGTCCAACCTTAAGCACATGTGCGGGAATCGCGATTGTCCACGCATATATGCCGTCGCCCGCCTCGGCATCCTTGACGGATTCCAGTAATACGTTGCCGTTGACCGTAAGCGACGGCGTCCATCTGTTCCGAGGCAATTGAACAGCGTCCGTCATGATTTTCACGAAGGTATCATCTCTGTATAGCGGCCGTTCGGCAGGCAGTTCCATCGATACGCGGCGCGCGTCCTTATTGACGCACAGATATGGCGTTACAGATAGTTCCGGCTGTTTTTGCTCGCTTGCAAATGTGATGTGAACCTCATACTCCCCGGCGGGAAGCTTAGGGGCGATCAACCAACAAGCATCATCGATGAAGATTGGGGTAGCAGAGACAGCCGTGGTATCCTTTTCGACTTGTGCAACGATCTCGACATTCTTTATCGCGCTGTTGTCGGATGAGGAATGCGTGACCAAAAGCATAGCGTCGCCCGCGTTATCCCACGGTTGATGCGCGTAGCGAACGACGTACTTGGCTTTGTTATCCGCATCCTGTATCGCTTCGTTGATCGCGCTGCCAACAATGAGGCGTAAATCGGACTGGTTCGAGATGACGCCGTGCAGCTGGTCAAGGAAGCGGTCGGTCAGCACGTCGTGGGTAAATACTTTTTTTACGCCGTTTACGCTGTGAGCGCGAACATACTCGTCCATACGAACGCCTTGAGCAGTGTAGGCGTCCGCTTCGTCAGATATATACAGAAAGTTCAGCGTCACTTTCTGTTTGTCGTTAAGCATCTCAATCAGCTTATCCGCCGCTTCCTTGGCGGGATCAGATGCCAGTTCATCTATATATAAAGGTTTTCTACCGTCAACAAGCCAAATTTCCGTCTCCTCGGCGATGTTTTTCGTATAGGCGTTAAGCGATCGCGCCATGTCCAAATATGCTTTTTTGAATGTATTCTTTTCGCCAGAATACCTGGCGTATGTTACGTTTTGCAGCGCATGAAGCGCTTCCCCGCATTGAGTGAGCGTTTCAAGCGAATACGATTTTGCAGTTTTATTGAAATCAGAATTGTTCTTTATCGGGTAAATCGTCAAGGATGCGCCTTGAGACGCCTGCATCGCAAAATACGGCTCCATGATCAGCATAGCCATCCGCCATCTACGCTTTACGCCCTCGTCAATGTCCTTTCCCACCGTCAGCGCGGCGATGTAGTGCTTTACCGGGACGCCCTCGTTGAGCGAGGAGGTCGGGCTTGCATTTGCCGACTCAATGGAGGGTGAAGTATCGACCACGGGACTCGGAGACGACGCGGGCTCCTGATGATGAGTTTCATCCGCTCGCGCAGCAGTAAGCGATGCCCCGTAAAAAGCGACGCCTTTCTCCGCCGGCGGGGCGAACGCGGAAAAAACGCCCAGGCTCATGCATAGCGCACAAAGCAGCGCGACAAAAATTTTCGGTCTACGCATAGCCGATGACCTCCTCTGAAGTATTCAAAAGAAAGGGTCCTCCAGCGGATCGTCGGTCACGATGGGTTTACTCCTCTTTGGTGAGTTTAGCAGCAGTTCTGCCGCGACAAAACCCGCAATCAGCACCAAGTTTACAATACAGCCAACCCCTGCCGAGACAGGTATTAGGGTTGCGACGTTCGCGCCGATTCCCGTATTGAGCGCTCCCGCTGCCATCGAGGCAAGGGCGTTTCCGCCAAGAAGCACGTCGCGGCCAAGCAACAGCAACAGGAAGTATACCAGAAAGGACGCCGCCCCGATCCAGACGCTAACATACGGCTTGATGACAACAGATGCAAATCCCATCAGAATCGCTCCAAGCAGAGGTAAGTACATCACGCCGTAGCCATACTGAAGCAGCATCAGGCCATTTATGCCAACCACCACCACGCGATAAAATGGCAGAAACAAAAAGCATAGCAGAACAACCACAGAACATCCCAAGGCGATCCAGTTTTGTTGATCACGAATCATCAATACAGCCTCCTTTTAATCGCTTTTTGCTCAGATAACCATTCCATATATTCGGACGTGGGGTGAACCTCCTTGCGCATGTCGAGGTCAGTCCTCCACGGCATCAGCGCGTCGATTTTCTTCGGCTTCCTTCGCAGTTCCTGCGCAAAGCTTCTGTAACCAGGATCGTTGTCGAGCGCTTGCTTGAGGACGCACGGATATGACGGTTTCAACTCGCGCGCTATGCGAAACAGCGCGGCAATACAGCTCAAAAGCACATATCCATCCGCATCAAACACATTTCTGCGATCGCATGGGGAAGGGAGAATCTTCAGGAGGAGTCTCGCGCTGAAAAGTTTATCGCTCCGAGCGCTAAGAATCAATCCCGCCATCATGCGTTTTTGTACGGATAAGCCTAACGCGCATCCGCCATCGGCGAGGGTATCATCGAACACCATTTCCTGCAGGTGGTGCGCCGTTTCCGTGTCTCCGAGTGCGATGATCTGATTAATATGCTTCCGCGCCTCGCGGTAAAGATCGTCGCCGCCGAGCGTTGGCAGTCGATTCCTGATCAATGATTCCGCGTCGACGATGACCTTGAGACATTTCATGGCGTGATCGTCAACAAGCGACTCGTCGATGGCTTTCGCCTGCTTCTCAAGTTCTTTCGCGGCGTTGAGCGATGCGGTATTCAACATCATCTGCCCTAATTCCCTCTTGAAAGCCTCTGCCAGGCACTTTCGCCACAGGTCGGCAAATCCATCCGGCGGTTCGCCCTGCGCCTGCTCTAACGCATCACAGAATTGCTGCGGTTCAAGAGCCTTGCCGAACGTACGAGACAGCAGCTCGCGAGCCGCGGCCTTGGTATTACCGTCTAGAAGTTCGAGCGGCGTAATATTCCCTTTGCACCAATCGGAGCGTTGCTCGTTGATCGAGGCAAAATAGCACTCATTCTTCCGCCATCGATCACATAAATGCTTCCGCAAGTGTTCGAGATGGGTTTTATTCAGTTCGGGCGTATCGATCGTTGATGAGAAGTACGGCAGTAAGCCGATTGCCTGCTCCCTTACAGCGCCTTTTTGCACAGCCAGTAACTGATCGTACATCAACTTGATTCGGTTGATTTGCTTCTCGCAGCTGCTACGCGCCGAATCGTCAGAATGAGCCAGTACTCCCATCAGTATTTGATAGGCGGGATCGCTTGGAGGCGAACCAAAACTTGCCTGCCACTGCCCGTAGTACTCGAGGATAAGCCGCAAACGGGTAGATCGATCCAAAAGCACGCCGTCCTCGTCGACATGCATCAGCCACGCAAGAGCGTTTTCGCCGCTCATGTCCGCGCCCTCAAGCATTCGGCCAATGTACGCGTACAATGCCTCACACACACGCGCCTTATCCAATATCAAAGGCTCAACTTCATGGAGCAAGCGGTTCAGCATCATGTTATCCATCGGTATCTGCACGGGGCAGGGAGCTTGCGTATCAAGATTCAGGATACTGCGGAGCGGATCAGTCATGTCACGTTCCGTCCACTTGCACAAACAGACAAAAGCGTCGATGTCCTGTTGATGCGCGCAAAAACAACGAACGATGTATTCGTTAAAGAGCGTCGCGTTCTGATCGTTGAATGCATTAGGCACATCGCGAATGCCATTGCATACAGATTGCCCGGGCAGCGTATGGACCGCGGTGGCAATAAGCCGCTCGAGCACCTGTCTCACGACGTTGGTCACGTCTAAATAGCGCAAAGAGAGCGGCATAATGAACAGTGTCAAATCAGGCCTGCGATCGCCGAACTCAATCAGAAATTTCTCCATGACGGCACGCATGATGCCATTCCGTTCACAAAACCCGGCAAACGGGGGCGCGTATAACACGTCAAGCTGCTCTTGGGTCAATGGCGGGTCGATACAGGTTTTGTTGAGAAGCGTTCCGGCAACCGCGCATAACCGCCGCTCGTCCACCGTCGTTATCAAGTTTTCCTTTGAAAGCGCCTCTGCGAAAAAAGGCGTCCTGAATGCCATTTGGTTCTCGAGCAACAGCTGAAGAACCTTTCCCGACACAGTCTCGTCACGATCCCGCAAAGCCTTGCAAAGCAAAAACTCCATGCCGGGCATGTCAAGCGTCGGGGGGACGTCGGAGCCAATCAACCTGTCCAGCCATTTTCGTTCCAGAACAGAGAGACAGCTATCCGCCTGTTGGGGCGACAACCCGTGGCGTTCGCACAAGAATTGATGCAGATGCCGCCACAGCACGACCATCTCGCTGCGCGACAGCATATCGTCACGGCAGATGCGGAAAAGCGTCCATGCTATGTCATAATCCGCCATGAACGGTGTGTTTTCAGGCGCGGTATTCACGAAGGATGAGCATTGCTTATACATGATATCAAACTCGCTGAAGCTTCCCTCGTTGATCATTTGCCGGGCAAACTCGGACTCGAGCGGCGAGAGCGGCACAAAGAAACCATTTCTGACGTCAAATAAAGTGTCGTCTTGGTTGCCCAGTATATTTTCGGGATATAGAATCGCTAAAGACGTGGGTTCAAATTTCTGTATCTGCTTGACGGGCACGGGCATACTCACGCTCAATGTATGATACGCCGCACGCGGAAGCGCCTTTAGCAGGCAATCGCGAAGGAAAGCTTTGCCAAGCTCGATGATCATTTTCCCATTTTTTTCGTTGCCCAAACAAAGGCGGATAGGCGTGCAGTACTGAGAAGCGGTAAAGGCGCGCGCAGTCGCACTGCGCCAATACCTGATCATCAACGCCTCAATAAAGCCGTTCGGAAGGCGCCGCTCCCATTGGGGGTATGCGAGCGCTGCGGGAGTCCATTCGCTGATAGCATACGTGGTCTCATTTGGCGTGATTGCCCAGAACCGCTCCAGCGTTAAAAAACCATGGAATGACAGCCAGTCCAGCGGCGTCCCTTGGGTTGTGTTGTCGGCGCCGTCGGCGGCAAGCGCCACGATATGGCTATAACCGTGAGGTCGACCGTATGGCTGCATATTACGGGATTGCATGCCCTCGGCAGAGTACACGGCCGACATATGAGTAAAATCAAGCGACTGAAGCTCGTATGCGCTCTGCGTTTCTACCAATACTTCCTTGGATTTGAACTGCGCGTCAAAAAAAGGTATCCCGGTTATTGGCGGAAGCCTCCTGTCGGTCGTAGCGGTTGCCCAATTCCCGCCGGGGAATCCAACGGATGAGATATCGCTTCCAAAGCCTCGGCTGGGCGGATCACCAATAATTCGATGATAGGCTCTCATCGGCTCGTCACTCCTTCCCGCGCCCCACAATCAACGTTTCAACCGGCGGCGCCTGCCGAATATGCCGCCTCTTCGCGTCTTTGTATTTCCGGCTGTTGCTGGCCTGATAGACGTACCGGTTTCCTTATGCGCAACCATACCGTTCACATAGAGAATTGCGAGAAACGGTTCCAGAATACGGTGCTTTGCGCCGTCGGATGAGAACTTATACTCAAATTGAGCGCATCCATCTTTATTCGCGGTGACGGTATGCGTGCTCACGCCTAACATCAGCGGTGTTTTCACCTGATTATCAAAGGCGCGCACGATTTGCTGAAGTACGTTTTTATCGGCTGCGCTTGCCTCCAATTTGTGATCCAAGAATCTTACAAGCTGGTTGCTCACCTCGAGCAACACGGAAGTGTCGACGGCATTGTGATGCACCGTCGTAATGTTGTTAAGCTTGAGAATGCAGTTAGGGGAGGCAAACAATTGCGCATCTACGGATAACGGTTGATCCATCTTTGTCACAACTGCGATGATATGTTTCAAATGTAAATCTTTCGCCACGATATAGGCATCAGATAAAAAGCGCGTCATCGAACCTGAAAAGAAATCGTGCGACTCCGCTTCAGCTTCCTCAAACGGTGCGGCAAATCGGTTGTAGTCCTCCCTGGTGTTGCTGCTGACGGTGTGAAAATAAGCTCCTTGGCACAGCATGTTTGGATCCAGCATCAACATGATCGTATCAGCGCGCTTTAAGCCTTCGTGCGCCGCAAGATAATCCTCGTCGCTGATACCCTCTCCCGCGATATCATACATGGCGATAAAACAATGCTTGGGCGGGTTAAAGTTCAAATTCATGTAGCGCAACACCAACGGAAACAGCCTCGCGCCAACAGGCGTAGGCGTAGTCGCCCCCGTTTTGGCAAAAAGTTCCATCTGCGGCTCGATATACCTACGGCTTTCTTCAAGCAGCACAGCCGTGCCCAAGTTGCTAGCCTCCAACTGCGTGCTTAACTGTTGAAACAATGAAATGAGATATGCGGTTTTGCCGGCGGCGCGCCCGCCAAACAGACAAACGCTGAATGTTGGAATCAAACCAAATTCGGCAGGCAGGCGACAATGGCATCGCGGACAGGCACGAACACGCAGCGCGACGATCTCCGTATCGGTGGAGATGCTTTTCCTCTCATTCTCGTTTGCGGGCATCTGCATAAGTTCGCGAGGAGTTAAGCCATCGCAGGACCGCGCCTGCAACTCACGCGGGAAACCGTTTTCGTCCCACCGGGATACAATGTTGGGCTCGGTGCATGTGAAGTATGAGCCGCGGAAACTGTTGCCGCTTTCGAATGGATAGTCGCTGGAGCATTTGAGGAGAAACTGGTAGCGCTGCTCGTCCGTGAAATAGGCGTTTGTGTAGGTGCTATCCACAAAAAGGACTTGATCGGGTTGAATATCCTTCCCACAAAAATGGCATATGTAGTTTGACATGATACATTACCTTTCCTATGGTTTTTTACTCGCGCACCGTATATATCGTAGGGTATTGCTCCATCGGCGTCGGCGTCAGTTCCCATTCGCCCGGAAGCCTAATCCCTGAATAGGACTGAGGGGTTGCCATCGCGCTCATTGGATATAGTACTACTCTTCCGCCCGCAAAAGATCTCAACACTGTTTTGCGGATGTCGCTCAACGCGCCGCGGACATTCAACGTGATCGTACCATCCCGATTGTCTCTGACCGCATGATACCAAACACCGTTTTGTCTTCCCGCAACCGTTTCGCTCGCGTAGAGAACGCCGTTGTATTGAACCCAGACTTCCACCGGCCCCACGGCTTTTAGGTATTCAGAAACGTCGATGCCCTGTGGCGAGGACCCAACCGGCGCATTGTACTGAACGCTTTTTACCGTCATCAAACCAATGGAGCGACCATTCTGGAATAAATGTATACTGGCGGAGTCGGCCATCTGCTTCCAATCCCATGTGAGCACATATTGCCCGTCGGTGTTGCGCTCAATGGCAAGATGCCTGGAGTCGTCATGCTCCGTATTGGCGTCGTGCTCTTGTGAAGCGGCATTCGATTGGCCGTCGTTATGCCATGTTTGTACTTCTCCGGGCGTTACGGCTTGGCTGCCTCCAAGCACTTGGAAAGCTTCGTCGTCATGGTTCAAGCCTTCCTTCCGTTCCCCGCCCTCGAATGCAAAATACATACTAAACGGATCTGAAAGGTATGAATCAATGGGATTGTGGAGCGCGTATAGATCGATTCGTTCAATGTTATCATTCTTAACAAGATGCACATTGGGCTGGTTTTTTACCCACGGGTTGCTGGTAAAAGCAATATCCGCAAAATAAACGCTGCTAGAAACGCCCGGTGCATCGTTGATGGCATTGAACATGCGCTCGCCCACCGTAAGGTATTTGCTGAAGAAGGCGTCAAGCTGACCGTCTCCCGAAAACTCGAGTGCGAGCGCCTGATAGAACGAACTCTGGTATTGGCTTGGTATGCTTTGCGTTACCAACCCGATAACGCTGTCCCGCAACTTCGGAAACGCGTCCGTCACGGGGAAACCATTGCGCTGATACAGGCCGATTTTATTGTTGCGTAAAAGGCCTGACAGTTCGATCGTCTGCGAAGAAAAGGCTTCGTCCAGCGCATGATCGTATCTCGAGTATTTGCTGCTGATCATCTCGAAGCGATCTGGCGGCAACCGCTGATCCGCTACCCATGTGTTGAGCGATTTCGCGTTTGAGATGAACGCCTTAAGTTCCAGCATGCGACGCTTCAATGCGCTCGCCAGCGCGGGTATATACTCCAGAGGCAGCTCTTGCTCGCATGCTCTTTCAATCATTTCGCAGCATTTGTCGATATAACCATTCCGATGTAAGCTATCACGCAGCGTACGTTTGGGCAAATGGATAGGCTGGGAAGCCGGTTCACTCTGTACCTGTTTATCCAGTTCCTCGCATAACCTGTCGATGACGTCGGTCGGGAACGCTCCGGCGTTGATGCGCGTTTTCAGCCGCCTGCAGATCGCCAGTTCCGTCTCTTCCGCGAGCTTTTCCATCCGCTCGCGTATCTGCCCGCGCGTACCGGTGTTCAACATGAAAAACTGCTTGATGAGTTGCTTGCACTCCTCGGGCGGGCGATTGTATGCGCAGATAAGGATACGAGCTGTGTTACGCGCGTTGGCGTCCGGCAGCGAAGGTTTGACAGATTCGTCGACAAGCTTTTTCAGCCAATCCTTCACGCTGTGCTTTATGGAACCGTCGGTCCAATGGTCAAGCCTTTGTCCTGATATGGTCTGCCATGCGTCCTCGCGCGTGGGAGTCTCCGCAGATTTTTCCTCGAGGGTTTGGCACGCCTTATGCGCCAAAAGCTCGTATAGCTCCCGATTGTTAGCGTTAAGCGTTGAATAGCCCAAGCTGTACAGGCTACCGACTAAAGATCGGAGATTCGCAGCATTGGCCAAGGCTTCCGCATGAACCGCGCGCATCACGGTCGCAGCCGGCACGCTTGCGCTGTATTGATTAACGGTTGTTACCATATAGGCGGCCGTCGGTTTGGTCGCAAGCATGTTATCCGTCAGCTTACGCTGCGCCAAACGCAGCTCCGGCGCGTTTGCGAGAAGTAAATACAGCAAGTGTTCGAATTTTACTGTTTCGAAATGCTTTTTGAGCTGCATAACAACCGATATCGGCGCATCAATACCGACAGCGCAGTCAGACGGCGAGACTGAGCACATGCACTGTAATAACACAGCCGGCGCCAATGCCATTTTAATCATGATTTGCGATACGATTTCGCTTACGTCGGCAATGCCCGGCTTCCTGCTCCACAGACAGCTATTGCCCACCTTGGAAGCGACGCTCTTTGGCAGATTGGGTTTATTCTCGTCCAGAATGACAAATATAAACTTTGCCCAGTCCGCATCAGAAAGCATGGCGTCCCAATAGGTCAGAAGCTCGCCAAAGCCCGCACAAGCCTCGCGTCCGTATAGCAGTACGACATTTACGCTGCCAAAATGCATATCCCCATCTCTTTCCGGATATCGGCATGCCGATGTGTCGCTTACGCGACACATCGGCGTGCGATCCAATCTCTCTACATATCACCCAGAACTTCCTGATAGGTGTCGTCCAAACCCTTCGCCGTAGCAATCATTTGCTTGTAAAGCATATCGATCTTCTCGTACCGTTCCTTGTCGGACACGCCGTGCTTGGCGATTGAATAAGCGGCGCGATCCTTTTCGCATTTTTCGATAAAGAACGCGATTCGCTTCATCAGGTTTTCGAGCGTATCCTTGCTTAACGTGCCGTCCATTCGTTTGTCCTTAAGCGAAGATTCCGCCATGCCAAGCAATTCTTCCAGATCCGTCCTTACTTCGTGTCTCTCGTCCAAATCCGCCAAATACGCTGCGTTCTTCAGGATTGGTTTTTCATTGACCAGATCCTGCTTGAGCAACTGAGCCTCGAGCAGCGATACTTTGGTGCCCGAATGATGAACGTACTGGTAGCCGTCCATTCCCGGGGAAACGATGCTGTGAATATACAGTTTGGCGAATATCGGCGCATAGGCGATACGGGGTTCCCATACCTTCTTCTCCTGCGCGATACCGTTGATGATCGCTTTGGCATGCTCCACCGCCGCCAACTGAAGCTCGATGCCCTGAACGTACATCGGATAACGAGCAATTACGGCGACCGCCAACTCCTCGCTGAGTTTGCGGAAGTTTTTCATTGCCTGCTGATGTAGCAGCGGATTAGCTCGCGTAGCGTCATCCCACGGGTCGTTCGCGGCGGGGTTTTCCGCCATTCCCAGCAAGGGAGCCATCACCGCGGGATATACGTTCGGCTCAAGAACAATCGTTTGAGCGCCGTCCAGGTAATCATTTAGCAGACTCGCCTGTACGGCGGAGCTTATGGGTTTTTGTGTTATTGCGTCCTTCTGCGCCAGAATTACATCGATTTCGCCAAGCATCGTCTGGGCAACTTTGAATGCTGTGTGCGCTATGTTGGCATACTGAAGCCTCAACGTGATGGACGGTTTGGCAACGGTATCGTCAACCACGACCATTCCGCACGCGATACCGCGATGAATCGTGTCGCGAAGCGCTTTATACTGGCTCTCTTCGCGATTGTCTGCATTTGTTCCGAAAAGATAGAAGGGACGCGGCGACGGCAGCAGTTCCCAGTTGCTCTGGAAGCTGCATCCGGGGCTTGTGATATGAACCAGGTGAAGGCCCATTCTTACCTTCTCGTTACTGAGTTCCTTGTTGTAAACGGCTTCGATATCCTCCATCTGGCTGTATCGGTACAGGGGCAGGGCGTCCCATGTAGTCATGCAATACACATGGTCGCGAATGCTGGAGGGTTTTGGCTCGCATTTGTTGGTAAGCGTCTCGTGGTAACGCTCGATGAACCTGGTCGCGTCGTCCGGAATGGACAGATAACTGAACGCAGCCTTTTGCTCATCCTTGTACTTCCCGTTCTGCGCAAATAGAGGCAGCGAGCTGTCCATCACGGATTTGATCAGATTGTCCATGTAGGCGTTTTGATCCGCCACATCGTGCCCGACCATCTGCTCCATGATCGTATCCAGCGTTTGACCGTTGGAACTGCCAAAGCAATCGTTTAGCACCTTGCGAAGCTCGTCATACAGGATGTCGAGATGCTTATGCCGATAGGTGAAGTATACTCCGGAGGAATGAGGATCGACGTTGGCTTCCGTTTTGAAGCTTTCCTCGCACAGTGTGCCTAAAAGAAGCCGCTCAAATTTGAAGTCCGTATCGTTGACTTCGTAAACCTTGTCTATCTGCGGCTTTACGTCGTCCAAGGAGTAGATGTTGCTTTCAAGCCGCATGTCCAGCAAGGACGCGGAGGTGCCAAACAGCTTCTGATACTTCTCCAAATCATCGCACATATTCGCGAGAACGGTTTCCATGTACTCGTTTATGCGAAGTATCAGCTTCTTAAGCGCCGGGACAAAAGCGTCCATGAAGGCGATGGCGCGAATATGGTTGAAATAACTGCGCAACGCATCCAGATACGCGTCGATAGCTTTTTGCTTGCCAACGAACGGCGGCTTGAGGAAGGTGGGATACACCCTTTCGCATATCTCCAGCATCGTAGAACGCTTGCTTTCGAGATTGATTTGTTTCGTCGTCCAGTCGGTCAGCGTCGAACCAAGAGCTTTAAGCAATCCGCTTTCTTTTTCGCTGTCCAAGTAGGCTCGCAGCGCGAAAGGACCTCTGGCAGGATCTTCAATAACCGTTGTGGCAAACTCGACGAATTTCTCCCATGCTGAATCAAGGTATTTTTCGGCATAGGCTGCCATGGCTGGAGGCAGTGCATCGCTTTCCCAGCTCGGAGCGGTGGCGGTTTTATAGTTTGGGCGATCATGCGGCTTGGGATTCATCGTTTGCAACGTATCAACGGGCATGCTGACCAATCCCGGCAGCGCGACACGGGCGGATACATTCCGCAGCAAATCATTCACTACGCCCGTAATCGTGTTGGCGCGCAGCATGTTTTGCCCGTCTCTTAACAGCGTGTCGTCGGGCACGAGGTTGCCGTTGGGATCTCTGGGCGGAACAAAGACATTGAGAAGCTTAAGCCCTTCGTAGAACATGACGTCGCGCTTGGGTATACGCTTGGTATAGGCGCCTACGGCTCGGTAGCCGTAAAACAACGGGCGGCTTCTCACCGTGCCGTTTGTGATTCTCTGAAGATTATCCTCGTAATCCATGTAGGTATGCTGAACCTTGCCGTCCTCTGTCTTCTCATACGCCAGATAATGCAGCAGGTTTTCGGCGATCGTGTTCTGCATAACCGTATATCCTTCGTTGTACGCATCGCCGTTTACGGATATACCGCTCATCAAAACGCACGCGTCAAAGGGCGGCTTGTCCCACCTGATCTCGCCGTAGTTTCCATCGCTGTACTGGACAGTGTAAGGCGTTTTATGCTCGTCCACCCGCATCCAGAAGTCAAGTTCCTTCAGCGCGGCAAAACCGTTTGCCTTCAGGATATCCTTCAAAGCGCCGTCGTCGTCATCTTTGATGTTGGAGCATGCCACGTCCGGCAAAACAAGATAACCTGTGATTTTCGCCAGCCTGCCCGAAAGGTCGCCATCGCTTAAGCAAGCGCGTACAATCTGAGCTACGTCGAGAAATGTCCCCGAGCCTGTACCACCGCAAAGACCAGCGGCAATAACAACATTGATGCGGCCAACATCACCTTCGCCCCCGCCCGCGACGACAGACACGAGCCTATTCAGCTTTGCGGATATCAGCGAGCGGATCTCGTTATAGTGCCGACTCAACATCAAGCGCGCGGCTTGCCTGTAGGTCCCCGCTCCCTTGCCGGCGGAGACAGCATTCAAGCCGGGATGAACCCATTTGAGCTCATACGGCTTAAGGTTCGCATTTCGGGTCTGAGGGTCGAGAATAGCGGACAAGCCAGGCACAGTGATATCTTTCTTTTCCCAGTCGTCAAACTCGGAAAGCTTGTCTGATGCGGAATCCATCACCAAGTAATCCGTGCGGCGGGGAATGGGAATTTGATTTCCATCCTTGTCGCGCGGCAGCACATATCGCTCCGCGAACGTGCGCTTAATCGTGTGGACGATATCCGCGCCGGTGCCTCCGAGACCAATGACAAGCAATGGATCACTGAGTTTCTCTACACGCTCGATGGCGATATCAAGCTTGTCGGAGAGGATTGCGGTTTGTTTCATGTTGTCCGGACACATGTCGATCCCTCTTTCCTTATTTATTGACGATTCCGTTTATTGATAGGCAACGTCTCTGCGTACGGCATTACCAATCGATATCGTTTGAGGATGTCTTTGCGGCGCCGTCATCTGTGGCAAAAACGTCCTGAGAAGCCGCGCTTTTGCTCACAAACGAAGTATGAGAATTGATACTCGAAGCATGTTCGCACTCCAACGTAACGCGCAGGCAATCGCTTGCGTCCGCCGAATGCTTAATCATGATTTCAGTCTCCGGATTCCATACGACCGAACCACTGTCAAGCTCTACGCCCGTCAACTGCACACACAGAGACGATAACGCGTGTTTCTTATTTGTATACTGGAGAACAACGCTTCCGCCGCTTCTGCGCGTCGGCCTAATACTAAGCCGTTCAAGATCCCCCGCGGTTACGCCGCCGCGCATGGCGCATTCCTCCGGAATGTACTTGCGAAGAGTCAACGCGCCTTGCTTGTGCGGAATATAACAGATTTCGTCGGCCTGTAGAGCCGCGTTCACATACACGTGAAGCGTCGTGCCCGACGCGAAGCGCGGACGGCGGATCAGGTGTATGATCAGCAGAATCAGTATAAGCGTCACGACGCCGATGGCGATCACCAGCCACTGAAGCTGGATGTCCACAATGCTCATTGCGAC
The DNA here is from genome assembly GCA_964459985.1 of uncultured Oscillospiraceae bacterium. Classification (GTDB taxonomy): domain Bacteria; phylum Bacillota; class Clostridia; order Christensenellales; family Aristaeellaceae; genus CAYWOS01. Next base: position 89,978 of record CAYWOS010000008.1, read on the forward strand.
AGTTATCGAAGTGGACTGACCGTCGCCGTCGGTAGCAGAAAACCGAAGAGCAACGTTTCCAAACCTTTTGGGTATCAGCTCCACGCTGTTGCCTTCCGGTGTGGGAACAACCTTCAGAATATCGGTCGAATCGCCTGCCGCGCCGGTTGGCGCAATGGAAGCATTAAACACGAGTCCCTTTTCGTTATCCTCGTCGACAAAGAGCTTTGAAATATCAACGTTCAGCTCATTGGCAGGCGTTGGCTGCTCAATAAAGCTTAAGAAGCCGGGCAACGGATTGAACGATATTCTCTTGAGCAATGCATCCGCCGCGTCCCGAGAAACCGCGGGCTGTTTGTTAAGGACCTCAAAAGGTATTTCTATGTCAGGCACCCAGTTCATTCCGTAACTATATTGGCATATTGCCATATACTTGCCGGCCGTATTGCCGGTTGTGTAGTCAACCACAAGACGTGTCCCGTCGTCGTTGAGCGTCATTTCGAGCATATCCAGCTGACGGCTCATATTTTGAGCGTCATATATACCGACGTGGCCTTTGAAATCCTTGATAATACCGCTGGTATCTGGCGCGCCGTTCCTGCTCAACAGAGACATTTCAAATGTGATGATACTGTTCTTCTGCGCGATGCCGTCGTCAATACCCTTCGACGTCGGTTGGCATTGGAAGTCGTTGAGTACGCTGTCCGCTTGGGAAAACACGTCAAACACAAAGGTGAAGGTGGAGCTTTCCCCGTCCGGTATATCGGTAGCGGTTACCGTATAGAGAGCCTTCCCGTATCGAAGATGACCGTTGGTATCCATGATCGTCTCATACACAACGGAATCACGGCCGTTTGCGTCCTTGACGGTCTTTACCCGAATGATGCTGTCCGCGCCGTCTTGCGAACGGAATTCGTAAGTCACCTGATCGTTGTCGGGATCATGGATATACTCGCGGATATCAAGCGGTTGGTCGGTTTGAACATTCATCGTAACCTCTTGAGAGGGATCGTTGACGACAATCCGTTTGTACAGCGAACCGCTTTTCTGCGCGGGTTTTTCGTTATGGATCTCGACGGGTATGGTATTCACGCGCTGTAAACCCGCTCCGTCAGCCTTAATCTCTAGTGAATACATACCTCCGCGAAGCCGATTATTGCCTTCGGGAGAGGTCACCTGAGACAAATCAATATCACAGGTAAATGCCTTGAAACCATCTGTAGGCAATTCACCGCTGAGGACAACACTCCCGTTTTCGTTTATTAGAGAATACGTCGCGCGGATTGTTTTCCATTCAGCGCCATCTTGTGTTTTGTACAGGTTCTCATCGGTCGAGAGAATCTCTTCGCCGGATTTCTCGTCATGCTGATAGAAACTGCTGGTAATATAAAGGTGATCGTTTTTACCAAGCGATATTCCCTCGTGAGGTGCGTTAAGGTTGGAGATGCCCGTGCCTACGCGTGTTTTGAACGTGACGTTGTAGTTATACAACAGATTCAATGAAATATCCGACAGGGATGAAGCTTTGTTTTTAAGGCGAAACACAAGTCGCCAGTCGCCAAGCTTGCGCGGCGATTGGATTTTATAAAGAAGAAAACGAGAACTTTCCAGTACAACGACATCTTGGGCGCCCCGGGAGCAATCCTTGCCGCCGGCGTCGTACAACGTGATGCTTCCCGCGTCGATATTTTTTGTGGGGATAAAGATATTAGCCTCCAGAACAGACTTGTTCAAAATCGGAAGAAGCACCTCGTACTCGCCGTCTTGACCGTTTATCGGCGCGGGCGTGAACTCTTTGACCAACAAGCTGCCAATTTGCGTGGCAAACATTTCGCCGAACATTCTCGGAAGCGTATCTGCCTTTGTGGAGTCAAGTTCGATATACTGGCCGTTTGTTAAATCGGCTATGGCGCGCAAATCCCCTGTATACCTTTTGATTTCAGCCTTGCGCCTTCTAACGTCCTCAGACTCGTCCTCGCGGCCTGTGCTCGGCTGCATGATCTGCGTCAGCGCAATGGTATATATTGGAATATTGTTGTGCTTCGCAGCCTTAACGGCGTCGTCCTGCTGCGTTGTGGCATTGACGACTCGATTAATACTCACGTTGTTTTTCCTATTATCATTATCCGTGCCATAAGCAAAAACCGTGGTCACCGAGTACGTGTTTGTACTTTCATTCCAAAGATATACGTCGCTTTTTTTATCAACAGTTGACAAAGAATTCGCACCATCCGTCAGGACGATGATCATAGGCGCATTCGATTTATCCTCGCGTTGTAACAGGAGCATGACGGCGCGGCTAAGAGCGTTACCAAGATCGGTATCCGAAGCGAGTCCCTCCTCCCTCATTGATTCAATGCGCTTCATTTTTTCAAGGCGCGCCCTCGCCTCGTTAATGTTGACAAAGTCTTTATCGGCGCTTTTTTGGATGGTGCCGGCGAACGGAATAAACGCGACGCGCGAGCTATGCATATCGCACATGCCGACGATCATTTGCGCAGCGTCCAGGCGATACCCCTCGGGATCTGCCTTCTGCCGATCGCCGTTCATGGATCTGCTTTGATCCAGTACGATGACGATATCGTTGGAGGGTGAACGTTCGTCCTTTTTTACCGTTTCAGCACGCGCGGAAAACGTGCAAACAAACATCAGTATGGCAAGCAAACCAGCGGAAAGCCTTTCCTTCATGAGTATAGCCGCTCCTCTCAGACGGAATAACGTATGTTTATGGAAGAGTATAAAAAACCTGTCTAACATATTTTAACACAATATTTAGAAATAGCAAGGAATTTTTCCATGTGATACGGAAAGTGTGCGCACGATATGAC
>CAYWOS010000009.1:0-17640 GCA_964459985.1 uncultured Oscillospiraceae bacterium
GGTACACCACGTCGTTCAGATCCTTGCGGATCATGGGCATGTTGGTGGGCACCTGAACGACGTCGAGGCTGTATATGCCCTGAAATTCCTCCTCCTCCGTTTTCGCCGTGCCCGTCATGCCCGAGAGCTTCTTGTACATGCGGAAATAGTTCTGGAAGGTAATGGTCGCCAGCGTTTTGCTCTCGCGCGCGACCTTGACGTGCTCCTTCGCCTCGATCGCCTGATGCAGCCCGTCGGAATACCGCCGGCCGATCATCAGTCGTCCCGTAAATTCATCGACAATGACGACCTCGCCGTTTTGCACGACGTAATCGACGTCGCGCTTCATGAGCGTGTTCGCCTTAAGCGCCTGAATCAAATAATGGTTCAGATCGTTGTTCTCGGCGTCCGAAAGGTTTTCGACACCGAACGCCGTCTCCGCCTTGCGCGTGCCTTCCTCGGTAAAGACGACCGCCTTGTCCTTTTCCTCGATGGTGTAGTCGGTCTCTGCGTTCAGGCGGCAGACGAAGCGGTCCGCCTTTTCATACATATCGGTGGATTTTTCGCCCTGTCCCGATATGATGAGCGGCGTGCGCGCCTCGTCGATCAGGATGGAGTCGACCTCGTCCACGATGGCGAAGGCGTGCCCGCGCTGCACCATTTCGCGCTCGTAGAGCACCATGTTGTCGCGCAGGTAATCAAAGCCCATCTCGTTGTTCGTGCCGTAGGTGATGTCGGCGCGGTACGCTTTCCTTCGTTCCTCGCCCTCCAGATCGTGCGTGATGACGCCCACCGTCAGCCCGAGGAAGCGGTGCAGCTTGCCCATTTCCTCGCCCTGGAAGGACGCCAGATAATCGTTCACGGTCACGATATGCACGCCCTCGCCCGCGATGGCGTTGAGGTAAGCGGGCATAGCGGCGGTCAGCGTTTTGCCCTCGCCCGTTTTCATTTCGGCGATGCGCCCCTGATGGAGCACAATGCCGCCGATGAGCTGTACCTTGAAGGGCCGCTGCCCCAGCGTGCGCACGCTCGCCTCGCGCACGGTGGCGAACGCCTCGGGCAGCAGCTGATCGAGCGTTTCGCCGTTCTGGTAACGCCTGCGGAATTCGTCTGTCTTGGCGGTCAGTTCGGCGTCGGTCAGCTTTTGAAACTGCGGCTCGAGCGCGTCGATTTCCTCCGCCTTCCTGATCAACGGCTTCAGCAGCGCGTCGTTGCCGAAGCCCAGCGCCTTTTTCAATGCATCAAACATTCATTATCTCCCCGGACGCCCGCCGTCATGGGCGGCCGTCAACCGATATATTATACAGGAAGACAACGGCGCTGTCAATCGCGGCGCGCGGCGCGCGGGCAGGCGGCGGGGACGGCGCATATTTCGCGGGAGCGGTTTACATTATTGTCGAAATATGTTACAATGTCAGAGGAATTGACGATATCGACCGACCGGACGCGCGGCGCGCGGATCATATGCCCGCGCGCGGCCGCCGTTTTACGGACAACGATCGAATAAGGACAGACGCGCCCTCCCGGTATTGCGGGCATCGCCCGCGAAAGCGACGAAGACTTGAGGTGACCGATATGAAAAAGCGGCTCTGTCTTCTGCTCCTCCTGACCATCACATGCGGGCTGATCGCCGGCTGCGCCGATCAGACGACCCGCCCCGCCGCGTCCGACGCGCCGAAGGACGCGCCTTCGCTCGTCGGCAACATTCCGATTGCCTTTCCGCTGACAGCCTCCCCGCAGACGCTGAAAATCATCATCACCGGCTTTGACGGAAAACCGCAGGACGACGTGTACGTCTGGCGGAAATACGAGGGCATGACGGGCGTTCACGCCGAGTTTCTCACGGTCGCGAAAGAAAAGCGCGCCGAGGAAGTGTATAACGCGCTCACCAACAAAAAGCCATATGATATCATCCTGCGCTGCAAGCTGTCGGCGACCAGCCTGACAAGGTACGGCAAGAGCGGGCTGATTCTCGATCTCGCCAAGGACGGGCTGCTCGAAACATACGCGCCCAACTGCTATCAATACCTTCGCTCGCACCCCGACACGCTGGCGTCCGTCATGGACCCGGACGGCGCCATCTACGCGCTGCCGCAGGTCAACGCCGGCGCCGAGCTGCGCGTCGCGCTCAAGCTGTACGTCAACAAGTCGTGGCTCGAACGGGTCGGCGGGAAGCTGCCGACCACAACGGAGGAACTGCGCGAACTGCTGACCGCGTTCCGCGATCAGGACGCCAACGGCAACGGCGACCCAAACGACGAAATTCCCCTGTGCGGCGATTGGGACAGCGTGAGCACGGCGCTGTACGGCGCTTTCGGGCTTGCCAACCGGGGATTCCACAACACGGCGGTCGATTGCGATCCCGAAACGGGCAAGGCGCGGTTCGTCCGGGGCTGCGACGCGTACAGGAAGTTTCTCGCCTACATGAACGGTTTATATACCGACAGGCTGATCGACAAAAACGTGTTCAGCGTTACGAACGATCAGCTCATGGGCAGCATCGCCGCCGACCGGGTCGGCGTATTCGCCAACACCAATCTGGCGCTGCTCCCGGCGGACAAGGCCGATCAATGGGTCGCCGTCGGCGAGGCGCTGACAGGCCCCGACGGCGATAAAATGTGGACGGCGATCCGCGCGAACTTCCATTCGACGGGCGCCGCCGTGATCCCGAGCGCCTGCAAGAACCCCGAATTGGCGCTTCGCTGGCTGGATTTCTTCTGGACAGACGCGGGGACGCTGTTCTATCACATGGGCGTCGAGGGCGAAACCTATCAATCGCTCGCGAACGGCGGGTACGATTATCTGCCGGAAATCTACGCGGAAATGAAAGAGAAAAACCTCTCCTTTGACGCCGTGATCAGCGCGTATTCCCCCTACCCCGGCGGCAGCAACCCCACGGTGGAAATCGCGCCCTACTTCATGGGCGGCGAAATGGCGGATATCCCCGCGCAGGCCGCGCGGACGCTGATGACGTACGGCCCGGAGGCGTACTGGCCGAGCTTTACCTTCACGCAGGAGGAAAACGGCGCGCTCGACGCCGTCAAGGGCGATCTCAACAAATACTGCGATACAATGCAAACCGATTTTGTGACGGGCGCGCAGCCGCTCTCGGCGTGGGATGGCTACATCGGGCAGTTGGACGAGCTGGGCGTGCAGGATATGCTGCGGATCTATCAGGCGGCGATCGGGCGATACGACGCGCTCATCGAATCGCTCCGATAACGTACGGCGCGGCGGAAATAGAGAACAGTGGGTGACGGCGCATGAAGAACGACAGGCAGGCATTTTCCGATCTGCAGACATCCGGGTTTATCCGATCGATCATCACGCGCGTGCTGTCGATATTTGTCCTCGTCAGCCTCGTCATCGCCGCCGTCGCCTTTATCTCCTTTACCGGTGAAATTAGGCGGTCGATGCTGCTGGACAAGAAAAAGCAGCTTGTCTCCGTCGAGCAGGCCATCTCCAAGCGAATGGACGAGATCGTCAGCATCGCGTACAGCATCGGGAACGATCCCGTGTTCTATATGAAGCCCGTGGCGGTCGATTCGGCGTCGGGACGCGAAATGTCCGCCATGCTCGGGCGGTATCTCGTGGGCAACCGCTTCATCGAACATCTGGCGTACTGCCGTACGGCCGAGCCGGACATTATCTACACCTCGCGCGGCGAGCGCTCGCTGAGCGAGTTTCTGGCGAGCAGCATCGGCACGGCGCAGGCGGATATTCCCGGGATCATCCGGGCGATTCACGGCATCGACAAAACGCAAATCATACTGGCGGGCGGACAGGAGAACGGCTTTTTCGCGTTCGCCTATCCGCTGCCGCAGCTTTCCGACAACCCGCAGGCGCACGTGCTGATGATGATTCCCGTCAGCGGCGTGCGGCCGCTGTTCGAGGCGCTGCTCATGAACGGCAACGGGCGCGCCGCGGTGTTCGACGCGGACGGTACGGTGATCTTCAGCGTGAGCGGCGAGGCAGAGGCGATTGATCTGACGGCGTTTGTCGTGGGCGACGAAGCGGAAGCCGAGTATACGTCGCCCTCCGGGCAGCAATACTCGCTGCAAAAGGTCGTATCCCCCACCAACCAATGGACGTACGCGTTCGCGATGCGACGCAGCGACACCCTCACGGGGCTTGCCAACAAGCAGATCGCTTTCATCGCCTTCATTCTGATCGCGCTCGTGGCCGCCGTGCTGGTGATGCTCGCCATCGTGATCGCGCGTTTTCAGCCGATCCGGCGTCTCGCCGCGCAGGTAGCCAAGGAAAAGCAGACGAACGGTGAGGGCGGGAAAATCGTGGACGAGCACGCGCTGCTCTCGGACACCATCGCCGCGCTCAAGGACGACAGCGCGCAAAAGCAGAAATACGAAACGGCGTATCACGAGGCGGAGGCGGCGAGCAAGGCGAAATCCGCCTTTCTCTCCAGCATGAGCCACGACATCCGCACGCCGATGAACGCCATCATCGGCATGACGGCCATCGCGCGCAAGCACATCGGGGATCAGGCTTACGTGGACGAATGCCTGAAAAAGGTGCAGATTTCATCGGACTATCTGTTGAGCATCATCAACAACGTGCTGGACATGAGCCGGATCGAATCGGGCCGCATTCCCATCGAGCAGGAGCCGGTTATGATTCCCGCGCTGATTGACAGTCTTGTATCGCTGATGACTTCGAGCGCCGAAGCCAAATCGCAGACAATTGAGGTCGACATGCGCGGCGTGACCGACAGCGCCGTGATCGGCGACAACGTGCATCTGGTTCAGGTGTTCGTCAATATCCTCTCCAACGCGATCAAGTTCACGCCCGAGGGCGGCAGGATCACCGTTACGGTCACTCAAACGGCGTCGGACGACGCGCGTTTCGGCCTGTATTCCTTTGTTTTCGCCGACACGGGCATCGGGATTCCGCCCGAGTTCATCGATCACGTATTCGACACCTTCTCTCGCGCCGACGCGCAGCTCGCGCCCGGAACGGAGGGAACGGGGCTGGGCATGGCGATCGCGTGGAAGCTCGCCCATATCATGGGCGGCGATATCCGCTGCGAAAGCGAGCTGGGGCGCGGCTCGACCTTCACCGTCGTCATGCGGATGCGGTATGCCGAGCAAGCGCCCGCCGAAATCGCTCCGATACACGCGCACCGCGCCGATCCGGGCGTCATCGACCTCGCCGGTCGGCGCATCCTGCTGGTCGAGGACAACGCCATGAACCGCGAAATCGCGCGTAAAATCATCGGCGAAACGGACGCCGAGATCGTCGAAGCCAACGACGGCAAGGCGGCGGTCGACGCCTTCGCGTCGCGCCCCGAGGGATTCTTTGATTTGATTTTCATGGACATCCAGATGCCCGTCATGAACGGCTACGAGGCGACGGCCGCCATCCGCCGGATGAGCAGGCCGGACGCGGCGACCGTGCCCATCTACGCCATGACCGCCAACACCTTTGACGAGGACGTGCGGCAGGTCCGGGACGCCGGAATGAACGGTCACATCGGCAAGCCGTACAACCCGCCGACGCTCTACCGCGTGCTGGCGCAGGCGCTGGGCGCGCCCGCGAAGGATAAAAGCGCGTAAGGACGCGCCGGCGCGGCGGTATCAGAACCGATCGGGCAGCCAGCATTCGTCCCGCCCGAAAGGCAGGGCAAACAGCCTGCCCTGATCGGCTTCGTCCTTCGCCTGATGATATTTGAACAGCATATCGCCGTCGAGGCGTCCCAATATCTCGATTTTTCCCGTCACATGGCTCATCACGTAGCGGAAACGCTTGGCGTGGCCGTTGAGCCGCGCCTTGGCGCGCTCGACAATCGCGTATCCCTCGTCAAGCGGCAGCTGAAACTGTCCGCACACGCCGCGCGCGGGACGGCACTGGAACAGGTAGTACGGCACGATGCCGAGCCGCACCATACCGTTCATCAATTCAACCAGCGTGTCCACCGAATCGTTGACGCCGCGCAGCAGCACCGTTTGGTTGCTCACCACGACGCCGGCGGCGAGCAGCGCGTCGACCGCCGCGCGGGCGTCGGCGGTTATCTCGCGCGGATGGTTGAACTGCGTGACGACGTAGATCCGCGTTTTACGCGCGTATGCGGCGAGCATATCGGTCAGCGCGGCGTCCCCGATGATCCTTTCGGGCAGCACGACGGGCGTCCGCGTGCCGAAACGGATCATTTCAATATGATCGATGCCGTCAGCGCGTCAAGGTATCGTTTGATCGCGGCGTTCGACAGCATCAGCGAATCGCCGCCCGTCACCAATACGTTATTGATTTCATGATGCGCCGCTATGTATTCGGCCGCCTCGTCGAGCTGCCGGTTGATCTCCTCGTCGGACAGCCCCACCATGCGCTTGCGGAAGCAATGCCGGCAGTACATGGCGCACACGTTGGTCGACAGCACCAGCGCCGTCTGATCATATTTATGCTGAAGGCCCACCGCCTTGGTGTTTGTTCCTTCGCCGCTCGTATCGGCGCGCCCGACGTCGCCGCACTCCCCGGGCGAGGGCACGCACATGCGGCGAATGGGATCGTCCGGATCGTTCGGATTGATCAAAGACAGATAATATGGCGTCACCGCCATCGGGTACACATCGATAATCCCGCGCATTTTCCCGGCTTCCTCGTCCGTCATGGCGATATACGCCCCGAGTTCCTCCACCGTGCGGATACTTTTGCGCATTTCCTCCTGCCAGCTCATTTCACAGCCTCCTTTGGTCGCGTTGTCAACAGATGCGTCATGTGAAGCTCGCGCAGAACGGAAATAACGCCGGGGCGACAGGGAAAAAATCCCTCCTTTGCGGGCGACGAGCGCCTGTATGATTTCCGCTTATGAAACTCTTGTTTCCTTGCACGCATTCTCCGCTGAACAGTATACCATAAAACCCGAAAAAACGCAAATGAGGGAACCGTCCGATCGTTCGGGCGATTCCCCCATCAAGCGACAAATACCGTCCGGGCCGGTTTACAGTCCCATGTCCTTTTTCACCTTGCCGAACGCCGCCACGGCGAAATCAAGATCCGCCTTTGAATGCCCCGCCGATATCTGCGTGCGGATGCGGTCGCGTCCCTTGGGCACGACGGGATAGCAGAAGCCCACGACGTACACGCCTTCCTCCAGCATCCTGCGCGCGAACTCCTGCGCGATTTTCGGGTCGTACAGCATGACGGGCACGATGGGATGCTCGCCGGGCAGCAGGTCGAAGCCGAGCTTTTCCATCCCGGCGCGGAAATACCGCGCGTTCTCGTGCACCCGGTCGCGCAGCGCGGTGGATTCCTCGAGCAATTCCACCGTGCGGATGCTCGCCGCGCAGATGGCGGGCGCGACGGTGTTGGAGAACAGGTAGGGGCGCGAGCGCTGGCGCAGCAAATCCACGATGGGCTGCCGCGCCGCCGTATAGCCGCCCGACGCGCCGCCCAGCGCCTTGCCGAACGTGCCCGTCAGGATGTCCACGCGCCCCATCACGCCGCAGTGCTCGGGCGTGCCCCTGCCGTGCGCGCCCATGAAGCCGACGGCGTGACTGTCGTCCACCATGACAAGCGCGTCAAACTCGTCCGCAAGATCGCAGATCGCCGGCAGATTGGCGATATAGCCGTCCATCGAGAACACGCCGTCTGTGGCGATCATGATCTTTTTGCAGCCGCTCGCGCGCGCGTCGGTCAATTTCGCGCGCAGATCGTCCATATTGCTGTTGAGGTAACGGTAGCGCTTCGCCTTGCACAGCCGCACGCCGTCGATGATCGAGGCGTGGTTGAGCTCGTCCGATATGATCGCGTCCTCGGCGGAAAGCAGCGTCTCGAACAGCCCGCCGTTGGCGTCGAAGCACGAGGAATACAGGATGGCGTCGTCCATGCCGAGAAAGCCGGAAATCTTCCGTTCGAGCGTTTTGTGGATTTGCTGTGTGCCGCAGATGAAGCGCACCGAGGACAGCCCGAAGCCCCACTGATCATAGCTTTCCTTCGCCGCCTTGATCAATTCGGGATGCGCCGACAAGCCGAGATAATTGTTGGCGCACAGATTGACGACGCCCCTGCGCTGCGTGGTATCGATGCGCGAATACTGCGGCGTCGTGATCACGCGCTCCTCGCGCCACGTGCCCGCCTCGCGGATGGAAACAAGCTCCTGCTCGATCGCGTTGATCGCCGTTTTCATGCGCTGATCCTCCTTATTTCGTCCAGTCGAGCACAACCTTGCCCGAATTGCCGCTCATCATGGCGTCGAAGCCCTTCTGAAAATCGGTATAGCGGAAGCGGTGCGTGATGACCGGCGAGAGATCCAGCCCGCCCTGCACCATATAGGACATCTGATGCCAGTTGTCCATTTTACGCCCGTAAATGCCCTGCAGCGTCAGCCCCTTGCCGATGATGAGGTTCATATCCACCTTGATCGGCTCGTCGCCCAGACCGAGCAGCGAAATCTTGCCGCCGTTGCGCATGACCGAGATCATCTGATGGAACGCCGCGCCGCTTCCCGACATTTCGAGGCCGACGTCGAAGCCTTCGGAGAGATTCTGCTGCCGCATCACCTCGCGCAGATCGTCCTTTGTGATGTTGACCGCCGCGTCTGCGCCCATTTTGCGCGCAAGATCGAGGCGGTATTCGTTCATGTCGGTGACGACCACGCGCCGCGCGCCGGCGTACTTGCAGATGCCGGCGGCGATCACGCCGATGGGGCCCGCGCCCGAAATGAGCACGTCCTCGCCGACAAGCGGGAACATAAGCGCCGTGTGCGTGGCGTTGCCGAAGGCGTCGAAGAAGGAAACGACCTCCTCGGGCAGCCTTTCGTCGATGCGGATGACGTTGCGCGAAGGAATGCAAAGGTATTCCGCGAACGCGCCGTCGCGGTCGACGCCCACGCCGATATGATCGTTGCACCACTGGATGTTGCCCGAGTGACAGTTGCGGCAGTGACCGCAGGTGATGTGCCCCTCGCCGCTCACGCGCTGCCCGATCACGAGATCGCTCACGCCCTCGCCCAGCGCCGCGACTTCGCCCACATACTCGTGGCCGATGACCTGCGGCGGCTTGACGTGCTCGCTCGCCCATTTGTTCCATTTGTAGATATGCACGTCGGAGCCGCAAATGGCCGTTTTGTGGGTCTTGATCAGCACTTCGCCCGCCTTGGGCACGGGCACGGGCACGCGCCTGAGCTCCAGCCCCTCGCCGGCGAACGGCTTGACGATGGCATCCATCATGGCCTGCATCGAAAATCCCCTCCTGTCCTTCCATCGCGCACAATTATCCATATTACAGGGACATTATGACCGTTTTGTCCTTGTTTCAAGGACATTCTATCGTGCTTTCGCAAAATTGTCAAGAGAAAAAGAGCGGGCTCGCAAAGCGAACCGCTCCGAAGGGCACGGACATGCGCGGTCATTCCGCGACGGCGACGCGCGCGTGATTTGACGGCGCGCGGCTACTCGACGGCGACAAGGCGCGGGTTTTCCACGCCCGGCGTATCCCCGACGGCGCGAAGCAGCTCGGCGGTCGTGCAGTCCATGGCGCTGATGTCCATGGAGATGGTGACGCTCGCCTGATGATTGATGGGCAGGCTTTGCGTGATGGTCAGAATGCTGCCGCCCATCCCCGACAGGCGCTTGAGCAGCTCGCTGAGCACGCCCGGCTCGTGGTTGAGCAGCATGGACAGCACGGCGTTGCGCCCCGAGGACAATTCGGACGGCTCGAGGATATAGTCCTTGTATTTATAGAACGTGCTGCGCGATATGCCCGCCGCCCTGACCGCCTCGCCGACCTTGCGCGCGCCGCCCCGCTCGAGCATCCGGCGCGCCGAAAGCACTTTTTCATAATAGTCGGGCAGGATGCTTTTATGGATCATCAGATATTCGTTCAGCATGGCTTCTCCCCCGCCGCGTCTCGCGAAGCATCCCGGAATTTCTCCCGATGGCTGTCGAAAAACGCGTAGTATTCCCTGACATTCTCAAGCTCCCACCACGGTCTGGTCACGACGGGACGGGCGTCCAGATCATAGACGCGCGCCCCGCTGATCGCCAGCAGGAAAGGTGAATGCGTGGCAATGATCAACTGACAGCCGCAGTACCGCGCCATTTCCTCGATCATGGCGGCCAATTTTATCTGCAAACGCGGCGACAGGCTGTTTTCCGGCTCGTCCAGACAATACAGCGTATCGTTTTTGAGCTTGCTCTCGAAATAGAGCAGCGCCGTTTCGCCGTTGCTGTTCAGTTTCACTTCCTCGCCCACCGTGCGGCGGATAAACTTGCGCCGCGAAACCGACTTCCGCCGCGCGAGCACCTGCAGGCGCAGCGCCTCGTAATCTTCCATGCCGCGCAGCTTCACCGTGTCGCCGAAACGCCGCTCCGCCCATTCGTCGCGCGCGCTTTCGACGCTTTCCGATATCTCGTCGTTATTCGCGCGCACGGTCAGCATGTAGTCAAAAATATCGTCGCTGGTGATGATGCGGCTCTTGTTCGGGATTTTCTCCCGAAAGCCCTCGTCGTCATAACCCGTTGCAAAGCGGCAGGCGGATACGTAATCGGCGAACATTTCGCCCGAGTTAAAGGGCGCGACGCGGTTCAAATCGAGCTTGGCGGCGATCAGGTTGAGCAGCGTGCTCTTGCCCGAGCCGTTGTCGCCGTACAGCACCGTCACTTTGTCGAAGCGAATCTCGTACAGCCCCTTGGCGGCGAACAGTCCGCAGGGCCAGGCGTTGTCCAGATATCCAAGCGCCCCGCCGTTGTGCGCCATCCGCGCTTTAATCAGCGCCTGCTCTTGATCGACAGGCAGACAAAAAGATTCCAGATACACGCCGCGCCTCCCGTCAAAGGATGCAATCATTATAAGCGCGGCGGACGCCGATGTCAATCGCGCGGCAAAACGCCATCTTTCGCTTGCATCCGGGCGTTTTTGTGGTATAATATGAATGAAAAGATAGATGCCGACATCGATCCATCCGATACACCGCCGATACAGGGGGAGCCGACGTGACCGACAGACCGCGGGCGCCTTCGACGACACAAGAGCAATTGTTCGAGATCGAGCGCTCCATCAACGAAAACCCGGCCAAGGCGTACAGGCGTCTTCAGGCGCTGCGCAGGCAGATCGGCGAGACGGACAGGCGGCTCGCGAGCTACTGCGAGCTGCTCATGGGGCGCTGCCGCCAGCGACAGGGGCGAAGCGGCGAGGCGTACGCCCTTGTTTCGCGCTGCGTCCGCGCGCTCGAGGAGATCGGCGCAAAGCGCGAGACGGCGCTCGGTTACCACTATCTGGCGCAGATCAACGCCGCGCGCAACGATATCCAATCCTCGCTCGAATGCTGCCTTCGCGGTATGCAGATCGCCAAGCGCGCGAGGGATTGGTATCTCCAGATGCACCTGAACATCGATATGTGCCCCATATACCGCGCCGTCGGCGATTTCGACGCGAGCATCGCGTGCTACCTGCGCGGACGGGATATCCTGTTCAAACATCTCAAGGGAAAAGATCCCTCCATCAAAGGCGCCGAGGAATACACCGAGTTCATTATTGATCTCAATCTGGCGATCCTGTACCTGAACGTCGGCGAATGCGGCAAGTGCGTCGAAGCGCTGGACAATATCGCGGGCAGCGTCGAAAGCGTGCTCAAGGGCGCGTATATCGATCAATTTCATATCGAGTACGCGCACGCCTGCTTCGGGCTCGGCCGCATAGATGAAGGCGCGGCGCACGCCGATATCGTGATCGGCAGGCTGGAAAAGGGCGGCAGCGACGCGCTGCACGGCGTCCCGATGAATTGCCTGAACCTGTGCCTTTCGCTGATCCGGCACGACGAATATGATCGCGCGATCCGGCTCGTCTCGCTCATCCGCGCGCCCGTCGAGCGCGAGAACGACCCGCGCGTGGCGGGCATGCTGCAGCGCGTGCTGGCGTCCTGTTACGAAAAGCAGGGCGATTATCAGGCGGCGGCGGCATCCTACGCGCGGTACTGCGAATACGTCGATCAGTGCGACGCCAAGCGCTCCGAGGAAAACAAAGTGAGCATGGGGCGGCGCATGACGCTGCAAAAGGCGGTGGACAGACAGCAAAAGCGCGACGAGGCGCGTTCGCGCGAGATGCTCCGGCTCAAACAGGAAATGGAGTTCAAGACCGAGCGCGAGGAAATCCTCGTCAATATCTCGGAGAACACCGACACCTTTTTCCTGCTCTACTCGCCCGAGCGCAAGGCGGTCGATTTCGTCTCCAGAAACGGCCGCCGCCTGTTCGGTTTCGACGCCGCCGAGGGCGATTTGTGCGGCAATCTGTTTTCGTGGCTGCAAATCAATGGCGGCGACGCGGAAGAGTTCATGACCGGCAAGCTGAAAACGCGCGTGTCGCGCGACTGCCAGACGAAAAACCCCCTGACGGGCGCGCCCGTGACGGTGCATCTCGAAATGATTCCCTCGGCGAACAGGCATTTGATCCTCGTGCTCAACGACGTGACCGCCATCATGAACACCAACGCCTCGCTCGTCACGGCGATCCAGGCGGCGCAGCAGGCGAGCGCCGCCAAGACCGTTTTCCTCTCGAACATGAGTCACGATATCCGCACGCCGCTCAACGCGATTTTAGGGCTGTTCGATATGATGGAGGACAGCCTTTCGGACGCGGCGCTGACAAAAAGATATCTGCAAATGGCGCGCCAATCCTCGCGGCATCTGCTCGCGCTCATCAACGACGTGCTGGATATGTCGCGCATCGAGGCGGGGCGCGTCAGCCTTTCCGCCGAGCGCTTCCGCATGTCCGCCTTCCTCGAAAGCGTGATGAGCATCATCCGTCCGCAGGCGGAAGCGCGCGGACAAACGCTCCGCCTGCTCGCGGGCGGCGTCGGCCATGAGGTATTGTACGGCGATCCCCTGCGTTTGCGGCAGGTTTTCATCAATATTCTCGGCAACGCCGTCAAGTTCACCAAGAACGGCGGCGCCATCACGCTCGCCGCGCGCCGGCGTCCGCCCATGCGCGAGGGCTTTGAGGGATATGTTTTCGATTTCATTGACAACGGGCGCGGCATGTCGCCGGAATTCGCCCGACGCATTTTCAATCCCTTCGAGCGCGGCGACGAAACGGTGCGTTCCATCGAGGGCACGGGGCTCGGCATGGCGATCACCAAGAGCATCGTCGACATGATGAGCGGCGAATTGACCGTGCAGAGCGAGCTCGGCAAGGGATCGACGTTTACCCTGACGCTTGATTTCGAGCGCGCGGAGGGCGAAAGCGCGCCGAGTCGGGCGCAGTCCGGCGCTTTGCGTCCGCATATCGGCAGGGCGCACGGCACGGTGCTGCTCGCCGAGGACAACGCCATGAACGCGCTGATCGCGCAATACCAGTTGAAAAAGATCGGCTACACCGTCGAAACGGTCGAGAACGGCAAACGCGCGCTCGAACTGTTCGAGGCGTCGGAGGTCGGGCATTACAGCGTCATACTGATGGATATCAGGATGCCGATCATGGACGGTTACGAAACGACGCGCCGCATCCGGGCGTCGCGCCGCGACGACGCCGCGACCGTGCCCGTCGTCGCCATGACCGCCGACGCCTTCGCCGAGGACGTGCGCGCCGCGCGCGAAGCGGGTATGAACGCGCACCTCGCCAAGCCGCTGGATATCGCGCGGCTGGCGGAAACGCTGCACGCCGTCACGAACGGCGCGGACGCGGCGCAATAAAACGCGTCCGCTCGAGACGCGTTTTATGTGCGGAAAAACAGTATCCGGCTATTCCGCCCGCTTAAGGGGCTGCGCGCCGATCTCGCGCGCCAGCGTGATTTCCAGCACGTCGTCGCTGTTGTGGTTCTTCACGAAAATCACGTCCGTTCGGACGCGCCTGACAATCCCGTCGTCGCCCATCTGCCTGCCCCTGTGCGTCACCGTCCGGACGCCGCGCGCGTGCGCGGCCAGCAGGCTTTCGCGCGTAAACGCTTCCAGGAAGGACTGCCTGTCCTCGGGCAGGAAGGCGGCCGCGTTTCCCGAAACCAGCTCGTCAAACACGCCGTTGTCCACGCAATGGCGCGCGGCGCAATCCTCGTATTTCATCATGTAATAGGAATTCCGCGTCAGATTGACCGATATAACGAGCGGATACAGCGCGGCGACGGCGGTCAGCAGCTGATCAAGCTCCTCGCGGCTGAACAGGCTCTCGTTCCATATCTCGGCGTCGTCGTGCGCCTTGTAGTGATATACATTCTTTTCCATGTCGGGCGTGTAGAAGGCAAAATCGTTCTTGCCGTTGCGCTTGACATGGTACAGCGCCAGATCGGCGCGGCGGAACAGCTCGGCATAGTCCTCCCTGCCCGTCGCGCTCATGGTGACGCCGATGCTGGCGTGAAGCGGCGCCGCGCCGTCCTCGCCCGCGCGCACGGCGGCAAAACGCTTCATCAGCATCATAAGCGAGCTTTGCAGCCATGCCTCGGTGCCGCAATTGTCTAAAAATACCACGAACTCGTCGCCGCCCACGCGCCCCAGCACATCGCCCTTGCGGAACTGCGAGCGCAGCGTGTCGCCGATCCGCCTGATCGCCGCGTCTCCCTGCGCGTGACCACGGCTGTCGTTGATGCCCTTGAGGTTGTCCAGATCGATCGCCAGCAGGGCGCAGGGACGCCCGTCGCCGGACGAAAGCCTGTCGGCGATCAGCGCCTCGGCGGTCGCCTTGTTGTACAGTCCCGTCATGCCGTCCTGCTCGGCCTTTCTGCGCACCTCGAGCGCCTCGTGCTTTTCTCTGGTAATGTCGCGCAGGATGGTATAGCTTTTGATGTGCCCGGTAAACGGGTCCTGCACCATTTGAATTTCGGAGCGGACAAAACCGCTTACCCCGCTCGGGAGACGCACCGCCCATTCCTCGCTCAAATTCCGCACGCCGTCCGAAAACGACGTGATCAGATGCTCGCGCGAGAAGAACAGGCGGCATTTCTCGCGTTCTTCCTCGATCATGTAGTATTGGGCGATAAACTCCACGACCTCGTCGCGGCTGCAGCCGTTCGCGGGGAAGCCCTCGGGCAGCGCGACGCTTCCCGTTTTTTCGGAAAGATCGGTGGTGAGATCGGCCTCCAGATACAGAAGAACGCCCTCGGCGACCGCTTTTTCGTCAATGGACTGGAGATAGCGCTCGTACGCCAGCTCCTTTTCATGGCTCTCGGTGATGTCCAAGAAGGAGATAACGGCCGTTTTGGGCCTGCCGTTCTCGTTGGGAATCAGGGAATACTTGAGATCGATCCATCGCGGCGTGCCGTCGAGCATTCTGACATGCACCTTGGCGCCGCCGCTCGGGCAGCCGCTCTCGATTTCGCGGAACACGCGGCGGTAATCCGCGACGCTCTCAGGCAGCACATCGCCGCGCGCGATAACCGATTCGGGCATATGCGTGCAAATCGTCGAAAAAGTCGCTTCGTCCGCGCTGTTGCCGTCCGCGGAAATGGTTTTCGACGCGATATCATAGCGGTAGATCACGCGGTTGGAATGCTCCGCGACCAGCCGCAGCGCCTGCTCGTTTTCCTTATGCGCCGCCGTCTCGGCGTATTCGCGCGTCACATCCTCCATCACGATCATGGCGGACACGGGCGCGTCCTCGTCGGAAAACACGGTCACATATCTCGCCTTCAGCCAGCGCCAGCCGTTCGCCGTCATGCATAGGAACTGCGCGCTGCCGGCCTTTTCGCCGCGCAGAATGCCCGCGAAAAACGCGGAGAACGCTTCCTGCGTTTCAGGGGCGATCTTCCCCTCGCGAACGGGCGCGTCGGGCACGTCCGCCACCGTTTCGGGCGTGCCCAGCGCGGCGGCGACGCCCGGCGTCAAATGAATCGAACGATCTGAAACATGGTACTCGGCGATCATGCTGCCGCTGTATTCCAGCGCGAGGCGGTACTGCTCCTCGGTCATGCGCAGCGCCTCGACGTGCCGCACGCGATCGGTGATATCGAACTTGACGACGTTGAAAATCACGCCGTCCTCGCTCCGCTCCAGCGCCGTGCCGCGCAGATTGATCCAGCGATACCCGCCCTGCCTGCAGCGCGAGCGATACGTGCAGTCGAAGGCGTCCTCGCCGTCGAGCAGGCTTTTCAGCGCCTCGCGCAGCCTGGGCGCGTCCTCCTCGAAAACGACCGCCATCGCGTTCCGCGCCGTAAGCGCCGCGTACTCTTCCCTGTCATATCCCGTCACGGCGTAATACCCGTCGCTGAAGTACATCAGGCGCGTCCGCCCGCGCGAAAGATCGTACATGGCGATGCCGCCCGGAATGCTGTTGGCCAGCAGCTTGAGCTGCGCGTGCGCCTCGCGCTCGCCCGTCACGTCGCGCCCGACGCCGTACAGCCCGATCACGCCGCCCGAAGCGTCGTACAGAAGGTATTTCGAGGTGTTGGCGTAATGCGGCGTGCCGTCGGACGAGGGGATGCGCTCAACATAATCGACAAGCGACTGCCCGCCCTCCACGAGCCGCCGGTCGTCGTCGCGGTACATCATCGCGTAGGATTCGTCAAACAGATCAAAATCGGTTTTGCCGGCGATCTCGTTTTCGTCCCGCAGCCCTACCATGCGCGCGAAAGGTCTGCTGCAGCACAGATACGTAAAGTTCCTGTCTTTGACGAACGCAAGATCGTTCGAGGACGCCATCATCGCCCGCAGCACGACGGGCAGCGCGTCGTGCATCAGCGCGCCGAACGGACGATGCTCTTTCTCAAACTGCGCGTTCCTGTCGCGCCGCGCCAGCATAACGGCGGCGTAATCGCCGATCGCCAGCAGCTGCGTGACGTGCGCGGCGAGACGAGCGGGATTGTCCACGCCGATCAGGCCGATCACGTGTTCGCCGCGCGTCAGCGCAACGGCGACAATGGCATGAATGCCGCTCCGTAAAAGAACGCCCTTCCCCACGCGGCTGTCCGGCAGGGCGTCCACATCGTCGATCTGTATCGAGCGGCCGTCGTCAAACCTGTCCGCCCAGTCGCGCAGGTCGTCATAAGGGATCTTCTGAATCAGATCCGTCGCGCTCTGCATGCCGGGCGCGCAGCATTCATAGGTACAAAAGGCCGCCCGCTCTTCTTCGGAGAACTCGATGATATAGGTGCGGCTTCCGTCAAAGTACTGCAACGCCCTGCGCAGCAAAACGCGGATGCCGGCGTCGCCGCTCGGCTGGGAAAACAGCTCGCGCGACGTTTCGTTGAGGAAGCGAAGCTGGTCAGCCGCGTCCGCCAGGCGCTGTCTGGCGTTCATTTCGTCGGTGATATCGCTGGACACGGCGATCTGCACGGGCGCGTCGACGCCGTCGAGCGTGACGACCGAGATGTTGCAGCGCATATAGACGATGCTGCCGTCGCGCCTGAACGTGCGGTAAGTGATGGAAAACGGTTTTTGATCGGCGCTTGCCCTCGCCGTTTCGCGGATGATCCTCTCGCGGTCGTCGGGATGCGCGAGATCAAAGACCGATTCGACCTCGGCCTCGAACTGCTCGCGCGTGTAGCCGATCTGGGCGTAGAACTGGGGATTGGCATACAGATAACGGATTTTGTTGTTCCCGTCGATGGTGACGGCGGTGACGCCGCCGTTGATGCCCTGCGTGATCGCGCGGAGCTTCTCGTTCGCCTCGCGCTCCAGCCGTTCGGACTCGCGGCGCGGCGTGATGTTGATGATGGCGCAGTAAAAAAGCATCCGGTCGGACGCGCGCGCGATAACGCGCACGGTCGCCCGTATGTACGTGCGCTCG
>CAYWOS010000009.1:17740-85076 GCA_964459985.1 uncultured Oscillospiraceae bacterium
CCGGTCGGACGCGCGCGCGATAACGCGCACGGTCGCCCGTATGTACGTGCGCTCGGTCGAGCCGGGGATGCCCGTCATCAGCAATTCGACGGTGGATTCCGCGTCGGTTGCGATCGCGCGCTCGATGTTATCGATCGTCTTTTGCCGGTTTTCATCGTCCATATACCGCATCACGTCGGTCGCAAGCGCCTGTTCGATCGTCATGCCGTCGCCGCCCAATTCGCGCGCGTACTTCTCGTTCACGCGCAGCAGCTCGACCCGGCCATGAACGTACTCGAAAATGCACGCGCCGCCGACATAACTGTTGAAGATCAGCGTTTCGATCGAATTCGGGTCCCAGAAAGCGTTGGTGTCGAGCGTATCGAGGGTATGGAGCGACGCCATCCTGGTTTCCCTGTCGCTCGATGCCAGCAGGCGCTCGTAATCATCCGCCGGCATCGGCCGCGCGTAGAGGTAGCCCTGCACGTAAAAACAGCCGATGGAAAGCAGGTAATCGGCCTGCGCCTTGGTCTCGACGCCCTCGGCGATCACGGGCATGCCGAGCCATTTCGCCATGCGGATGATCGATTCGAGGATGTTGCCGCCGCGCGAGGTATCGCCCGAGCCGGAAAGAAAGCGCATATCGAGCTTGAGGATGTCCGCCGGCACGTCCTTGAGCGTGTTGAGCGAGGAATACCCGCTCCCGAAATCATCGATTTCGACGGTGAAGCCGTGCCCGGTCAGGCGCTTGACAATCTGAATGATCTGGTCGGTCGACTGCGCGAAGGCGGACTCGGTGATTTCGAGCCTAAGGAGCGAGAGCGGCACGTCGTATTGCTCAACCAGCCCCGCGATGACCTCGAAAAAGCCCTCGCGGAAGATATCGTAGCGCGAAATATTGACCGATACGGGCAGCGCCTCCAGCCCCTTGTCCAGCCACGAGCGCAGGCGCGCGCACGCCTGCTCCCAGATATACTTGTCCATCTCGTAGATGAAGCCGTTGCGCTCGAACACCGGGATGAACTCCGCCGGAGAAATCAGGCCCTTCGCGGGATGCCGCCACCTCACCAGCGCCTCGGCGCCGATCAGCGCGCCCGAGGAATGGTTGTACTGCGGCTGATACCAGACCTCAAACTGTCCCGTCCTGATCGCCGCGTCCATATCGTTGACGATTTCCTGCTCGCGCAGGATGCTCGCGCGCATCGACTCGCTGTACAGCGCGATGGGCGAATCAAAACGCGCCTTGACGGACGCCTGCGCGATCGCCGCGCGGTCGTACATCGCGCTGCTCGACAGCTTCGGATCATCCACGACGTAGCGCCCGATGCTGTACGAAACGGGATCGATCGTCCCGTCAAGCTTGGCCGCGCGCAAACGGATATCGGCGACAAGATCGCTGTTCATGTATCGGACGGGATACAGCACGGCGAAGTTATCCGCCATGATGCGCCCGCATATGCCGCCCAACGGCTCGAAACCCTGCCGAAAGATGCGCGCCGTCATTTTGAGCACGTCGTCGCCCTTGGCGCTGCCGTAACGATCGTTGATGACCTTGAAATTATCCAGATCAAAGCACGCCATCACATAGTATCCCGGTTCCCGCGCGGCGATCATTTCCTCCGCCTTGGCGAAAAACGCCTCGCGGTTGTACAGCCCCGTGAGCCTGTCCCGCTGAATGGCGTGCATAAGCTGCGCCGTTTCGCGCAGGCGGATGGTGTTGCGGAGGCGGTGGCGGATGATCGACGGCTTGTACGGCTTGGTGATAAAGTCGTTCGCGCCCAGCGACAGCGCGCGCGACTCCGCCGCCTCCGTCGACGAGCTCGTCGTGACGATCACGGGGATCTGCGACAGCTTTTCGTCGGCTGCGATGACCTCGAGCGCCTGATAGCCGTCCATCACCGGCATCACCAGATCCAGCAGCACGGCGGAAATCGATTCGCCCTCGGCGCGCATGACATCGATCGCCTGCCTGCCGTTTTCCGCCTCGACGACGTCGTACTCGGCGTGCAGCATACGGGCGAGGACCATGCGATTGACAGCATTATCGTCGACAATCAGGATTTTTCGTGGCATATTATCCGCCTCCGCACAGAGAAGTGCGCTTTCTTACACAATTCCTATACGCTTGTTGTCAGATACGGAATGATTATACAATAGACGCGCGGCGGACGCAAGAAAAACGTTCGCCGGAACGGGGAATTTTGTCAGATTATGCCATACGGCGCGGTATTCAGGACAGGAAGCAGCCCATTTCGACGCGTACCTCGCGGTTCTCGATATCGCGGTTGCCGTAGCAGGCGGCGTCAAAGCCGGTGAAAACAAAGCCCTGTTTCATATAGAAGGCGATCGCGCCGCTGTTGCAGCTCTGGGTTTCGAGGATCATCGCGCGGCAGCCCTGCGCGCGGGCGATCTCCTTGGCGCGGGTCATGAGCAGCGTCGCCGCGCCGCGCCTGCGGAAGCCCTGCCGCACGCACAGATTGGATACGCGCATCCGATTGCCCCATTTTTCGTGCGATATCTCGATCACGGCGAGCAATTCCTGCCCGTCCCACAGCCCGTAGGCGTGGGGATCGTTCAAATACGGCTGAAACAGTTTGTCCTCGAACATTTTATGCGTCCGCTCGCACGGCGTTCGGACGAACTCCGCCGAGAGCACGTTCTCGGTCGTGCGCAGGCGCAAATCGTAAAAAAACGAGGTGTCGTACTCGAACACGAGCGCGTATCCCGCGTATTGTTCCTTCGGCAGCTCGGCGATGCGCATGAGGACGCCTCCTCGACGGATGATTTGTTTCATTCTATCACAGATTTGACGAAAATGGAATGATTTTGTCGTGAAAAGCGCGTTTCCCTTGACCGTCGGCGTCGAATGGATTACAATGGGCAAAAGCCGGACGCGGGAGGACATCACATGAGCGGAATTGATCTGGTGATTAAGATCGGCTCGATGGCGCTCGTGCGCCGCGAGGACAACGATATCGACTACAACATCTTTTCGCGCTTGAGCGGCGAACTGCGCCCGGGCATGCTGCTCGTTTCCTCGGGCGCGACCGAGATCGGGCGGCTGGACTATCTCAAGCGCGCGGGGCGGCTGCTCACGGGCGATATCGAGCAGAACAAGACCGATTACTCGGCGCAGGGGCAGGCGATCCTGATGGAAAATTACCGCCGCTTCGTGCGCCCCGAATACTCCGTCCGGCAGGTGCTGGTCGAGCACAGCCACTTCAACGATCCGCAAAAACGCCGGCATCTGCTGGGGCTGCTGGTTCGCGCGGCGGAGCAGGGCGCGATCCCCATCATCAACTACAACGACTGCGTGAGCGACGAGGAAAACCGCAAGATGGAACTATCCGCCCTGCACGAAGAGCATCCCGAACGCGAGGTGGTCGAGTGCGTGGACAACGACGAAACGGCCGCCGTCGTCGCCGAGCTGGTCGGCACGAAAAAACTCCTGCTGCTCACCTCGACCGAAGGCATCTACGCCGTGCCCGGCGACCCGCGCACGCTCGTGCACGAGATCACGGCGAAAACGGGCGAAGAATTGACCGAAAAAGTCCGCGTGTGGCAGGAAAAATGCGTCGGCGCGTCGCGCGAGGGCGCGGGCGGCGCGCGCGCCAAGCTGGAATACGCGCTGCGCTCGGCGCTTCAGGGCGCAGAGGTGCTCATCGGCAGCGCGAAATACCCGCTTAAAAAGCTGCTGTCCGGCGAAGCGCCCCGCACGCGTATTCAAATCGCAGAATAAAGCAAACGGAGGAATTCCTATGGAAATCAAAGCGTCCGCCTGCCTGAACGCCGACGCGTACCGCGCGCTGTCGAGAATCTCGTTCTCGAAAAAGCGCGATCCCGCGAAGGAAATGCGCGTCTTCTTTATCGTCTACGGCATTCTGTTTACCGCGCTGATCGCGGAGCTGATCGCCTTTGACAGCGACGGCAACATCCTGTTCATGCTCGCCGCGCTCTTATTCACGCTCGGGCTGCTGGCGTTCGTCTATTACGGCGCACCGAAAATCAATTACAAAAACGCGGGAAAGTTCCGGGACGCCGACGTCAGGTACATGATTCGCGACGACGAAATCCACGTGGAAATGCGCGCGGAGGAATACGCGGATCAGGCGACGGTAAAATACTCCGCGCTGTGCAAGGCATATGAAACCTCCGCCTATTTCTTTTTGTATATCAAGAAAAACAGCGCTTTCATCATCGACAAAACGACGTTCGAGGGCGGATCGCCCGAAGATTTGCGCGCCGTGCTGGAAAAAACGCTCGGCAAGCAGTTTGTTCCGTGCAAATACTGACGGACGAAAGCCGCATCAAAGCCCCGACAGCAGGATGCCGTTCCATTCGACAAACGATTCGGCGGTCACATCGTCCAGAGAAAGCACCTGATCATACAAGGTTTCGCCTTCATAAACATTTTGCGCGTAATCATAGATCACGACGCGGATTTTTTGCGTGTCGGTCACGGTCGTGATCATCGAATCCTTGTACTCGGTGGTCGAATACTCGGTCGATACGGCGCTGCGCACGAGCTTGAGCGCCGCGCCTTCCCACCTGAACAAATGCCACGCAAACAGCGCGCCGGCATAGCCGTTGTTCTGCGCGGACAGCACCAGCCTCTTTTCAGGGTACAGTTCATAATTGCACAGCCCGTATTCCGCGCCCCCGTGATCGGCAAAGACATATTCGTTCCCGTGCCAGACAAAGAATTCGCAGTAGAAATTGCTCGCGCCCGTGATCGTCGTCACCACGACGTCCCCGACGCCGTCGAAATTCACGTCCTCGTCGCGAACCCACGGTTCTGTCGGCCCCGCGACGAAATAGATCGCCTGCCCATTGTCCGCCGTATGCCGGTAGATCAGCCTGTCCTCGCTCACACGCCCGACGATGTCGGGCGAGCCCTCCGCCGCCGCGCACGCCGTCAATAGGAGCGCACACAGCATCGTGGCCGCGATCCGCTTGCTTGTCTTTCGCATGTCATCCCTCCGAAATCATCGTTCCCCTATCATAACGGCGCGCGGAGGATTTTTCTTCCGCGCGGCGCTCACATAAGTAAATTGCCGGCGGCGCCGTTTCCGTCGGCTCTTGAGCCGTTCCCAGACGTTCCCGCCGCGCGCCGCGAAATCACGCGTGCTCACGCGGGCGTCGCGGCGCGCGTATCATGAATCAGGGCGATTCGCGCCCCGCGCGAGTCGCCGCATGACTGTTCACGCCCCGCGCATCGCGGTTGATTCGGATAAAGGAGCGATATTATGTCCATACTCGATCAGCCCGTCACCCCGGGCATCGGCCCCGAGGGGCTGCCCACGCCCGCGCTACCCGATCAGCAGCCCGTCACCCCGGGCATCGGCCCCGAAGGGCTGCCCACGCCGTCCCTGCCCGGTCCTTCGCCGTCCGTTCCCGTCAGGCGCTGCCCCGTCGGATACCGCGCCGGGACGGTGCGGGACAACCAGACGTTCACCGACCTTCTGATCGCGAACGACGTATCCTATACCGCGCTCGCCGCCGCCAACCCCAACCTGCCGACCACGCGGCTGTCGCCCGGCACGCGCTACTGCGCGCCGCCCGCGCAAAGCCGGCGTCTGTGCCAGAGCGGCGCGTTTTCCTATATTTTGTCGCTCGATGAGGACCTTTTCTCGCTTTCGCAGATCCTCGGCGTCGCGCCCGGCGTCCTGCTGACCGCCAACCCGATGCTCGCGCCGAGCGATTTCATCCCGGGGCGCGTCATCTGCATTCCCTGAACAACCGTATTATCGCGGCGCGCCCGATCGCTCGTATTTCCTCGTGAACGCCTTTTCCGAGATACAGTCGCTGCCCGCCAGATAGAAGCGCCAAGGAAGCGCCGCGTCCTCGCCCGCGTATTCGACATGAATGCGCGGCGAGGTTTTCACGCGCCCGGGCGGTACATGAAAGCCGTCGTCCGCGATATACAGCCCGCCGCCGCGCAGATCGCGCCCGTAATCGTCCATCGTGATGCCCATTGCCCGCGACAGATTGCCGGGACCGGCGCAGAGCCTGTCAAACGGCGCGCCGCCGCGCGCAGCGCGCATGGCTTCGACGCCGCACAGCGGTTCGAGCGCGCGCAGAAGCACGCCTTCGCCGCGCCCGCTGTCGCCCGCGACGACATTCATACAGATATGCATCCCGTAGATCAGGAAAACATACGCATGACCGCCCGGTCCGAACAGGATATCGGTGCGCCCGGTACGCCTGTCCCTAAACGCGTGGGAGGCGGCGTCGCCCGCGCCCGCGTACGCCTCCGTCTCGACGATTCGCCCCGCCCGGAGCGCGCCGTCCGTCTGGCGCGCAAGCACCTTGCCGATCAGTTCGCGCGCGACCGTCAAGGCGTCGCGGCGATAAAAGGCGTCGGTCAATCTGACCGCGCCCGCCGGTATGCCGTCCGTCACAGCGCGACCTTTTCCTTTGAATAAACGATGCGCGACTGATTGCCCGGACCGAAGGGATGCGCGAGACACTCGCCCGCGAAGTAGGCGTACGTCAAATCGTCCCGCGTGTTCCCGTTCAGCATGTCGACGCAGGCGTCCAGCAGCTCGCGCACGCGCGAGGCGTCCTCCAGCCCCTTGCCGTGACCCGTCAGAATATGATCGAACGCGCCGCCGTGATCGCGCAAAAGCGCCTCCAGCGTGCGCCGGAGCGCGCCGAGCGAGGTCGATTCGGGAAGCTGCATCCAGATGTGCGTGTTCGCGCCGTCGCCCGAGAACAGAATGCGGTCCTCGCGGCAGAGAAGCCCGATCGATCCGGCCGTGTGCCCCTTGAGCGACACCACTTCGAGCGTCAGGCCGCCCAGATCAAAGACCTGCCCGATGGCAAGCGGTTTGAGGCTGGCGGGACGTTTGCCCGTCCGCGCCATAACGTCGCGGATCTCGTCAAAGGAAAAATGCTCGTCGTGCAGCGCAAAATCGTCCGGATGCAGATACGCCTCGTCAAACCAGATATTGCCGAACACATGGTCGCAGTGCCCGTGCGTGTTGACGACGACGAGCGGCAGATTTGTGATGCCTTCGCACAGCGTTTTCAAGTCGAGCGGGCCGTTCGCCGTATCGATCAGCATCGCGCGATCGCGCCCGCGAACGAGGTAGCACGTCGCCTCGCCGTTATCGTCGATCAGCGTCACATGGTCGTTGATTTCCGTGATTCTCGCCCGTTGATCCATATTGCTTCCTCCCCTTGATCCCGCGGCGATCGGCCGTTCGCGCGCCGCCTTTCGCCGCAGGTAATTCCGCTTTCCGTCCGCTTATGAGTTCATCGGTGCGCGCGGGCGCGACAAAAGCCCCGCGAGCATCACCGCCAGCCCCGCGCCGCCGAGATCGACCGCAATATCGAGCAGTTGAAACGCGCGCCCTTCGATAAACAGCTGATGCGTTTCATCGGCGAGGGCGAACGCAGCCGCCAGCGCGTAGGCGAAAAGCATCCGCGAGGCGACGGTCTGCCCGCGCGGGCGCTTGACCGCCAGATACAGCGCGGCGGCAAGCAGGAAAAACGCGCCGGCGTGCGCCAGCTCGCGCACCTCGGCGTTGTAGGCGGCGACGCGCGCCTGCTGTTGCCCGGGCGACAGCGCGTGGAAATCGGGCTGCAGAACAAACGCGAAATTTGTCAAAAGAAAGCGCGACACGCGCATGCTCAAGCCGTTGGAATCGACCGCTTTCTGCTGTGAAAAGCAAAAGATCATCACGGCGATCATCAGCGCGGGCAGCGCGCGGAGTGCCCTGATCAGAACGCGCCTTTTGATAGGCATGCCTCCTTACGGCGATATGGACGGCGCGGCGGACGTCAGGACAGATTTTCGACCATCTCGGTCAGGTTGCGCACGCCCATGAGAAAGCCCTTGGAATTATCCAGACGATAATCGGCGGCGCTGCGATAAAACCCGATGCGGCGGTTGTACTGATCGATGACGTCCTCGTGCGTGCCGCCGGCGAGCGTCGGACGCCGGTCCATCTTGATATCGGACAATATCTGATCAAGCGGACGGTCGATATGAATGATTACGCCGTGATTGCGCATGATGGTGACGTTTTCGGGCACGGTGCACAGCCCGCCGCCCGTCGATACGATGCAGGGCGTCTCGCCGACCAGCTCGATCAGCGCGCCCGTTTCGGCGTTGCGGAAAAAGTCCTCGCCGAAAGCGGCGAATATCTCGTTGACCGTCATGCCCATCATTTCGCTGACGCGCTGATCGGTGTCCACAAAGCGGAGATTCAGGTTTTGCGCCAGCCGCTTGCCCAAGCTCGTCTTGCCCGAGCCCGCCATCCCCACCAGAAATACATGCATCTTCAGCATTGCTGATCCTCCCCGATCGCCTCAAGCGTCTGTGAATCGGATAATATAAGCTCGGTCAATCCCAGCGCGACCGCCGCCTCGACAACGGGCACGGCGCGCGGGACAAAGCAGGGATCATGCCGGCCCCGGACGGATTGCTCCTCGACGCCCGCGCCGTCCAGTCGCGCCATCGCCTGCGCCTTGCCGATGGAGGGCGTCGGGCGAAAGGCGACGCGCGCGATCAGGGGCATTCCGTTGGTCAGCCCGCCGTTGACGCCGCCTGCGTTGTTGCCGCGCGGCGCAGCGCGGCCGCCGCGCATCTCAAACGCGTCGTTCGCCTCGCTGCCGCGCAGCGCCGCCAGCGCGAACCCCTCGCCGAAGGACACGCCGCGCACGCCGGGAATCGAAAAGATCACATGCGAAAGCACGCTCTCCACGCTGTCAAAAAAAGGTTCGCCCACGCCGATCGGCAGCCCGATCGCCGCGCACTCGACCAGCCCGCCCACGCTGTCGCCCGCCGCCCGCGCCTCGAGGATTTCCCTGCGCATGGCGCGCGCTTTGTCGGCGCGCAGGACGGGGAACGGATCGCGCGAAAAGGCGTCCAGTCTGTCCGCCGTGCACTCCTCCGGCGTCAGCGCGTCGCCGCGCGCCATGCCGATTTGCAGAATCTGCGCGCCGATCATAATGCCGCGCGCGGCGAGAAGCGTTTCGCAAAGCGCGCCGGCGAGCGTGAGCGGCGCGGTCAGCCGTCCCGAAAAGTGTCCCCCTCCGCGCGGATCGTTAAACCCCCGGTATTTGACGTTCGCCGGATAATCGGCATGGGAGGGGCGCGCGAAGCGCGATAACAGCGCGTCGTCGTCCGCGCGGACATCGGCGTTCTCAAACACGGCGCAGATCGGCGCGCCGTTCGTCACGCCCCGGTAAACGCCGGACAGAAAGCGCGGCGCGTCTTTCTCGGCGCGCGCCGTCGCGGTCTCGTCCCGGCCGCCCGCGCGGCGCGCGAGCATACGGGCGATCCTGTCCTCGTCAAGCGCCATGCCCGCGGGCAGCCCGTGCAGCGTCATGCCGACGGCCGCGCCGTGGCTTTCGCCGAACAGCGAGAGCTGAAGCCGTTTCCCCCACATTGACGACATGACGAAGCCTCCGGCGTATGCGAATGGCGGCGAAAATCCGCGCTTGCATCATCATAGCATAAAGCGCGAAAAAATGCAAATACGCCTCGGCTGCCGCGCGCTCTACGGCTCGTCGCCCTCCGCTTCGTACACAGCGACAAGCGGACGAATATCGGCAAGGCGCTTATCGCCGATGCCCTTCACCTGCAAAAGATCCTCGATATAGAAAAACGGGCGCGCCAGAACAATGCGCCCGGCGAGCGTCTCGCCGATGCCGGGCAGCGTATCGAGCGCCGTCAAATCGGCGCGGTTCAGATCGACCAATCCCTCGGGATATCGCGGCGCGGGTGCGAAAATAGGCGCGCCCTCATACCGCGCGGCGACGACGAGCGGCGCGGACGGCGCTTGATCGACGCACGCGAAATACGCGCCGACGCCGAGGAACACAAGGAGAAACAACCCCGCGAGCAGGGCCGCTCCGTCAGGCTTGCGCGGCATTACTCTTTTTTAAACAAGCCGCCGATGACGTTCTCGACCGAATCAACGACCGAGCCGATCTTCCCGAGGTTGAGCTTCGCCTTGATCGCGTCGATCACGGCGTTGATCTTCTCGTCCGGCAGATCGACGCCCAATTTCTTCTCCAGCGTGCCGACGGGATTTTCGAGAAACTCCTTTTGAAGCGCTTCGTCCTTGGTGATTTTTTCAAGCAGCTCGCGCGCGATTTTCCCGATGTCGATATCCATGCCTGTCCCTCCCTGTTCTTTTGTATCTTATGTGTCAGTATATGTCGAAATCGGTCGAAAAGTCAAGGCAAACATCAAAACGCCGCGCGTTTGCGCGGCGGTTGAAAGGGTAATCGGGATCATTTTAGCAACAGATGAACGGCGAAGCCGGCGATATCATCCTTCAGATAAATGAATTTCATCCTGCCGTCGGGCAGATACGCCGCCGTTGATTCGTCAAACGCGAAGCCGCGGCGCTCCATGTGCCATTTGGCGCGATCGACGCTGTTCGCGCCCACGGCGATGTGCCCGCGCGCGCCCCTGCCCGGCTGCTTCATCAGTTCGAACTGACTGCCGACGAACAGACCTTTGTCGCTCTCGCGCTCAATGGGCGTCCCCAGCAGCAGCGAAAGCCGTTCGGCGTCGCGCCTGCATTCGTCCGCGTCGGCGTGGTTGACGCCGATATGCACGACGGACAGGCCCAGCATAACGCGCACGGCGTCGCGCGCGAGCGCCTCAATCCTGCCAAAGTCCTTGGCTTCCACGGCGTCGTCGGGCACCATCCAACTGCCGCCGCACGCCGCGATCTTGGGGAAAGCGAGGTATTCGGTCAGGTTCTTTTCATGGATGCCGCCCGTGGGGACGAACTTCACGCCGCCGTAGGGCGCGCTCATCGCCTTGATGAGCTTCAGCCCGCCCAGCGCCTCGGCGGGGAAAAATTTAACCGTTTTCAGCCCGTAGGACAGCGCCGCCTCGATATCGCTCGGGTTGGCGCAGCCGGGCAGCACGGGATAGCCCTTTTCGACGCAGTGCGCGACCACGGCCGGGTTCAGCCCGGGCGATACGATATAGCCCGCGCCCGCGTTCCACGCGCGGTCGGCTTGATCGGGCGTGAGCACGGTGCCCGCGCCGAGCAGCACGTCGGGCAGCGCCTGATGCGCCAGACGGATGGCTTCCTCGGCAGCGTCGGTACGGAAGGTGATTTCGGCGACTGGTAAGCCGCCGTCCTTGAGCGCGCGGCAAAGCGGCACGGCGTCGGCGGCGGATTTCACCTTGATGACGGGCACCAGCCCGGCGAGCGAAAGTTTTTCCAGCATGTCCATGTCATTCTCTCCTTTACAGCCCAAAATAGCGTTTGGCGTTGTGATAACCGATATCCCCGATCATTTCCTTGAGGAAGGGCAGGTCGGCGGGATACTCGCCGTTTTCCACCCATGAACCGATCAGATTGCACAGAATTCGGCGGAAATACTCGTGGCGCGGATAGCTGATCAGCGAGCGGCTGTCGGTCAGCATGCCGATGAAATCGGACAGCAGCCCGAGATTGGCGAGCGTTTTCATCTGCGCCTCCATGCCGTCGCGCTGATCCTGGAACCACCACGCCGAGCCCATCTGGATTTTGCCGCGCGTGCCCGACGCCTGAAAATTGCCAAGCATCGCGCCGATGACGGCGTTGGCGGCGGGGTTCAGGCTGTACAGCACGGTGGGCGGCAGCGCGCCCGCGCGGTCCTGCGCGTCGAGCAGGCGCGACAGCTTGCGCGCGACGGGCATATCGTCGATCGAGTCGAAGCCGGTATCGGCGCCGAAGCGTGCAAACATGCGCGCGTTGTTGTTCCTGATGACCGACATATGATACTGCTGCGCCCAGCCGAGCCTGCAATACACGCCGCCCAGCGCGATCAGCAGCGCCGTCTGATAGCATTCGAGGTCGCCCGCGTCCGGCGTTTCCCCGCGCAGCGCGGCGTTCAGCGCGGCGTCGGCGCGCGCTTCGTCGGGCGCGGCGTAGGGCAGGGCGTCCAGCCCGTGATCGGCGATCCTCGCGCCGCGCGCGTGGAAGTATTCGGCGCGGCGGGTCAGCGCGTCGATCACGTCCGCCGTTTTGCGAATGACAACGCCCGATACGTCGGACAGCGCCATCAGGTATTCCGCCGCGTCCGCGCGGTCGAGCTTGAGCGCGCGGTCGGGACGGAAGGCGGGCAGCACGCGCGCCTTAAGCGGCCCCTTCGCGATCTGCGCGTGATACCGCAGATCGTCGATCGGATCGTCGGTGGTGCAGAGCGTTTCGACATGAAAGCGGTCGATCAGCCCGATCGCCGAAAAGCCGGGCGAGCGGAGCAGTTCATTGCAGCGATGATAGATATCCTCGGCGGTATCCTCGTTCAGCGTTTCCCCGACGCCGAACACGCGCTTGAGCTCGAGATGCGTCCAGTGATACAGGGGATTGCCGATCGCGCGGCGCACGGTGCGCGCGTACGCCTTGAATTTCTCAAGATCATCGCCGTCGCCGCGAATCAGCGCTTCCTCGACGCCGTCGGACAGCATGGCGCGCCACTTGTAGTGATCGCCGCCGAGCATGAGCTGCGTCACGTTGTCAAACCGCCTGTCCTCGGCGATCTCGCGCGGGCTTAAGTGGCAGTGGTAATCAATGATCGGCAGCCCCTCCGCCGCGCCGTGATAAAGCTCGCGCGCGGTGTCGTTCGACAATAGGAAATCCTCGTCCAGAAAGCGTCGCATAACGTTTCCTCCCGGTATCGGCCGCGTCAGGTCGCGGCGTGCGCGCCCGACGCCAGTTCGTCGCGAAGGTAGCCCGCCAGAATCGGCACGATTTTGGCGTTCTTCCCGCCGCGCATGACGACGACGTCGGCGTCGTGGATATAGTTGCGGATATACTGCTCGTACATCGGCTTGACGGTGGACAAGTATTGCTTGGAGATATCGTCGATCTGGCGGCCTCTGTCCTTGATGTCGCGGCGGATGCGGCGCAGAAGGCAAACGTCCGAATCGACGCTGATGTAGAGCTTGAGGAACATTTTCTCGCACAGTCGCTTATCCCAGAACACATGCAGCCCCTCGACGATGATCACGTCGGCAGGGCGCACGATTTCGTCGGTATCGGCGCGGCAGTGGCGCGTATAATCGTACGCCTTGCGCGTGATGGGCTTGCCCGAAAGCAGCGTTTCCACGTCGCGCAGCAGCAGATCGTGATCGAAAATGAACGGTTCGTCGTAATTGAGCAGCACGCGCTCCTCGAACGTCAGATCGGGGTGATCCAGATAATAGGCGTCCTGATTCACGACGACGCTGCTCGCGCCGATATCGCGCGTCAGCTCCCTCGCCAGCGTCGATTTGCCCGATCCGCTCGCCCCGCAGATCCCCAGCAGCATCATGCCCTTCATCCTCCGCGTACGCTTTGCGTTTATAGTATGCTTTGCGGGGCCGCTTGTCAAGCCTTGACAGGCGCAAAAACATCCTATAAAATGAAATCAAGGAGATGAAAACAATGGAAGAATGCCATGTGACCGACGATTCGATCAGGGATGTGTATCATATCAAGGACGAGCTGGACGTATGCGTCACGCTGATCGTCGGCGAGGAAAAAGCGCTTTTGTTCGACACGGGCTACGGGCTGGGCGGGCTGAAAACGCTCGTGGAACGGCTGACCGACAAGCCGCTCACCGTCGTCAATTCCCACGCGCACTGGGATCACGCGCTGGGCAATTGGCTGTTTCCCGAGGCGCGGCTGCACCCGGACGATTTCAAGTTGTACGCGAGCCTGTCGGCGCCCGGCACGCGCGCCGACATCGTATCCCGCGCCGAGGAGGACGGCGCGCTGCCCGACGATTTCGACGAGGCGGCGTACATGCGCCCGCCGAAAACGAAGATCATTCCCGAAACGGGCGGGACGGTCGCGCTGGGCGGGATCGACGCCGAAATCATTTCCATGCCCGGGCACACGCGCGGCTCGCTGATCCTGTGGATTCCGCAGCGCGAGCTGCTCGTCATGGGCGACAACTGGAACCCGACGGTGTGGATGTTCTTCGCCGAATCGCTGCCCGTAACGCAGTACCGCGAAAACCTGCGCGGCGTTCTCGATCTGCCCTTCCGGTACGTCCTCACCTCGCACGGCGAACGCGTCTATCCGCGCGAAACGCTCGAAAGGTACGTCGCGGGCATGACGGACGAAATGCTGCGCGACGCGCCGAGAGACAGGGATACGTCGTATTTCGACCGTTTCGACACCCGCCGGTGCTTCCCCCTGCCCGATATGCCGCTCGTGTTCGACGGGCAAAGGCGGTAAAGCGGCGCGGCGGTACGCACGGACGCAAAACCCCGCGGGAGCAAGACGCGCTCGCCCCCGCGGGGTTTTGTTTTCCTTATTTCTTCGATTTGACCGGCAGCCAGATCTCGCTCACGTAATCGCTCTTGCTGTTGTCGCCCTCGGTGTACATTTCAATGTTCAAACCGTCGGCAAGGTCGTACTCGGGATTGTTCGGCAGCCATTCGGTGAAGATCTGGCGGTTGACCTTTTGCAGCGCCTCCGGGATCGCGCCGACGGCGCGGAACTTCGCCCAAGTATGCGGCGCGATGGCGCGCTTGACGAAGCCCTCGGGCACGGGGTCCTTTTCGTCGCGGAAGCAGGCGATCAGGTACGAAAACTCGCCCGAAGCGTTGTCCTCGTCCATGCACACGCCCAGACAGCCGGGATTGATCTTGTGGTATCCCTTGCCGTAGTATTCGTCCCAGAACTTGGGAATCTCCGCAAAGCAGGTGTCCACATGAAAGCGGCGTTCCATGCCGATGATGGTAAGCTCGCCGATGGTCTCGATGGCAAAGTTCATTTGAGATCCTCCCTTTAGTTTGATTTCAAGATGGAGCGGGCTGAGAAAGCGAAGCGGAACGTTGGGCTGCGCGGCGTCGCGCGGCGAGACGCCGTGAAAGCGCTTGAACGCTTTCTGAAAGCTCTCGGGCGTGGCGTAGCCGTACTTGAGCGCCGTGTCGATCACCTTGGCGCCCGACTGCATTTCCTGCCCGGCGGCAGACAGGCGGCGCTGCTTGAGGTAGTCGCTCAGCGACATGCCCGTCATCGCCGAGAAGATCGACTGCAGGTAATACCGCGAGAACGCCGCCTGCGCCGCGATATCGCCCACGTTGATCTCCTCGCTCAAATGCGCCTCGATGTATCGGATCACCTTGTTGAGCACGTCGATCCAGTTCATGCCTTTCCCTCCCGCTTCCCGTGAATGATCATAGCAGATTCATTATACCATGTCCTGTCATTTTGCGGAAGGATTTGTCCGATAGCGGGTTGAAAAAACGGACGATTTATGGTATGCTCTAAACAATTCAAGGAAAGGGATGGAAAAATGCGCCGCTGAACCGCCGATGCGTTGAACTGGGCTGACGTGCAACCGATGAACGGTTCGCTTTCGTTTGCCCGGCGGCGGCGTTTTTTGCGCTGCCGCGACGGTCGGGGCGGATTGTTCGCCGCCCCGCGCACGGAGGTGTCCGCCGATGTCCCTGATCCGCGTTTCGCATTTGACCTTCTGCTACGACGGCAGTTATGACCCGATATTCAACGACGCGTCCTTTCTGATCGACACCGATTGGAAGCTCGGCTTTACCGGGCGCAACGGACGCGGCAAAACCACCTTTCTCAAGCTCCTCATGGGCGAATACCCGTACCGGGGCGAGATCGCCGCCTCGACGCCCTTTGATTACTTTCCCTTCGACATTCCCGATGAAAGCGTCACGCCGCTCGCGCTGGCGGAAAGCATGTCGGAGGACGGCGCGGTCTGGCGCTTTTGCCGCGAGTGCTCGCTGCTGGGCGTGACGGACGACGCGCTCGGCCGCCCGTTTTCGACGCTCTCGCAGGGCGAAAGGACGAAATGCCTGCTCGCCGCGCTGTTTTCGCGCGATCATCATTATCTCCTGCTCGACGAGCCGACCAATCATCTTGACATGGAGGCGCGCGCGCTCGTCAGCCGGTATCTGAACGCCAAGCGCGGCTTCCTGCTCGTATCGCACGACCGCGCGTTTCTCGACGGCTGCGTCGATCACATCCTGTCGATCAACCGCGCGAACATCGAGGTGCAAAAGGGCAATTATTCCTCATGGGAGGAAAACAAGCGCCGGCAGGACGCCTATGAGCTGGCCGAGAACGAAAAGCTCAAGCGCGAGATCGGCGAGCTCAAGGCGTCGGCGCGGCAGGCGCGCGACTTTGCGGACAAGGCGGAGCGCAGCAAGCTCGGCAAGGGATCGGACGGCGAAAAAATGAACGGCAAGCGCGCGTACATCGGCGAAAAATCCCGCCGGATGCAAAGGCGCCGCATGAACCTCGAAACGCGTATGAACGACCGCGTCGAGGAAAAGGAAGGCCTGCTCAAGAACATCGAGCGGGCGGACGAGCTTGTCCTGCGCCCGCTTGCGCATCCCTCGGGGCGCGCGGCGGCGATCGATCGCGCGACGGTTCGGTACGGTGAGAAAACCGTGCTTGACGATGTCTCCCTGACCATCGAAAACGGCGAGCGCGTCGCCATCGCGGGGCGCAACGGCTGCGGCAAATCCACGCTGCTCAGGCTGCTGACGGGCGATATCGCGCCGGGCGGCGGCAGCGTCCGGCTGTCAAGCGGGCTGGTGATCTCCTATGTGCCGCAAACGGCGAAACTGTCGGGCAGCCTACGCGACGACCTCGCCGCGCGCGGCATCGACGAAACGCTGTGCAAAACCATCCTGCGCAAGCTCGATTTCTCGCGCGAGCAATTCGAAAAAGATATGGCGTCCTTCAGCGCCGGTCAGATGAAAAAGGTGCTCATCGCGCGCAGCCTGTGCGAACGCGCGCACCTGTATATCTGGGACGAACCGCTCAACTATATCGACGTGCTCTCGCGCGTGCAGATCGAAAGCCTGATCGCGCGCTTTTCCCCCACCATGGTGTTCGTCGAGCACGACCGCGCGTTCATCGACCATATGGCGACGCGGATCGTGCGGTTATCGTAGTTTATAGGAAAATATGCGTATATATCTTGCTCAAACGTCCGTTCTTTGGTATGATAGGCGCGGATTTTTGTTTCGGAGGCGATGAAAACATGGGCGGCTTCCTCGGCGATCTGTTCGGGAATTTTACCAATATTACGTGGCAGATGGCGGTCATGTGGGTGATCGGCGGCGGACTGATCTATCTGGCGATCAAGCGCGATATGGAGCCGGCGCTGCTTTTACCGATGGGATTCGGCGCGATTCTAGTCAATTTGCCCCTGTCGGGCGCGGTCGAGACCATTGAAACGCTGTTCAACGCGGGCATCGCCAACGAATTGTTCCCGCTGCTGCTTTTCATCGGCATCGGCGCGATGATCGATTTCGGGCCGCTTTTGTCCAACCCCAAGCTCATGCTGTTCGGCGCGGCGGCGCAGTTCGGCATCTTTTTCACGCTGTCGCTGGCGCGCCTGTTCGGCTTTGATCTCAACGACGCCGCCTCCATCGCCATCATCGGCGCTGCGGACGGCCCGACCTCGATCGTCGTCGCCAACGCGCTGAACAGCAAGTATCTCGGCGCGATCATGGTCGCGGCGTATTCGTACATGGCGCTGGTGCCCATCGTGCAGCCGCCCGTCATCAAACTGCTTACCACGAAAAAGGAACGCCTGATTCGGATGCCCTACGAGCAAAAGAGCGTGTCCAAGACGACGCGCATTCTCTTCCCCATCCTCATCACCGCCGTGGTCGGCTTTGTGTCGCCCGGCGCGGTGGCGCTGGTCGGCTTCCTCATGTTCGGCAACCTTTTGCGCGAGTGCGGCGTGCTGAACTCCCTGTCCGAAACGGCGCAGAAGGTGCTTGCGAATCTGATTACGCTGTTCCTGGGCATCACGATCGCCTTCAAAATGCAGGCGGCGGACTTCCTGCGCACCGAAACGCTGCTCATCATGGGGCTGGGGCTGTTCGCGTTCGTGTTCGACACGGCGGGCGGCGTGATCTTCGCCAAGGTCCTGAATATCTTCCTCAAAAAGAAGATCAATCCCATGATCGGCGCGGCGGGCATCAGCGCCTTCCCGATGTCGGCGCGCGTGGTGCACAAGATGGGGCTCAAGGAGGACAACCAGAACTTCCTGCTCATGCATTCCATCGGCGTCAACGTGTCGGGGCAGATCGCCTCGGTCATCGCGGGCGGATTGATACTCAACTTTTTCCTGACGCATTAATCAAGGAAGCGAGGGATATCCCATGAAAATCGATTTTGCGGCGTTCGCCGATTCGCTCCAGTACATGCTCAAGGGCATGGGCGGCATTTTCATTGTCACCGCCGTCATCGTGGCGATCATTCTGCTGCTCAACAAAGCGGGCAGGAAAGCAAAACAGGTGGACAATCATGATTGACTTTTCCGGAGCGACGCTTGATCAACTGCTCGTCCCGGGCGGGTATGACTGCGCCTGCGGACGGCATCACGCCGTCGGCCTCCGATATCTGCAAATCGGCGCGGGCGCGGTATCGCACATTCCCGACGCGCTCGAGGCGCTCGGCGCGGTCAAGCCCTTTATCGTGATGGATCAGAACACCGAGCAGGCGGCGTGGGGCGCCGTCGAGCCGGTGCTGCGCGGCGCGGGCGTCGAATACGTGAAGTATGTCTTCCCGTACCTGCCCGTCGAGCCGGACGAGCGCGCGACGGGCGCGCTGACCATGGCGTTCGATCCCGCCTGCGACATCGTGACGGCGGTCGGATCGGGCGTGCTCAACGATTTGTGCAAGGTGCTGGCGCGCGCCGTCGGCAGGAAAAGCATGGTCGTGGGTACGGCGCCCAGCATGGACGGCTACGCCTCGGACAGTGCCTCGATGATCCGAAACGGCGTCAAGGTCAGCCTGTACAACGCCTGCCCCGCCGCCATCATCGCCGACACGGACATCATGAAGAACGCGCCCATGCGCATGCTGTGGGCGGGGCTGGGCGATATGCTGGCCAAGTATGTATCGCTGTGCGAATGGCGCATTTCCCATCTCGTGACGGGCGAATACTATTGCGAGAACGTCGCGTCGCTCATGCGCGCCTCGCTCAAAAAAATCGTCGGCGCCGCGCCCGGATTGAGCGCGCGCGACGAAAAAGCGGTCGCGGCGACCGTCGAGGGGCTGATCCTCTCGGGCGTCGCCATGAGCTACGCGAAGATTTCGCGCCCGGCGTCGGGGTTGGAGCATTATTTCTCGCATCTGTGGGAAATGATGGCGCTCGATCGCGGCACACCCTACGAACTGCACGGCATTCAGGTGGGCGTGGGCACGTACCTGACGCTCAAACTGTTCGGCGTCGTCCGCGCGCTGACGCCCGACCGCGACAAGGCCGAGGCGTTCATGCGCGGCTTCTCCGGGGCGGCATGGGAGGATCAGACGCGCCGCATCTTCGGCCGGGCGGCGCAGACCATCATCGACGCCGAAGAGAAACGCGAGCACAAAAACGACCCCGCACGGCAGAAAGCGCATCTCGAACGCATTCTCAATCACTGGGACGAAATCAGGAAAATCATTAACGAGGAGCTTCCCGACACCGAATCGATCGGCGATCTCATGCGCTCGCTGCGCATGCCGTCCCTGCCAGCCGACATCGGCATATCGCGCGAGGACGCGCAAAACGCGTTCATCGGC
This sequence comes from uncultured Oscillospiraceae bacterium, assembly GCA_964459985.1. Classification (GTDB taxonomy): domain Bacteria; phylum Bacillota; class Clostridia; order Christensenellales; family Aristaeellaceae; genus CAYWOS01. The sequence continues at coordinate 37,234 of CAYWOS010000009.1, forward strand.
TCGCGCGATATCCGCGACAAGTATCTGTTAAGCTCGATGCTGTGGGATATGGGGCTCATGTACGAGATCGATTTGCCCAAGTAACGCTCCCCGCCTGTTTTTCGCGCAGGGCAATCGCCGACGAAGCGATCGCCCTGTTTTTTCGCCGTTTTCCGCTTGACAAGCGCGGGGATATGTGATAATCTCGTCCTAATTTCATAGCAAAGGCCATGACGAAGAAAGCGCGAAGGAGTCCAAGCGCAGAGAGCCGGCAAACGCTGAAAGCCGGTCGCGGGCAAGATCGAGGCTGTCGCTTCCGAGCCGGAGTCCTGAACAGTACAGTAGGGATTCCCGTTAAGCCGCGTCAAGGCGACGGACTTGCTTGAGTCCATGAGGGGCGCGAGAGCGCAAATTGAGTGGTACCGCGGGCTGATTGAACGGCTCGTCTCAATGAGGAATGCATTGGGGCGAGCTTTTTTTGCCCCCGAAGGAGGAAATCTGTATGCCGATTACGCAGGCGCCGACCATGCTCAAGGAGGTCGCCGACCGTATCCGCGAACTGCGCGAGATCACGGGCTACGCCGTCGAGGACGCCGCGCGGCTGACCGACGTTTCGGCGGAGGATTACGCGCGCTACGAAGCGGGCGCGGCCGAAATGCCCTTCACGTTCGTGCACAAATGCGCCATGCTCTACGGCGTGGACATCGTCGATCTGATCGAAGGCCGCAGCCCGAGGCTGACGGGCTATACCGTTACGCGCAAAGGCGCGGGCGAACTGACCACGCGCATTCAGGGCATTGAAATGCGCAATCTCGCCCCCTTCTTCCGCAACAAGATCGTCGAGCCGTACTTTGTGCGCTATTCCTACGACCCCGCGCTGCAAAACGCGCCCATCCACACCACCACGCACTCGGGGCAGGAATTTGATTACATCCTCTCGGGCGAAATGCAGGTGCGCATCGGCGAGCACACGGAGCTATTGCGCGAGGGCGACAGCATCTACTACGACAGCGCCACGCCGCACGGCATGATCGCCTCGGGCGGCGCGGACTGCCTGTTCATGGCGGTCGTCATCCCGGGCGAGGAAACCGAGGAAGCGCGCGTCAGCGAAACGATCATCGCCGCGCGTCCGGCGCACCGCTATATCTGCGAGACGTACATCGACGCCGTCGAGGACGAGCGCGGCGCGCTCCAATCCATCGCCTTCCACGACACCGAGCGCTTCAATTACGGCTTTGATATCGTGGACAGGCTCGGCGAGGAGCGCGAGAACCAGCCGGCGCTTCTGCATCTGGACATCGACCGCCGCGAGCGCCGCTTCACCTTCGGCGACATCAAGAAGCAGTCCAACCGCGCCGCCAACTACCTGCGCTCGCTGGGCGTCAAAAAGGGCGACCGCGTGCTGGTCGTGCTGCGCAGACAGTACCATTTCTGGCTTGTGATCCCCGCGCTGGCCAAGCTCGGCGCGATCGCCATTCCCGCGACCGATCAATTGCTCGCCAAGGACTACGTGTATCGCTTCAAGGCGGCGGGCGTCAGCGCCGTGCTGTGCGCGTCGTTCGGGCGCGCGGCGGACGAGATCGAGCGGGCGCTGCCCGATTCGCCCACCGTCAAAACGCTCGTCCTGTGCGGCGGCGCGCGCGAGGGCTGGCACGATTACGACGGCGAGAGCGAAATGTTCTCGACGCATTTCCGCCGCGCGGAGGATACCGCGTGCGGCGACGAGCCGATGCTCATGTTCTTCACCTCCGGCACGACGGGCTATCCCAAATTGGTCTGTCACAGCCACAAATACCCGCTCGGACACTTCGTCACGGCGAAGTACTGGCACTGCGCCGCGCCGGGGCAGCTCCATCTGACCATATCGGACACCGGCTGGGCGAAGGCGCTGTGGGGAAAACTATACGGCCAGTGGCTGTGCGAAGCGCCGGTGTTCGTCTACGATTTCGACCGCTTCCACGCCTCCGACATCCTGCCGCTTTTCAAGCAATACAATATCGCCACCTTCTGCGCGCCGCCGACCATGTACCGCATGTTCATCAAAGAGGATTTGTCCAAATACGATCTGTCCTCCGTCCGCCACGCGACCATCGCGGGCGAGGCGCTCAACCCCGAAGTATTCCTTAAATTCCGCGAGGCGACGGGCATCTCCATCATGGAGGGCTTCGGGCAGAGCGAAAGCTGCCTGCTGATCGGCAATCTGGTCGGCATGAAGCCCAAGATCGGCTCGATGGGCAAGCCGACGCCGCAGTACGACATCGACATCGTGGACGCGCAGGGCAAGCCCGTGCCCGTAGGCGAAACGGGCGAGATCATCGTGCGCACGGATGCGGGCAAGCCGGCTTGCGGCCTGCTGACGGGGTATTATCAGATGGAAAAGAACGCGCTGGGCAACTGGCACGACGACATGTATCACACCGGCGACACGGCGTGGCGCGACGAGGACGGGTATTACTGGTACGTCGGGCGCGTGGACGATCTGATCAAATCCTCGGGCTACCGCATCGGACCCTTCGAGATCGAAAGCGTCATCATGGAGCTTCCCTACGTGCTCGAATGCGGCGTGTCCGCCGCGCCCGATCCCGTGCGCGGGCAGATCGTCAAGGCGAGCGTCGTGCTGACCAAGGACAGGGAGGCTTCCGACGCCCTCGCCAAAGAAATCCAGAATTACGTCAAGCAGCGCACCGCGCCCTACAAATACCCGCGCATCGTCGTCTTCCGCGACGAATTGCCCAAGACCACGAGCGGCAAAATCCAGCGCGCGCTTCTGTAAAGCGCCAAACGACGGAAACAGGGCAAAGGGGCTGCCGCAGAAAAAGGAATCTGCGACAGCCCCCCTTTGCGCGCCCATCCGAGGACGCGGGATGAAGCAACCTATTTTACGGTGATCGTGTGCGTGAACGCCCTTGCCTCGCCGGGCGCGAGCGCGATCATGCCCGTTTTCTCGGACAAAAGCTGCGAACCGTCGACGTACTCGGGCGGATTGACCCACGGCTCGATACAGAAATACCGCGCGCCGGGCTTCTTCCACAGCAGCAGGTAATCAAAGCCGGGGAACTCAACGCGCACCGTTTTGTCGTTGAGGTCGCTCGCCAGCGTCACGCCGCGCGAGCGCACATCCTTGATCATCACCGTTTCAAGCCGCGCGATCTGATCGTCTGTCAGCGTCAGGCGTCGCCTGTCCTCCGTCAATTTCACGCTGTCACGCGTGAGCAGCGCGCCGTCGAACAGGCAGGCGCGCATGTCCTCTTCCTCGTCGAAGATCAGGGTGTAGCGCGAAATATCGCCGTCGATCGCGTACGCCTCGTGCGCGCCCACGGCGAAATACAGCGTTTGATCGCCGGTGTTCAAGGTATCATATGTCACGCGGACGCTTTCGCCCTCGAGCGCGTAGATCGCGCGGAACTCGTATCGGAAGGGATAGGCGGGCACGGCGGCGTCGAGCAGGAACGTCAGTTTGTCTCCTGTCGCTTCCTCGCAGACAAACTCGCTCGCCCGCGCGAAACCGTGCTTCTTTTCCATTTCATAGCGCCTACCGCCGTGCAGAAAGCAGCCGTTTTTCAGCCCGCCGGCGAAGGGGAACAGCACGGGCGCGCGCCCCGTCCAATACTCGGGATCGCCCTGCCACAGCCTTTCGCGCCCCTTGGCGTCCAAAAGGCTTTGCATCTCCGCGCCGCGGGAGGCGACGCGCAGGGTCAGGCAGCCGTTTTGAATGGTGTAATCCGCCATACTTTACCTCGCGTGTTTTTTTCCATTGTGTCACACGCGGCGCGGTCTGTCAAGCGTCAGTTCAGCGTTTTGCGCTCGCGGCGCATCTGCCGAACGCGCCTGTGCAGCACGAACAGCTCCTTTTTTTCCGTTTTCCCGCCTTCCATCGGATCACCTCCTTTTCCATATCATGCCTCGCGCCGCGCGCATTTATCCCCCGCGACATAGGATGAAGGGCGAGGTTCTTTGGAATGTGATGAATCGGAGTGTGAAGCCCGTGAAACGCGGCGACGTATATTTTGCCGATCTCGATCCCGTGATCGGCTCGGAACAGGGCGGACGGCGTCCCGTCCTGATTATCCAGAACGACCTGGGCAACCGTTTCAGCCCGACGGTGATCGCGCTGCCGCTCACCGGCAAAACGGGCAAGCCGCCCCTGCGCACGCACGTGCCGGTGTTCCCGCCGCAGGGCGGCGTGCGCGTGCCCTCGCTCATCCTTTGCGAGCAGGTGCGCACGCTGGAAAAAACGCGCTTGTCGCGGCGGTTGGGCGCGCTGCCCGCCGAAAAAATGGCGCTGGTCGAGCGCGCGCTGTCGGCGGCGCTCGGGCGGCGCGAGCCGGAGGACGCCGCGACGCCGCCCGCGGCCGAAAAAGACGATCAAAACGACGAAAAAGAAGAGGATTCAGCGCAAAAACCTGAAAAAAGCGATTGACAAACGATGATATTTTCGGTATGATAACGGTTGTGTCAACAGCCTCCGTTAGCCCCGGGGGAAGCGACCGCTTGCAGCGGCGTGCGACCATCACGCCCGATGCACCCATGACAACCGTTTTCAAGGAGGAAATTCACTTGAATACCTTTATGGCTAACGCGCAAACCGTCGAGCGCAAGTGGTATGTCGTCGACGCGGACGGCATGGTGCTGGGACGCCTTGCGAGCCAGGTGGCGAACATCCTGCGCGGCAAGACGAAGCCCACCTATACCCCGCATGTGGATACAGGCGATCACGTCATCATCATCAATGCTTCCAAGATCGTCCTGACGGGCAGAAAGCTCGATCAGAAGATCTATTATCATCATTCCGGGTTCGCGGGCGGCCTCAAGGAGACCAAGTACCGCAAACTCATCGCGGAGAAGCCCGAGTTCGCCGTCCGTCACGCCATCGTCGGGATGCTCCCCAAGGGACCGCTCGGCCGTCAGATGGCGACCAAGCTGCGCATCTACGCCGGCCCGGAGCACGAGCAGGCGGCGCAGAAGCCGGAAACCCTTGAACTCATCAAGTAAGCGACGCGGAAGGAGTAAACAACATGCCTCAGTCTGATTTCAATGCCGTTGGTCGCCGCAAGTCGGCGGTCGCCCGCGTACGCCTCGTGCCCGGTGACGGCAAAATCGTGGTCAACCAACGCGATATCGACGACTACTTCGGTCTCGAAACGCTCAAAATGTCCGTTCGTCAGCCCCTCGTCCTCACCAATGTCGGCGGCAGCTTCGACGTTCTGGTCAACGTCAACGGCGGCGGCCTGACCGGTCAGGCGGGCGCGATCCGTCACGGCATCAGCCGCGCGCTTTGCAAAGCTAACCCCGAATTGCGCGACGCGCTCAAAAAAGCCGGTTTCCTCACGCGCGACCCCAGAATGAAGGAGCGCAAAAAGTACGGCCTCAAAGCCGCCCGCCGCGCCCCGCAGTTCAGCAAGCGCTGATTCCATCGCATTCAAAAGCCTGCCGCGCATACGCGACAGGCTTTTTCGTACCGTTTCGCGCGTCGGCGGTGCCGGCGCGTTGCGTCCCTTCCGCGATTCGGCTTATCCGTTATGGCCGATATACACGGCGAGCGCCTCGCCCGTGCCCGCGTCGATATCCGCCGCGTAAGGCGTTAAGTCGGTCGCCGCGGCGTCGCGAAAGAACGACACGGCGTAATACCGCCCGCCCGACGCCGACACGACGAAGTATTGATACGCGTACAGCCCGTCGAGCGCGCCGCCGTCAAGCCCCGCCTGACGAATGATCGCCGCTTTGGCGATCTCGACGGCCTGTTCCCGCGTGATTTCATCCGCGCGCGGCACGCCGTAGCCCTCCTCCGCCGCCGCCTGCTCCTCGAACGTCCACGTAATCATCGATCCCTTTTCCTTTTCGAGCCGCTCGCGCTCCGCCTGCATTTTCAGCGCCCGCGCCGTCGTTTCGTCGGCGCCCGCCGTCATTTCCGCGTCGGTCGGTCTGCGCCATAGCTCGACGCCGCGCTCATCGGCGTTCACGGGGATGAGCGCCGAATACATCATTTCCTGATCGGCGTTCCGCCAATGGAATTTCCAGTAATAGGTGTCCGGCGCGGCGCAATAGCTGAAATAGAAGGGATACACGCAGTATTTGGACAGCTCCGCGCAGTCGATGCCAAACGCCGCGCACAGGCGCAGACAGGCAAGCGAGTAAGCGTCCTCCATCGGCATGACATTCTCGGACGGCAGAGCGTAAAGACAGTCGTTCGGGCGCATCGCCTGCCCGTATTTGACCAGCAGCTCGCCGTACCACGCCTTGTCCTCCAGCGTCCACGCGTCGAACAGTCCCTTCGCCTTTTCCAGAATATTGTAGTGCAGCGATCCGATTTCCCCGGCGTACAGCGTATCGATCGCCTCGCCAAGCCGCGCGCTCGCCTGCGCTTCAGGCAAACGCGACACGTCCGGAATGCCGCTTGTGTCGATCCCGAATTCCTCCATTGCCTCCACCAGCGTTAATTTCTCCTCGAGCGTCCAATCCGAAAAGCTGCCGTGCTCGTACTCCATCTCCATCACGCGCTCGGCAAAGGGATTGATGAGCGTCAGCGCCAGCGCGCCTGCGGCGATGAAAAGCAGCGTCAGCGCCAGCGCCAGAGAGAAGGGCAGTTTACTTCTCATATGCGGACCGCCGCGCGCGCGGGAGAGCACGCGCGCGCCCATTTCCGGACTCCACGAAAGGGCGGACAGTTCCCGATCCATGACGTTTCTAAAATCATTCTTCATCGAAATACCACCCTTCCAGCCCCGGACGGAGCTTGTCTTTGGCGGTTCTGATCCTCGACTTGACCGTTTCGGTCGAAAGATGCAGCGTGTCCGCGATCTCGCGCACCTTCATGCCTTCATAAAAGCGAAGCAGGATAATCTCCCTGTATTTGGGCGGCAGCGCCATAACCTCGCGGATCACCGTCCGATCGGGCAGGACGGGCTCGACCGCGCGCTCGGGCGCGTCCTCGGCCGAAAAACGCCTGTCAACGCGGCGCATCCACGACGTGCGCAGATAATCGCGGCAGGTGTTGACGGCGATGCGCATCAGCCATGTCTTCTCGCTGCCCTCGCGCCGATAGGCGTCCATCGCGCGATACGCCTTGAGAAAGGCGTCCTGCACGGCGTCCTCGGCAAGCTGCGCGTCCTTGAGGTATACGTAACAGACGCGCAGCAATTGACTGCCGTACTCGTTCATCATGCGCGAAAGCTCCGCCTCGCGGACGTCGTTTTGCGTCGTCGCCGTGCTCACCCGTTCACCTCCCGACACCTATAAGACGAATAAAGCGCCCCAAAATGGTATGCCGATCGGAAATTTTTGTGATTGTTACAACTCGGACGCGTTTTTGGCTCCGCGCGCTGATTGCGGCTTTTCTTTCCATGCAAAACATGCTACAATAGAGGACGATAAAGGGGGATAAGGCGGTATGCAGGATTTCTCCGATCCCTTGGCGCAGCCCTTTGATCTGCCCGGCGGCGAGCACGGCGTGCTCTTGATTCACGGCTTCACCGGCAGCCCGGGACATATGCGCAAAATCGGCGACGCGCTGAACGCGCGCGGGTTTTCGGTGCGCGGCGTCAAGCTGCCCGGACACATCGAATCGCCCGAGGCCATGGGGAAAGCGTCATGGCAGGATTGGCTGCTCGCCGTGCGCGAGGCGGCGACGGACATGCGCGCGAAGCACAGGTTTTTCACCGCCGCCGGGCTGTCGATGGGCGGCGATCTGGCGCTCATTCTCGCGCAGACGACCGATCTGACCGCCTGCGTCACGCTTTCGGCGCCCATGAAAACCACCAATCCCCTGCAGCCGTTTTCAGCCCTGTTCGCGCCCGTTATGCCGATGATCCGCAAGCGACCGGGCGGACGCGGGACGCTCGATCCCGCCTATGATTACGGCTACGACGAATACCCCACAAGCAAGGTACGCGATCTGACGGTGCTGATGAATCGCGCGCGGCGCGATTTGCCGCTCGTTCACTGTCCCCTGCTCGCCGTGCAGTCCAAAAAGGACAAAACGGTCAGCGCCGACAGCCTCGATATCATCCTGTCGCGCGCGTCCTCGACCGTCAAGGCGAGCCTGTGGCTCGAGGAATCGCCGCATGTCGTGACCATATCGCCCGAATACATGAAGATCGCGGACGCGATGGCGACCTTCCTGCGCGACGCCGAGGCGCGCGCGTGAAGCGGCTGCTGGGCGACCTCCGCCGCGCCGACGACGCCTATCATCTCATCGGACAGGACGCGCGCGTCGCCGTCGGGCTGTCGGGCGGCAAGGATTCCATGGCGCTTTTGTACCTGCTCAAGGCATATCGGAGGTTTCAGGGCAAGTCGTTTGCATTGCGCGCCGTCACGGTGACGACCGCCCCGGAATGCGACGTTTCGCCGCTTCAAACTGTCTGCGACGCGCTCGGCGTGCCCTTTTCCACCGTGACGGTTGATATCAAAGCCCGTCTTGAAGCCGAGAAAAACCCCTGCGCGCTGTGCGCGCGGACGCGGCGCGGCGCGCTGCTCAAAGCTGCGAAGGACGCCGGCTGCGACACACTGGCGCTGGGACATCACCGCGACGACGCCGTGCAAACCTTCGTCATGAGCGCGCTGAACGAGGGCAGGCTGCACGGTTTTCTGCCGAAATTGATCGCCGAAAACGGCGTCGCCGTCGTGCGTCCGCTGATTCTTGCGGAGGAAAGCGCCGTGATGCGGTTCGCGCGGCGTGAAAACCTTCCCGTTTGTCCCCTGCCCTGCCCCTACGCCGGGCATACCGAGCGGCAGGCGGTCGCCGGGCTGCTCGACCGCCTCGAGGAAGCGCGCCCGGGCGCGAAAGCCAAGCTCGCCGCCGCGCTTCAGCGCGATCTCTATCCATCCGATCAAGGAGCGCAGACATGACCGAAACGCTGTCCGCCGTCATGGAAGAAACCATTTTCCGCAACGAGGAAAACGGTTATTCGGTCATCACGGTGCGCGCCGGGCGCGACGAAGTCACGGTGGTGGGCACGCTGCCCGCGCTGTCGGCGGGCGAACAGGTGGTGTTCGCGGGCGCATGGACCGAGCATCCGCAGTACGGCAAGCAATGGAAGGCGACGACCTGCGAGATCACCAAGCCGACGACCATGCTCGGCATCGAGCGCTTCCTGTCCTCCGGGCTGATCACCACGGTCGGTCCGGCGACGGCGAAGCTGATCGTCGAGCAATTCGGGCTGAAAACGCTCGATATCATCAGCGAACACCCCGAGCGGCTCGTCGAGGTGCGCGGCATCGGCAATAAGCGCGCCGCCGCCATCGCCGACAGCTTCCGCGAGCAGTACGCCGCGCGCGAAGTCATGGTTTTTTTACAGTCCTACGGCGTCACGCCCTCTTTATCCGTCAAGATCGCCAACTGCTACGGCGAGCGCGCCGTATCGGTCGTCAAACAAAACCCCTATAAGCTCATCGACGACATCGAGGGCGTCGGCTTTCTGACCGCCGACCGCATCGCCCTGTCGCTGGGCGTGCGCGAGGACAGCGAATACCGCCTGCGCGCCGGCATCAAGTACGTTCTGACCGAAGCGGCGAACGCCGCGGGGCACACCTATCTGCCCAACGAAGTGCTGAACGAGCGGGCGGCCTACATGCTGCGCGTGCCGCAGGATACGATCGCCGTGCTGCTCCAGTCGCTTTTGCTCTCGCGCGAACTGATCTTCACCGATCTGGACGGCGTCGAAGCCGTTTGCCTGCCGCCCTTCCATTACACCGAGATCGAAATCGCCGCGCGGCTCCACGCGCTGATGAACGCGAGCCAGACCTCCATTCCCCAAGCCATCGATCAAAAGATCGCCGATTTTGAGCGGACGCACGATATCGCGTTCAGCGCGAACCAGCGCCGCGCCGTTTCCGAGGCGATATCGAGCGGGCTGATGATCATCACGGGCGGCCCGGGCACGGGCAAAACGACCATCATCAACTGCATCATCGATTTGCTCGGCGAGCGCGTGCTGCTCGCCGCGCCGACGGGACGCGCCGCCAAGCGCATGACCGAGGCGACGGGGCACGAGGCGAAAACCATTCACCGTTTGCTTGAATATACCGGCGACGCCGAAGCGTTCCAGCGCAACGAGGAACGCCCGCTCGACTGCGACTGCGTGATCGTGGACGAGATGTCGATGGTCGATATCTTCCTCATGCGCGCGCTGCTGCGCGCCGTCGTCAAGGGCACGCGGCTCATTCTGGTCGGCGACGCCGATCAATTGCCCTCGGTCGGCGCGGGCAACGTGCTGGGCGATATGCTGGCGAGCGGCGTCGTCCCCAGCGTGCGCCTGACGGATATTTTCAGGCAGGAGAGCCAAAGCCTGATCGTGCAGAACGCGCACAGCATCAATCACGGCGATCTGCCCGTCCTGAACCGCCGCGACAGCGATTTCTTTTTCGAGCGCAAGCTGCGCGCCGAGGAAGCCGCCGAGACCGTCGTGGCGCTGTGCTCGCGACGCCTGCCCGCCTTCCTCAAATCGGACGATCCCGTGCGCGATATTCAACCGCTTTCACCCACAAAAAAGGGCGCGTGCGGCGTGTATCAGCTCAACCGTCTGCTTCAGGCGGCGCTGAATCCGCCCGATTCGCGCAAAAAGCAAACGCTGTACCGCGACACGGTGTTTCGCGAGGGTGACAAGGTGATGCACGTGAGGAACAACTATCAGCTCGAGTGGCGCACCGACGCCGGCGAGGAAGGCGCGGGCGTATTCAACGGCGATATCGGCTTCATCACCGCCGTGGACAACGACGAGCATATCGTATCGGTCTGCTACGACGAGGAGCGGTACGTCGATTACACCTTTCAGCAGCTCGAGGAGCTGGAGCTTGCCTACTGCCTGTCGGTGCACAAAAGCCAGGGCGGCGAATTCCCCTGCGTCGTCATGCCGGTGGTCGGCGGGCCGCCCATGCTGCTCACGCGCAATCTGTTCTACACGGCGCTGACGCGCGCCCGGAAGCTGGTCGTGCTGGTCGGGCAGGAGAAATACATCGCCGATATGGTGCGCAACGACCACATCGCCACGCGCTTTACGGCGCTCAAAAAGCGCCTGCTCGAGACATGCTGACGCGCGCGCTTTTCCTGCTTGAAAACGCGCTTTTCCCGCGCGCGGCGTGCTGCGCGGTATGCGGCGATCTGCGGCGCGCAAGCGACGAGGACTGCCTGTGCGACGCCTGCCGCGAGGCGCTGAAATCGCTGCGCGTGCCGCCCGAGGCGTGCGAACGTTGTTTGTCCCTTGTGGCGCGGGGCAAGCCGTGCGCGCTGTGCGCAGGCCCGTTCATGCGATCCATCGATCGCGTGTACGCGCCCTTTATCTACCACGGCGCGGCGGCGAAGATCATCAAGGATTTCAAGTTCGAGTCGACAAACGACATGCTGCCCTTCCTGTGCGACCGCATGACGGAATCGCTCAAAACGCGCGATTTCACGCTGATATCGCCCGTGCCGCTCCACAAATCGCGCGAGCGCGAACGCGGCGTCAATCAGGCGATGCTGCTGGCGAAGGGCGTGAGCGAACGAATCGGCGTGCCCGCCGCCAATCCCCTGCGCCGCGTCCGCGCGACGCGCCCGCAAACCTCGCTGGATCAAAGAAAGCGAAAGCAAAACGTGCGCGGCGCGTTCGCCTGCGACGCCGATCTGACGGGCGAAAAAGTGCTGCTGATCGACGACGTGCGCACCGTGGGCGCGACGGCCGCCGCCTGCGCCGAGGCGCTGCGCGAAAAGGGCGCCGAGAGCGTCAGTTTGCTGGTTGCGGCGGTCGTACTGCATTCAGCCGGAGGAAAAGCATGAGCGAGTTTGAACGGCAAGCCCTTTTGATGGGCGCGGAAGCGATGGGAAAGCTCTGCCGCAGCCGCGTCGCGGTGTTCGGCGTCGGCGGCGTCGGCGCGGCGTGCGCCGAGGCGCTGGCGCGCGCGGGCGTCGGCGATATCACGCTGATCGACGACGATACCGTGAGCGAAAGCAACATCAACCGCCAGCTCGTCGCACTGCACTCGACGGTGGGGCTGCCCAAGGCCGACTGCATGGCGGAAAGAATCCGCGACATCAACCCCCGCGCCGTCGTCCGTCCCGTGCGTATGTTCTACGGCGCGGACACCGTCGCGTCGCTGCCGCTCGATTTCGATTACGTCGCCGACTGCATCGATACCGTGACCTCCAAAACGCTGCTCATCCTGACGGCGCACGAACAAGGCGTGCCGATCATCAGCGCGCTGGGCACGGGCAACAAGCTCGATCCGGCGCGGCTCGAAATCGCCGATCTGTTCGATACCGCCGTATGTCCGCTCGCGCGCGTCATGCGTAAAAAGCTGAAAGACGCGGGGCTTTCAAGCCACCGCGTCGTGTATTCGCGCGAAACGCCGCGCGCGCTTTCCGAGCAGCCCGTCGAAAACGGCCGGCACATTCCGGGCAGCGTATCCTTCGTGCCGCCCGTCGCAGGATTCCTGATGGCGGGGTACATCGTGCGCGCGCTGGCGGGCGACGGCTGACCGCGTTACGCCTCCGCCGCGCCGTCCGTCTGCACGCCGCCGACAAGGTTGTTGATCCAGATGCCCCGCTTGAGCATGGCAAGGCCGATGAACACCTTGATCAGATCGGCGGCGACCACGATAGCGTAGAGCGGCACGATGGGCAGATCGGTGCCCAGCGCCAGAAACAGCGCGAGCGGGATGGCGACCACCCAAGTGAACGCGCAGTCGTACAGGAAGGTAATCATCGTTCTGCCGCCGGCGCGGAGGGTGAAGTAGGTGCAGTGCAGGAAGGCGTGCACCGGCATGAAGATCGCCGAGATCAGGATGAATTTTGAGGCGAGCGCGCGCACGCTGTCGTACACGCTGCCGAAAAAGAGCGGGAACACGCCGGACAGCGCGCCCATGGCGATCGCGCCGCCCGTCGCGGCGACGACCGCCGTAAAGAGCAGCTTGTCGTCGGTCGCGCGCGCCTCCTTGAATTTGCCCGCGCCGAGCAGCTGCCCTACCATGATGGCGACGGCGCTGCCCATCGCCATGAGAATGATGAAGAACAGGTTGGTGATGGTCGAACAGATATTCATCGCGCCGAGCACTTCCAGCCCGCGCGTCGAGTAGCACCACGAAAGCGTCGTCATGCCCGCCGACCACAGAAACTCGTTCATCAGGAGCGGCGCGCCGCGCCGAATGATCTTTTTGCACAATTCGGCGGGAATGCGGAACTTGCGGTACGCGCCGACGATGAAGCGGTTGCGCTCGCCGTGGCGGTGCGTCCACGTGACGATTATGCCGCACTCGATGAAGCGCGACAGCACGGTGGCGTACGCCGCGCCGGCGACGCCGAGCTTCGGGAAGCCGAGGTTGCCGAAGATGAGCAGCCAGTTGAACACGAGGTTGACGACGATGGCGATCAGCCCCGCCTTCATGGGCAGCACCGTTTCGCCGTTCTCGCGCAGCGTGCCCGAATACGCCTGCTGCAAGGCGAAGGGCAGCAGCCCGAGCAGCATGACCGACATGTACGTTTTCCCGCTTTCGAAGGTCAGCGCGATATCGCCCTCGGCGCCGGTATCATGCATGAACGCGCGGATCAGGGGATCGCTGAAGCCCAAAAACACGCCGATCCACAGCACGAGCAGAAGCGCGGCCAGCACCAGCTTAAAGCGGAAGGTGTAACGAACGCCGTCCTGATCGCCCTGACCGACGAACTGCGCGCAGTATATGCCGGCGCCCGACAGCCCGCCGAAAATGCAGAGGTTGAAGATGCTGATCAGCTGATTGACGACCGCGACGCCCGACATCTGCTCGGTGCCGACGGCGCCGACCATGAGGTTGTCCAGAAGATTGACGAAATTCGTGATGCCGTTCTGGATGATGATGGGCAGCGCGATGGCAATCAGCTTTTTGTAGAAATCCCTGTCGCCGATGAAACGGCTAAGACGGGGGCTGTGCGATAAACTCACGGCTGAATCCTTTCCGATCCGAAGTACAGGCTCCCTTCAAGCAAAAGAGCAGATGATTTTATCACATATTCGACTGATTTGTCAAACAAAAGAGAGGGCACGATGGAAAAAAGAACGCTGACGAAAAAACAGGCGGCGCGGTACATGCTCTGGCGGCAGGGCCTGATCGGCGCGCACCGCTTTACCGGCAAAACGGGCGCGCTGCGATTCTTGCGGCAGGCGGGCAGCATCCAGTTCGATCCGGTGGACGTATGCGGGAAAAACGCCGAATTGACGCTGCAATCGCGCGTCAAGGGCTTCAGGAAAAGCGATCTGTACGATTTGTTGTACAAGGATCGCCTGCTGCTTGATCACTACGACAAGAACCTGTGCATCGTGCCGACGGAGGATTGGCCGGCGCTCGCGCGCGAGAGGCAAAAGAACGCCGAATGGCTGCGCAGCCGCGAGCAGGTCGAGCCCGTCCGCGCGCTGGTGCGGGCGGAAATCGAAAAGCGCGGCGCGCTGTCCTCCTCCGATCTGCCGATGGACGAAGTGGTATCGTGGTACTGGAGCGATACGCGGCTCGCCCGCGCCGCGCTGGACAGCATGTATTACAGCGGCGAGCTCGCCGTCCATCACAGGAAAAACGCGATCAAGTATTACGATCTCGCCGAAAAGCTGCTGCCGCCCGAAGTATTCGGCGCGCCCGACCCCTTCGATTCGGACGAAAGCTGCCGCGCGTGGCGCGCGGCGCGGCGCATCGGCGCGGTGGGCATGCTGTGGAACGCGCCGTCGGACGCGTGGCTCAACCTGCCCGATATGAAAGCCGGCGGGCGTGACGCGGCGTTTTCGCGCCTGATTCGCGACGGTCGGCTTGCCGAAATGACCGTCGAGGGGATCAAAAGGCCTTTCTACTGCCTGACGGAAGCGCTGCCCGACGTCGATTTTATCCTGACCGGCCCGCGCCTCAAACGCCGATGCGAGGCGCTCGCGCCGCTCGATTGCTTCCTGTGGGACAGAAAACTGATCGCGGCGATCTTCGATTTCGACTATACATGGGAGATCTACACGCCCGAGCATTTGCGTAAATACGGACATTATGTGCTGCCCGTGATCGAGGGCGACCGCTTTATCGGGCGCGTCGAGGCGATCTGCGACCGCAAACGGGGCGTGATGACGTCGCCGCGCTTCTGGTATGAGCGGGGAATTGGCCCGAACGAGCGCCTGACCGAAGCGGTGAACGGCTGTCTTGCGCGTCTGGCGGCGTTCAATGATTGCTCGCTTGATTTATCGGGACAAACTGTATATAATGGTTGAGAATTTACGCGATTGACGGAGGATATCATGGAATATCGGGAAATAGCCGCGCTTTCGGACAGGATTCTTGAAAACATCGGCAAAGTCATCATCGGCGGGCGCGAGCGCGCCGAGCTGATGCTCGCGGCGGTGCTGGCGCGCGGGCACGTGCTGCTCGAGGATGTCCCCGGCACGGGCAAAACCATGCTGGCGCGCGCCTTCGCGCGCTCGATCGACGGCGATTTCTCGCGCATCCAGTTCACCCCCGACCTGCTGCCCGGCGACGTAACCGGCATGAGCGTCTACCGCCCGCAGACGGGCGAGTTTGAGTTTGTCCAAGGCCCGGTGTTCACCAACATCCTGCTCGCCGACGAGATCAACCGCGCCACGCCGCGCACGCAGTCGGCGCTGCTGGAGTGCATGGAGGAAAAGCAGGTCACCGAGGGCGGCGTCACGCGCGCGCTCGACAAGCCCTTTCTGGTCGTGGCGACGCAAAACCCCGTCGAAATCCAGGGGACGTTCCCCCTGCCCGAGGCGCAGCTCGACCGCTTTCTCGTCCGCCTGCCCATGAGCGCCGTCGAGGGCGCCGACGCCGTGGCGATGATGCAAAGATTCCTGTCGTCAAGCCCGATCGAAACGCTTTCGCCCGTCGCCTCGCGCGGAGAGCTCGTCGAGGCGCAGACACGCGTACGCGACTGTCAGGTATCATCCCCCGTCATGGGCTATATCGCGGCGCTGTGCGAAATGACGCGGAAGGAAGATCAGGTGCTGCTGGGCGTATCGCCGCGCGGTATGCTGGCGCTTTTGTACGCAAGTCAGGCGCTCGCCGCCATGCACGGGCGCGATTTTGTGACGCCCGACGACGTGAAGGCGCTCGCCGTGCCCGTCATGGCGCACCGAATCATCGCGCGCGGGCAGTACGGGCGCGCGGGCGTCGGCGAGGAGATCGTCAAAAAAGTGCTGGCGCGCGTGCCCGCGCCGACTGAGGAAGTCAAATGAGCGTATGGGTGCTCGTCGCGGTCTTCGCGCTGCTCGCCGAGATCCAGCATATCCTCATCCGCCGCAGCGCGCTTCCGCGCATCCGGTACAAGCGCTATTTTTCGGCGCGCGAGGCGTTCGAGGGCGATGAGATCGAATTGATCGAGGTCATCCGCAACGATCGCTTTTTGCTGATCCCGTGGCTGCGCGCCGAAACCAAGGTATCGCCCAATCTGCGCTTCGGCCGGCAGGAAAACCTCGATATCCGCGCGACGGCGTATCACAAGAGCGTGTTCCTGCTGATGCCCTTTCAGCAGGTGACGCGGCGGCATCGGGTCACGCTGATGCGGCGCGGGCAGTACGATCTGGGGCACGTCGCGCTGACGGTGGGCGATCTGATGTCGCTCGGGCTGGACACCGCCGAGCTTGCCTTTCCCGACGCCGTGATCAACGTATACCCGAGGCTGTTAAGCCCCGACGCCGTGCCGCTCCCCATCTCCAAATTGCAGGGCGATCTCGTCGTGCGGCGGCATCTGATCGCCGATCCCTTCCTCGTCAACGGCATCCGGCCCTATCAGATCGGCGACAACCGCCGTGATATCCATTGGGGCGCGACGGCGCGCACCGGGCAGATGCAGGTGAAAACGCACGATTACACCGCCGACACGCGCCTGATGATCGTGCTCAACGGGCAAATGCGCCCCGATCAATGGGGCGAACTGATGGATTACGAAACGGACGTGATCGAGCGCGGGCTGTCGCTCGCCGCGACCGCCGCCGCGCGCGCGCTGTCATGCGGCGTTCCCGTCGGCTTCGCCGCCAATCTGCCCTTTCTTGAGGAAAAGGAATGCGCGCGGCTGTCGCCCGCGTGGCACGCGGCGCGGCTTGAGGAAATGCTGCTCGCGCTGTCGCGGATTCGGATCGTCCGTGTCCGGCGCTTTCCCACGCTGCTGGACGATCTGACGGCGCTGCGCGATACCGATTTCCTGATCCTCTCGCCCTATCTGGACGCGGAAATCGAGGAAAAAGCGGACGCGCTCAAGCAGGCGGGCAATACCGCTACGTTTTGTCTGATCGAGGCGGAGGCGCGCGAGCATGAAAATTGATTCAAAAACTTTCCTGAACAAATCGCTTGTCGCGCTGACGCTGCTGCTGGGCGTTTCGCCCGTTTTCTTCATGCTCGGCGCGGGGCTTTTACCCGATCATCCCGCGTATTGGTATCTTTTCCCCTGCGCCGCGTGTCTGCTGGGCATTCTGTCCTATATCGTTCCCGACAGGCATCGCATGGCGTGGACGGCGCTTTCCGCCGTCCTTCTGACGGCGGCGGGCCTGATCCTGCTGCTGCCGCTCGGCGTTCTGCCTTTCTTTCTGCTGCTCGCGGCGCTGATCCTTCTGTTCCTGCTGCCGCCGGCCTATCGCAGGCCGCTCGGCGCGGAATGGCCGATCTCGGTATGGGCGACATGCCTGTGCGCGCATCTGGCCGCCAATCTGATGTCGGGAAGCGGCAGCGCGTTCGCGCCCGTCCGCACGCCGCTGACCGTCGCGTTCGCGCTCTTCGCGCTGTCCGGCGCGCTGCTGATCAATTATATCTCGCTGCGCGGCGGCATGGGCGGCGACACGCGCCCGCCCAAGACGATCAGGCGGCGCAACATGCTGGCGACGGCGCTGATGTACGCGCTCGCGCTGATCGCCGCGCTGTGGGACACCGTCGCGCGCGCGCTGCAGGCGGCGGTGGATTTCATCAAGTATATCATTTTCACCGTCCTCGATTTTATCGCCGGCCTCTTCCCCGAGCAGGGCGCGCCGGGCGACGGCGGCGGCGGCGACATGGATCTGTCGGCGTTGATGGGCGAAGCGCCTCCCGAACCGAGCGCCTTCGCGCGCCTGATGGAGAAAATCTTCATCGGCATCGCCGTCGCGCTGGCGGCGGCGGCGGCGCTGTTTTGCCTTTTCCTGATCGGGAAAAAGCTCGTCAGGCTCCTGAAAAAGCTGCTCGCGCGCCTGCGCGAGTACGCATCCTCGGTCGGCGAAGGCTACACCGATCAGGCGGAGAGCACGTTCAGCCTCGAGCAATGGACGCAGGCCGCGCGGGAGGGCGTGGGCAGGCTGCTGCGCCGCCGCGAACGCCCGACGCCGTGGAAGCAGCTCGACGGGCGCGCGCGCGTGCGGCGGCTGTACGCCGATTATCTGAAGCGCCGCCCCGCCGCGCCCGCCGACACCGCGCGCGAAGCGCTAATGCGCGACAAGCGTCTGCCCGCCGCGGGCGAGTTCGCCGCGCTGTACGACCGCGCGCGGTACAGCGCGCATGACATCGACCCCGCCGACGCCGACGCCCTCCGCGCCCGCGTGGCGGACGAGGGGAAGTAGGGGCGAAAAACGCCGACACAAAACAAAGGGAGAGGCCTTGCATCGGAAGCCTCTCCCCTTTATATTTGCGATCATCAACCGATCGGCATGGATCGCGTTACGCCCAGTACGCGTCGCCGGCCGACTCGAATATCATCACGTCCTGAAGGAATTTGATCGCCTTGCTCAAGCCTTCCTCGCCGCTCATCAGCCCGTCCTCGTGCTCGATGGACAGGTAATCGTCATAGCCGACCTGACGCAGCGCGCTGACGATATCCTTCCATACCTTGGCATCGTGCCCGTAGCCCACCGTGCGGAACAACCACGAGCGCTCGGGCACGCGGGTGAAATTCTTGGTATCGAGCACGCCGTTGACGGCCGTGTTCGCGCCGTCGATGGCGGTATCCTTGGCGTGGAAGAAGTAGATCGCCTTGCCCAGCGCCTTGATCGCCTGCGCAGGATCGATGCCCTGCCAGAACAGATGACTGGGATCGAAGTTCGCGCCCAGCGTATCGCCCACGGCGGCGCGGATGCGCAAAAGGGTTTCGGGGTTATACACGCAAAAACCGGGGTGCATTTCAAAGGCGATCTTGTTGACGCCGTGCTCGCGCGCGAACGCCGCCGTCTTTTCCCAGTACGGAATGAGCACGTCGTTCCACTGGTACTCGAGGATTTTCTGATAATCGGGCGGCCACGCGCAGGTGACCCAGTTGGGCGATTCGTCCTGTTTCGAGCCGCCCGGGCAGCCCGAGAACGTCACCACGCGGTCGACGCCGAGCTTTTCGGCCAGCAGCACGGCGTTCACGAAATCATCGTGATACATTTTCGCCGTCGCGCGATCGGGATGAACGGCGTTGCCGTGCGAGGACAGCGCGGCGATCGACAAATGATGCCGTTTGAAGCAGTCCCTGAACTCGTCGAGCTTCTTTTGATCGTTCAGGAGAATCGAGGGATCGCAGTGCGCCTTGCCGGGATAACCGCCGCAGCCGACCTCGACCGCCTGCACGCCGCGTTGTTCGAGAAAATCCAGCGCCTGCGGGAGCGGACGGTCGCTCAGCGCCACTGCCAATACCGATAGCTTCATTTCTTTATCCTCCGTTCGTTATTTGTCACAGACGGCGAGCAGCCGCCTGATTTCGTCCTCGTTCAATTCGCGCCACTCACCGCGCTTGAGATCGCCCAGTTCCAACGGGCCGAACCGCACGCGGCGGAGCTGGAGCACCTGATGCCCGACGCTCTCGACCATGCGGCGCACCTGCCGGTTGCGCCCCTCGTGGATGGTGATGAGCAGATCGGACGCGAACGTCTCGCAACGCACGAGGCGCGCTTTCGCCGGGCTGGTTTTCCGCCCGTCGAGCACCACGCCGCGGCAAAGCTGCGCGATTTCATCGCGCGTCACCTCGCCCGTCACGCGCGCGAGATACGCCTTGTCGATCACGTAGCGCGGATGCATCATTTTTTCGGCGAGCGCGCCGTCGTTGGTGAGCAGCAGCAAGCCCTCGCTGTCGTAATCGAGCCGCCCCACGGGGAACAGGCGCACGGGATAATCCCGGAAGCGGTCAAGCACCGTTTTGCGGCCTTCGGGGTCGGTCACGGTGGTGACTTCGCCCGCAGGCTTGTGGTACACGATGTATTTCTTCTGCGTCTGCGGACGGATCAGCCTGCCGTTTACGCGCACCTCGTCGCCCTCGTCCACCTGCACGCCCATTTCGGTGACCACCGCGCCGTTGACCGATACCTGCCCGTCCGCGATCATTTGCTCGGCGTGGCGGCGGCTGGCAACGCCGCAATCCGCCATGTATTTCTGAAGCCGCATGATATCTCCTTCGTCACGCTCTTTTGTAGCGGAAAAACCAATAGCAGAGCGCCGACAGCAGATAAACGCCGCCGACACCCCATTGTACACTGTCAGGGAGAAATTGTCCAGTATTTGATGATTCTGTCAAGCCCGTATCGAAAGGTGCGCCCGGGCGCGTCCTGCGCGACGACAAGCGGCACGGTCACAAGCGGCTCCCCGCCCTCCGACAGCGTGACGCTGCCGGCGACGTCGCCCGCCATGACGCCGCTTGACAGCTTGTCCGGCAGATCAAACGCGATATCGGGGTACACGCCGTTTCGCATCGGCGCGGCGATGTCGGACGCGGCGACCAGCATCACCGTTTCCCGGACGGCGCCCGTCACGGCGACCTCGCGCACGGCGTCGCCGGCGCGGAAAACCGTGACGACGCGGTACTCGCTGAACGCCCTGTCCATCAGGCGCTTGGCCTCGTCGAACCAATCGGGGCAGTTGAGCACGCAGCCGACCACCGTCATGCCCTCCCGCTCGGCGGCGAACACAAGGCATCGCC
The DNA here is from genome assembly GCA_964459985.1 of uncultured Oscillospiraceae bacterium. GTDB lineage: Bacteria > Bacillota > Clostridia > Christensenellales > Aristaeellaceae > CAYWOS01. The sequence continues at coordinate 58,046 of CAYWOS010000009.1, forward strand.
CCGCCGCCTTGGTGTATCCCGTTTTGACGCCCAGCGCGCCCTCGTAGGTTGAAAGCAGTTTGTTCTTGTTGACCAGCACGCGCTCGAACTCCTGTCCGACCCACGGCACCAGCATGCGCTGCGTGGAAACAATCTTCCGAAAATCCTCGCGCATGAGCGCCTCTCGCGCGATCAGCGCCAGATCGTGCGCCGTGGTGTGATGATTGTCGGCGGGCAGGCCGTGCGGCGTCGAGAACACCGTGTTTTCACAGCCGATCTCCTCGGCGCGCGCCGTCATCATGCGGCAAAAATCAGGCACGCTGCCGCCCACGTGCTCGGCAATGGCGACGGCGGCGTCGTTGCCGCTCACCAGCATCAGCCCGTACAGCATTTCCTCCATGCGCAGCGTTTCGCCGCGTCCCAGATACATGCTCGTGCCCGGCACGCCGTAGGCGTTGTCCGACGTCGCGACCATGTCGTCCGGATCAGCGTTTTCCAGCGCCAGCAGCGCCGTCATCACCTTGGTGGTCGACGCCATCGGCAGCGCGATATGCGCGTTTTGTTCGGACAGCACGCGCCCGGTTTGCATGTCGATTACCGTGCTGGATTTCGCGTCGGCGCGCGCCGAAATGGGCGTCAGGAGCAGCCCGACGCCCAGCAGAATCGCAAGTCGCCGTCTCATTCGGTCGGCGCCGCCTTTTCCGGGAGCTTGCCGCCCTTGCGGCACAGTTCGAGCACGTCGTCGATCAATTGCGGGACGCACCCCGCCGCGCCCTCCCACGCGCTGACGCTCTGCGCCGGCAGCAGCCGCACGCTGTCGCCCGTGATCACCAGAAACCCGACCGGCTGCACCGAAACGCCCGCGCCCGAGCCGCCCGCGAACGGAGACGCGTCGGGAGGCGGCGTTTTGCCGACGTCGTATTCACCGCCGCCGGCGACGAAACCAAAGCTGACCTTGGATACGGGGATAACCGTCGCGCCGTTGCTCGCAGCGATCGGATCGCCGACGACAGTGTTCACGTCCACCATTTCCCTCAGGTTTTCAAGGGTCGTCGCCATCAATTCGTCAATGGGATGATGTTCCACGCCTTCTCCTCCTTACCCGCTTTCCGATACGCGCTTGCGCCAAGGGCGCAGGCTACCAGTAGATTGCCCAGCCGGAATCCGATTATGCACAGCCCGTCAAGCGCGTTTCTGCCGGAAAAATCAGGCAGCACGCGAATGCGGAAGGGATGCTTGAACGCGAGCGCCGACAGCGCGGCGCACAGATACGCCGTCGCCGCCGCGCTGGGCGCGCCGACGCGGGCGCGCAGGCTGAACGCCTCGATCGACAGGCTTTTGCGCAGCATCCGCCGCGTCAGATTGCCCATGCGGACGGCGCGGAGCATGCGCAGCACGCGCCGAATCCACGCGGCGTCGTCGGCCTTTTGGCTTTCTCTTTGACGATCAAAGCGGAATTGCAGCTTGCCGCGCTCGTCGCGCAGCGTTTTCCATGGCATCCGGACGGCGAATCCCCAGATCGTCACGCCGAAATGCCCGCGCGCCGTATCCCCGCTACGGTACGTCACCGTCGCGCCCATACGGATCGGCGTGATCCACAGCATAAAGAAAAAAATGGCAATCCAGACAGGCATACGCATCCTCCCGCGATAGATTGCGGCGAAACGGAACGGAATATGCGCGCCGGCAGGAAATCGCCCCGGCGCGGCGAATGTATGCATGTCCTTCGGCGATTCGCCGTCATCCCGCCGGGCGCAGCGCGCCGGCGTATAACGGGAGCGTTTCATGACCGATTATCTTCGCGCAACCTCCGCCGACCGCGCCGCCATCATCGATTTCGGGAACATGGTGTTCAGCATGGCGCACAGACCGCATGATTTCAGGACGATGATCCCCAAGTTTTACGGCGACGGCAAGCCGTCCGAGGAAAAAACCTTTCTTGCCAAGGAAAACGGCGTCATTCGCGCCATGGTTTCGGTGTACGAGCGTCCTCTCCGCATCGCGGGCGAAACGCTCAAGGTCGCGCTGATCGGCTCGGTCGCGTCGCATCCCTACGATCGCGGCAAAGGGCACATGTCGCGCCTGCTCCAAATGACCAACGAGGACGCCGCCGCGTCGGGCGTCGATTTCATGTCGCTGAGCGGCCAGCGACAGCGTTACGGGCATTACGGTTACGAGCCGGGCATGACGACGATTTCCTTCACGATGGACGGCGACAATATCCGCCACTGCTTCAGCGATCTCGACGCCGGCAGCGTCACGATCAGTGAAATTACCGATTCGGGCGACGGGCGGATTGACCGCGCGTTTGAACTGTACGACCGGCAGCCGATCGCCGGAATGCGCACGCGCGAAAATTTCTTTGATACGGCGCGCACCTGGCACGCGCGGCTGCTCGCCGTCGAGGAAAACGGCGACATGATCGGTTATATTATTGACGGCAATCACGAAATCGTATTGGAGGACGAAGGCAAGCTGCCGCTCGCGCTCAAGGCGTACAGCCGCGCGACGGGCGGCGGCAGCATCGAAATCCATTGCGCGCCGCACGAGGTAAAGCGCGTCAGCTTTCTGTCCGACGTTTGCGAAGGCATGGAAATCACCGCCGGACACATGACGCGCGTGATCCGTTTTGAGCGCGTCGTCAGCGCGCTGATGAAGCTCAAATCGACGTATGCGCGGCTCGCCGACGGGCGCTTCGCGCTGGCGGTCACGGGCGGCGAAAGGCTGCTGATCGAAGTCAAAAACGGCGTCCCGCGCGTCGGGGCGACGGACGAAACGCCCGATCTGATCCTCCCCGCCCGCAATGCCGAAATGCTGCTGCTCTCGCCTTCCTCCCTCGTTCTGCCGCTCCCCGGCGCGCTCAAAAGCTGGCTGCCGCTCCCGCTCTTTATCCCGAGCGCCGATTGCTTCTGACCCGCGCCGCGCCCGCTCCGCCTGTTCGCGTTCGGGTTTTCTCTTGAATTTCTACACGGAACGCCTCCCGCACCTGTCCGCGCGCCGCGCGATCGCCGCGGACAGGCTATTTGTTGACCGTCCGATAATATACTCAATACTTAACCAATTCTATTTACAAATCCGCTCATTTGTGATACGCTGTCCGGGAGACATCATAAAGGAGATATCCCGATGCGTTCGATGCGGTTGGAGGATATGGAGCGATTCGTCTGCGCGCGCGGTTTCGTGCCGATGGACGAGCTGTGCGGGCATTTCGGCGTTTCCATGAACACGGTCAGGCGCGATATCGCCGAGCTGCTCAAGCGCGGCGCGGTGGAAAAGGTCTACGGCGGCGTGTCCGCCAAGCGCGCCGGCGCGCTGACGCCCTATCCCGTGCGCCATATCCGCAACGAGACGGGCAAAAAGCGCGTGGGGCAGTCCGCCGCCGAGTTGGTGCGCGATGACGACGTCATCTTCATCGATTCGGGCACGACGACGCTGCACATGGTCGAAGGGCTGCGCGACCGGCGCAACCTGACCATTGTGACGCACAGTCTGCTGGTGATCTCCGAGGCGTCGCAGATCGCGGATATCAAGGTGATCGTGCTGCCCGGGCAGCTTTTCCGCGATACCGGCTCCTTCACGGGCGCGGACACGGCGGATTTTTTGAGCCGGTACAACATCGATACGGCGTTCATGGCGACGTCGGGCATATCGGCGCAGGGCGGCGTCACCAATTCCTCGCCGCTCGAACTGGAGATCAAGCGCATGGCGCTGCGCCAGTCCAAGGACGCCGTGCTGCTCATGGACAAGACGAAATTCGGGCACTGCGGGCTGCTCACCTACGCGCCGCTTAAAGCCTTCTCGCGCGTCGTCACCGACGAAACGCCCGAGGAAACGTGGCGCGAGCTGCTCGCCTCGGCGGGGGCGGCGCTCAAACAGGCGTAAAGAACCGCGACGCGCGCGGCGCGCCCAACCTAAACGGTTCCCTTTGAACAAACATCGGCGAAGGAGCGACGTATGTGGCGATATCCTGACGACGACACGCAGCCCGTTTTCACGGCGAAGGATCAGCTTTTGAGCGCGCATCGGGGCTGCCGTTTGACGCTGCCCGAGACGGCGATGATCTTTTTTATGGGACGCGCCGTGGAATACGTCGCAGAACAGTACGGCGGGAGCGAATACGCCGAGCGATTTCCGCGATTCCTCAATCGCTGTCCGATCTGGAAGCTCAAAGAACCCGATCTTTGCTTCCTCGACGGCGGACGGGGCGCGCCGCAGGCCGCCGACACGGTCGAAACGCTGGCGGCGCTCGGCGTGAAAACCATCCTGTGCGTTGGCATGTTCGGCGCGTTCAGCCCCGCCGTTTCATGCGGCGAGATCATCGCGCCGCGTCGGGCATACGTCGAGGAAGGCACGTCGCTGCACTACTGCGATCAAATCGAGTTTGCCGAGCCGGACGCGGCGCTGCTCGACGCCGCGCGAACGCCCGGCATAAAAACGCATCCCATCGTATCGACCGACGCCGTGTACCGCCAGACATTCTACAAAGAAGCGCTGTGGCGCGAAAAGGGCGCGGTCGGCGTTGATATGGAAACCTCCGCCGCCTTCAGCGTCGGGAAGTACCTCGGGCTGCGCGTCGCAGCGCTCCTGATGGCGTCCGACGTTCACCCGCTCGCCCCCGATCAGCCCAAATGGGACTGGAAAATGACAGACGACATGCGCCGGAACCTTTGCGACCGGGCGATCTGTCTGGCGCGCGGCATAACGAACCCGAAAGGGACGGATTCTGCGATATGATCAACGCGCAATGCCCCTGCAAGAAAACGACGTGCAAGCGGCACGGCGACTGCGAAGCGTGCAAGGAATTCCACAAATACCCGCCCGGCAAGCCCTCGACCGCCTGCGAACGCATCAGGGCGCGGGACGAAGAAGCCGCGCGGAAAGCCGGACAAAACGGCGATACTTTGCGAACGGACGGAGACGCCATCGCATGAAAGAGGCGGCGCATACGGGCAATATCGTGCTTGACTGGTACGAAACGAAGAAAAATGTGGATGAAATGAAGCGCGGACGCGAAGGCAGGCTCAAAAAATGGGAGCGGACCGTCGCCTCGTATTTCCCGCGCGGCGCAAGGGTTCTGGACATCGGCTGCGGCATGGGGCGGGAAGCCTTTGCGCTGGCGGACGCGGGGTTTTCCGTCACGGGCGTCGATATTTCAAGCGAGGTCATCGCGCAGGTCAATATCCTGTCCAACGAGCAGGGGCGAACGATTCCTTTTCTCCTGTACGACGGGCATCATCTGCCCTTTGAAAACGCGTCCTTTGACGCCGTGATCATCTGGGCGCAGACGTTCGGCCTCCTGTACGGCGACGAATACAAGGCGTCCTTCCTGAAGGAATGCGCGCGGGTGCTGACCGGAGGCGGGCTGCTCAGCTTTTCGGGGCACGACGCGGAATACCTCGAGGAACACTATCGCACCTTTGTGCAGGGAAGGAAATTCTATCCCTACGCGGACACCGCGCTCTACTGGGAAACCTTTTTCGCCGACGATTTATCCTCCCGCGCCCAAAACGCGGGGTTGACCGTCATTTTGTGCGAGCGCGGAGAGGTATACGCGCCCGAGGACGGCACCATCCTGCACTGTCTTTGCAGAAAAACGGACTGACGGCAGGATACTAACGATATCCTGATATGTCAAACCGCCGCGGCCCCGGACGGGGATCGCGGCGGTTGGTTTCGTCGAATGCCAGATTATCTTCCGACCGGCACGATAGGCGTCGGAGTATATCCCGTCGTCTGCGAAGGCATGGCGGGCAGGGGCGCCGCCCAGCGAACGGCGTTGACGATGATCCGTTGGATTTCGGGCATGTAGTAAATCGGGAATGCTTCGTGCCCCGGGCGGAAGTAGAAAATCTTGCCCTTGCCGCGCTTGAACGTGACGCCGCTTCGGAAGATCTCGCCGCCCTCGAACCAGCTCATGAACACGATTTCGTCGGGCGTGGGGATGCAAAACGGCTCGCCGTACATCTCCTCATGCTCGATCACGATTTTTTCGTCGCAGCCCTGTGCGATGGGATGCGACGGGTCCATGACCCAGACGATCTCTTTTTCGCCTATCTCGCGCCACTTGAGCGCGTCGCTGTTCGTGCCGCACAAACGCCGCATGACCTTGGATGCGTGACCCGAGTGCAGCACGATCAGACCCATTCCCTCGAGCACGCGCCGCTGCACGCGGTCCACGACGTCGTCGCGCACTTCCTCGTGCGCCATATGTCCCCACCAGATCAGCACGTCGGTCGCCGCCAGAACCGCCTCGGTCAAGCCGTGCTCGGGCATGTCGAGCGTCGCCGTCGTCGCTTCAAAGCCATTTTCGCGAAGGAACGCGGCGATGCAGGCGTGGATACCCTCGGGATAAACCCTGCCGATCGCTTCCTCGTTGATTTCGTGGCGATACTCGTTCCATACGGTCACGCGAACAGCCATACCAAACGCCTCCCCATCCGCATGAAGCGGTCATTCGTTTTCCTGTCATGATTCTTTACGCGGGCATCCTGCCGCGACGGAAAAGCGCGGGAAGAACGCATGTCCTCCCGCGCCGATTGATCCCTTCGCCGCGCGATTACATCAAAGTGAACGAGATTTCAATATCGGTCACGCCGGTAAACAGCGCCTCATCGATCACTGTCGGCGAGCAGCCGGCAAGATCGCCCTCCGCGCAGCGCGCCGAGGCGGGAAGATCGGAAACCCACACGTTATACAGGCTGACGCGCGTTTCGATTCCGTCGTCGGAATACGTATAGGGTTTGCCCGTCATTTCCACGGACTGACCGTTGATCTTGATTTCATCGATCTTGATCACGCCGTTCGGGAGCAGGGCTTCGCCGTTCTTTACGCAAACCGCCAGAAAGGAAATGCCCTCGCTCGGCTCGCCGACGCAATGAAGCGCGACGGTGTACGAGCCCGCGCCGGCGATCCCGGCGTTGACGGCTTCAATGTTGTCCTTGGGCTCAAACCAGTACTCATAAGCGAACGCGCCGTCGGCAAACGCGATGTACGCGTCGGCCGTCACGGTCGCCGCGGGCGCGGACGTTTCCTGTTTCTGGATCTCGGCAAGCGCCAGCTCGGCGGTTTCTTTGGCTTTCACGGCTTCTTCGAGGCGCGCCTGAATCTCCGCAAGCGCCTTCTCGGCATTCGCCTTGGCGGCCGTTTCGGCTTCGATGCGCGCCTGATTGACGGCCTCGTCCTTTTCGGCGCCGAGCCGGATGACTTCCTCCCGGGCGGCGGCGGCGACGGCTTCGGCATCGGCTTTCGCCTGCGCGATCAGGGCGTCCTTCTCGGCGATCAATTTGTCCGCCTCGGCTTTGACGGCGGCGGCAGCCGCTTCGCCGTCGGCCTTCGCCTGCGCGATCAGGGCGTCCTTCTCGGCTTTCACGGCGGCGACAGCCGCTTCACCGTCAGCCTTCGCCTGCGCGATCAAGGCGTCCTTCTCGGCGATCAGCTTGTCCGCCTCGGCTTTCGCGGCGGCGACGGCGGCTTCGGCGTCGGTTTTCGCCTGCGCGATCAGCGCGTCCTTTTCGGCGATCAATTGATCCGTTTCGTCCTTCACGGCCTTGGCGACGGCATCGGCGTCCGCCTTGACCTTATCGACAAGCGCGTTCTTTTCGGCGATCAGCTTGTCCGTCTCGGCCTTAACGGCCTGCGCGGCGGTTTCGGCGTCCGCCTTCACCTTTTCGATCAGGGCGTCCTTGTCCGCGAGCAGCTGATCGGCGTCCGCTTTGGCGGCGCTCAAGGCATTTTCGGCGTCCAGCTTGATTTTGTCAATTTCCGTTTTCACGGCGTCGCGTTCATTCGTGACGACATCCACCTGCTTTTGAAGATAAGCGGCGAGATCAGCCTGCACGTTCTTCTGGTTGAGGAATACGCCGATCAATACGCCCGCCACCACGACGACGACGGCAAGAACGATCACCCATACCTTTTTGCTGCCCATTACATTCTCTCCTTACGATGACTTCCGAAATAAACAAAACGGGCGATATCCCGCGCATCGAGCGCGGACGCCGCTTTGCTCTTTATGGGTATTATACCTTGATTTACCGGAATTGTAAAGCGCGGCGCCGAAATAAGTTCGCGCGCCTTATCTGCCCCGCCGCGCGCGCCGTACTATTGCGCCGCAATCAAATATGCTCATTTTTGTCGTTTTATGTATTGATTTTCGCAATATTTTGCGTTATAATGCATTTGATGCTTGAATTGCGGTCAGGCAAAGCGGTCAGACAACGCCGCCGATCGACAGACCGGCACACGGGATCGGCGAACGCGGGCGGCCGCCTCACGCGCGGCTGGAGGTGTACGACATGGTAAAGGCGATCGTTAACGGAACAATTTTGCTGCCCGATGCTGAAGTCAGGGGGCGCGCGCTGCTGTTTGGCGACAGGATTCTCGGCCTTGCGGATGAAAGCGAAGCGCGCGCGCAGGCGGACGAAATCATCGACGCCGGCGGGCTGATTATCGCGCCCGGGCTGGTCGACGTGCATATTCACGGGTATCTGGGCGCCGATACATCGGACGCCGATCCCGACGGCGTGCGCAAAATGGCGGCGGGCATCCTGCGCAACGGCGTCACGAGCTTCCTGCCCACCACCATGACGGTCAGGTGGGATATTCTGGAAACCGTGTTTGACCAGCTCCGCGCGCTCAAAACAGAAAGCGAACAAAAAGGGTTCCCCGGCGCGCAGATTCTGGGCTGCCACGCCGAGGGGCCGTTCATCAATCCCGCGAAAAAGGGCGCGCAGGCGGGCGAATGCATCCTGCCGCCCGACGCGGACAAAGCGCTCCCCTATCGGGACATCATCAAGCTGCTGACCTTCGCGCCCGAAATGCCGGGCGGTATGGCGTTCGCGCGGACGATCCGCCGCGGCTCCGATATCCGCCTGTCCGTCGGCCATACCGACGCAACCTTTGAGCAGGCGCTTGAATGCCTGCAAAACGGCGCCGATCACATCACCCACACCTTCAACGCCATGACGCCGCTCAACCACCGCGCGCCCGGCGTCGTGGGCGCGGCGTTCGCCACCGACGCGTACAGCGAATTGATCGCCGACACCTTCCACGTCCACAAGGGCATTTTCGGATTCCTTCATCAGCTCAAGGGCGACCGCCTCGTGCTGATCACCGACTGCACCCGCGCGGGCGGGCTGGCCGACGGCGAATACACGCTGGGCGGGCAGGCGATCTACGTCAAAGGCATCGAGTGCCGCCTTGCAGACGGCACCATCGCCGGCAGCGTGCTCAAGCTCAACGACGCCGTGCGCAATCTGCGCGACAATGCGGGCATATCGCTGCGCGAGGCGATCAACGCCGCCTCGCTGAACGCCGCGCGCTCGATCGGCGTCGAGGACAGGAAAGGCTCGCTCGAAGCCGGCAAGGACGCCGATATCATTTTGATGGACGAAGACTGCGCCGTCCGCGCGACCTATGTGCGCGGCGAAAAGCTGTATGAAATGTAAGGAGGATGCCCTTATGCCGCTCAAAGTGCCCGCCCCGCTCGATCCCGGCTTTCTGCCCCTGTCCGTTTTGCTCGCGGAGTATGACCGCGACGTGAGCGAGTACGCCAAATCGCACGCGGATTGCTCGGAATTCGTCGTCGCCGTCGAGCGCAACCAAGGCTGCCGCGATTTCTGGCTCCAGCCCGCGTTTCCCGACGGCGTGGAAACCGAGCGCACGGTCGCGCTTTTGTCGCGCGTGGTCAAAACCATGCTGTGGACGCGCGGCGGCTACCGCATCGAGATTCACGGCAGCCGCGCGGTGTACGAGCAGGCGTTCAGGGATTACCGTCCGGAGGGCGCGCGCGCGTTTGACGCGGATTTTATGTCCACGGTCTACGAGCGCCCGTTCGAGGTGGTCTATGTGGATTCCGTCAGTGAGATCTCCGTCGTTCGCAACGCCGGAAGCGCCGTGGGAAGGCATCTGAAGGGCTGCCGCATCGGGTTCGACGCCGGCGGGAGCGACCGCAAGGTGTCGGCGGTGATCGACGGCGAAGCGGTGTACTCCGAGGAGGTCGTGTGGCATCCCAAGACGCAGACCGACCCGCAGTACCATTACGACGGCATCATGACCGCCATGAAAACGGCGGCGAGCCATATGCCGCGCGTCGACGCTATCGGCGTGTCGAGCGCCGGCGTGTACATCGACAACAAGATCATGGTCGCCTCGCTGTTCTTAAAGGTCAGCAAGGAGGACTTCAAAAAGTACGCGCAGACGATGTACATCGACATCGCGCGCGAGATCGGCGCGCCGCTCGAGGTCGCCAACGACGGCGACGTGACGGCGCTCGCGGGCGCGATGGAACTGAACACGGGCAACGTGCTGGGCATCGCCATGGGTACGAGCGAGGCGGGCGGCTATGTGGACGAGCGCATGAACATCCTCGGCTGGCTCAACGAATTGGCGTTCGTCCCCGTAGACGCCAATCCCGGCGCCATGCGCGACGAGTGGTCGGGCGATATCGGCTGCGGCGTCAAATATTTCTCGCAGGACGCCGTCATCAAGCTCGCGCCCGCCGCCGGCATCGCGCTCCCCGATTCGCTCTCCCCCGCCGAAAAGCTCAAGATCGTGCAGAACGAAATGCTGGCGGGCAATCCCCGCGCCGCCGATATTTACCGCACCATCGGCGTCTATTTCGGTTACGCCATCGCCTATTACGCGCGGTTCTACGCAATCGATCACGTGCTCATCATGGGACGCGTAACGTCGGGCGAGGGCGGCGCGCTGATTCTGGAATACGCGCGGAAGGTGCTCGACGAGGCGTTCCCGGCGCTCGCCGCGCGCGTCCAATTGCACATCCCCGACGAGAGCAGCCGCCGCGTCGGTCAGTCCGTCGCAGCCGCCAGCCTGCCCGAGGGAAGATAACGAGACAGGGTGAACGAGGGAAAACCGTAATTGGGATAAAGCGAGGGGGAACCGCTTTTGAGGCAAAAGCGGTTCCCCCTCGCGCTCCCCTTCCGAAAGCCGTGATTGACGCTTTAGAAGCGTGAGAAACAAGGGGCGACACCGCGAGAGACGGCTTTTTGACAAGCAAAGGGCACGGCGCTTTCGCGCCGTGCCCCCGACTATCTGTTTGTCTATCCGGCAGCCGATCCTTCCCCGAAGGGGCGAAGGCTTTCCCGCCGGCAGACGAATTGAACAATGCCCGTCAGGCTGTCGTTACTCCGCAGAGAGCGAGTTGGCGACATCCAGATAGCCCTGCCACGAAGGCGTCTTCGCCTCGATCGCTTCCGCCGGGGTGACGCCGGGGAACGTCCAAGTGAAGCCGTCGCCGAGCAGCGAGTTGCGGTCGGCGATCATGTTGTTGACCCACGATACGCCGTATCCGGAGGTGGTCATCAGCGTGAGCGTCTCGTCGATGGCGCGCTCGTCGCGGAAGTTGTCGATCCACGCGTTCTTCCAGGCGTCGTCGTCTTCATAGCCGGGGGTCGGCTCGGTGTAGAGGTCATACGCGAAGGCGATCTTCCACGCGCGCTCGGCGTCGTAGATGCTGGGGATCACGTAGATGTTGTCGGACTGCAGGGTTTGCAGCTTCTCCGCCTTGGGGCCGCGCGGGAAGAACACAAAGCCGTAGTCGTCGTCCATGTCGCGCATCGGGCGGCCGGCGTCGGAGTAGTAACGCTCCGCCGTCAGGAACGCGGACTGGCCGTTGACGAACGCGGTCTGGAAGTATTCCCAGTTGTCGTCGCCTTCGGGCTGCGGCATCTGATACTTGGCGATCATGTTGACGGCCCAGTCGAGCGCTTCGAGGGTCTCGTCGGAGTTCACGGTCAGGACATACTTGCCGTTCTCATCGCGCTCGAAGAACGTGCCCATGTTGGACGCGACGGCGCTCTCATAGAAGTCGCCGGTGAAGGTGCAAAGACCCCAAGCGTCGTTCACGCCGTCGTTGTCGACGTCGCGCGTGCACTTGATGATCATTTCTTCAAACTTTTCCCACGTCCACTCGTTGGCGAGCTGCAGGTCATAAACCTCTTCGGGATCGATGCCGGCTTCTTCGAGCAGGCGCTTGTTGAAGTAGCAGCCCGCGCGCGGCTCAACCCTCCCCGCGAACATGCCGTACACGCTATCGCCCGAGCTCATGAGCATTTTGACGCCCGAGCCCCATTTGCCCTCGGTGAAATCGAGGCAATCCAGCGTCGACAGATCATAGAGCAGGCCGCTGGCAAGAGGCGCCGCCACGGAGTCGGGACGGCAGCAGAACACGATGTTCTCATCGCCGCCGGTCGTCGCGAAATTCAGGAAGGCTTCGGGCTGCGTCGCCCAGTCGCTGTAATTGACGGGCTCGATGGTGAAGTTGTAGGTTTCCTGGAACCATTCGCGGTATTCCGCCGTCGCTTCGCCCGAAGCGGTCGAGGTGTCGGGGCCGTTGTCGTTCCACCACAGCGCGATCTTGACGTGCATGCCGCCCAGATCATAGGCCTTACCCGTCGCGGGATCGATACGCACATCGGGCATGTCCTCCGCCATCGCGGGCAGCAGGCCCAGCGCCATCACGGCGACCAGGAACAGAGAGATGAGTTTCGCCAGTTTCTTCATTGTGGTTCCTCCTTTTCTATTTGGTTGCGCCTTGGAATATGTCATGCCGATCAATATGATCCGGCGCATCCACTCAAGCCATGTCTTTTCATTCAGTATTCGACGCGGCGGCCGTTTTTCCTGCCCGGACGGGCTATTCCTTCATGCCCGACATGCTGATGCTTTCAATGAACCCGCGCTGCGCGAAGCAGTACAGCACCAGAAGCGGCGCGATGGTCAGCAGCAGGCCGGTGGAAACGATCTGCTGGGTATACCCCGCGCTGACCGTGACCGTCTGCCCCGCCGCCAGGCCGGACTGCGTGGACACAAGGTAGTTCAGCGAATCGGCGAGCGTGGAGAGCTTGCTGGAAAGCACGTCGTAACCCGTCAGGAAATTGCGCGTATAGAACCGGTCGGTCCATTGCCAGACGAACGCGAAGAGGAAGCAGGAGGTAATGATGGGCGTCGAGCCGGGCAGCATCACCTTGTAGAACGTGCGGAACATTCCGCTTCCGTCCACATACGCGGCGTCCTCGAGCGATTTGGGCACGCCCCTGAAGTACTGCCTGAGCATGAAGATGTACAGCCCGTCCTTGAGTCCCATGCACGTCAGGCACATGAACGCGTAGGGCGCGAGGCTCCGGCGCAGGTTGACGGTCCCGCCGGTCAGCGCCTTGATGATACCGAAAACGTCGAAAAACTGGAAACGCAGGTACAGCGAGGTCGAGATCGTCTGCGGCGGGATAATGATCACCAGAATCACGCAGGCGAACCACAGCTTTTTGAGCGGAAAATCGAACCTCGCGAAGCCGTATCCGACCAGCGTGCAGGAAACGACCTGCAAAACCGCCATGAGAAGGGAAATCCAGAACGTGTTGAACAGCGACGGAAGGTAGTTCATCCAGCCGATGACGTCCTGATAATTCTTGAGCGTCAGGTTGCGCGGCAGCACGACGATGGTCGAATCATACAGATCGCGCTCGGGCATGAAGCTCACGCTGATCTTGGTGATCAGGGGCTGAATGATCAGGAAGCACAAGCCCACGAACAACAGCGCGCGGATCAGCGACGCAAAGCCGGTGCGGATTCTATGCTTGAGCAGATATCCGCCCGCCCGCCGGTTCGCTTCCCAGAAGCTGTGTTTTGAATGACGCAGGTCACTCATAATAATGCACCCCCCTGGAGATCACAAGCGTCAGCACGCCGAGAATGGCGATGACGATCACGAAGTAGATCCAGCTCATGGCGGAAGCAAAGCCGAAGTTGTAATTGAGATACATGACCGTGTTGATTTTTTCCATGACCTGGTTGTCGCTTTTCGTGAAGTAGTCGATGATGGTGTACACGCAGTTGACGAGCAGGAGCGGGCTGACCATCGGGAACGTGATTTTCCAAAAACTCTCCCAGCGTGTGCAGCCCTCGATGTCCGCCGCTTCGTAAAGGCTCGGGGAAATGGTTTGCAGCCCCGACAGGAAAACGAGGATCTGAATGCCGGCGGCGATCACGATATCGTACAGCACCGTCATCAGCCCGAATAAAAACTCGATCACGCCGCCGCCGATGCCGGTCAGCGACAGCACTTCCTCGAAGGTTTCGTTGATGTTGATGGGCGATGTTTCGCGGATCATGTCGTTGATGCTGGAGAGCAGGGAGTTGTTGGATTCAAGGCCCACCAGCACGCCGGAAGACAGGATGACGGGCAGGAAAAAGATCGCGCGGACCAGCGTGCGCCCCTTGAATTTGTTGTTGAGCAGCACGGCGATCACGAAGGCGAGCACCAGCGTCGCCAATGAATTGGTGACCGTTTTTGTGATTTCCTCCGTCAGGAAGCGGACGAATTCGGGATCGCCCGCGAAAGCGTACGAGAAATTCTGGATGCCGATCCATTCCATCCCAAAGCCCTGATTGGACACCGTGACCTTGCAAAAACTCATATACAGCGAATCATACAGCGGGCGCAGCATGAACGCGAGAAATCCGATAATGAACGGCAGAATGAACAGATACCCCGCGATCGCCCGGCGGCCCCGGAAGGTCATCAGCGTTCTCTTGCGAAGATAAGGAGTTTTCATATCAATCGCCCTCCTTAACAAGATAATCGAGCGCCGGGACGGTCACGCCCTCGACGGAGACGGCCTGCTCGCTCCTGTTGACGTACACGCGCGTGCCGTTTTCATACTCGGTGCAGAAAACCTCGGGAGCGGCCTCCCTGTGCGAAACGATCTTCTGCGTGCCCAGCCCCGCCATGGCGCTCTGGAAGCGCTTGGCGATTTCAATCGCCTTGTCGCCCCATTCCGCCAGCTCGGCGCCGTACAGGTAGGAGTAGCGCGTGTCGCGCAGATACAGCGAGGGCGCGTCCATGAACGTAAATTTCAGCCCCGAGCCGGACTCGGCGGCGTCCAGCACGGCAAGCGCGTAATCGTTGCTGATGTTCACGGACTCGCCGGTATAGCGGACAAGCCCGTGCAGCGCCATCTGATAAAACGGCACGGAGCGATCGAGAATCGAATACACGTTGCCGCGCAGCGACAGATCGGTGATCAGATCGGCGTACGGCGCGGCGTACAGGTTGCCGGACTTGATGAGCAGCTTCTTCTCCGACTTTCTGACGTCCGCGATGGCTTCGAGCTGGACGTCGACGCTATGCTCGCGCGATACGAGGCGGTTGTAGTTGTAATCGCCGGACAAAAGGAACCCGATATCGCGGAACGCCACGCCGTCCGCGCCGATATCCGATACCTTGGCCGTGAGGTGCTTGGCCATGTCGAGCATATACTGTGGGCGGACGAGGAAATAGGGATCGACATAGTCCAGTTCGCCGTACCACAGATTGGAGTACACATAAATCTCCGCCTTGTCGCGCGTGGTAAAGCGCGCCGCGTCGCGGAAGGGAATGAAGCCCTCGATCAAACCGCTGTCGTAGGCGAACTGCGTCACGCCGTCCAGATAGGTTTCGACGCCCATTTCCCGCGCCTTGACGCACAATTCCTCAAGCGCCCGCTCGCCGCCGAGCTCGTTGAGCACGCGAACGTCCGTGAGCACCTTTTGCAGGATGCCGCCGTTGGACCAGCCGGTGTACACCAGCGCAATATCCTCAAGCCCCTCCCCGGAAAGCCTGTTCAGCAGCGCGCCCGCCTCGCTGAACGACGTCATTTCCTTGGGCCGCGACATCGGGATGCCGGCGCGCTGTTCGGTTTTGTCGATGGCGCCAACCGCCTCCACCACGACGGGCAGGCTGTCCTCGTCGATCGGCGTCAGCGTCGGGAAGCGCGCCGTCAGGTAATCCCGGTACGCCATCGCCATCTCCGAGTAATCGGCGGTGTCAAGGAAACGGTAGCGCTGCCGGATCGTGCCCTCGGGCAGGCATTTCTCATACATGAAGACCCGCCCGTTCTGGCGCGCGGACACCTCGTACTGATCGCCGTGCAAAAGGGTATAGATGCTGTAAGCGGTGTTGTAGCTGTTGTTTTTGCCGGCGATATCGGCGTTCACGCCCGCCCAGCTCGCGCCCTCCTCCATCAGGCAGAGGAACGAGCCGCCGCTCTTCGCCATGCCGAACGCGGGGAAGGAACTGCGCGTTTCGGTGACCACAGCCCTGCGGATGGAGGCGTAATCCCAGCCGTACACGTTGGAGAAATAGTTGTTCTGCGAGGTTTTGCCGTTGTTGAAATCAATGATCGCGCCCCCGCCCTCGGGCACCAGAATGAATCCCTCGTCCGCCGTGCCGCCGGCGCCGAAAGCCGGCAGGACGGCAAGGCGGGTGATCGGGTAATTCAGGTTGTACTTGACGTCCTCAAGCGGCACCTCAACGACCAGATCATTGCCGGACAGGCGATAGATGACCGATACGTTAAAGACCGGCTTGTCCTCGATTTCCTCCTCGGCGTGGGCGAATTCGAGATCGTATTCGTAATCCTCGTAGGTATATCCGGCCTCGCGGAGGTTTTTCTCAAGCGTTTTTTTGCGCGTGTCCTTCACGCCGTCGCGCAGGACATAGATCGGCTGCTCGGCCAGCATGGGATAGCTTTCCAGCAGCGCGGCCTTGTCGTCGTTCTTTTTCAGGTTGTCGATATCGTACAGGCGGTACTGCTCCAGCACGGCCTTGCGCGGTTTGGCTTCCATCCGGTCCAGAAAGGTATCCATGCGCGCGGCGTTCACGACGATGGGAATGACGAAGGGCTTGTTGATTTTCCCGATCGTATAGTCCACGCGGATGAAGTCCTCGCCCGCCTTGATATCATACACGCCGTTTTCAATGCTGTAGGCGAAATTATTGAACTGCGTGACCAGCCCGGACTCCGTGCCGTAGGTCAGAATAAGCGTCGATTTAAGCCGCGCCTTGTTGTCCGTCAGCGCGAGCTTGTC
The DNA here is from genome assembly GCA_964459985.1 of uncultured Oscillospiraceae bacterium. GTDB lineage: Bacteria > Bacillota > Clostridia > Christensenellales > Aristaeellaceae > CAYWOS01. Next base: position 74,891 of record CAYWOS010000009.1, read on the forward strand.
GCTGTCGGCCTTGGGCGGATTGGATTCCCACACCTGCCCGGTGGCCTTGTTTTTGACGGTGAAATGCGTCGTCGCGTTGTCCATCGTCAGCAGCAGCTGCTCGTTTTCGAGCGTATACTTCTTTTCCTCGAAGGTATTGCTGTTCACGACGACTTCCTTCAGCGATACGTTGTCCCGGGGCGTATAAATCGGAATGAACACGAACCATATCAAAACGCCGAGCGCGAGCAGGATCACGCCGTACGGCAAGAGCTTCCATAACCGCGTATGCTTTTTCATGTTCGTCCTCCTTTCCGCCTATTCGCCCGCGATCCGCGATGTCCCGTATCCGTCCGCCGCGCGCGGACATGTCCTCTTATCAAACAGCGTCAATGTCGCGTCCTCCTAATACAGCCTGAAGACGATCTCGCGGTACAGCGAGGCGAAGAATCCGACAAACTCCGACAGCAGGCTGAAAAACAGCGCGATCAGGAAGATGATCACCATCATGGCGAACAGCGACATCAGCGTGAACAGCAGCGTTTTGCCAAAGGAGTAATCGTGAACCATCATCATGCCGAAGACGAGCAGCAGCGCGCACCATAAAAGGGCGACGATGCTGACGACGAGATAAATGGTCAGCTCCTCCCACGTGATCATGTTGCTGATGAATATGAGCGGGATGTTGAGGAGCACATAGGGCGTGAGCGCGTACGCCGTGCCGATGTACACGTCGATCAATTTGCCCTTGCCCTCGAACAGCGTCGTCAGGCCCCAGTTGCCAAGGCACCAGATGAGCACCGGGAGCAGGATCGCCATGCACTCCATCAGGAGATTGATGTATTCCCAGTGGACGTCCATAAAGACGAAGCTGGTGAACTCAAGGGACAGTATGCGCGTGATGAGCACCAGCGCCAGAATGGTGTTCGCGGCGGCGAGGGAGCCGCGCTTTTCGTGCGTCAGATCCCAAAACCCGTCGAACGGATGCACGATGACGTGCAGCGCGTACTTGAGCGACGCGAAATAGCGACGCCACGCCGCCCTGTCCTTCAGGGCAAGAGAGCCGCGTTTGACGAACACACTCACGCCTTCTTCACCTCCGCCTTAAGCCGCTTGAATTTGCCGATTGCCAGAGGTACGATCAGCACCGTCGCGACCAGCGCGAATATCCACACGATATTCTGCTCGACCCATTCCTTCCTGTATAGCTGGAAGGCGTCCGAATAGCCCTTCCGCTCGCGCGGGATCGCGAAGTGATCCATGGCTTCTTTATACTGCTGCTGCTGCAGTAGCGCGCGCCCGATGCCGACATGCGCGTGCTCGCAGTTGGCGTTCAGCCGCAGCACCTCGCGCCAGTAATCGGCGGACGCCTGATAATTGCCGCGCAGGTATTCCTCGCCGGCCTGATACATCAGCCTGCCGTACTCCGTCGGCGAGAGCACCGTGATCGTGCTTTCGAGCGAGTCAAGCACAAGCAAATCGTACCCCATGTGCTCCAGCGAGGCGGGACGGAGGAAATACCCCACCATATTGCCCGCGCCGCCCATCGCCCAGAGCATATAGCCCTGCGAGTCATACGCGAACAGCTTGCCGCGCATACGGTCAAGCGCGATATAGATACCGTTGTCCAGCACGGTGATATCGGTCAGCTTGGACGGCCCGACGACGTCCGCCGCCGAGCCCCACCAGATATCGCCGATGGGCGGGATATGCGCGTTTTTGATCAGGATATCCGAGCCGATCGCGTTGATGCGCCGGATGGGCTTGGCGACGTCGCTCATGAGGTCGTATTCAGAAAACACCGTCGTCACGGCGAAAATGAACCCCTTGGAATCCAGGCACATGTTTTCGTACTCGGTCGGGACGAAGGATTCCTGCAGGGCGCGCTGCTCCTTGGTGGAGACGAGCTTCCAGAGGTAATCGTACCAGCTGAATTTCGCCTCCGACGCGCCGATGAACCCGGCGAACTCGCCGTCCGCCTCGAACTTAACGAAGCCCCGGTTGATGTTGCGCGCCAGCACGTAGGCGCGCCCGGCGACGTCGGCGACCACCTTGGTCGGCAGGAACGACAGATGCTGGTCAAAGGTCGCGTCGGTCGGCTTTTCAAAGGCGAGCAGGAAGTTCAAATCCCGGTCGAGCTTCAGTACGCGCCCGTTATTGGTGTCGGCGACGTACAACTCCCCGCGCTCGGTCACGTACACATCGTTGGGCGCGGAAAACGTGCGGGGCTCCTCGCCGCCCGTAAAGCCGTCGATCACGCGGACGAGCGTAAAATCGTCGCCCTCGCGCCGGAGCTGCAGGATGCGGTTGTTCCCGGTATCGCACAGGTACACGTCCCGATCGCGCACGAAAAGGGACTGCGGCGTGCGGAGCGGCGTGTCCAGCCCGAGCTGCGGAGCGCCGATCACGGCGACGGCGCGGTACGGCGCGGGCGAATACACCTCGTCACCCCAGTAATCGAAGGTGTAGGCGTACATGCCCTCGTATCCGTCCTGCGCGCTGGCGACGGAGGAAACCGCAAGAAGCAACGCGCACAGCAAAAACAGCGCGAGTCGCTTTGCCGTTCCGACAATCCTCATAGTCCTTCCTCCAAACGTCATTCCTTGATGCCCGAGTTCGCCATCGTTTCAAGAATGCGGCTCTGCGACAGGATAAACGTGACGATGGGCACCAGCATCACGACCACGGTAACGGCCGCCGCCTGTCCCATGCGCGCGATGCCGCCCGCCTGAATCTGCTGCAGCGCGTAAACGAGCATTTTCTTCGCCTCGGAATACACGACCGTCGAGGCGCGCGTGTTCCAGAGCCCCTGCACGGAAAAGATGATCAGCGTGAGCCACGCCGGCTTCACGTTGGGCATGACGATCGACCAGAAGATGCGCCACTCGCGCGCGCCGTCGATCTTGGCGGATTCGAGCAGCGCCGTCGGAATGCCCTCCATGAACTGCTTCATCAGGAACAGCCCGATGGGCGCGGCGAAGGCGGGAAGGATGATCGCGAAATACGTGTCGATCATGCCCAGCTTGCTCATGATCAGATAGTTGGGAATGCCGGTCACGTAGCCGGAGAACATAAGCGCCGTCACCACGATCTTGAAAAACGTCTTGCCGCCCGGGAAATCATACTTCGCCAGCACAAAGGCGGCCATGGACGCGATCACCAGATGCCCCGCCGTGCCCGCGACCGTAATGAACACCGTGTTGGTCAGATATCTGGAGAACGGCACCCACGACTGCCCCAGTGTCACGACAAGATCGGAGAAGTTGTCAAACGTCGGATGCCTCGGAAAAATCCGGGGCGGGAAGCGGAACAACTCGTCAAGCGGCTTGAGCGAGGAGCAGACGGCGAACACCAGCGGGAACGCCATGGCGACCGCGATGATCGCCAGCAGAAGATAGATCCCGACGTCGCCGCCGCGCGAGCGGTTGGGTTTGCGCTTTGTTTTGACGCCGCGCATCGAGCGCTTGTACGCTTTCTGGAATTTTTTTGACTGCGGCATCCGAACCGCCTGCGTTCTGTTCATGTGCCCACCTTTCTGAGCATGCTCTGGATGGCTTTATTGCACAGAATCATGATCAGGAACAAAAGAGTGGCGATCGCGGAGGCGTAGCCCATTTCAAAGCGCGAATAGCCGTAGTCGAACAGATGCGTGACGACGGTGCGCGCGGCATAGTCTGTGCTGGGATATCCCGCCAGCGCCATCGTGACGTCCGCGACGCCGAAGGACTGCGTGATCGACATGACCGCGCCGAACATCAGCATGGGCTTCATGCTGGGCAGCGTGATGTAGTAAAGCTCCTGCCAGCGATTGCGGATGCCGTCGACATAGCCCGCCTCGTACAATTGCCTGTCCACGCCCTGCAGGCCCGCCACGAACGCCAGAAATCCCGTGCCCATGCTCATCCACAGGATGACGAAAATGCAAACGCCGATGATATACGTCGGGTTCGTCAGCCAGAGAATGGGCGCGTTGATGAAGCCGAAATCCATGAGGAACGCGTTGAGGTAGCCGTAGATATCGCCCCTGAAAATGATGCCGAAAATGTAGTAGGCGTTGCCCGCGATGGAGGGCGCGTAGAACACGACGACGGCGATGGTGCGCAGCCAGCGCGGCAGCTCGTTGCTGAACCACGCGAACAGGAAGGACAGCATATACCCGATCGGGCCGGTGATGAGCGCGATGACGAACGTGTTCTTCACCGCGATCAGGAACACGTCGTCCTGAAGGATCAGGTTGATGTAGTTCTGGAATCCGATATAGCGCGCCGGCTCGAGGATGTTGTAGTACGTGAAGCCGTAGAAAATCGAGGTGAGCATGGGCAGAATATAGAACGCGAAAAACAACACGGCATACGGCAGCAAAAACAGGTAGCAGACCTTCATGCGCCTCGCCTTGTCAAGGGCGATCACCGTATTGCGCCTTTTCAGCGCGATATACTTCCTGACGAATTCAGCCATACGCCAATCCTCCCTTATCGCCGCTCTTTGCGCGGCTGCCTGACGCCGCGCCGCCGGGGACGTTCGCGCCGCACTAACGCTCCTCGCTGTACAGCTCCTCGCGCTTGATCCTGATTTCCTCGTTGATGGTGCGCGCGTAATCCAGCAGCGTTTCGCGCGGGTCGAACTTGCTGTTGATCACCTTGCGCACGGCGTTCGTCATATGACGGCTCGTCGAGTAGCCGCCGGCGACCTCCCTGAATCCGACCGCCTGCGACATCTGCTCTTCCAGTACGGCAAGCTGCGAGGTGCTCCACGCCAGCTGCTCGAGCGCCTTGACGTTCGCGGTGGCGTAGCGGGCGGAGGAGCCCAGCACGCTTTCGATTTCACGCCCGAAGCGCACCTGCGTCTGCTCGCTGACCCACCACTTCATGAATTCCCACGCGTTTTGCTTGAGCGTTTCGTCGTCCGTTTTGACCATCATGCAGCATACGCCCTGCGAATGCACGGCGTGATCGACGTACGCGTTTCCGTTTTCGTCCGTTTTCAGCACGCCGGGAATGAGGGTGAAATCCCACAGCCCGCGAATCTCGGGCGCAGAGACGGTGAGCATGTTGTACGTGGTGTAGTCCGCCACGCCCATGGGCATTTCGCCCGAGCGGAAGCGGCTGACGAAGTCGAAGATCGTCGGCAGGCCGTAATCGACGTACAGCGACGTATACAGCTCGAACGCCCTGACGCCCGCCTCCTCGGCGATGGTGGTGCGCGTCGCGCCGTCGTTGTAGAGCGCGCCGCCGAACTGGTAGATCATGGAATAATAGGTCGACAGGTTCGGCGCGGCGATATCGGGGTACGGAATGCCCACCGACATGCTGTTGCCCTGAATGGTCGGCATCACGGCGATCATTTCATCCCATGTCCGGGGCGGCGTGATGCCGTACTCCTCCAGCACGTCCTCCCGGTAAAAGAGCAGGCTGAACACCTGCGTTTCGGGCAGGGCAAACACGCCGCCGTCAATCGACATCGGCGCGTACGCGCTCGGAAAGAAATCGGACAGCACCTCGTCGATATCCGGGAACTGGCGCAGATCCTCGGCGGCGTTGCGCATCGCGTAGTTGACGGGATGCCACGAATCCACCGAAATCACGACGTCGGGACCGTTGCCGGCGACGACGGCGGCCAGAAGCGCGTTGGGATCGACCAATTTGACGTTCACCTTGATCCCGCTCTGCGGCGTGAAGCTGTCGTCGATCATGGTTTTGAGGATCGTCGACTGATCGCGCCCGGTCACGATCCACGCCTCGATCACGGTTTCGTTCTCGGCGTAGATATCGCCCAGCGCGTTGTAATCGACCGTATAGGACGCGATGCAGGAATTGACCTCGTGGACGAGCTTGGTCAGCGCGTTTTCCGTCGCGCGCTCGATCACGGCGTCCTCGCCGGTGATATAGATGCAGTCGATGTCCAGCTTGGTTTCGGACATGTTCTGCATCGCCGCGCCCAAAGCGGTGATGTTGTCCTTGAAGTTCACGAACTGTTTGGTGATGTAGTCGGGATCGTCGACAAACACCTCGAGCTGGAACGCCAGCGTCTGCGCCGCGGCGATGCGGTCGGACTTCTGCCCGGTCGTCTTCACGGTATCGTCGATCAGCTTGAACAGGCGCTTGCTTTCGAGCGCCATGGCGTCAATCACGTCCGGGTAGACGTTCCCCAGCTTGTAATCGCGGAAGACGTCGGGCTTCACGCCCGTCAAAACGAGGATTTTGCGGTAGATCTGGTTGAGGCGGAAAATGCTGTCCTCCATCGTTTCCAATATCGCGCCCATATCGCCGAGCGTCGCCTCCAGCCGGATCGTGTGCTCGCCCGCCTCCAGATAAATGCGATAGGGCGCGCCGGACGAATCCGAGAGCGTCAGGTAGTTCCACGCGTTGTTATACATGAAAGAAACCGAGGACAATTCGCCGAACGGGGTCGTCCCGTCGATCGACACCGAGCGGCAGGACAGCGCGCCGCGCTGATAGTTCTGCCTGCCCTTGAGCGTAATATGGTAGTAGCCGTCCTCCGGCACGGAAAACGCCCATTCGATCCACTGGCCGGCGGCGTTCCACGGATCGCCGCCGATGTAGTTGAGCACGGTTTCGCGGACGCTGTACGGGACGGTCGCGGAAGAAGAATGGTCATACCGCGCGTAAAGCGACGGCGACGAGCGCAGCACGGCGTCCTCGCCCTGAATCTGCGCGATGTACGCCTTCCCCTGCCCGGACATCTCGACGACCGGCGTCCGCGCGGCGTATTCCTCGTACGTCGCCGGCGTGCGAACGGCGGTCAGCGCCACGCGCCTGATCAGCATCGGTTCGTTGATACCGATCAGGGACAGCGTGTTTTCACCCTCGCCGAAGTAGAATTGATACGGCAAAATCGAATAGCCCATATGATCGCGGCAGTAGGCGCTCTGCCAATCGAACACCTCGACCTGCGTCGGCCGGATCTGATTGCCCTGATTGTCCAGGCGGATCTTGCCGCCGTCGTGCCACAGGCGCGAAAAACGGAGCGTGTCGGCGCCGACGAAGGGAAGTTCGCCGTTGACGAGCACCTCGCGCTCGATATCGACGCCGCGCGAGGCGACGGCGTAGTATTCGAGATACACATGATACATGCCCGCTTCCGGCACGTCGACCTTCCATGTGACGCCGGCGTCGCCGCCCATGTACAGCGCGCGCGCCTCGCCCGCCTCGTTTTCGGCGACGCGCGCGTCGCCCTCGGCGTCGAACGAAAGACAATCGATCTCGATATCGATCTGCGGGCGCGGACTCGATTGGTTATTCTCCAGATAATGGGTATACGTGTTGGCGCGGCCGATGCCCTGTATATCGGCCGTCAAATCAAGCCCCGCGTATCGGTCGCGGAAGCTCTCGGCGCCGCCCGACAGCAGCAGCCATAAAGCGAACAGGAGCACAATCCCCGCGAGAATCAGGACGGTGCGAAGCCCCTTGTTCATCTTCTTCATGGATGCGGTCATCCCTCCTTGAGCCATCGTCCGCGGCTGCGCCGCGCGCCGACGCGCAGAATCCGAATCCCGGGCAGAGAGGTGCGAAACCGTTTTCTAAACTTTCCTTAAAAATCAACCGCCACGGCGGCACCCGGCCTCCCTCTCATAAGAACCGACCATCAGATACATTCATGATAGTGTTTGCGAGGCAAAACGTCCTCTCAAAAATTGCGATAGTGTTGTCATATCTTGCCGAATCTTGTTCGCATCAGCACAAGAAACAGGAAAAAAACAGGACAGTTTCGCCATTGTTTTGCGGGGATCGAACGCTTTTTTACCATATTTTCGGAATTTTTAGGCAAGATTTGCTTTCCAAGCGCAGTATAGCATATTAAAACGGTTTTGTCCATATGCACAGGGGCAAAAACAGACGTTCAGCGCGCGCAAAACGTTTCGATCCCTCTATCCGGCGCTTTACGGCGCGCGTCGTTCCGTCGTATAATAAAGGAAAGGGATTTTCCAGAAAAAATGCGGCGCGCATTGGAAAAACCGCCGCCCGTTTCCGTCTAATCATGTGAGGAGGTGATCGCGTGGACAGCACTGCGGTACCCAGCGCCGTCCGGGAAAAGCGTCTGGAGCAATGGATCACCCTGTACGGAAACGCCGTGTGGCGAGCGTGCTTTGTGTATCTCTCGGACGCGGCGCAGGCGGAGGACGCCATGCAGGACACCTTTCTCAAGGCATGGCGCGCCATGCCGAAATTCGAGGGCAGGAACGGCTGCAGCGAAAAAACATGGCTGATGCGCATCGCCATGAACGTATGCGCCGACTACCGGCGCGGCACATGGTTCAAACACGTCGACCGCAGCCGGGCGCTCGAGGACATCCCGCAAAGCGCGGCGTCCGTGCCGCCCGAGGATCGGTCGCTGATGGACGATATTCTGCGCCTGCCCGACAAGCTCAAACGGGTGATCCTTCTCTACTACTATCAGGACATGACGATGGAGGAAACGGCGCAGGCGCTCGGCATCAGCCGTTCCAGCGTCTTTCACAGGCTTCAGAAGGCTCAGGCATTGCTCAAAGAAACGCTGACAGGAGGGGATCAGGATGAATCAGAACCGTGTCCGGCAGGCCATTGACCGAAATCTTTCGTCCCTGCGCGTCACCGAGCGCGACGTCAGCGCCATCATGAATCGGGTCAGGGAGGGTAAGAAAGTGAAAAAGAAATTTTCGGCGGCGTTCGCGCTGTCCATGGCGCTCATTCTTCTGTCCGTCACGGCGCTGGCGGCGACGCTGCTGGCGCGGGACGTATTCCAGATGACCATGGGGCACACCCCCGAAAACGCCGGGACGCTCACGCAGCGCGACCTTGGCAAATTTACCGTCGGCGACGCCGAAATCACCATCAGGGAAGCCGCCTACGACGGCATGTCGCTCTACGTCGCCTACTCCGTGCGCGATACCAAAGCGACCGAATTGCTCGGCGAAGCGACGGAAGGCGATCCCGTGCGCTATCTCTCCGAAGAAGATTGGGAGACATACTATAAGCTCGGCGTTCGCAACTGGGCGGACACCATCTGGGTGGACGGCGTGGAAACGGGCATGCCGCAGGGCACGAGCGGCAACCAGATCGGCGGCGAGCTGCCCGGCGAAGTGATCTTCTACAACCAGTACCGTCTGGACAACATCGATATGTACCTGACCGGCAAGAATGTGGAAATCACCCTGCCGCTGGGCGTAAAGCCCGCGAATCCGTCCGATTACATCGACAAGGAAAAGGGCGTCTACGTTAAGCCGTCCACCGGCGTGATCTCCTTTACGATGGATTGCTCGAGCCGCGATCAGGTCGTCACCGAAACGCCGAACATCGAGTTCAAGGGCAGGGATTGGGATGCCAAGGTGTCCAAAGCGGTGTACAGCCCCATCCAGATGTACGTCACCGTCGATTGGTCGCTGCACCGGGACGTGTTTGACGCCTTCATCGCGGAAAACGGCACGGCGTATATCGAGGACGGCGTCAAGTACTGGGATTACACGGCGATCGACGCCTGCGGCGATATGGGCGACTTGGTGCTGGTCGACGGCGAGGGCAAGAAAGTGTTCGAGTCGTTCGACGGCTACTACGGCTGCGAGGGCTACGGCCCCGAGCAGGCGCAGTACACCTTCCCCTACATGGAAAGCTATCCCGAAACCATGTATCTGGCGCCCGAACGCGACGGCGCGATCGATATGAGCTGCGCCATTCCCCTGCGCCGGCCGTAAACGGCGCAGGAATACCCAAAAGGGAGACCGCCGGACACGGCGGTCTCCCTCTGCGTGTCGACAAAGTCGACACGCACCGCAAAAATGAATCCTTCATTTTTGCGGCTTGCACGTTTTTCCTGCGCGGCTTTGCCGCGCGGCCGGAAAAACGCGTAAGGAACCGATTTTCTGCGGAAAATCGTTCCGAAACCACCGCACATGTCGCTGGTTTCGGATGAGAAATGAAGGGGCTCCGCCCCTTCATTGCATCCCCGGGAGGAACGACCGGGTTTGTCGACGATTTGAGACCGCCGGACACGGCGGTCTTCTTTCAGGTTCGTTTATGCGTGCGAAATCTTGACATTTCAAAGGAAAACCCGTATGATGAAGGGCATGCGAGATTCCCCCGCTTTAGCGGGGCTTTTATGGTAAGGGGGCGCTCAACATGGCGGAGAAAAAGACCTACTACATCACCACGCCGATCTATTACCCGAGCGGCAACATGCACATCGGGCATACCTATACCACCGTGGCGGCGGA
>CAYWOS010000010.1:0-81210 GCA_964459985.1 uncultured Oscillospiraceae bacterium
TCCCGCTGCTGCCCGGGAGGGGGATCAAGGAAACCGTCGGATCGGACTTGTATTTCGCAAAGGTTTCGGGCGCGATCTGCGCCGCGCGCTCGGTGATAAAGACGACCGGCACGCCCTCCGTGACAAGCGTGTGCACGGCGCGCGCCACCGCCGCCGGCGTTTCGGCGGGAATAACGCGCATCCCGACGGCGCGGAAGGCGATGACCGCGTCGCGCTCGCCGACGGCGCCCACGCCGCAAAGCTTTTCAGCCATACAACTCACGCAGCCTTTCGCGGATCACGTCGTTCGCAAAGCCGTTGACCTTGCCCGCCATGATCAGTCGCACCGCCGCCGCCTCGCGCTCGCGCAGGAGCAGATAGCCGATGATGCGCTCGACCTTGTCCATATCGCGCTTGTACGCGGTATACACGGACAAAAGGTAGTCGTCCATCAGCTTTTCAAGCTGCGAAAGCTTGCCCGCGTCCATTTGCGCGGCGATGGCGGCGTGATAAATCTTCGTTCCGTACGAATTGACAAGCAGCGGCAGCTTTTCGGGCTTTTCGTACGCCTTGAGCCATTGGTTTGTCGGCACCGTGCCGCCCTCGATGAGCAGCGCCTTGAGGAAGGCGGCGTTCCTGCCCATGTGCAGCGCGCGAAGCGCCATCACGAGGTTCAATATGTCCACGCGCGCCCTGAAATAGCGCTTCGCCGAATCGCTCCCCTTGGGCAGCGTCTGAAAGATCAGGCGATAGAGCGCCTTGTCGAGCGTCACGTCGATATCCAGCGGATCGATCTTCACGGCGAGTCGCTTTTCAAGCGCGTCGAGCGCGTCCTTGAGGACGGGGTGCAGTTTGTCATACTTGTGCTCGGCGACGGCGTGCGAAAGCGTGTCGACGGGATACGTCCCGCAGGGGGACATATCGCCCGCGCCGATCTCAAGGCTGCGCGCCTTGATCAGCATTTTCAGGTTGTTCACGTCGTAGCGGTACAGAAAGCAATCGAGCAGCTTTTCGTCGGTGGTCAGTTCGCGCGCGAGCGCGCACGCCCGCCGCACATGCTCGGCCGCCATTTTATCGTAGTCGTCGCTCTCCGCCCAGCCGATCTCGGCAAGCGTTTTGCGCGCCTCCTCCGCCGTCTGCGCCTGAAGCAAGCGCTCCAGTTTCTGCTGATCCAGCGCGTTTTTCCGGATCACGCTCAATCGGCCGAGCGCGTAATAGATGCTCCCCTGCGGCAAGCGCAATCCCTCCCTTTCTGTCGGTCAGTCAAAGAGCGCCGCGGCGACCTCGCCCTCGAGCGCCAGACGCTGATCCGCGATCAGCGCGGCGAACGTGCAGTCCATCGACGCGCCGCCGCGAATCAGGCGGAAGCCGCGCCCGTCCGCCGCGTCGGCGGACAAAACGAGGGGCTTGTCGCCGCGCGCGGCGAGCGCCGCGTTCGCCTCGGCAAGGAAGGAATCGTCAAACCAGTCGGGATTGACGCGCCCGACGGACAGGCTTTCGCCGCCCCGGGCGGCGGAGAGCATCTCGCCCATGAAGAAGGCGCGCGCTTCCCCGGCGGGCAGGGCGCACAGGATGTCCAGCGCCTCGCGGAACGCCTCGTCCATCACCTGCCGCTTGGCGGCGAGCGTCTCTTTCTTATCCTCGAGATCCTTCATGCGCTCCATGCGCCCGGCGGCCTCGGCGGCGTCCGATACGACGCGCTTTTCCATGTCGGCGCGCTGGGCGTCGAGCTTTTCGTGCGACAGGCGCGCGATTTCGTCGGCGCGCGCTCTCGCGTCGGCGAGCGTCTGCGCGGCGGCGGCGCGGGCGTCCGCGCCGATTTTTTCAAGGATGCCTTTTACGTCCATTGCTTTTTCCTTACAGCTTGATCGAGTTGACCATCAGGAAGGAGGTGACGAGCGCAAAAATGGCGTAGGTTTCGACCATGACCGCCATGATGATCGCTTTGCCCTGCATTTCGGGGCGCTGACCCGCCAGCAGCATGCCGGCCGACGCGACGCGCGCCTGCTTGATGGCGGAATAGTAGCCGACCACGGCGATGGGCAGGCAGGCGACGATGTAGAACAAGCCCTGTTCGAGGGAAACGGGCTTCATCGCGCCGGGCGTCATCGCGTTGGTGGAAATCAAAACCCAGACGCCGATCAGCAGGCCGTAGATGCCCTGCGTGGCGGGAAGCAGCTGGAGCACGAGCAGTTTGCCCGATACGTCGGGGTTTTCGGCGGATACGCCGGTCGCCGTTTCGCCGGCGAGGCCGACGCCGCGGCTCGAGCCGATGCCCGAGAAGATGACGGCGACCGCCGCGCCGAGCAGTGCGAGAATTTGTCCGATACTCATGTGATTTCCTCCTCGTGATGATGAATCATGTCATATTATGAAGCGATCACGTTTCGCCTTGCGGCGTGCGGATGCTTACATACCTTGTTTTGCGCGAGAGCGGCTTGAACGCCTTGCCGCCCTCCTCGTAGAACTTGCCGAAGAATTCGACATACTGCAGGCGGCAGGCGTGGACGTACGCGCCCAGCGCGTTGATGCCAAGATTGAAGCCGTGGCAGAACACGAACAGCACGACGGCGAAGACCTTGCCGATGATGCCGCCGCCCCAGATCATGCCGATCAGCTGGTTGAACACCATGCCGATCACGCCGGTCGCCAGCCCCATGCCGAACAGGCGCAGATAGCTCAAAAGATCGCTCAGCCAGCTCGATATGCCGTACAGCGCGCTCAAGCCGCCGATCAGCCGCTTGAGCGGGTTCTTGCGGTCGCGCGCCGCCATGAGCAGGATGATGAGCGCGCCGGCCAGCGCGGTATACTGCCCGATCATCGCCGTGCCGGGCAGGAACATCAGCCCCAGACCGCACAGCACCATGATCCAGCTGAACTGATCCCAGATCGCCGCGAGCGGGTCGCCGCGCTTGATGTTCATGTGCGCAGCCACGCCTAGCCCGGCGAACAGATGAATCGCGCCCATGCCGATGCAGATGCCCATGACGAGCAGGGGTTCGCCGACCGAATCCAGCAGCCACAGGCGCCTGGGCAGCCAGTTAAAGCCGAAGATTGTGTTGTACACAAGCCCCCACACGATGGTCGCCAGTCCGCCCATGAACAGCACCCACAGCAGCTTGGCGTTTTCTCTTTTAATGCCCTTTTTCCGGATGAACAGGGGGATGGCGAGCGCCATGATCAGCCCGTAACCGGCGTCCGAAAGCATCATGCCGAACAGGCAGGCGTAAAAGGGCGCCATGACCGCCGTGGGATCGATGCCGCGATAGGCGGGCAGCGAATAGCCCTCGACGATGTTTTCATACGGCGACGCCAGCCTGCCGTTTTGCAGGCGGACGGGCGGCTCCTCCTCGGGAAGCGGATCGGATAATTCGAGCGCGGCGGCGGGCGAGATTTTGGCGATCTTTTCCGCCACGCGGTCGGCGATCTCGGCAGGCGTCCAGCCGCGCAGCAGGAACACGCTTTCGGTTTGCGCGACGCGCGCGGACGCCTCGGCGCGCTCCAGATCCATCTGGCGCAGATCGATCAGAATTTTGATATCGCGGATATCGCCCGCCATGGCGGCGGTATCGCTTTCGATCTGCCCGCGCTCGGCGGCGATCGCGTCGGCTTCGCCGTTCAGGAAAGCAAGATATTCCGCCGGCGTTTTGTCGCCGAGCGCCTCGAAATTCTCGCGCTCGAAGCCTGCGTCGTCCAGCGCGGCGAGCGCCTCTTTTTCGCATTCGGCGTGCGCGGCGACCACCACGAGCGCCGTTTCGCGCTCGGCGGAAACGACCTGCGCGGTCGCGGCGAGCGGGCGCAGCGCGTCTTCCAGCGCGGGCAGCGCGCGCGCGGGCACCGCGCCGGCGCAATAGCGCATGTCCCGCGTGGGCATGAGCGCAGCGCGCGCCGCGTCGAATTTCGCCCACGGCTCGTACTGCGCGCGCGCCGCTTTCACGCGCGTTTCGGCGCTTTTGAGTTCGCCCAGACGGCGCTCGAAGTATTCGAGCTTCGATACGAGCGCGCCGATCTCCCCGGCGCGCGCGGCGGCGGCGTCGGCGGCCGATTCCTCGATCTCGGGCATAACGCCGAAGGAAATCTTGTCGTCGGTATCGTATTTGCCCAGCCGTCCCAGCGCCCATTTCAGGCGCTTGACTTCCTCGCCGATCTCAAAGACGTCGCGCGAGGCTTCGGCGACATATTCCCTGACCTCGTCGGCGGGCGTTTCGATCTCGACCGCGCCCATGCGCTGCAGCGCCTTCATCAGCTTCTCGCGGTCCGATACGGGCGCGAGCAGCGTCAGGCGCTTCATTTTAACGATCGCCATGTTTCACGACCCTCTCCGCCGCCAGACGCGCCGCGTGAGGAACGCGCCGCCGCGCCGCGTCGCGCAGCGCGTTCAGCGCCTCGCGCTTTTCGCCCGAGCGCGCGTCGAGCGTCCGCTCGATTTCCGCGCGCCTTTCGGCCATGCGCGTCTGATAGTCCGCGCGGATGTCGGCGGCGGCGCGGCGTTCGTTCTCGAGCGTCGCTTCCTCGACCGATTTGATGATCTCGCGCCCCTGCGCGGCGGCTTCCTGCCGGATCTTCTCCGCCGCTTCCTCCGCGCGCCTGATCTCCTCGAGCCACTCCACAGCCATGCCAATACCTCCGGACAGGTTATTTCGTGCCGAACAAACGATCGCCCGCGTCGCCCAGGCCCGGAATGATGTACCCGTGATCGTTGAGCTTTTCGTCAAGCGCCGAGACGTAGATATCGACGTCGGGATGCTCCTGCTGCACGCGCGCGATGCCCTCGGGCGCGGCGATCAGGTTGACCAGACGGATGTTGTGGCAGCCGCGCTTTTTGATGAAAGAAATCGCCGCCGACGCGCTGCCGCCCGTCGCCAGCATGGGATCGAGCACGATGAGCTCGCGGTGCACGGCGTCCTCGGGCAGTTTGCAGTAGTATTCGACCGGCTCGAGCGTCGCGGGATCACGGTACAGCCCGATATGGCCGACCTTGGCATTGGGGATGAGCTGCATAATGCCGTCCACCATGCCCAAGCCCGCGCGCAGGATGGGGATGATGCCGATGGGCTTGCCGGCGAGCATTTTCGCCTTGGTTTCGCAGATGGGCGTTTCCACGCTGACTTCCTCCGTCGGCAGATCGCGGGTGACCTCGTACACCATGAGCATGGAGATTTCGTCGAGCAGCTCGCGGAATTCCTTGCAGCCGGTGTTCTTGTCGCGCATAATGGTCAGCTTATGCTGAATCAAAGGATGATCGAAAACGTGCACCTTGCTCATCATGGTATCTCCTTTTGTGTTTTTCCGGATGGAAACCTTCCAATTAATAAGTATAGCATATCCGAATTGCCGATGCAAGGGATATGACGCGACCATTTATGACAAACCGGCGTGTCCGCCGCGGCGCGGGCGCGCGGCGAAATGCAATAAAAAAACTTTGCTTTCCCGGCAACTTATGATATCATCGTCTTTGTAGAGCCGTCCCCCGGACGGCGGTAGGATGGAAGGATGTGTTCCCCGTGAAGTTTATCGTGCTGGTGATCTATGCCGTCATGATGATCGTCATCATTACGCTGACGGCGAAAAAGAAGCTATCTCTCAACGAATTTTTGCTGGGCGGCAGGAACGTCGGCGCGTGGATGAGCGCCCTTTCCTACGGCGCCAGCTATTTTTCTGCCGTGATCATCGTGGGCTACGCCGGCAGCATGGGCTGGAAGTTCGGCGTCGCGGCGGCGTGGGCGGGCATCGGCAACGCGCTGATCGGCAGCCTGCTCGCGTGGTCGCTGCTGGCGCGCCCCGTCCGGCGCATGGGCGAAAAGCTCAACGCGTCGACCATCCCGAGCTTCTTTGAAAAGCGCTTTTCCTCGCGCCCGATGAAGCTCGTCTCCTCGCTGATCATCTTTGTGTTCCTGATCCCCTACTCGGCGTCGGTCTACAAGGGGCTGGGCACGATGTTCCGCATGGCGCTGGGGATCGACTATACGTGGTGCGTCGTCGGCATCGCGGCGCTCGCGGCGGTGTATCTGTTCGCGGGCGGCTACAAGGCGACGGCGATCACCGATTTCATTCAGGGCATCATCATGCTGGGCGGCACGACGCTGATCATCGTCTATATCATCCGCGCGGCGGGCGGGCTGAAGGACGGCGTGGCGGCGCTCAACGAAATCGGCGGTCTGGGCAGCATGGCGATCACAAAGGACAACGCCGCGCCGCTTTTATCCAACGTGCTGCTCACCTCGATGGGCGTATTGGGGCTGCCGCAGATGCTGCATAAGTTTTTCGCCATCAAGGACGTATCCTCGGTCAAGCGCGCCACGGTGATTTCCACGGCGTTCGCGCTCGTCATCGCGGGCGGCATTTACTTCGCGGGCGGTTTCGGGCGCGTGATTCTGGGCAAGATTCCGAACGCCGCCTTCGGCACGGCGGCGGCCGCCGTCGAAAACGGCGCGATGGCGCTGGACGATATCATCCCGACCATCCTGACCGACAAGACGGTCGTTGGCATTCCCGACGCCCTGCAGGGCGTGTTCATCGTGCTTTTGCTCTCGGCGAGCATATCGACGCTGACCTCGCTCGTGCTGGCGTGCTCCTCGGTGTTGTCCATCGATCTGATCGGCGCGCTGCGCAAAAACCGCTCGCAGGAGGCGTCCACGCGCACCATGCGCCTTTTGTGCCTCCTGTTTGTCGCGCTGTCGCTGATCATTAATTTTCTCATGCAGAACACGCCCATCATGCAGCTCATGTCGCTCTCGTGGGGCACGGTGGCGGGCGCGTTTTTAGCGCCGTTCATGTACGGGCTGCTCTGGCGCGGCACGACGCGGACGGGCGCGTGGGCGGGCCTGATCGGCGGTTTCCTGATCGCGCTGGTTCCCCCGCTCGTTCTGGGCACGTCCGTCGCGGCGTATTCGGGCGTGGCGGCGATGCTCGCCGGGCTTGTCATTGTGCCCGTCGCAAGCAGGCTGACCAAATCCTCGCTGCCCGAGGCGGCGGTCGTCCGTCTGGCGTTTGACAAATAACCGCGTTTCCTGTACAATAAAGAAAATCACGCGCGCGCGTTTCACGGACGGGATAAAGGGGTATGCTCCATCCGTACGGAAACGTGCGTCAATAGGATGTAAATGGAGGAGATACACATGGATCTGAAAGGCAGCAAAACCGAGCTGAATCTCCGCACCGCGTTCTCGGGCGAGTCGCAGGCGCGCAACAAGTACAACTATTTCGCCTCGAAGGCGCGCAAGGACGGCTACGAGCAGATCGCCAATCTGTTCGACGAAACCGCCGCCAATGAAAAAGAACACGCAAAAATCTGGTTCAAGCTGCTGGGCGGGTTGAGCGACACGCTGACCAACCTCCATTCCGCCGCAGACGGCGAAAATTTCGAGTGGACGGACATGTACGCCAAGTTCGCCGTCGAAGCGCGCGAGGAAGGCTTTGACAAGATCGCCGATCTGTTCGAGGGCGTCGCCAAGATCGAAAAGGAGCACGAGGAGCGCTACCTGAAACTGATCGCCAACATCGAGGGTGGGCTGGTGTTCTCGCGCGACGAGGATAAAATCTGGCAGTGCGGCAACTGCGGCCACATCGTCGTGGGCAAACAGGCGCCCGACGTCTGCCCCGTCTGCGCGCATCCCAAGGCGTTCTTCCAGATCAAGGCGGAGAACTATTAAACGCCCATTTCCCCTGTTATGAGAAAAAGAGCCGAAGGCGACATGCCTTCGGCTCTTTTCATGCCTGTTCGCAAGGCGTTACTGGTAGATGATCGCCTGTCGCGGCTCGGCGGACAGGGCGTTTTCGATCTCCGACACGCGGGACAGGCGACTGAGCGACACCTCGTACGCCACGCGCGTGACCAGACTGCCGTCGGGCATTTGTTTTTGGTATTCGCGGCTCTGGAAGCGCCCCTGCACCTGCAATTTTTCGCCCACGGCCAGACGCGCCGCATAGCGCGCCGTGCGCCCCCACGCGATGCACGGGATATAGTCCGATTTGCCGAAGGCGCGGTTCACGGCAAACATGAGATCGCAGATCTCCCGGCCGAAAGGCGTCGTGCGGAAGGCGGGCGGCTTGCACAGCGCGCCGGTCAGCGCGACGGAATTGGCGTTTTCCTGATCGTCGGGCGCGAGCAGCTGCTGCGCGAACGCCGTGAGCAGCAGCCTGCCCGCGCCGCCCACCAGCTTGTTGTACGACCGCAATTGTCCCGTGATCATGAGCCGCGTGTCCACGGTGATCTGATCGTTCATCAGCCTTTCGCTCAACGTGACGGGCAGTTGATCGCTCGCGCCCGAGAGTCTGGGCACGCGCAGCATAAGCGTAAAGAATCGTTCGCCGAACACCTCGTGATCGAACTCCGGCTCGGTCTCGATCGCGCCGCATAAGGACAGCCTGTTCTGATACCCTTCCATGTTCATTGTACCTCCCGTAATTTGCGCTGACGCCCTTGCGTGTCGATGGTCGTGTCGCCGTCGAGCAGAAGCTCCGATATCATCACCGTCTCGAGCCCCTTGTCGCGGTAGGCGGCGAGAATGATCGGAAGCGCCTGAACGATGTACTGTGAATCGTTGTGGAACAGAACGATATCGCCGCTTTTGACGGATTTGGTCGCGCGGGACACCATATCCTCGACGCCCCGGTTCTTCCAGTCGAGCGAATCGACGCTCCACTGGATCGTCTGATAGCCCTGCGCGCGCGCCGTGGCGACCACCAGGTTGTCGTAATCGCCGTAGGGCGGGCGGAAGAGCGTCGTGGGCTTGCCAATCAGCTTCTCGATTTCATCGGACGCCGTTTTCAGCTCGCGGATGATCTCCTGCTCGCTTTGCTTGGACATTTCCTTGTGCGTGGTCGAGTGGTTGCCGATTTCGTGCCCGCGCTCGTCGATCAGCTTCACCAGCTCGGGGAAGCGCTGCGTCCAGATATCGACGAGGAAAAACGTCGTTTTCACGCCGTACGCGTCCAGGATATCGAGGATTTGCTCGGTTTTGTCGCCGCCCCACGCCGCGTCGAAGCTGATGGCGATTTTGCCGTCGTCGCGCTCGACCGAGTAAACGGGCAGATCGCGCTTGCGCGCCATCACCTCCAGCCCGTCCACCTTCCCGATATAGCACGCGCCGAGCAGCACGAGCAGCGCCGTCGCGCCCGCGAGCAAGGCCGTTCTTTTTTTCGGCGCTTCGCGCCTGTCCGTTTGTTTGATCATGATCCGCCCTCCTTCACGGAGAGCATATGCGCCCCGGGCCGCGAATATTTCGGCGGAATCATCGGGCGCGCGCAATCGCTCTATCAGTATATGTTTGCGCCCGCCAGTTTATGCCGTCGCTGCCGCAAAAAACGCTTGCGTCCTCCGGCGTTTCCTATATAATAGAAGCGACGATATGCGGGAGGTGCGCGCGATGGGATACAGGGACGAATACGAAAACTGGCTCCGCGAGTTTGCCGGCGACGAAGCGGCGATCGGCGAGCTGCGCGGGATCGCCGGGGATGAAAAGGAAATCGAGGATCGCTTTTATACCGATCTCGCGTTCGGCACGGCGGGCATGCGCGGCGTGCTGGGCATGGGCAGGAACCGCATGAATATCTACAACATCCGGCGCGCCACCAAGGGACTGGCGGCGTATCTGATCGGGCTGGGCGCGGCGGACGCGGGCGCGGCGATCGCGTATGACTCGCGCGAAAAAAGCGACGTGTTCGCGCGCGAAACGGCGCTGGTGCTCGCCGCGTCCGGCGTCAAGGCGTATCTGTTTGACGCGCTGCGTCCCGTGCCCGTTTTGTCCTTCGCCGTCCGGCATCTGTCCGCCGCCGCCGGCGTCGTGATCACCGCCAGCCACAACCCGCCCGCCTACAACGGCTACAAGGTTTACGGCGCGGACGGCGCGCAGCTCTCGCCCGAGGCCGCCGCCGAGGTGACGCGGGAGATCATGCGGCTTGATTACGCCGACTGCCTGCCGATGGACGAGCGCGAAGCGCTGGACAAGGGGCTTTTGCAGATCATCGGCGACAAAGAGGTGGACGACGATTACATCGCCATGATCAAGTCATTGGCGCTGCGCCCCGAGCTGCTGCGCGAAAAGGGCGGCGACATGAACATCGTCTACACGCCGCTTCACGGCTCGGGCAACGTGCCGGTTCGCCGGATGCTGCGCGAACTCGGGATCGTCCGCGTCGCCGTCGTGCCCGAGCAGGAAGCGCCCGACCCGCGCTTCCCCACCGTCTCTGCGCCCAATCCCGAGGACCCCGCCGCCTTTGCCCTCGCTATCCCGCTCGCCGAAAAAACGGGCGCGACGGTCGCCTTCGCCACCGATCCCGACTGCGACCGCATGGGCGTCGCCGTGCGCGACAAAGACGGCGCGTTTCACACGCTGACGGGCAATCAGATCGGCTGTTTGCTCATGTACCATATCCTGTCCTCGCGCAAGGCGACGAATCGTCTGCCCGCGAACGGCGCCGTCGTCAAATCCATCGTCTCGACCGAGCTGGCGGCGGCGATCGCGAAGGATTACGGCGTCACGATGTTCAACGTGCTCACCGGCTTCAAATTCATCGGCGAAAAGATCGAGCAGTTCGAGGAAACGGGCGCGTATCGGTTCCTGTTCGGTTTTGAGGAAAGTTACGGCTACCTGTCGGGCACACGCGTGCGCGACAAGGACGGCGTGAACGCCTCGCTGCTTTTATGCGAGGCGGCGTGCGTATGCGCCGCCGAGGGCGTCACGCTGTACGAGAGGCTGCAGGAAATCTACCGAAAGTACGGATACTGCGCCGAAAAGGTGATATCGGTCACGCTGCCCGGCAAGGACGGCGCGCAGAGGATGCGGGACATCATGCGTGGTCTGCGCGAAAATCCGCCCCTTGAGATCGGCGGCTTTGCCGTGACCGCGGCGCGCGATTACTTGACGGGACTGCGCGTGTGCGGCGGCGTTCGGGAGCCGATGGGTCTGCCCGAATCGGACGTCTTGTATTACGAGCTCGAGGGCGGCAACTGGCTGTGCGTCCGACCGAGCGGCACCGAGCCGAAAATCAAGCTTTACGTCAACACCCGCGCGCAAAATCAGGCGGCGGCGGACGACCTGAACGACCGTTTGCGCGAGGCGGCGCACGCGCTCGTCCGATAACCGAAAGGAGCGTTATGATGATACCGCGTCCCGAATACCCGCGCCCGCAGTTCGTGCGGGAGGGTTGGCTGAACCTGAACGGATCATGGCGGTTCGAAATCGATCACGGCGCGTCCGGGCGCGCGCGCGGACTGACGCGCGGCGATCTCAAAGGCGAAATCACCGTGCCCTTCTGCCCCGAGAGCAAGCTCTCCGGCGTGCAATATACCGATTTTATGCGCGCGGTGTGGTACGCGCGCGAATTCAGGCTGCCGCCCGAGGCGGCGGGCAAGCGCGTGCTGCTCCATTTCGGCGCGGTCGATTACAAGTGCGAGGCGTGGGTCAACGGCGTATCGGTCGGCGTCCACGAGGGCGGGTATACCTCGTTTTCCTTTGATATCACCGGGGCGCTCAAGCCGGACGACAACACGCTGGTCGTCTGCGCCGACGACGAGACGCGCTCGCCGCTTCAGCCCGGCGGCAAGCAAAGCGACGAGTACGCGTCCTACGGCTGCTCCTACACGCGCACGACGGGCATCTGGCAGACGGTGTGGCTCGAATGGGTCAACGAAAGCTATCTGGCGCAGGTATTCTACACGCCCGACGCCGCCAACGACACGCTGACGATCTCGGCGGTCGTGCGCGGCGGCAAAGGCTGCCGGCTATCGGTCGAAACGTTCTATAACGAGCAACCGACGGGCGGCGGCGAGTTCGCGTGCAATCCGTCCTTCGTCGGCGGTCAGATCGCCGTGGCGGGCGGACGTCACTGGTCGCCCGGCCATCCCGCGCTCTACGACGTCACGCTGACGCTCAAGAAGGACGGCATCGTCGTCGACCGCATGACCAGCTATTTCGGGCTGCGCAGCGTCGGCTTTGACGGCATGAGATTCCTGCTGAACGGAAAACCCGTGTTCCAGCGCCTCGTGCTCGATCAGGGCTTTTATCCCGACGGGATCTATACCGCGCCGACCGACGACGAGCTCAAAAACGACATCCTGCGCGCACAGGCGATGGGCTTTAACGGCGCACGACTGCATCAGAAGGTGTTCGAGGCGAGATTCCTGTACCACGCCGACCGTCTGGGCTATCTGTGCTGGGGCGAAATGGCGAACTGGGGACTGGACGCGGGCGATCCCGCCGCGACCGACGCGTTCCTCAAGGAATGGATTCCCGCCGTCGAGCGCGATTACAGCGCGCCCAGCGTGATCGGCTGGTGCCCGTTCAACGAAACGTGGGACGTACACGGCAGACGCCAGCGCGACGATCTGCTCCGCGCCGTCTACCGCGTCACCAAGGCGATGGATCGCACGCGCCCGTGCATCGACACAAGCGGAAACTACCACGCGGGCGAAACCGACGTGTACGACGTGCACGATTACGAGCAGCAGCCTGATCTATTCGCCGCGCACTACGGCAAGGGCGCGAAACCGATCTACGAAAGGCTTTCGGACCGGCAGACTTATCCGGGAAACCTGCCCGTGTTCGTCAGCGAGTACGGCGGCATCTGGTGGTCGGACACCGACACGGCGGGCTGGGGGTACGGCGAGCGCGTGAACAGCCGCGAGGAATTCCTCGCGCGCTTTCAGGGGCTCACCGACGCGCTGCTGGACAATCCCGATCATTTCGGGCTGTGCTATACGCAGCTCACCGACGTCGAGCAAGAACAAAACGGCCTGTACACCTACGACCGCAAGCCCAAGTTCGATCCCGCCGTCATAAGCGCCGTTCTGACGCGCAGGGCGGCGTGCGAGGAGGAAGACGAATGACGCCCGAGGAAGAAGCGCTCGGCAGGGAGATCAATCTGCATCTCAAAAAGGCGATGGAAAACGGCGATCCCGCCTGCGCGGAGGCGCGGACCGCCTGCGAAAAGAACAAGCGCTGGCTGCTCATGTCGTGGCCGCCCGCCATTTACAGCGAGGAAACGCACATGCAGCTGGTTGAAAGCTATGCGACCAACGACAAAATGCGCCGGTATTACGACGAGGCGGTCGCCCCCGGCGCGGCGGAATTCTTTGTAAAAGCCATGCGAATCTATTTGAACGTTTGAAAAAAAGCGGCGGGAACGCGTTTCCCGCCGCTTATTCGTTTAGTCGTAAATCGTCCGCCCTTGCGCGTCGGGGATGCCCGACAGCCGATGAATGTAGGTGTTGACGACGTCGCGCCATTCCCGGGCGTTCGCGAGCTGGCCGTCGAATTTTTCGAGCGCCGGCGCGAACACATCCCCGGGCAGGAAGGGCTTGAGGCTCGCCCATCGGTCGCGCAGAAGCGCGGCGCGCTCGGCGCCCTCGAAATGATCGTCATAGATCCTTTGCGCCAGCGTGCGCCCGTCGCGCAGGACGTGATCGTATCGGACGCGGTGGAAAAACAGGAGCAATTCCTCGGGGCAGCGCGCGATATCGTTGTACGATCCGTACTTGGGCGCGGGGTACTGCGCCGCAAAGCCCGTGCCGGCGTCCGAGCGGTCGATGCCGATGGCGTCGCGGTCGGCGCGGTGATAGGTGCCCCACAGCGAAAACTCGTAGCCCTCGGGGCTGGGGCCATAATGCCCGTTCGGATTGACCATCCAGCACAGCCCGAGCGGGGCGGTGTACTGCTCATAGATTTCACGCGAGCAAAGGAGCATATCGGTCAGCGTGTCGATCCCCTGAAAATCGCGCCCGAAGGTCAGCTTGATCCACGTGCGCGCCGTTTTCTCGGGATCGATGTCGCCCTGCCACGCGAACGCGCCGTAGGCGAACAGGTTCGCCTGCGCGAGGATGTGACCCGTCCAGACGTCGCCGTCGCCCAGATTGCCAACGGCGCAGATGTGCGCGGGGCGCGCGTCGAGATCGCGCGCGAGCTCCTTCCACATGGGCGGCATGTAGTACAGATCGATCTGATGCCCAGTGTACTCCTGCGCGAGCTGTATTTCGACCGCCTTCGCGGTGCGCGGCATGGCGTACAGGAGCGGCGAGACAGGCTCGCGCACCTGAAAATCGTACGGCCCGTTCTTGATCTGCAAAATTACGTTGTCGTCAAACCGCCCGTCGAGCGGCGCGTACAGATCATACGCCGCCTTGGGGCGATCGACGGTGTGATCGCGCCAGTCCTGACGGCAGTTGTACACGAAGCAGCGCCAGATGAGCTTACCGCCGAAGGGCTTGAGCGCGCGCGCGAGCAGGTTGGCGCCCTGCGCGTGATTGCGGCGGTACAGGTTGGGCCCCGGGCGGTATTCGCTGTCCGCCTTGACCAGATATCCGCACAGATCGGGGACATATCGGTACACGAGCGCCGTTTGATCGCGCCAGAACGCCTGCACGCGCAGATCGAGCGGATCGGCGGTGTCAAGGCCCAGCGTGACGGGCAGCGCGAAATCGACCGACAGGATCAGGCGCACGCCGTAGGGACGGAACAGATCGGCGAGCGCTTTCACCTTGGGCAGCCATTCCTCGGTCAAAAAGCGGTCGGCAGGGGGATAGACGTTGACGTTGTTGACCGATATCGCGTTGACGCCGACCGATGCCAGCAGCCGCGCGTAGGCGCGCAGCCGCGCCTCGTCATAGCAAAAATCATTGTCCCGAAGGAACAGCGAGCGCCCCGCGTACCCGCGCTCGACCTCGCCCGAGGGGTTATCCCAGTGATTGATCATGCGCAGCGCGAACGCCGGCTCGCGCCTGCCCTCGCCGATCTCTTCGCCCGCCGCGCGCGCCGTCAGGATGCGGTACGCGCCGTACAGCACGCCCGTCGCGCCCCCGCGCAGGCGGTAGCCGTCGCCCTCGCGCGCGATCGCGTACCAGTCGCCGTCCTGCGCGGGCGCGTCGACGGCGATATCGGGAAAGCCCGACAGCTCGGCAAGCGCCGTTTCATAGGGCGTATTCGTGCGGGGAAGCGTAGGGGCGGGCTTCAGCCAGCAGGCGCTGTACGGCATGGGGCACGTTCCTTTCGGCGTTTAGTCCCCTTTATTGTAGGGATTTGTCCGCCGCTTGTCAATCGTTTCGCGCCCCGCGCGGCGCGAAAAACTGCGGGACAGCAATCCGCGGCGGGTATCCGGCAAAAAACCGGGGACGACGCCGGGCGATCGCATAAAAAACGTCAAATCACGGTCAGCGATTGAACTCTCCCGCGGAACCGACTTTGCCGGTTCGCGGAACGGGCAACAGCCCGCTTCCCCGCGTTCGACGTCGGCGCGGCTTGACAATTACCGGAAACTCCCGTATGATAAGGTCGATTCCAGCATCGGAGGATCGGCGAATGAAATCGAGCGCCCGTTGCATTGTCTGCGTGTTGTGCCTTTGTTTTGCGTTCTCCGCGCGGGCGGAGGAGATCAAAACGAGCGGGCGGTATCGGTATGCCGTAGAAAACGGCGGCGCGGTGATCGTCGAGTACAAGGGCACGGCAAAGAACCTCGTCGTGCCCGACACGCTGGGCGGCAAGCCCGTGACCGCCGTCGGCGCGTTCGCGTTCTGGCAGAACGAAGACACCGTTTCGGTCACGCTGCCCGCCTCCGTCGAGCGGATCGCGCCCTCCGCGTTCGGGCGCTGCGAAAAACTAAAAACCATCCTATTGCTTAACGACCGTTACCGCTTTGAGGACGGCGCGCTGTATGACGCCGAAAACGCCGCGCTGCACACCCTTTTATACGCCTGCAAACGCGAGGCGTTCACCGTTCCTCAGGGCGTGCGCGCCGTCGCCGCCTACGCCTTTGCGCATCACGACGAGCTGACGCGCGTGACGCTGCCCGATTCGCTGGAGGCCGTCGGCGACAGCGCGTTCATGTGGTGCGCGTCGCTCGAAGAGATATCGCTGCCCGGAGGGCTGACGTCGATCGGCCGCCGCGCTTTCTACTTTTGCGTAAGCCTGCGATCGGTCGCGATCCCCGGCGGCGTGACGGAAATCTCCGATTACGCCTTCCTCTCCTGCGAAAACCTCGAGCGCGTCGTTCTGCCCGATTCGCTCGAATTCATCGGCGAGGGCGCGTTCGCCTACTGCGTCTCCCTGCGCGATATTACGCCGCCGCCGGACGCCGCGCTCAAGGATTACGCGTTTCTTGGCTGTCCGACGGCAAAAACCGATTGATTTTACGCACTATCGCCCAATTTCACCGCCTCATTCCGTCGTTTGGCGCATAGCGTGGGGCGGCGTTTTGTGATACAATAGCGAAGATTCCGCTCGCGGCGGGCGAATCGGCGCGGGCGCGCCGGCCGCTTTCACGGGCGCACAGAAGGACGAGGCCGATGAGCAGACTAACCGAGCTTTTTTCTCCGAGGGATATGACGATCGGCGAGCCGTGGAAGCGCATCGCCGAGTTCGCCGTGCCCATGCTGGTGGGCAATCTGGCGCAGCAATTGTACAACACCGCCGATTCGATGATCGTGGGCAACTACATCGGCGACAACGCGCTCGCCGCCGTCGGCAGCGCCTCGCCCATCCTCAACCTGCTGCTGGCGCTGTTCGTGGGCATATCGACGGGCGCGGGCATTCTGGTTTCGCAGTATTTCGGCGCGAGGAACCGCGAAATGCTGTCCAAGACCATCTGCAACTGCCTGACGCTGACGTTGTTCGCCACCGCCGTCATCATGCTGATCGGGCCGTTCCTGTCCGCGCCGCTTCTGCGCATGATCGACACGCCTGAGTCCATCATCGGCTGGTGCGCCGAATACCTGAATATCTTCTTTATCGGCATCGCCGGATTCTTCGCGTACAATATTCTGTCCGGCATTCTGCGCGGGCTGGGCGATTCGCTGTCCTCGCTGGGCTTTTTGATCATCGCCACGCTGCTCAACATCGCGCTGGATTTGTGGTTCGTCCAAAGCATGGGCGTCGCCGGCGTCGCGCTCGCCACCGTGTTGGCGCAGGGCATTTCGGCGGTGCTGTGCTACCTGAAGCTCGCGCGGATGAAGGATGTTTTCGATATCCGCCGCGATCTGTTCAAGCTCGACAAAAGCTGCTCGTCGGCGATCATCCGGCTCGGGCTGCCGTCGGGGCTGACGCAGGCGATCTTTTCCACCGCCATGATCATGGTGCAGACGCTGACCAACAGCTTCGGCGAAATGGTCATCGCCGCCAACGTCATCGTCATGCGCGTCGACGGCTTCGCCATGATGCCGAACTTCTCCTTCGGGCAGGCGATGAGCACCTATACCGGGCAAAACGTCGGCGCGGGCAAGCCGGACCGCATCCGGACGGGATTCAAACAAGGCACGGCGATGGCGATGGGCTTCGCCACGCTCTTGACCGCCGTGATCCTGATCTTCGGGCGCGAATTGATGGATTTGTTCACGGATACGGGCGCGCTGATCGATCTGGGCTATCGCATGGTCACCTTCCTCGCCGTCGGCTATATCGCCTTCGCCGCCATGCAGTGCATGTCGGGCGTCATGCGCGGCGCGGGCGACACCGTCACGCCGATGTGGATATCGCTGATCACCACCGTCGTTATCCGCACGCCGCTCGCCTATCTGATCGCGCACCTGACGAAAACCCCCGAGTTCCCCACCGGCCAGCCCGAGGCGCTGTATCTCTCGCTGCTCATTTCTTGGGTGCTGGGCGCGGTCATCAATCTGATTTGCTATCGAAAGGGCGTCTGGCGGCGCGGGCTCGCCGGCCGCGCGTGAGCGCATGCTGTTATTCCACGATTCGCAGTCTCCCGTCTACCGCTTTCCGCAGGGCGCGGTGACGACAGGCGTCCCGATCACCCTGCGCCTGCGCGCCGAGGGCGCGCGCGAGGCGACGCTCCGGTTTTTCGACGGCAGCGAGCGCTTCCTGCCCATGACGGAGCGCGAGGGGCTGTTCGAGGCGACGGTTTGCGCGCCCGATACGCCCATGCTTTGCTGGTACGACTTTGCCGCGCGCGGCGGCGGCGAGACCGATCGCTACGGCTGCGCGGCGGACGGTCTGGGCGGCGAGGGCGCGCAGGGCAGCGCGCGCGCGTACCAGATCACGGTGTACGACAGGGCGTTTGACACGCCGCGCTGGCTGCGCGGGGGCGTGATGTATCAGATTTTTCCCGATCGCTTTTACGCCTCGAAAACGGCCGCCTGCGACCGCGACGACGTCTATCTGCACGAGCATTGGAGCGATCTGCCCATCCTGATGCCCGAAAACGGCGACGAGAACTGCGCGCGCGATTTTTTCGGCGGCGATCTCAAGGGCATCGAGCAAAAGCTGCCCTATCTCGCATCGCTCGGCGTAACGGTGCTCTATCTGAACCCGATCTTCGCGGCGCGCAGCAACCACCGCTACGACACCGCCGATTATACGCAAATCGATCCGCTGCTCGGCACGAACGCGGATTTCGCCTCGCTGTGCGCGGCGGCGGACAAGGCGGGCATCCGCGTGATGCTCGACGGCGTGTTCAGCCATACCGGCGAGGACAGCCTGTATTTCAACAAATTCGGGCGGTATCCGACGCTCGGCGCGTATCAGTCGCCCGATTCGCCGTACTACCCGTGGTATACGTTCGAGCAATATCCCGACCGCTACGCCTGCTGGTGGGGCATTCATACGCTGCCCGCCGTCGATAAAAACTGCGAAAGCTACCGCGATTTCATGCTGAACGAACGCGGCGTGGCGCGGACATGGCTCAAAAACGGCGCGGCGGGCTGGCGGCTCGACGTGGCGGACGAGCTGCCGATGCGCTTTCTGCGCGATCTGCGCGCCACCGCGCGCGCGCAAAAGGACGACGCCGCGCTGCTGGGCGAGGTCTGGGAGGACGCCAGCCACAAGGTCGCCTACGGCGAAATGCGCTGCTACTGTCTGGGCGACACGCTCGACAGCGTGATGAACTACCCGCTCCGCGAGGCGGCGATCGATTTCTTCACGGGCAAAACGAACGCCTTTTCGCTCTGCCGTCTGATCAAGAGCCAGCAGGAAAATTATCCCAAGCCGTTCTACTACGCGGTGATGAATCTGCTGGGCAGCCACGACCGCGCGCGCGCCGTCAACGCGCTGTGCGGCAGGAGCTTTGACGACATTCCCCTTCAGCGCCGCGCCGCCGCCGTGCTGACGCGCGCCGAGTACGCGCTGGGGCGCGTCAGGTATCTCGAAATGCTGCGCCTGATCTGCGCGCTGCCCGGCATTCCCTGCGTGTATTACGGCGACGAGGCGGGCATGACGGGCGCGGCCGATCCCTATTGCCGGGGCGCGTTCCCGTGGGGAAGCGAGGACGCGGAAATGACCGAGGCGGTCAAAGCCATCCTGCAGGCCCGCCGCGCGAGCCGCGCGCTGCAGACGGGCGCGCTGGAGGCGTTCGCGCGCGACGCCGATACGCTTGTCGTCCGCCGGATGATTGACGACCGCGACGTGTTCGGCGAGCCCGCGCCCGACGAAATCGTCGAAACGGTGATCAGCCGCGCCGTAACGCCCTGATTTTTCCAAATAACAAACGCGCCGTCGGCTGTCCTGCCGCGCGGCGCGTTTTTGTATGACCGAACCTGCCCGACGGGCACAAAGCCCGGCGCTTTACTTGCCTCCGAGCATGTCCATGAAGCTGTCGAAGCGCTCGGCGAGATCCTTGGTGTCGCGCGTTTTTTCGAGAATGGCGCAGACAAGCTCGGCTTGCGCCGGATCGGAGGAGGAAAGCATATCGCGCAGGCGTTTGCCCACGGCGATTTCCTTTTCGGTCAGCATGAGCTCGTCGTGGCGGGTGGCGCAGCCCGAGGCGTTCAAACCGGGGCACGCGCGCTTATCGGAGGAGGCGGTCAGCTGCGCTTCCATGTTGCTCGTGCCCTTGAGCTCCTTGAGCACCGCCTCGTCGATGGGGTTGCCGGTATCGGAAAACGCCGTGGCGACGACGGTCAGGCTGCCGCCCTGCTTGAGATTGCGCGCCGCGCCGAACAGGCGCTTGGGCCTGTTCATCGCGCCGGCGACCAGGCCGCTGGGCGTCGTGCGCGCCGTGGCGGGCGCGACGGTGTTGTAGGCGTAAACGAGGCGCGTGATGCTGTCCAGCAGTAAAACGACGTTGCCGCCGCTCTCCGCCAGACGCATGGCGCGCTCGAGCAGCAGTTCGCTGGCACGCGTCTGCGATTCGGGCGGCTCGTCAAACGAGGAGGAAACGACCTCGGCGCTCACCTGCTCGATGATCTCGGTCACATCCTCGGGACGCTGGTCGATGAGCAGCATCATCTGGGTCACGTCGGGGTACTTCTCGGTCAGCGCTTTGGAGATCTCCACAAGAAGGTTCATCCGGCCGGCGCGCTGCGGCGTGACGATCAGCGCGCGCTGACCAAAGCCGATGGGCGAGAGCACGTCGATCAATTTGAGCGTCGCGCCCGAATCCCTGCCCGCAAGCGCGATGCGCTTTTTGGGGTAGATCGGCGTCAGCTCCTCAAAGAGCGGACGCTTGATCGGCTCCTCCGCCGATTTGCCGTTGACGTCGGTGATGTACAGCATGGCGGCGAAGCGATCGTTGTCGCGCTGCTTGCGCGTTTTGCCGACGACGTAATCGCCGGTGCGCAGGCCGAAGCGCTTGACCTGCGCGTTGGAGATATAGATATCCTTGCGCCCCGCGAGGTAGCGCTCGGCGCGCAGAAAACCGAATCCGTCGGGCATGATTTCCAATACGCCCTCGCCGTCGCCGCATTCGCCGGCTGCGAGCACCTCGTTGATGCCGGGCTGACCGGCAGGCTGCGGCGCGCTCTCGCGCGGCGCGTAATCGCTCACGGCGTCGGGGCGGTAATCGCGCACGGGACGGTACTCGCCGGCGGGCGGATCGGGACGGTAGTACGGCGCGCGATCCTCGGGCGCGGCGGGCGGTTCGGGCGGCTGCGCGACGTCGGGGCCGAAATGCGACGCATAAGGCTGCGCCTGCGGCGCGCGGGCGGGCGCTTCGGGGCGCGGCGCGCGCGAATAGGGGCGGGGCTCGCCGCCCGTGGGAAGCGGACGGTTCGATATGCCGGTGTATTGCGCGGCGCGCGGTTGATAGCCCTGCTGCGGCTGGAAAGCGCGCGGGTTATGCCACGTGCGCGAGCCTTCCATCGTGAAGGCGGGCGCTTTGCTCGATATCGAGGCAAGCGAGCTGACGCGCGGCGCGGCGGGCGAAGCGGCGGCAGGCGCGCGGGTCGCGGGCGCGGGCGTAACGGCGCGCGGCGCGGCGTTCACCTTGCGCGGCGTGAAGCCGTGGTTCGGGGTGAGCACCGGGATATCGTCCTGATCGTCAAACCCGTCGTCGGCGATGATCGACGCGCTGCGGACGGGACGCCGCTCGGCAACGGGCGCGGGCGGAGCGGGCGGCGCGGACGGCGCGGACGGCGACGGCGCGTTTCCCTTCGCCGCGGCGTTCAATTTGTCCACGATTCCCTGCTTGCTGATGCCGGCGCCCAGCACCACGCCCATCTCCTTCGCCACGCGGCGAAGCTCGAGCACCGTCAGTTTGCCAAAGTCTTCACTCAAAGGAATATCCTCCCTCATGTTTTCGGCTGTTCGTCACGTAAATACCGCTCGTGAACACGCGCAAGCGCGCGCGTCATGCGGAGGTGGTTTCGGGCTATCGGTCGAAAGTCAAATCAAGAAAGAACCTCGTTTCGTCAATGCTCGGGCAATGCGTTATTCAACGCGCTGTCTGTAACGCATTATAACAGACGGCGGCGCGTAATTCAATGCTTTTCAGGAATTTTCATGCGCCGGCGCGCCGCGCGTTCGTTCAAATCCGCGCGCAAAGCGCTTGTTTGTATACAAAACGTCATTTTCCGACACAAAACCGCGAAAACACGTCGTCCAGCAGTTGTTCGTCCACGCGGTCGCCCGTGACGCGCGCGAGCGAATCAAGCGCCTCGTGCAGCGATACGGCGATCAGATCGACGGCGTCGCCGTGCCGACAGGCGTCCGCCGCCTCGCGGAGCGCGCGCGCCGCCTCGCGCGCCAGACGCATGTGCCGCGCCGCCGTGAGCGGCGTCTGGCCGGCGCCCGCACCGAAAGCGGCGACGGCGTCGGTCAGCGCCCCGATGCCCGCGCCGGTGCCGGCCGAAACGGCGAGGCAGTCGAGCCCGCGCGCGTCAAAGCGCTGCTTTAGATCGCTCTTGTTCAGCGCGATCACATGCGGAAGCCGGGACACGCGCGATATCAGATCGTCGTCCTCCCGCGTCCGCGCCGCCGCGCCGTCGAGCACAAGCACGGCGACATCGGCGCTTTCCATGGCGCGCCGCGCGCGCTCGACGCCGATTTTTTCGACCGTTTCCCCGCCTTCGCGCAGGCCGGCGGTATCGCTGAAGCAGACCTTCAGCCCGTCGATGTACACGCTGCCGCGCACGATATCGCGCGTTGTGCCGGGAATATCGGTCACAATGGCGCGTTCCTCGGCGAGCAGGCGGTTAAGCAGCGATGATTTGCCCACGTTGGGCCTGCCGCATAATACGACCTCGAGCCCCGATTCGACGATGCGCGCGCCGCGCTCGTCGCAGGCGCTTTCCAGCGTTTCGGCAAGCGCCTCCG
Organism: uncultured Oscillospiraceae bacterium; assembly: GCA_964459985.1. Taxonomy (GTDB): domain Bacteria; phylum Bacillota; class Clostridia; order Christensenellales; family Aristaeellaceae; genus CAYWOS01. Next base: position 22,449 of record CAYWOS010000010.1, read on the forward strand.
CGCCCTCGAGCAGCCGCGCCGCCGCCTCCGCTTCCTCGATTTCCTCGGGATAATCAATCGCCGCCTCGACCCCGGCAAGCAAAGACAAAAGCGCCGCCTGCGCGTCGCGGATAAAGGCGCTCGCGCCGCCCGAAAGCTGCCGGACCGCCGCGCGCGAGGCGCGCTCGCCCTCGGCGGAAATGAGCTGCATGACGGCTTCGGCGCGGCTTAAATCGACGCGCCCGTTCATAAACGCGCGGCGCGTGAACTCGCCGGGGCGCGCCGGGCGCGCGCCGAGCGCGAACACGGCGTCCAGCGCCCGCCTTGCCGTCCATTCGCCGCCGTGCAGGTGGATTTCCGCAACGTCCTCGCGCGTGTAGCTTTTCGGCGCGCGCATCAAGACCGCCATGCACTCGTCGATAACGTCGCCGCCGCTCGCGATATGGCCGTAATACATTTGATGGCTTGCCCACGGGCTGTGCGGACGAAACAGCTTCTGAAGCGTCCCTTCCGCGCCGCCGCCGCTGATCCTGATGATGGCGATGCCGCCGCGTCCCGGAGGCGTGGCGATCGCCGCGATGGTGTCGTTGTCGGTCATGCGCACCTCGATCGTCTGAATACCGCTCCTATTATATCGCGGCGTCCGCCGTCTGGCAAGCCTTGCGAAAACCGATAAAATGGAGTACAATAGGGCTTGCGGCGCGGCCGCGCGCGGCCGCCATCATCAAACGAAGGATGCCTTTATGCACCAGAACGCCGGCACGCGCACCATGATATCGGCCTTCGGCACGCTGTATTCGTGCCTGTTTTGCGTACTGGCGTCGTCGGTGCTGATGGACATGCCGCTTCTGGGCGGCGCGCTGTACCTGCTCGGGCGCGTCGCGCTTTTGTACACGCGCATGCGCCGCCCGCCCGTCGATCGCCTGCTCCCGCCCCGGCTCGCGCGCATGGGAAATATCCTTTTGATTGCCGTGACCGTGCTGATGCTCGCCATCGTCGTGATTTTCCCCGCGCGGCTGGACGACGGCGCCTTGTGGCTGGTCGTCGCGCTTTCGCTGCTGGTTTCGCTGCGCCCCATCGCGCTGCGCTTCGTCGTCGAGCGCGAGTATCTCAAGGGCACGCGCGTTTCCCGCGCGTTCGGCCGGGCGCTGATCATTGATTTCGCGTTCCCCGCCGCCGCCGCCGTGCCGCTCTTTTCGGCGCTGGGGAGCGATCAGTCATGGGCGCTGCTCGGCGGCTTTCTGTTCAGCGGCGTGCTCGAATTCTTCGACTGCTGGCGTATGCGGCGGCGCATCCGCCCGCCCGAGGGCGTGGAAGAAGAGGAAATCGCGCGGCTGCACGAGGTGCACGCCTACCGCATGTACCAGACCATCACGCTCGTCACGGCGACGGCGCTGCAGGTGACGCAGGTGATGACCTTTTGCTTCATCGGCGTCACGGCGCAGGCGCTGCTCACCTGCATGGCGCTCGCCATATTTATCACCTACGGCGCGACGCTGGTGACCAACCTGATTTTCCGCAAGAAATTTTTCGGCCATCACGATCCCTCGAGCATCCTGATGATCGGGCTGGTGGTGTGGCTGTACGGGCTGATCCTGTTCATCGATTCGCGCGCCGACGCCGCGCCGTACGTCGCCTACGTCGCGCTGGCGCTGTGCACGGCGGGCGCGACGGTGTGCGTCAAGATCAACGCGTACAGCGAGAACGACATCCGCGCGGTGGCGGCGTTCGGCATCGGCCACGCGCCCAGCGGCGCCGTCGACTGGATTCAGGAAATGCGCGTCGAGTTCGCCTCGACCCTCGGGCAGATGATCGCGCTGATCGGCATTCCGCTGATCATTATCTTCACGAACGACGTGACGCCCGATACCGAGCTTCTCTCAATGGGATTGAGGCTTTTGTTCGCCGTACCCGCGCTCGTGCTCGTGGCGGCGGCGATTTTCCTGACGCTGCGTTTCCCCGTGACGCGCGCGCACATGGACAAGCTGCGCCGCTACACCTCCCTGCAGGCGGACGGCAAGAGCAACGCGCCGCTCCAAGAACAGCTCGAGGCCGTGATCGTCGGCAAAAGCATCAAACATTTCGGCGTGCGCATCATCATGTTCCTGATGCGCCCCTTCTACCGCCACAAAATCCTCGGGCGCGAAAACGTGCGCCTGTCGGACGACGTCAGCAGCGTGTTCGTCTGCAATCACGGCGAAATTTACGGTCCGATCGTCACCAATCTGTATATTCCCTTTTCCTTCCGCCCGTGGGTGACGTATGAAATGACCGATATCGCGGCGGTCGCCGATCATGTGTACAACGGCACGATGATCCGGCAGACGTGGATCCCGCAAAAATGGCGGCGGCCGCTCACCGATAAGATCGCCGCGCCCCTTCTTGTGTGGATCATGCGTTCGGTGGACAGCATTCCCGTGTATCACGACAACCCGCGCAAGCTGATGGGCACCTTCCGCACCACCATCGCGGCGATGGAGGCGGGCGACAACATCCTTTTGTTCCCCGAGGATTCCTCCACCACCGAGGAAGGGCGCTTCCGGCGCGAGGGCGTCAGCGAGTTTTTCACCGGCTTCACGGTGATCGGTCAGATGTATTACAACAAAACGGGCAAGCGCGCGCAGTTCATCCCGGTGTACGCCGACAGGCAAAAGCGCGTCATCACCTTCGGCGTGCCGACGCTGTACGATCCCGATCTCCCCGCCAACGACGAGAAGCGCCGCCTGTGCGATTATCTGCGCGGCGAAATGATGCGGATCGCGCGCGGGGACGCGCGGGGCGACGAGTAATCCACGGATTGTCGCGGAAAAGAACCGCCCTCCACTTCAAGAGCGGTTCTTTTTGCATTGAGAAATCCCTTCACCATCGGATAAAGAAGTACAGGACGCCCACGATCACCGACGTCGCCACGCCGTAGGCGATGACGGGGCCGGCGATGGCGAACAGCTTCGCGCCGGTGCCGAGCACCCAACCCTCGGGGCGGAATTCCATCGCGGGCGACACCATGGCGTTGGCGAACCCCGTGATGGGCACCAGCGTGCCCGCGCCGGCATACAAGGCGATATTATCAAATATCCCGATGCCCGTGAGCAGCGCCGCCAGAAACACCAGCGTCACGCTCGCCATCGTCAGCGCGGCGGAGGCGGGCAGGTTGAAATTGCCCTCGGCGATCTCGGCGACCGCCTGCCCCAGCATACAGATGACGCCGCCCACCCAGAAGGCGCGCAAAACGCCGGCCCCCAGCTCGCTTTTCGGCGTGATCCGCGCGATCAGCGCCTCGTAATTCCTAAAGATTTCGCCGCGCGCGCGCTGTTCATTCTCCGCCATGTTCCTGTCCCTCCCCGCGAATTTTCGGTAATCCCGGCGTCGGGCGCGCGCGGATCTCGCGGTTGCCCGGACGCGGCAGATAGTCCAGCGCGCCCGGAAACGCCGGCGCGCCCCGTTTTCCGTCCATTACGATCCCCCGATCAGCGACGCGTACAGCGCGCCGCCCGTTTTGCCCAGGATCAGCGCCGCCGCCGCAAGGCGCATGTCCGCCGTTACGCTCAAGCGGTCGAACAGCGTGGGAATGACCTCGACCGCCTCGACCAGCGCCGCCGACACCATGCCCACGAACGCGCCGCCCGCGAGTAGCGCCAGCGCGGCGATCGCCTCGGGCAGACGCATTTCGGGCGACAGCGCGCCCAGCGCCGCGCCCAGCACGAGCGCCGCCGCGCACAGGCGCATGCTCCCGGCGTTCAGCGCGTCGCTCACGCGCATGGGAATCTGCAGCGCCGTCCACAGCGGCGCGACCACCAGCCCCAGCGTTACGCCGAAGGACAGCCCGATCAGCGCGCCGGTCACGGCGTCGTCCCTTCCGTTTCCTCGGCTGATTTGCGGTAGCTTTTAAGCTTGATATCAAGCGGCGATATGCTGCCGCGCCGGCCGATCATCGCATAGTACAGCGCCGCGCCGAAACCGACGCCGACGGCGTAGGGCACGGCGATCAAAAGCCGGTCGGACGGCTCGGCGCCCGTGATCATGCGGTACATCGTTCCCTGCGCCTTTTCCATATCGACGTCGGCGTGAAACCACGTGATGGTGAACGCGCTGCCGATGAACAAAAGCAGAAACGCGACGGCGGCGCGAAGCGCGTGCGTCCTTGCGCGCTTGCGCTCGGGGACGACGTGCACATAACACTGATCCGCGCCGAGCAGACTGATATCGGCGTTTTCGCCGATCGCCTGCGCGACGGCGATGGCGGGCAGTTTCCATACCCCCGCCTTTTTCGGACACGGGATTTCGATATCCCCCGCCTCGCCGCCCAGCACGTCCGCCACGTCGCGCACATGCAGCGTTTCGCCCGGCGCGATGGTCACGCGATCCTTTACCTGAACGAACAGTCCGCCTCACCTCGCTTGACAAAAACAGTATGCGCGGGCGAGCGGAAAACCATACAAAAAAACGGCGCGGACATGATGAGTCCGCGCCGCCTTGAACAGATCGTCAGTCGTAATCGAAAATACACTTGGATTCGATCAGCGCGCCGTACCGCCGCTTCCATTCGCGGTGCGCGCCGCTTTCGTTATACGCGGGCAGGCTCGCGGCGTCCATCGTCATTTCGATCATCAGATCATACCGGTTTTCGTACCCGCTCCCGCGCCGGTTGACGCCCGGGACGAAACGAATCCCGCGCACGCCCGGGATGGCCTTCGCGCCCTCAAAAATCGCGCGGATGTCCGGCAGGAGCGCGTCCATATCGGTCCCGGCGATCCATCGGACGATGATGCAGTGCTTCACGGCGCGCCCTCCTTATGAAAGCTCGGCGAAGCGCGCGATCAGATCATTGCTGCGCGCGATGAACGCCTTGAGATCGTCGTTTTCGAGCGGGCGCGAGGACAGCCGCGCGACGTCGAACAATTGCCGGCAGATGAGCTTCTGCGCGTCGCCCTCCTCCATCGCGGCGAGGCCGCGCACCGTCGGGCACAGGCGGTTGAGCACCAGCGTCAGTTTGACGGGCATGTCGAACGATTGCCCGAACACGGCGCTCATTTCCTTGTAGCGGCGCATCTGCTCGTCCTCGGTGATCATCATGGGCAGCGCGCGGTCGGACAGCGCTTCCACCTTGACCGTCAGATCCTTGTCGTCCAGCGCGTCGCGGAACATTTTCTCCATCGCCGCCTGATCGATGTCCTTGCCCTCGTCGCTTTCCTCGGTCAGTCCCGTCACGTCGGCGTCCACGCGCGCGAACTGCACGTCGGCGCCGCTCCCGTACTCGAGGAAGGACATGAAATTCATGTCGATCATGGTGTCCATAAGCGCCACGTCGATGCCGCGCCCGACGTACAGCGCCACCTGCGCCGCCTGCCGCGACGCCTCGGTGGTGTAGTAAATCTTCTTCTCGGTCTTGCCCTCGTTGCGCGATTTGTACTCGGCGAGCGTCAGATAATCGCCGCCCGTCGTTTTCAGCAGCAGGCTGTCCTTGACCTGCTCGTAGAATTTCTGATCGCGCACGCAGCCGTACTTGACGAAGGGATGGATGTCGTCCCAGTAGGTCTGGTACGTTTCGCGCTCGGTGGCAAACAGCGCGTTCAATTTGTCGGCGACTTTCTTGGTGATATGCGCCGAGAGCTTTTTGACGTAGCCGTCGTTTTGCAGGAAGGAACGCGACACGTTGAGCGGCAGATCGGGGCAGTCGATCACGCCCTTGAGCAGCATCAGGAACTCGGGAATGACCTCCTTGATGTTGTCGGCGACGAACACCTGCCGATTGAACAGCTTGATCTCGCCCTCCTGCCCGCCGAAATCGCGCTTGATGCGCGGGAAATACAGGATGCCCTTGAGATTGAAGGGATAATCGACGTTGAGATGCACCCAGAAGAGCGGATCGTCAAAGGAATGGAACAGCTTGTGATAGGTTTCCTTGTACTGCTCATCGGTGCAGTCGCGGGGATTTTTGAGCCAGAGCGGATCGGTATCGTTGATGGGTTTTTCTTCCTTTTCGGCGGGCTTGTCGTCCGCGCGGTCTTCTTCCTGATCGGCGGGCTGTTCGTCTTTGCATTCCTCGCACTCGCAGCCGTCCTCGTGCGCGTGCCCGTCGGCTTTCGTTTCCACGGGCTTTTTGATTTCATCCAGATAGATCGGCACAGCCATGTAGCCGCAGTAGCGCGACAGCACTTCGCGCACGCGGTAGGTTTCGAGGAATTCCTTTTCGTCCTCCAATATGTGCAGCGTGACGGTGGTGCCGCGCGTATCGCGGTCGCCCTCGTCCATTTCATACGCCATGCCGTCCTCGCTCGTCCAGCGCACGGGTTTGGCGTTTTCCTGATAGGAGAGCGTGTCGATGGTCACTTTGTCCGCCGCCATGAACGCCGAGTAAAAGCCCAGCCCGAAATGCCCGATGATGCCGCCCTTGTCGTCGCCGGTATAGTTCTTGAGGAATTCCTCGGCGCTGGAAAACGCCACCTGATTGATGTACTTTTCGACTTCCTCCGCCGTCATGCCGATGCCGTTGTCCGAAAAGCGGATTTCGCCCGCTTCCTTGTCCACCGTCACGGTGACGCGCAGATTTTCGGCGTCGGGGAACAGCATCCTGTACTTGGTCGCGGCGTCGCAGCCGTTCGAGACCATTTCACGGATGAAAATATCCTTGTCGGAGTACAGCCAGCGCTTGATGACCGGCATAATGTTCTGCGCGTGAATGGAAATATTGCCCTTTTGCATGACGAGATTCCTCCCGATAAAGAATGTGCATTGGTTTGCGAAGCCATTATAACACGGCGCGCGGCAAAATGCAACAGAGAATTAGCACTCATTTGAAAAGAGTGCTAACAAAACGACGCGGGGCGGCGCGACGGATCGCCGCGCCCCGCCGCCGCGACGGGAAACGCGCGATTTCCGCTTTCCTTCCGGCGCAATATCTGCTATAATTTGTCCGACCGTATGAGGAGGTGTTTCCCATCGAAAAACTGCGGAGCAAAAAAGGCTTCATCTGCGACATGGACGGCGTCATTTATCACGGCAACCGGCTGCTGCCCGGCGTGACGGAATTCGTCGAATGGCTCAAGCGCGAGGGAAAGGAATTCCTGTTCCTGACCAACAACAGCGGCAAAACGCAGCGCGAGCTTCGCCAGAAGCTCATGAGTATGGGGCTGGACGTCGATGAGAAGCATTTCTACACCAGCGCCCTGGCGACGGCGAAATTCCTGTCGTCGCAGGCGCCGGGCTGCGGCGTGTACGTTATCGGCGAGCCGGGGCTGTTCGGCGCGCTGTACGACGCCGGCATTTCCATCAACGAGCGCGATCCCGATTACGTGGTCGTGGGCGAGGTCGCGGGCTATAACTACGAATCGGTCTGCCGCGCCGTGACGCACGTATTGAACGGCGCCAAGCTGATCGGTACGAATTCGGACGTGACCGGGCCGTCCGATCACGGGCTGATCCCCTCCTGCCGCGCGCTCATTTCGCCCATCGAGATGGCGACGGGGCAAAAGGCGTACTTCATCGGCAAGCCCAACCCGCTCATGATGCGCACGGGGCTGAGAATGCTCGGCGTGCATTCCGAGGAAGCCGCCATGATCGGCGACCGCATGGACACCGACATCATCGCGGGCATTGAAAGCGGTCTGGACACCGTGCTAGTGCTCTCGGGCGTCACGACGCGCGAGGGCGTGTCGCAGTATCCCTACCGCCCGCGGCTCATCCTTGACGGCGTGGGCGATATCCCGACGGCGTGACGGCAAACCCCGGCGCGGCTGCGCGCGAGGGCGCGGCAATCGAGGAGAAAACGGACATGATTTTTCGTCAGGCGCGCGGCGACGATTCCCCGGCGGTGTTCGCGCTGTACCAGTCGGTGATCGGAAGCGAGTTTTGTATCTGGAACGTACTGTATCCGACGGCGGACGATATCCGCCGCGACGTGGAGACGGGGAATCTCTTTGTGCTGTGCGACGGGGACCGAATGGCCGGCGCGGTTTCCATCGTGCCTGAAAACGAAATGGACGATATGCCGTGCTGGTCGACGTCCGACGGAACGGAGCGGGAGATCGCGCGGGTCGTGATCGCAAAAGCATATCAGGGAAAGGGCATGGCGGCCGGGCTGGTTCGCTCGGTGATCGACGTGCTCAAAGCGAGAAACTGCCGTACTGTTCGCCTGTCGGTCGCCGCGGAGAACATTCCGGCGCGGAAAACGTACGACAAAGTCGGCTTTGTGCCCGTCGGCGAAGCGGATATGTACTGTCATCATTATTATCTGCTTGAAAAGACGATCCTGTAAGCCTGTGCGCGGCAGGCAAAGCGGCGGGAGGCGGCGCGGATGTACCTGTGGACGGCGATCGACGTGAGCGAACAGCTTCATCCCCTTCGGCGGGACGTGGAGCGGATTTCCAGGGAGCTTGACCTTGACAACGGCGCCCTGACGCTGCCCTTTCATATCTCGCTCCGCATTTCCTGCCCGATCGACGACGCGCTGTATGAACAGGCGGTCGACGCGACGGAAGCTTATCTTTCCTCGCTTTCGCCGTTTATCGTCCGCGTGAAGGGCGTGCACAGGAACGGCGACATCATCTGGTGCGTCATGGAAAGCAATCCGGATTTGGAGGACCTCCACAAGCGCCTGATCGATTTCATGTCGGCCGATTTCGGCGTCGGTACGCATCCGTTCGATCGGATGTTTCTTTACCACGCGACGCTGTTCATCGGCGCCGGTGAAAAAACGGAGGCGGCGTTCGCGCGCATCCGCTCGGCGCGGACGCCCGAAACGCTGACGGCGAACCGCTTCGTCATCGGCGCGTCGGAGAGCGGCAAAATCGGGGAATACAGGGTGATCCGGCGGATTTCCGTCGGGTAAAGGATCGCCCGGCGGTCGTTCCCTACTCCACCGTGACCGATTTCGCCAGATTGCGCGGCTTGTCCACATCGCGCCCCTGCGCGACCGCCATGAAATAGGCGAGCATCTGAAGCGGCGGAATGACGAGAAGCGGCAGAAGCATTTCGTCGGCGTCGGGCACGCTCCAGACCTCGTCGGACTCCTCCCGCGCGCGGGCGGCGAAGCGCTCGGGGCAGACGCACAGCGTATTCGCGCCGCGCGATTTCGTTTCGCGCAGGTTGGACAGCGTTTTATCCAGCAATCGTTCCTGCGTGCAAAGCGCGATGACGGGCGTGCCCTTTGAGATCAGCGCGATCGCGCCGTGCTTGAGCTCGCCCGCCGCGTACGCCTCGCTGGCGAGGTAGGAAACCTCCTTGAGCTTGAGCGCCGCTTCCATCGCCAGCGCGCTGTCCAGTCCCCTGCCGATAAAGAAAATCAAACGTTCGTTCATGTGCTGATCGCAGAATTTCTGGATGCGCGGCGCGTGATCGAACGTTTTTTCCATGAGCGAGGGAATCCCGCGCAGCCCGGTAAGCAGTTGATCGGCGCGGAATTTTTCAAGCGCGCCGTTTTTCAGCCCCAGCGCGATCGCCAGCAGCAAAAGCGTTTCCACCTGCGTGGTGTACGCCTTGGTGCTGGCGACGGCGATCTCGGGGCCGGCGAAGGTGTTGAGCGTGAAGGGCGTCATGCGCGTGAGCGTGCTGCCCACGGTGTTGGTGAGCGAGGCGACGGCGACGCCCGCCTCGCGCGCCGCCTTGAGCGCCGCCAGCGTGTCCGCCGTTTCCCCGCTCTGGCTCACGGCGAGGGCAAGCTCGTTTTCATGCGCGAAAATGCGGTCGTAGCGGTATTCGCTGGCAATGCGCGCCTCGCCCTCGATGTTCGCCAGATGCCGTAAATAATGCCCGCCGACCAAAGAAGCGTGATACGCCGTGCCGCAGGCGAGGAAGGTGACGCGCCCGGGCGCGAGGGGCAGGGGCAGTTTGATCTCGCCCGCAGCCGCGTACGCCTCGTACGTGCCCCGGACAGCCTGCGGCTGCTCGTGGATCTCCTTGAGCATGAAATGCTCGTACCCGCCCTTTTCCGCCGCCGCCGCGTCCCACGCGATGTGCGTGGGGCGCACCGTGACGGGCGCGCCCAGCGCGTCGTACACCTCGGCGCGCCCGCGCGTCAGCACGGCGATTTCGCGGTCCTCGAGCATCAGCACCTCGCGCGTGTGGCGCAGTATCGCCGGGATATCGCTGGCGACGAACATTTCACCCTCGCCCAGCCCGATGACGAGCGGACTGCCCACGCGCACGCAGAAGAGGTGATCCGGCTCGCGCTCGGACAGAATGGCGAGCGCGTAATTGCCCGTGAGCAGGGGCATGGCGCGGCGCAGCGTGCCCAGCATGTCGCCGTCGTACAGCGTGTGAATCAGGTGCGCCGCCGCCTCGGTGTCCGTCTGGCTGACGAAGGCGCAGCCCTGCGCCTCGAGGCTTTTGCGCAGCGCCAGATGGTTTTCGATGATGCCGTTGTGCACCAGCGCGATATCGCCCTTGACGTCGGTGTGCGGATGCGCGTTCAGATCGCTCGGCTCGCCGTGCGTCGCCCAGCGCGTGTGCCCGATGCCGATTTCGCCGCGCATGGGACGCTCTTCGACCAGACCGCGGAGCTGCCGGATGCGGCCGACGCATTTGCGCACCTCGATCCTGCCGTCGTCCAGCGTCGCCAGCCCCGCGCTGTCATACCCGCGGTATTCCAGCCGATCCAGCCCGTCCAGCAGGATGTCCTGCGCCTGCCTGTGCCCGATGTATCCGACGATTCCGCACATAATTTGTCCTCAATCTTTCATTTAATCATGATTGTTTGCAATATTTAAGTTAATTTTGCAACTTTCCACACGACTATACCACGTCTCGCGCCGCGCGTCAATCCTTTTCTATGCGAAACCGCTCAAAAAAATCAACGGGCAGCCCGTCCGCGTACACCGTGACGCACACGCCGCTCGCGCCGCCGTGCAGGGGCGTGCCTCCGCGCGCGACGGGATCGCCCGCCGCGACCGACGCGCCCGCTTCGACGAGCGCCGTCCCGATCCCGCGATAGACCGACGAAAGGCCGCCTCCGTGATCGATGGCGATCTCGCCGTCCCCGGCGCGCGTCACACGCCCGGCGCGCGCGGCGCGCACATCGCCGTCCACGCCGCAGGCGAAATCGACCGCCTCGTGCGTCCGCCATGTACTGATCGCCGCAAAGTACGTCGCGTCGGCGCTGAACGGGCGCAGGATTTCCCCCTCGCACGGGCGCGCGGCTTCCGCCGAAGCCGCCGTGTCCTCGCTGTACCGTACGTCGCTCAAGCGTTCGCTGCGGTCGGCGGCGGCGCTCAAATCGGGCGGCGTCCGGTCGTTTGAGCGCGCGGTCCACACGGCGGAGAGCAATATGGCCGCCGCGCACAAAAGCGCCAGCAGATAGTATCCCCATTTGTCCAGCGCGTCGAGTACCTTTTTCAACGCAAGCCCTCCCTTCGCATACAAAAACCCTCCCCGACAGTATATCCGGGGAGGGCGCGGCTTACGCGAAAAGGGGGCGGCGCGGGCGTTTACGGCATACAATACGCGGCGGGGCCGGTTTCGTACAGATTGTCGCCTGCGCTGTCGATCAGCACGACGGCGGGGAAGCGCTCGACGGTGAAGCGCCTGATCGCTTCGGCGCCCAGATCGGGATAAGCGACGATTTCGGATTTGAGGACGCTGCGCGCGATGAGCGCCGCCGCGCCGCCGACCGCGCCGAAATAGACGGCGCCGTATTGTTTCATCGCCTCGATCACGGCGGGCGAGCGTTTGCCCTTGCCGATCATGCCGCGCAGCCCGAGCGCGAGGAGCGGCGGCGTGTAGGCGTCCATGCGGTAGCTGCTGGTCGGTCCGCAGGAACCGACCGCGCGCCCGGGCGCGGCGGGCGCGGGACCGACGTAATAGATCGTCTGACGCATCACGTCGAAGGGCAGCGTTTCCCCGCGCCCGAGCGCTTCGATCAGGCGCTTGTGCGCGGCGTCGCGCGCGGTGTACAAAACGCCCGTGATCAGCACGCTGTCGCCCGCGCGAAGGGATTGAACGTCGTAATCGGTCAGAGGCAGAAAAATCTCTCGCATCATAACGGCTCCTTACAGCACGGTTTCGGCGTGGCGCGCGGCGTGACAGCAGATATTGACGGCGACGGGCAGCCCGGCGATGTGCGTGGGCGCGTAATCGATGTTCACGGCGAGCGCCGTCGTGACGCCGCCGATGCCCGCCGCGCCGATGCCCAGGCGATTGATCCTGTCCAGCGCGCGCTTTTCGAGCGCGGCGTAGCGGGGATCGGGGTGGCGCGAGCCGACCTCGCGCGCCGTCATGCGCTTGGCGATCAGCGCCGCCTGTTCCATCGTGCCGCCCACGCCGACGCCGACGACGACGGGCGGGCAGGGATTGGGGCCCGCCAGTTTCACCGTTTCGACGATGAAATCCTCGACGCCGCGCTCGCCATCGGCGGGCACGAGCATCTTCATCCGGCTCATGTTCTCGCTGCCGAACCCCTTGGCGGTCACGAGAATGCGGACGTTTTCGCCCGGCACGATTTTTACGTGCAATACGGCGGGCGTGTTGTCCCCGGTGTTTTTGCGGTCGAAGACCGGCTCGGCGACCACCGATTTGCGCAGATAGCCGTCCCGATACGCCGCGCGCACGCCCTCGTCGACCGCTTCGTTCAGATCGCCGCCCGTCAGGCGCGCGTCCTGCCCCAGATCGAGAAAAATCACCGCCATGCCGGTGTCCTGACAGACGGCGACACGCTCGGACGCGGCGATCGCGTAATTCTCAAGCAATTGATCGAGCACGCCGCGCGCCGTGTCCGAGCGCTCGATGTCTCTCGCGCGCGCGACCGCGCCGCGCACGTCCTCCCCGATCACGTAGTTCGCTTCGGTCAGCAGGCGGCGCACGGCGTCGCCCACGGCGTTCACATCAATCTCACGCATAACATTCTCCTTTTCACGGCGTCAGGATCGGCTGATCGCGGTTTTTCCCTTTACGGAATCAGGATCGGCTGATCGCGGTTTTTCCTTTACGGAATCAGGATCGGCTGATCCCTATACTCCGCGCCCGCCGGCTCGCCCGTCAGCGCGCGGCGCACGGCGTCGGCGCGCGCGTCGAGCGCGTAATCCGTCGGGGATAATTCCCGCGCGGGACGCGTGACGAGCGGAAAGCCGCCCGCCTTCAGCGCGCGCATGAGCGGCGCGGCGGACAGGCGGAAGCCCAGCACGCGCGCGTAAAGATACGGCGCGGCAAAATCGTCCTTCGTCGCGCCGACCAGCGCGTGGCACAGCGCGCGGCTGATACGCGAATAGGGATATCGCCGCGTTTTGACCGCCCTGATGATGTCCTCGCGCGTCGTTTCGCTTTTCGCGGCGGCCGAAATACGGTTTTCCAGCCCCTCGCTCACCTCGGGCAGCGCGGCGATTTCCCCGGGCGACATGGACAGCAGCCGGACGCGCAGGGGCTTGTCCGCGTACTCGGGACGGCACAGCGCGCCGCGCCGGACGGCGTCCGCCAGCGCGGGAAAGCATGCCCCGGGCACGGCGTTTTCGACCGCGCGCCAATCGCCGCGCATGAGCGCGCCGCGCACCGCCGACGCCGACGCATAGCCCGCGCCCGTCTGTGCGTGGTACGCGCCGACGCGCGGGACGGGCACGGGAATCATCCCGGAACCAAGCCGCCTGATCGCGCGCAGATAGTTCATCGCCAGCAGGGCGTTGGGCTTCCGCAGCGCCGCCGCCCGGCCGTTCAGCGCTTCCTCGAGCGCGCGCCCCGTCGCCTCGGCGAAGGACAGCCCGCGATCAAGCGCCCGGCGTCGCGCGGCGTTCAGCGCGCCGTCGTTTTCCTCCAGCAGCGCGGCGGCCTCGGACAAAAGCGCCATGTCCTCCGTTTCGGTGCCGAAGGCGAGATGCGTGACGCCCAGCGCGTCCAGTATGCGCGCAAAGCCGAGCGCGAAATGCTCCGCCTCGCGCGCCGAGCAAAAGTAGGGCGCCTGCAAAACGGCGTCCGCGCCGCCCAGCAGCGCCATGCGCGCGCGGTCGCGCGCGGGCAGGACGGCGGGCGTCCCGCGCTGCGTGAACGCGCCGCTCATCAGGCAGACGACATAATCGGCTTCCGACAGCGCCCGCGCGCGGGCGATATGGTAAGCGTGTCCCGCGTGAAACGGGTCGTATTCGCAGATGATCCCGCAAACGCGCATGTCGTGTCCTCCGCGTGTAGTCCGGTTCAATTATACCACGTTTGTCCCCGAGATCAAGCGAAAATGATTGACATCGCGCGGCGCGAGCGGTATACTGACCGTATCTCAAAAACGAGGGGGTGACGGTCGATGGACGACAGCGTGAGATGTCAGGCAAGCGAAGGCGTGCCGCGATCATGCGGAATGCGTCCGTCGGCGCGTTCCTGACATAATTCGGCATAGCGTTCGCTTCCTTTCATCCGTGAACGTTGTCGGCTCTTGCGGTTTTCCGCGCAAGGCGCTGTTTTCGTGCGTTCAGGGGAATCATAGAAGGAAAGCGGGTGAGTCCGATGGAATGGGAAAGAATCGAGGAAAAACTCAATCAGCTTGTCGAATCGGGGCGGCACGGCGAGCTTCGCGGCGCGCTGATGATGCTCAACGTCGTCGATATCGCGCAGTTTATCAGCACGCTGGACAAGGATAAGCTGCTCTTTGTGTTCCGCGTGCTGCCCAAGGATATCTCGGCGGACGTGTTCAGCTACATGACGCCCGATCAGCAGCAGACGCTGATCGAATTGATCGGCGACAACGAGATCAGGCCGCTCATCGAGGACATGTTTCTGGACGACGCGGTCGACTTCCTCGAGGAGCTGCCCGCCAACGTCGTCAAAAGAATCCTGCAGAACACCTCGCCCGACACGCGCTCGCTCATCAACCAATTCCTGCGCTATCCCGAAAACTCGGCGGGATCGCTGATGACCATCGAGTACCTCGAGCTCAAGGCGCAAACCACCTGCCGCGACGCGCTCGACATCATCAAGCGCGTGGGGCTGGACAAGGAAACGGTGTACACGCTGTACATCATCGACGACGCGCGGCATCTGATCGGGACGCTGGCGCTGCGCAAGGTGATCCTCGCGCCCGACGACACGCAGGTGTCTTCGCTCATGAACCCCAGCCCCGTCAGCGTGCAGACGACCGACGATCAGGAAAAGGTCGCCGAACTGGTGCGGCATTACGACATCATGGCCATCCCCGTCGTGGACAGCGAGGGAAGGCTGGTCGGCATCATCACGGCGGACGACGTGATGGACGTCATCGAGGAAGAGAACACCGAGGACTTCGAAAAGATGGCGGCTCTGACGCCGTCCGAGGACGACTACCTGCGCACCTCGCCCTGGAAGCTGGCGCTCAACCGCATCCCGTGGCTCGTCATCATGTCGGTGTTCGCCATTTTTACCGGCATGATCATCACCAGCTACGAAGATCTGCTCAAGAACGCCGATATGGTGCTCACCGCCTGCATCCCCATGCTGATGGACACGGGCGGCAACTGCGGCGCGCAGGTGTCCACGCTGATGATTCGCGGTCTGGCGCTGGGCGAAATCCATTTCAAGGATATTTTCCGCGCGATCTGGAAGGAAATCCGCGTCGGGCTGATCGTGGGCACGGCGCTGTTCGCGTTCACGCTGGCGCGCGTGCTGCTCGTCAATCAGGCGTCCTTCATGGTGGCGCTCGTCGTGGCGCTGGCGCTGTTTGTGACGGTTGTGCTGGCCAAGCTCATCGGCTGCTGCCTGCCGCTTTGCGCCAAAAAGCTGCATCTCGACCCGGCGCTCATGGCCAGCCCGCTCATCACCACGCTGGTCGACGCCGCCTCGCTGACCATCTATTTCGCCATCGCCACGTCGCTGCTGCACATCGGATAGGGCGTTGTCAGGAAAAACGCTTGACAGCGCCTGAAATCCGTGTATAATGGATCAGGTGTCAAGGGAAAGCCTTGACGGGAGGACGCGATGGCGGATCAAACGCTGTCCACGGGCGAAAAGAAACTGCGCAGCGCGGTGCTTTTCTCCTTTTACGGCGAGCTGCTGCCCCCGAATCAACGAGAAATGGCGCGCATGTATTTCGAGGAGGATCTCTCGCTTTCCGAGATCGCGGCGCAGGTGAGCCTGTCGCGGCAGGGCGTGCACGAGGCGGTGACGCGCGCGGCGCGCGAGCTGGCGAATTTTGAGGAGACGCTCGGGCTGTACGCGCGCTTTCGCCGCACGGACGAGCAGCTCAAGGCGTGTCAGACGCTGCTGCGCGGGCTGTCGCCGGCGCGGGGCTCGGAGGATTCCCTGTCGGCGGTCAGGAGATTGATCGACAATATGCTTTCGGAGGAGGAGGCGTAGCATGGCGGCGTTTGAGGGGCTTGCGGCAAAGCTCCAGAATACTTTCAAGAAGCTGACGGGCAAGGGCAAGCTCAACGAGCAGAACATCAAGGACGCGATGCGCGAAGTGCGCATGGCGCTGCTCGAGGCCGACGTCAACTACCTCGTGGTCAAGGATTTTGTCAAAAAGACCACCGAACGCTGCGTCGGCAGCGAAATCCTCGCCAATCTGAACGCCGGGCAGCAGGTCGTCAAGATCGTCAACGAAGAACTGACGGCGCTCATGGGCGGCACGAACAGCAAGCTCACGTGGTCGCCGTCGGTGCCCACGATCTATATGCTCTGCGGCCTGCAGGGCGCGGGCAAAACCACGATGGCGGCGAAATTGTGCGGGCTTTTGACCAAGCAGGGCAAAAAGCCCATGCTCGCGGCGTGCGATATCTACCGCCCGGCGGCGATCAGGCAATTGCAGGTGGTCGGCGAACAGGTGGGCGTGCCGGTGTTTGAAAAGGGCACGCAGAACCCGGTGCAGACGGCGAAGGAAGCCGTCGAGTACGCGCGGTACTACGGGCGCGACGTATTGATTCTTGACACGGCGGGACGCCTGCACGTGGACGAAGCGCTGATGCAGGAGCTGTCCGACATCAAATCGGCGGTGCGCCCGCAGGAGATCCTGCTGGTGGTGGACGCCATGACGGGACAGGACGCCGTCAACGTGGCGAAATCCTTCGACGAACAGCTCTCCATCGACGGCGTGATCATCACGAAGCTCGACAGCGACACGCGCGGCGGCGCGGCGCTCTCGGTGCGCGCGGTGACGGGCAAGCCCGTCAAGTTCGCGGGCACGGGCGAAAAATTGTCCGATATCGAGCCTTTCCATCCCGAGCGCATGGCGTCGCGCATCCTCGGCATGGGCGATATCCTGACGCTTATCGAAAAGGCGACCGAATCGGCGGACGCCGAGCAGATGCAAAAGCTCGCCGACAGGAAATCGCCGACCGATTTCGATCTCAACGATTTCCTCGATCAGATCGCGCAGATCAAGAAAATGGGCCCGCTTCAAAACGTTCTGGGCATGCTCCCGGGCGTCGGCGCCAAGCTCAAGAACGTCGAGGTGGACGACAACGCCTTCAAAAAGCCCGAGGCGATCATCCGCAGCATGACGATGCGCGAGCGCCGCAACCCCGCCGTGCTCAACGCCTCGCGCCGCAAGCGCATCGCGGCGGGCGCGGGCGTGACGGTGCAGGACGTCAACGCGCTCATGCGCCAGTACGACCAGATGAAGCAAATGATGAAGCAGATGATGGGCAACAAGCGCGGCATGATGCAGAAAATGCGCCAGATGAACTTCAAATAACCCCCCACGCGGCTCTCATAGCAATATGATGACCATACATTTCAAATCGGTTGAGGAGGAAACACCATGGCAGTCAAAATCCGTCTCAAGAGAATGGGCATGAAAAAGCATCCCTTCTACCGCGTCGTCGTCTCCGACGTGCGCTCGCCGCGCGACGGCCGTTTCATCGAGGAAATCGGTTACTACGATCCCATGAAGCAGCCCGCCGACATCAAGATCGACAACGAAAAGGCGATCGAATGGATGAAGAACGGCGCGCAGCCCACCGACACCGTCCGCGTTCTGCTCAAAAAGACCGGCGCGATCGAGGGCTGACCCGCGCGGGCGTCGGCGCGTCGCGTAACGCCCGGCGGCGCGCGGCAGCGTTTGCTCCGCGTAGAAAGGACTATGCATGAGGGATTTGGTACTGTATCTCGCGCAATCGCTCGTCGAGCATCCCGAGGCGGTCAAGGTCACCGAAACCGAGGGGCCCGAGGCGATTATTCTCGAACTCAACGTCGCGCCCGAGGACATGGGCAAGGTCATCGGCAAGCAGGGGCGCATCGCCAAGGCGATCCGTTCGGTCGTCAAGGCGGCGACGGCGAAAAACGCCAAGCCGGTGTTTGTCGAAATCCAGTAAGGGTTCGTTCCAAGGGGCGCGGCAAGCCGGTAGCCTGTCGGTAAAAGCCCGTTTCGCGGTCTTTTGCGACAGTCTATGGGCGCGATAAGCGCCCCTTTTTTGGTTCCCGTGAAATTTTACATGCCCGCGCGCGGGAACTTATTGGCGTATGCGGGCTTCCTATGTTACAATAGAAAAGAAATGACGAAAACGCGCCGGGCGGCGCGGCGGGAGGCGAGGAAATGGCGGCGGAGTGGTATGAATTGCTCTCGCTCCTGATGCGCTATGTCTTCGCCGCGCTGGGCGCGGTGATCGTCTGGCGCGTGTACCGCTGGATTCGCCGGGACGCCAGACAATACGACAAGGACATGCGCCGCCTGCCCGACGCCGGGCTGGTGGGAGAAATGGTCGATCTGGATTCGGGCGAGGCGTACCCCCTGCCGCGCGAGGGCATGATCGGCTCGTCGCGCGGCTGCGATATCCGCGTGAAGCGCAGGGATGTGTTCGGACGTCACGCCACCTTTATCTTTGAGGACGGCAGGGGGCTGCGCGTCGCGCCGTACCGCCGCCATCCCCTGTCGCTGGACGGCACGGAGCTTCTCGGCGCGGCGCACGCGCTGCACGGCTCGGTCGTCGGGCTGGGACGATGTCAGATGCGCGTCCGCCTGTTCGCCGGGCTGGACGTGCCGCACCCGTCGGCGTTCATGCGCGGTGCGGACGACGAGCGCGGGGAAGCGCCCGATTACAGGACGCCGCCACCCTACGAGCAAGCGTGGGACGACGCGGACGACCGGACGCCCGCGATGATGTATCCGATGAACGACGCGCGGGCGCAAATGCAGAATACCTGGTCCTACGCCGTGCCGCCGCCCGATCCTGCCGCGCAGGCCGCAGGCCGGTACGCGCCGCAGCCGACGTATAATAATGCGCCGCAGAACGCGCCGTACCCCGACGCCGCGTATACCGCGCAGGCAACGTATAATAACGCGTCGCAGAACGCGCCGTACCCCGATGCCGCGTATACATCGCAGGCAACGTATAATAACGCGCCGCAGAACGCGCCGTACCCCGACGCCGCGTATACCGCGCAGGCAACGTATGATAACGCGCCGGCAGACCGGGATGAGCAGGACGACGAAGCGCCGGCGTATCAAAGCCCGATGCCCGCTCGCCGCAGAAGGAGGGATCGCCGGTGAAGAAAAAAGAACGCCGCCGCGATCCCGCGCGCGGATTGATGAGCGCCGTCATGCTGTTCTATTTCCTCGGCTTTTTCCTGCTGTTCCTGCAAAAATGGGATTGGCAGGCGCTGCTGTTGTCGGTGCTCGTGCCGGGCATCATCCTGCTGGGCGTCGTCGGCCTGCCCAAGCTCTTCCCGGCGGACAAGCTGCTGCTTTCGCTGACCAATTTCCTCTGCGCGCTGGGCGTGCTCATCCTGTACCGGCTCAACCCCGCGCTGGGCATCGAGCAGGCGATCAATTACGGCGTGGGCGTGGGCTGCATGATGCTGACGACGCTGCTCGTGCGGTACGTCAAAAACTGGAAATATCTGGTTCTCCTGATGATCGGCGCGTCGCTCGTGCTGCTGGCGCTGCCCGTGCTGATCGGGGATGAAAAGAACGGCGCCAAGAACTGGATATTCATCGGCTCGATGTCCCTGCAGCCCAGCGAGGTGGTCAAGCTGGCGCTGCTGCTGACGCTCGCGTACATGCTCTCGCGCCGTCAGGTGGCGCTGTCCGTGGTGTTCGCGGGCGCGTGTCTGGGGCTGCTCATGTTGGAAAAGGATCTGGGCACGGCGCTTTTGTACTACGGCGTCACGCTCGTCATGCTGTACGCGGCGACGGGCAGTCTGTCGCTGGTCGGGCTGGGCGCGCTGGGCGGCTGCGGCGCGGCGGTGGTCGGTTATCAGATGTTCGCCCACGTGCGCACGCGCGTCGCCGTCTGGCGAAATCCGTGGGCGGACGCGCAGGGCAAGGGCTTTCAGATCGTGCAGGGGCTGATCGCCATCGCCAACGGCGGCACGTGGGGCGTGGGGCTGGGGCTGGGGAACGCCTCGATCATTCCCGAGAGTTATAACGACTATATTTTTCCCGTGATCGTGCACGAATTCGGGATGGTGTTCGGCGGCATCGTGCTGCTGATGTATCTCGCCATCGTCGTGCGCGGCGTGATGATCGCGCTGCGCGCCAACTCGCGCATGTATTCGCTGTTGGCGGCGGGCTGCGCCGCGTTCATCGCGCTGCAGATGTTTGTGATCATCGGCGGCAACATCAAGCTCATCCCGCTCACCGGCGTCACGCTGCCCTTTATCAGCTCGGGCGGCACCTCGATGGTGTCGAGCCTGTGCGTGATCGGGCTGATGCAGGGCGTGTCGGGGCGCAACCGGGCGGACGCCAGACAGGACGAGGCGCTCGCCATGCTGGGAGGCGACGAGGCATGAAGCAGCTCAAGGTCAATCTGCGCCGCGTCGCGCTCGCGCTCATCGCGCTGTTCGCGCTGCTGGTCGCCTACGCCGCGTACAGCCTGACCACCTACGGCAACCGCTGGTTCGCGTCCTCGGCGAACACCTTTGTCAGACAGCAGAAAAAGAACGTCATCGCGGGCGACATCATCGACCGAAACGGCGTCGTACTGGCGACGACGAAGGACGGCGAGCGCGTGTATCAGGCGGACGCCGCCGCGCGCGCCGCCGTCGTGCACGTCGTGGGCGACGCGCGGCAAAACGTCAACAACGGCGTCGAATCCTTCATGGCGTCCTATTTGTACGGCTTCAACATGGGCTTTTTCGAGCGCGCCGCCGCGACGCTTTCGGGCGAAACGCGGCGGGGCGACAGCGTGACGCTGACCATCGACAGCGCGCTTTCGACCTACGTCGCCTCCCTGTTTCCCACGGGGAAATCGGGCGCCGTCGTCGTGATGAACTACAAAACGGGCGAGGTGCTTTCGCTCCAGTCCTTCCCCGATTTCGACCCGCAGCATATCACGGACGACGTGCAGAACGACCCGCAAAAGCCCTTTTATAACCGCGCGGTGCAGGGGCTGTACGCGCCGGGATCGACCTTCAAGATCGTGACGACCGCCTCGGCGCTCAACAACATTCCGGACGCCGCGACGCGCGCCTTCCAGTGCACCGGTTTGTATCAGGCGGGCGATCGCTATATCACCGACGCCGGTACCGACCGCGAGGCGGGCAAAATCGTCTCGCACGGGCAGCTCAATCTGCTGCGCGCCTTTCAGGTGAGCTGCAACAACACCTTCGCGCAGATCGCCGTCGAGCTGACCGACGCGGCGCTGCGCAGGACGGCGGAGAGTTTCGGTTTCAACGAAAACCTCTTGTTCCGCGATCTGGTGGTCGAAAACTCGTCCTATCCGACGACCAACCGCACGGTGCGCGAGCTGGCGTGGACGGGCGCGGGGCAGAGCGCGCTGCTCGTCACGCCGCTCCACATGTGCCTGATCGCCTCGGGCGTCGCAAACGGCGGCGAGATGGTCGAGCCGATGCTGCTCAAGCGCGCGGCGTCCTCCTCGGGCAAGACGCGCATCGAGGGCGAAACGCGGCTTTACCGGCGCGCGCTCGACGAAGCGACCGCCGCGACGATCAAGGCGTACATGCGCGCCGTCGTCACGGGCGGCACGGGCACGGCGGCAGCCGTACCGGGGCACGAAATTTGCCTGAAAACCGGCTCTTCCGAGATCAACGGGCAGGAAAACACGAACGCGTGGTGCGTCGGCTTCATCGACGAGGCGGACGCGCCCTACGCGCTGTGCGTCCTTGTGGAGGACGCGGGCGGCGGCGGCGCGGTCGCCGCGCCCGTCGCAAAAAAGATATTCACGCGCCTGCTTGGGATGAATTAGCAGGAGCGATTCAAGCATCCCGTCGCGGGATTCCATATAAACGTCCGGCGGGCGACGCCGGCGCGGACGCCGATTGACAAACATGCCGCCGGCGCGGCGCGTTCAATCCAATATCAGTCGTACCAGTCGGACTGCGCCTCGACCATCTGCGCGTAGTGGCCGTTCTTCGCCATCAGCTCGTCGTGCGAGCCTTCCTCCTCGATCACGCCGCCCTTCATGACCAAAATGCGGTCGGCGATGCGCGCCGAGCCCATGCGGTGGGTGACGATCACGGCGGTCGATTCCTTCGCCAGCTCCGCGAACTTGCGGTACACGCGCGTTTCCTCGAGCGGATCGATGGCGGCGGTCGGCTCGTCCAGCACGATCAGCCCGTGCGCGCGGTAAAACCCGCGCGCGATGGCGACGCGCTGCCACTGGCCGCCCGACAGATCAACGCCGTCGAACTCGCGCGAGAGCATGGTGTCCTCGCCCTCGGGGAAGCTCTCGTCGGGCAGATGCAGGTCGGCTTTCTCCAGCGACGGCGCGAGGGCGTCTTCCGAATCAACGTCGCTGACGCGCACGTTGTCGCGCAGCGTCATGCGGTAGCGCATATATTTCTGAAAAACCGCCGACGTGCGCGAGAACAGGCTGGGCATATCGACGGACGCCATATCGCGCCCGGCGATGGCCGCCGCGCCCGAGGTGGGCAGGTACAGCCCGGTGAGCAGGCGCACCAGCGTTGTTTTGCCCGCGCCGTTTTCGCCCACGACGGCGAGCGTTTCGCCCGCCCGAACCGTCAGGCTGACGCCGCGCACCGCTTCCTTTTCGGCGCCGGGATAGCGGAAATGCGCGTCGCTTAACGTGATCTCGGGCTTGTCGGGCAGCGTCGCCGCCTCGCCCGTGCGGTCGGGGGTGGCAAGGCATTCGGTGAAGTTGGCGATCGCGCCCAGGCTCTTGCTCAAGTTGCCGATGTGCATCGTGACGACTTCCTCCATGATGCCGAACATCATGCCGATCTCGGCGAACACGGCGGCGAACGCGCCCACGGTGATCTCCGATTTGATCAGCGCGTCGATGAGCAGGAACAGGATGCCGACATAGCCGCCCAGCGTCATGAGCTTCATGACCAGCTCCCACAGCGCCGTTTTGCGCTCGGCGGCGGAGGACTTGCGGCTGAAAGCGTCAAGCGCGCCCGAAAAGAGGCGTTTGAAGAAGGCGTAGCTGCCCGTCAGCCGCGTTTCCTTGAAAAACTCGCGGTCGGTGATGGTTTTTCCGTAGTATTCGTACTGGCGGCGCGGCTGCGCGAGCGTTTCCTCCAGCCCGGCGAACACCTTGGCGCGGATGAACTGCGACAGCACCACCGGGATGAACACCAGCGGTATGCTCAACGCGAGGAGCGGCTTGGCGCGGTAGAGGAACAGCGCGATGATCACGAAATACGGCAGATAAAAGGTGAACAGCCCGGTCGTAATGAAGCAGAGATAGCCGACGCTGCTCACGCCCTCGCGCGCCTTGTTCACGCCGTCCAGATACTTCTGATCCTCGAATTTGACGGGGTCGATGCGCTGCATTTTGCGCATGAGGAGCTGCAGCATCCGCCGCTCGAACTTTTCCATCCAGACCGTCGTTTCAAAATTACACAGGCCGTTGAGCGCCTGCTGCGCGATGACGACCAGCCCGTAGATGATGAGATAAGTGAAAACCGTCCGCATCGCGCCCGCGCCCGCCGCCGCTTCCGCCACGCTGTCAAAGAACCACTGCTTGGCGAAAATGTTCATCGCCCACGCCGTGCTGTGGACGATGGCGGAGGCGTTGTTGAACAGGTAAAGCGGAAATTCGTACTTGAGGCAGAGCGGGAACACAAGGCGAAACTGACGCAGGAGCGATACCTTTTTGCCTTCGATCTTTTCCGTCATTGATACCAGCTCCTTTGCGCCTCGAACATTTCGGCATACACGCCCTTGAGCGCCATCAGTTCGTCGTGCGTGCCGCTCTCGCGCACGTGCCCGCCGTCGATCACGTCGATGCGGTCGGCGAGCTTGGTCGAGCCGAGACGGTGGCTGATGAACAGCGTCGTCGTGCCGTGCGACAGCGAACGGAAGCTCGAATACAGATTGGCCTCCGAGATGGGATCAAGCGCCGCCGTCGGCTCGTCCAGAATGCGGATGGGCGCCGGATTGACCAGCGCGCGCGCGATGGCGACGCGCTGCCACTGGCCGCCCGACAGCTCCTGCCCGCCCTCCTTGAGCCTGCCCAGCTCGTTGTCCAGCCCGTCCTTGAGCGAATCGATCGTCTCGTTCAGATCAAGCGTGTCGGCAATCCCGGCGATCCTCGCTTCGCGGTTCCTGTGCTCCAGCGCGATGTTGTCGCGCATCGACACCTGATACCGCGCGAAATCCTGAAAGACGAGCGAGTACAGGCTTTTGAGCGCCGCCTGCGAATAGGTGCGCAATTCGCGGCCGTTGATGAGGATTTCGCCCTCGTAGCCGTCGTACAGCCCGGTAAGCAGCTTGGTCAGCGTCGTTTTGCCCGCGCCGTTGACGCCGACGAAGGCGATGTGCTGCCCCGCCAAAACCGTCAGCGACAAATGATCCAGTATCTTTTTTTCCGTGCCGGGATACACGAAGGAGACATCCCGCACCTCGAGCGACTCAAAGCGCGCGGGCGGCTCATCCGGCGCGTCGAGCGCGCCCGCGGTTTCGGACAGCGCCATGAATTTGCTTAAATCCTTGAGATACTCCGTCGCCTTGGCGAAGGTGTCGGCGTAAAAGGAAAGCCCCCACGACATGTTCTGCACGAGCGAAAACGCCGCGACGACCAGCGACATGAACATGCCCACGGTGATCTCGCCGTTCACGGTGGGATAGACGAGCGTCAGCGTGATGAGCAGCGCGATGAAGCTAAACAGCACCGAGCTTAACTTCATGCGGAAAAACCACTTCGCCTGCACTTTAAAGCGCATCTTGAAGGCGCGCTTGAAGGCGTCGGCAAAGCGCCTGGTCATGTGATCGGTGTAGCGGAACATGGCGCGCTCCTCCGCCGCCTCGCGGCTGATGAGCGTTTCGGACAGATAGTTTTGAAGCCGTTCCTCGCGCTCGGTATCGCGGTTCGCCTGATAGTTTTCGCGCCCGCCGCGCAGCGCGAGCAAAAGCAGCGGCACCGAGAACGCCAGCGTCGCCAGCGCCGCCCACCAGACCTGCGAAAGCAAAAGACCGATCACGCTCAAAATGTTGAGCAGCAGCGTCAGCGCGCCGGCGACCGCGTCGGTGAACGCGTCGATCTCCTTTTCGGGGTTCTTGGTCACGCGGCTGATGACATCCCACGTATCGGGGTTTTCGATGTGCGCGTACTCGAGCCGCGCGCATTTTTCGGTCATATCGGGGCGCAGCGCGGCGCGCGATTTGAGCACGATGATCCGGCGGCTGTACTGCAGCGCCTGCCGCGACAGCCAGATGCCGGCGACCGTCGCGACGACGAACGCGATGGGCGGCGCGATATCCGCCGCCGCGCCCGCGTGCAGCGCCATCGCGGTATCGATGAACGCCGTGGACGCCAACGCCGCCAGCGCGGGCAGCAGACCCGCCGCCACGGAAAGGAGCAGCATCGCCGCCGTGTGCGCCGGCGCCGCGCGAAAGCAAAGCGCGAGCATATCCCTGAGCTTGTATTCCCGTTGGTCGAGCAGCATTTATCGTTCACCTCACGTTCTCCGCGCGCAATACGGCGCGCCCGCGCCGTGATCCTCCGGCCTGATAAATATCATACATAGCATAGTATTGCCTGTCAAGCAATATTTTGTACTTCTCCGGTATTTTAGCCGCGCGCTATTCGGCGGGGCGGTCCTGCCGGTCGGGCAGGCGGATGATATAGCGCTCGTAGGCGTTGACGGCGGTGGTGTCGCCGCGCGTGATCAGGCGCTTGAAATCGCCCGAATACTCCTTGTGGACGTGGCCGTAGACATGGTACGCCGGGCGATAGCGCTCGATCAGATCGTTGAAGCATTCGAAGCCGCGATGCACGCGATCCCCGCCGTCGCCGTAGCCGCGCGCGGGGGCGTGGGTCAACAGGATATCAAAGCCCTTGCTGCGCCTGATCTCGCGGCGCATTTTGCGGATGCGGCGGCGCATTTCCGCCTCGTCGTACTGGTAGGGGCCGGGCTTGTAGCGCATGGAGCCGCCGAGCCCGAGGATGCGGACGCCCTTGTAGGCGAGCAGCGCGTCCTCGGCGCACTCGCAGCCCTCGGGCGGTCGCTGCTCGTAGCGGCTGTCCTGATTGCCGCAGACGTACAGGATGGGCGCGTGGGTAAAGCAGGTCAGAAAGCTCAGGTATTCGCCCGACAGATCGCCCGCCGAGAGAATCAGATCGATCTCCCGCAGCCGCTCCTTCGCCTGTTCGCACCAGAGAAAGCGGTCGGGCTGATCGGCGAGGCACAGGATGTTCACGTTTTCTCGCCCGCCTTTCCCTCCGTCCAGCTGAACGCGCCGGGATCGGGCGGCGTCTGCGCCACGCCGACGCCCTGTAATTCGACGAGCGGGCGGAATTCCTCGCGCACGTCGGAAAGCGGCGGGAAGGCGCCGACCACGTTGTCGGCCAGATAATCCATCGTCAGAATGCGCGCCGGGGTCATTTCGCCGTCCTCGCCGCAGCGCACGCCGCCGTCCTGCGATTTCATCAGTCCCGCGAACGGGCGGATTTCGTTGCTCCCGATGCCGTCTAAAAGGATCTGCTTGAGCCGCCGCGTGCCCGGATCGAGCCTTTGCGAGCAGATCACGTCGATCGCGCCGCTCGATATGCCCCACCAGTAGTGCAGCGCCTGCGCGCCCTTTTCGTTTTCCTGATTGCGCCATGTGCCGTCCATCATGCCCAGCAGCAGCGTTTCATACAGCGTGCCCCAGTTCCAGATGGGCATAGCGAGGTTGACGGGCGCGCCGTCCTCGAGCCTGTACAGCCCGAAGGCGCGCGAAAGATGCCCGGGCGCCGACAGATCGCGGTTGGAGATCAACGACACGCCCCTGTCCTCGAGCGCGGCGAGCGGATCGCGGCCTTTGACAGACGACCATTCGAGATAGACGCGCGCGCGCGGATTGGTCAGGCGCACGCCCTGCGCGAAGGCGTTGATGCTGGCGGGCGTGCCGAAAATGGGATAATCGGCGATGTAGCCCACCTTGTCGTTCTCCGAAAGCGCCCCGGCGATGGCGCCGATGATGAACTTGGCTTCATACAGGCGCAGGTAGTACGTGCGCACGTGATGGTACAGCGCCAGCAGCGAGCAGTTGAGGATGCGCGTTTCGGGATGCCGGAGCGCGGCGCGCGCGGCGGGCTGCAGCATGGTGGGCGAGGTGGTGAAGATCACCTGAAAGCCGTCGTCGATCAGTCGCTCGATGGTCGATTCGGCCTCCTCGGCGGTGACGTTTTCGCGCTTGACCGTTTCCACGCGATCGCCGAGC
Organism: uncultured Oscillospiraceae bacterium; assembly: GCA_964459985.1. Taxonomy (GTDB): domain Bacteria; phylum Bacillota; class Clostridia; order Christensenellales; family Aristaeellaceae; genus CAYWOS01. The sequence continues at coordinate 49,870 of CAYWOS010000010.1, forward strand.
TTTTCGTCCACCTGCCCGCGCCCGAGCTCGTGCGCGTAGATCCAGCCCGAGGAATGCGCCGAGCGCGAGTGCACGAACGCGGCGCGCAGGCGCTGCGGCTCGGGGTGCAGCACCTGCGCGATCAGCCCCGCCGGCTTGGTTTCAGGCTCCATCAGCAGCGCCACCGGCTCTTCGCTCGCCTGCGTGCGGAACTCGTCGGACAGGCTGCGCACGTCGTTCATCAGCCCGCTTTCCAGCCTGTCCTTGGCGCGCGCGTAGCCGAACACGTCCAGATAGATGAGGAAGGCGTCGCCTTTCGTCAGATCGAGCCGGCCGTGCTCGAGCTTGTAAAACGCCTGCGAGAAACGGCGGAACGCCGAGCGCAGCAGGCTGATTTCGTCGTCCGTCCATTTGTCGCCCCGGCGCTTGCCCAGGTGCTCGCGCAGCCGCGCGTAGCCGCCCTCATGGCTGAACAGGATATCGTTGATGCGCGTATCCTGATAGAATCCCATGTATTCCTGATATACGCGGTACTCGCGGGTGTCCTCGCGCCGGGGCACAACGCGCGTGACCTCGGCCTCGATGCCGACGGCGCCCAAAAACATCATGACGCTGACGCGTTTGTTGCCCTCGACGATATAGTAGTCGTTCATGTATTCCAGCGCCGTGACCGGGTTTTCAACGCCGTGCTTGATCACGCTTTTGAGCAGCTTTTGCCATTTGCCCGCGAACTCGGAATCGGGCTCCAGCACGGGCATGAAATTGGCGGCGAACGCCGGCGCGCGCCCCTTGGTCGACGTGCCGCCGAGCTGCGAAAAGGGAATGACTTCCAGCCCCAGCTTCACCTGCTGCAGCGCGCCCAAATGCGGCACGATCTCGTCCAGCGCCGTGAGCATCGGGTTTTCGCCCCGCGCCTGCCGCGCGCTCATTTCGCGCAGGCCCATTTTCCGCGCCTGTTCGTATTCGCCGTCCACCGGCAGGCCCCCTTTTGGCGGGAGGGATTACTCCTCCCGTTTCATTTTCCAGATCAGATCGTTGTACTCCCTGATGGTGCGGTCGCTGGAAAACACGCCCGACATGGCGACGTTGGTAATCGCCATGCGCAGCCACTTGTCGCGGTCGCCATAATCCTGATCGACGCGGCGCTGCGCCATGGAATAGCTGCCGAAATCCTTGAGCACGAAGTACGGATCGCTGAACAGGAGATTGTGGTAGATATCCTGCAGCGCCGCCGGGTTGTCGGGGAAGAGCGTGCCGTCGATGATCTGCGTCAGCGCGCGGCGAAGCTCGACGTTGGTTTCAAAGATGTGCATGGGCGAATACGTGCCCTCGCGCGACAGCGCCGCCGCCGTATCGACGCGCATCCCGAAAATGTAGATGTTGTCCATGCCCACGCGCTCGCAGATTTCGACGTTCGCGCCGTCCATCGTGCCGATGGTGACGGCGCCGTTCATCATGAATTTCATGTTGCCCGTGCCGCTCGCCTCCTTGCCGGCGGTCGAGAGCTGCTCGGACAGATCGGCGGCGGGGATGAGCGCCTCGGCGCCCGATACGTCATAGTTTTCAAGGAATACCACCTTGAGGAACTTTTTCGCGCGCGGCGAGCGGTCGACCAGTTTGCTGATGGCGATGATGAGGCGGATGATCTGCTTGGCCATGTGATACGCCGGGCTGGCCTTGGCGCCGAACACGAACACGCGCGGCGTCATGACGAAGCTTTCGTCGTCCATGATGCGGTTGTAGAGCACCAGAATATGAAGCGCGTTGAGCAATTGCCGCTTGTACTCGTGCAGGCGCTTGACCTGCACGTCGAACATGAAATCGGGATCGGCGGTCATCTTCTGGCGCTGCATGAGCACGTTTCCGAAGATTTCCTTGTTGCGGCGCTTGACGGCGGCGAACTTATCGCGGAACGCCCTGTCGTCGCGGAAGGGCAGCAATTCCTCGAGTAATTCGGGCTCTCTGTACCATTTGTCGCCGATGGCGTCGCAGATCAAATCGCGCAGTCCGCCGTCGCAGGCGATGAGCCAGCGCCGATGCGTGATGCCGTTGGTGATCGAATGGAATTTTTCGGGCATGACCTCGTAATAGTCGCGGAAGGTGTCTTTTTCGAGGATTTCGGTGTGCAGTTTGCTCACGCCGTTGACCGAATAGCACATCGACACGCACAGGTTCGCCATATGCACCATATCGTACGCCGTGACCGCCATGCCGGCGATGCGCGGGTCGCAGCCGCTGCGGTAGAAATTGGCCAGCCGCGCGCACACGCGGCGGTTGATCTCCTGAAGGATCATATAGATGCGCGGCACGAGGTTCTTCATCATGCTTTCGGGCCAGCGCTCAAGCGCCTCGGCCAGCACGGTGTGGTTGGTGTAGGCGAAGGTGTTGCGCACGATCTGCGAGGCTTCCTCCCAGCCCAATCCTTCCTCGTCGATCAGCAGGCGCATGAACTCGGGGATCGCCAGCCCGGGGTGCGTGTCGTTGATGTGGATGGTCATTTTTTCGGGGATCAGATCGTAATGATTGCCGAAGCGCCGCTTGAAATCCTTGAGCGCGTACTGCAGCGTGGCGCTGGTAAAGAAATAGTGCTGCTTGAGGCGCAATTCCTTGCCCTCGAAGTGGTTGTCCTCGGGGTAGAGCACCTTGCTGATGACGGCGGCGAGATCCTGCTCCTGCATCGCCTTGACGTAATCGCCGCTGTTGAAGGAGGCGAAATCGATGGACTTGGGCGATTTGGCGCGCCACATGCGCAGCGTGTTGACCACGTCGCAGTCGTAGCCCGCCACGGGCATATCGTAGGGAACGGCTTCGATCGTGCGGGTATCGACAAGGCTGAACACCATGCGCCCGTCAACGTGCTTTTCCTCGACCGTGCCGCCGTAATGCACCTCGCAGACGTCCTCCATCTGCGCGACCTCCCAGACGTTGCCATTCTCCAGCCAGTCGTCCGGCATTTCGACCTGCTGACCGTCGATGATTTTCTGGCGGAACAGCCCGTACTCGTAGCGGATGGTGCAGCCCATCGCGGGCAGGGACAGCGAGGCGAGGCTGTCCATGAAGCACGCGGCGAGCCGGCCAAGACCGCCGTTGCCCAGCCCCGGCTCCGGCTCCTCGCGCATGACGCGCCGCCAGTCGATGCCCAGTTCCTCCAGCGCCTCGGCGTACGTCTTGCTCGCGCACAGGTTGAGCACGTTGCAGTACAAACTGCGCCCCGTCAGGAACTCGACCGACAGGTAGTACAGGCGCTTGCCGGTATAACGCTTGTCCTTTTCGCGGTAGGCGACCCATTTGTTCATGATCTGGTCGCGCACCGTCGAGGCGACGGCGAAATATATCTGCTGATCGCTCGCGTCCTCGAGCGTCTTGCCGTTGTAACGCTGCAGTTTCCCCAGAATGGAAGCCTTGATGGAATCCTTGTCAAACTTGGTCAGCGGCATACCGATCCTCCGTTCATACGTCCGCTTGGCGGACTGAATACATTATAACGTAAGAACGCGCCGAGCGCAAGAAACAACCGCGCCGGCGCGCCGCGCAGGTCAAAAACCGTCAACAGGCGTCAAAATATGGCTATTTACAGGACAGATGCGACATTTTATAATGAAGCTATCTTCTTCCGCCGGCGACGATGCCGGGGAAGCAAACAGGAAAGGATGAGGAATCCATGAAAAAACTTGTCGCGCTGCTGCTGTGCCTCGCTCTGCTCGCCGCCCTGCCCGCGTTCGGGCTGGCGGACGAGGACGTGACGCTGGTGTTCACCTACAAACAATCCGCCTCGGACGATCCGCTCGAGCGCTGGATCAACGACAAGGGCGTCGTCGCGGCGTTCGAGGAAGCGCATCCCGGCGTCAAGATCGAGCTGCGCCCCATCGCCTCCACCGAGGGCGACTACGCCACGCTGCTGGCGCTGCAGCTGTCCTCCGAAAAGACCGCGCCCGACATCTTCATGGAGGATACCTACATGACCGCCACCGACGCGGCGGCGGGCTATCTGGCGTGTCTGGACGATTACCTCGCCGCGTGGGATGAGTACGATCATTACGTGCCCGGCGCCAAGGCCGCCGTGCTCGGCTCGGACGGCAAGAGCTACGGCGTGCCGATTTCGACCGATTCGCGCGGCATCTGGTACTCCCTGCCCGTGTTCGAGGCGGTCGGCATCCCGACGCCGTGGCAGCCCAAATCGTGGGAGGACGTGCTCGACGCCGCCCGCGCCATCCGCAAGTACAACGACGACAACGGCAAGAACATCCAGCCCCTGCACATCACCGTGGGCGCCATCAACGGCGAGGCGGTATCGATGCAGACCTTTGAAATGCTTCTGTACGGCACCAAGGACGCCATGTACAAGGACGGCAAATGGCTCGTCGCGGGCAAAGGACTGGACGACACCTTCGGCTTCATCGACACCGTATACAAGGAAAACCTCGGCGTCAGCCTGGATATCGCGCTGTCCGCCGACGGTCTGCCCACCGTGGTCGCCTACATGTTCCCCAACGCGCTGGTCGGCATGAGCATGAACGTGAGCACGCTGATCGGCTACTGGCTGCCCGGCGCCGCCGCGCCCATTGACAACATCAAGGAAAAGATCGGCTTCGCCGCCATGCCCACGCAGTTCGGCGATCCCGCCACCGTCACCATCTGCGGCGGCTGGTCGTGGGCGATTTCGTCCTATTGCGAGCACAAGGATCTCGCCTTCGAGTTCCTCGCCTTCTGCGGCAATCAGGAGAACGCCACCAACCGCTCGATCTACGACGGGCGCATGTCGCCGCGCGATGATTCGCTGTCCGTCGGCGCGTACGCCGGCATTCCCTTCATCGACGATATCTACGCCTACATGGATTACGCCTTCGTGCGTCCCAAGGACGAGGCGTACGCCGCCGTCAGCGCGCAGATCCAGACGCTCGTGGAAGAGCTGGCCAGCGGCAGCCTGACGCCCGCGCAGGCGGCGGAGCAGTACCGCATCCGCGTGACCAACGTCGTGGGCGAGGAAAACACGTTCGTCGCCGAGTAATCCAAACCGCCTCAAAGAAAACCGACGGCGGGGGCTTCCTCCCGGGGAAGCCCCCGCGCAATACCAAAGGATGTGTGCTATGCGCTCTCAAGCCGCCAACCGCCGCAAAGCGGCGCTGTTCCTGTTGCCCACCTCGGCGCTGCTTTTGTTTTTCTTTATCTGGCCCATCGCCTTGAGCGTGTATTATTCCATGACCGATATGACGCTCAGCGGGCGCAAGTCGCAGGCGTTCTCGTTCGTCGGTTTTGAGAATTTCGCGCGGCTTTCGCAGGACCCCCTGTTTATCAGGAGCTTCGTAAACACGCTGGTTTTCCTCGTGTTTTCGGCGATCATCGGGCAAATGGTGCTCGGCTTTCTCATCGCGCTGTTAATGAAAGGCAAAAACCGGCGCTTGAGGAGCGCGACGGGCATCACGGTTTTGGCGGGCTGGATCGCGCCCGAGGTCATCGTGTCCTTCTGCTGGATCGCGTTTTTCGGCTCAAGCGGCACGCTCAACGCCGCGCTTCAGGGGCTGGGCGTGCTCGCGCGTCCCATCGCGTGGCTGGTGACCTTTCCGATGGTCAGCGTGATCATCGCCAACATCTGGCATGGCACGGCGTTCTCGATGCTGCAGTTTCAGGCGGCGCTGGACGATATCCCCGTTTCCGTCGAGGAAGCGGCGCAGGTGGACGGCGCGGGACCGATGCGGCGCTTCCTATCGATCATTCTGCCGATGATTCGCGGCACGGTGACGACCAACGGCGTGCTCATCACGCTGCGCACGCTGGGCGTGTTCGGGCTGATCTACGCCATGACGGGCGGCGGGCCGGGCACCCAGTCGACGACGCTGTCCATTTACATGTATAAGCAGGCGTTCAGCAGCTATCAGATGGGCTACGGCACGGCGATCGCGCTGACGCTTTTGCTGGTCGGCGTGGTATTGAGCCTCGTCTACGTCCGGCTCGCCGCGCCGCGCGGAAAGGAGCGCGCATGAAACGCAGAAAACGCGCGCGCCGCGTGCAGACGGCGCTGCTCATCGTGATCGCCGCACTGTTCACGCTGCCCATGCTGTGGCTGCTGCTCGGCTCGGTCGATCCGAGCGCCGGCCAGCGCATCGCGTGGCCGGGCGAAATCACGGCGGAGAACTATCTGTCCGTATTCCGCAATCCCGACAACCTGCGCGGCTTCCTGAACAGCTTCATTCTCTCGGCGATCGCCTCGCTGACCGTCGTTGTTTTGTCCTTTCTCGCCGCCTATCCGCTCTCGCGCTACGATCTGCGCGGCAAGCAGCGCTTCATGTATGTCATCCTGTTCATGACGGCGCTGCCCGTCAACGCCGTGCTGGTGCCGGTGTTCAAGCTGTTCCTGAATTTCGGCATTCAGGACAGCCCTTTGTTCGTGGGGCTGTTCATGGCGGCGGTCAACCTGCCCTACGGCGTCTGGATGATGAAAAATTTCATGGACGCCGTTCCGCAGTCGCTCGAGGAAGCGGCGCAGGTGGACGGCGCGGGCGCGATGCAGATCATGCGGCGTGTCGTCCTTCCGCTCATGGTGCCCGGCGTGTGCACGGTGCTGATCTTTGTCTTTTCGGGCGCGTGGGGCAATTTCTTTATTCCTTTCATTCTCCTGCAAAGCCCCGATAAGCTGCCGGCGTCGGTGCGCATCTATCAATACTTCCAGCATTCGGGCATGGTGGAATACGGGCGCTTGACAGCGTACTCCGTTGTGTATATGATGCCTTGCGTGGGGCTGTACGCGCTGACGCAGCGCTTTATGTCGCAGGGCTTCGCGCTTTCGGGCGCGGACAAGGGCTGACGACCGATCCTCCGCCCCGCCGAAAGGACGCTCCATGAAACCAGCCTCGGGCCGCAAAGCGTTCGTCAGGATTGCGTGCGGCAGCGCGCTTTCGCTGCTCGCGCCTGTTTTGCTCGCGCTTGTCTGGCTTTTATCGACGCAGGGACGTTTGTACGACGCCGAGCGCGCGCGGCTTCTGCAGACGCTGGAATCGCGCGCCGAGCAGACGTCGCTGCTCATGGACGAGGCGGTGGAGCGCGCGCAGACCGCCGCCTACTCGCTCTGGCGCAGCGACGCCGTATCGCCCTTCCTGCGCGGCGGCAAGGGCGAAATGTACCGCGTGATCGCCGGTCTCAACGATTTAGCGCTGGTCAACAGCCGCCTGATCGAGGACATCGCGCTGTGCTTTTTCGGGCAGGACGTCGCGGCGACGGCGGCGGGGCGGAGCGAGATCGGGGAGATCTACGCGCGCTTCGTCCAAAGCGACATGACGCGGGAGGAATGGGAAAGCGCGTCGCGCGGTTTCACCGCCGGGCGGCTGCTGTTGGGCGGCGACGGCGGGATTGTTTTCATGCAGACATATCCCGTTACGCCCATCGGCGACAAAAGCCGCGCCGCGCTGCTCGTCAAGCTGCGCCGGACGCTGCCCGGCGATATCGCCGTGCTGGACGAGCGCACGGGCGAATGCCTGTACGGACATCTGATCGACGGCGCGCTGACGGCGCGGCGGGTGAGCGGCAGACTGCCGCTCGTGTATCTGGCGCAGTCGGACCGCGCGCCGCTTGACCGCTACGCCGCCGATCTGTCAAGGCGCGCGGCGATCATCGGCGGAGCCTGCCTCGCGGCGGTCGCCGCGCTTACGATCATCATGACAAGGCGGCGGCTCGATCCCCTGCGCCGCCTCGCGGCGCTGGCGCGGGGCGAGAGCGCGGCGCTGCCGCTCGACCCGTATGACGAAATCCGCGCGGCGCTTTTGGACGCCGCGCAGCAAAGGCTGCTGCTGAACGCCGTGCGCGGCGAGGAAAAGGAAAAGGAGCGCCTCAAGGCGCTGATTCCCGCGTCGGCGGGCGGCGCGGCGGACGGCGTTCCGCTCAAAACGCGCATGGAGGCGGCGGGCCTGCCGACGTCGGGGAAGCCGATCCTATTGATCAGGTTGTGGTGCTATGATGCCGACGCCTACCTGCTGGGCGAGGGCGACGAGCGGGACGCCTTATCGCTGGCGGGCGAAATCATGCGGCGGCTGCTGCGCGGCGCATGGCAGATCAAATCGGTCAAAACGGACGATAACGTCTGGCTGTTCGTGCTGCCCGACGAGAAACAACTGTCCGGCTGCGCGGGGCGTATCAGCGACGTGACGGACTGCGTCAGGCGGCTTTTGCGCGACGCGTACGGCGTCGACGCGCAGGCGGAGCAATCGCCGCCCCTCGTGGGCGCGGAGGAGCTTGCGCGCGCCTTTGCCGATCTGTCGGCGGGCGATCAGCGCCGCGCCGTCCCCGCCGAGACCGACAACGCGCTCTTTCGCCGCGCGGCGGACGCCGTGGCGGCGCATTACGCCGATCCCAACATGAGCGTCGCCATGCTGGCGCGCGTTCTGGGGTACAGCCCCGAATATCTGTCTCGCGCCTTCAAGAAGGCGGCGGGGCAGGGACTGCTCACCTATATTCACGCTTTTCAGGTGGAAAAGGCCAAGGAGCTGCTCGCAAAAACGCCGCCCGTCAGCGTCCGGCAGACGGCGGCGATGGTAGGTTTTTCCAGCAGTGAATCCTTCATCCGCACCTTCAAGCGGCACGAGGGCGTCACGCCCGGCGTCTATCAGGAAAGAGCGGGCGCGGACAGGCGCTGACGCCGGCGGCGTCATAACGGCGGCAGGGTTATTTCGGAGAGTAGTTCGAACCGTTCGTTCAGATAGGCGTCCTGATTGGCCAGAATGACGCGCGCGATGCCGTCCTCAAAATCACAGGCGTAGTCGAAGAAGGCGGGATAAACATTTTCGCCGGTGAGCGGGTCGGTATAGCCCTCCAGCCCGCCGTCATGATCGGCATGACTGCCCGTGCCGACATAGCCGATCACGGGGTCGGCGGGCGCCGGCAGCAGAGCGATCATCGCCTTGTATTCCTCCTCGTTCGCGGCGGCGATACGTCCGTCGCGATCGATATACAGACCGTCCTTCCGCGACATCGCACCATCCGCATTGACGCGGGCGTAGCCGTACCCGTCGTAGCCGTCGGTCGCGTCGTACCGGCAGGGCACGCGCAGCGCGCCCGTCAGATCGGCAAAGCCGTAGCCCGCCTGATTGAGCAGCACATACATGCCGCCCGACGGTCTGCGGTCGATATACTCGTATTCCGCCTTGAGCGCGACCTCGCCGTCCGGCGTCAGGAAGCCGTACAGACCGTCCTGTTTGTAAAGCAGCAGCCCAAGATATTCGCCCCACACATCGTCGTACTCGGGATGCGCCGCGAGAATGCTCTGAGCGAGCGCGCTTCGGGCGCTGACGAACGCCGCGACCGCCGCGTAATCCTCCCTCGCCCCGGAAATGCGCGCAAGAATGTCCCGCACGTTGTCCGAATCCGCGTCAGGCGGCGCGTCGCGCCTTTCGCGGACGCCCTCCCAGAGATCGACGGCCGTCGCCGCGCTCAAATTCACCGTGCCCATGCCGGCGAGCAGCACGCCGCCGTCTTTTTTCAGCCCGACCGACAAGCCTTCACAGGCGAAAACGGCGGCGACATCGCGCCACGCCGATACGTCGAGCGCCCTCGATTCGATCAACCCATCATAATCCGTCACCGTTTCGTCGCCGACGGCGACGCACGTGCCGTCCTGAAGCAGCGCCAGCGTGTGCCGCGCGCCCGCGACGACGGACGCGACGTTTTTCCACGCCGATACGTCGCACTGACCGGATGCGTTGTCGCCCGCCGCGAGGCACGTGCCGTCCTTTTTCAGCCCGATCACATGCCGGTCGCCGACCGCCGCGGCGATCACGTCCGTCCAGCCGCTCAAATCGCCGACGCTGTTCGCAAGTTCGCCCGCTGCGGCGACCGTGCCGTCTTGGAAAACGCACGCCGCGCCGAACCGCCCGGCGGCGATGTCGCGGACATTCGCCCACGAAACCGCAAGATCGCCCGCGCTGACGACGTTTCCCGACGCGCTGAGCGCCAGCGCGAAGCTGTGATCCTCCGTGCCGCCCGCAGCGATTTTCCGAATGTTCTCAAGTCCGCTCAGCGCCGCGAATCCTTCATAATCGCTCTCGACCGTTCCGTCCCCGCGCAGCATGACGAAGCCGTCGGGCGCGCAGGCGACGGCGGCGACGCCGCGCTTGTCGTCCGCGCGTTCAACGCGCTCGTCCCAAAAGTAATTAGCCCATGTGTCGCTGCTGACGGCGAGCGTGCCGTCCTGTCTGACGCCCACGGCGTAGGAATACCCGTTTTCGCCTTCATAGAAAACCGACAGATCGGTCAGGCCATCCAGCAGCGTCATCTGCGGCATCAGGCACGTGCCCTTGCCGGTATACAGGACCGTTCCGTCTTTTTTGACGCCGATAACGAACCCCATGCCAACGGCGAGATCAACGATGTCCGTCCATTTTGTGACGCCGATCAGTCCGAAGGTGTCCTCGCCCGCCATGAGAATCGTGCCGTCCGATCGCAGCCCGAAGGTCACGCCGCACTGACCGGCGGCGTCGGTCTTGTCCGAACCGTAAGTAAACAAACGCACGACGTCCGTCCACGTCGAAATCGTGCGGCTGTCGAGATCGATAAAGCGGTCGATGCCGGGATTGCATACATTGCAGGCGGCCCACGCCTCGGTATTGAACGAAGTGGTCGAGCCCTCGTAGGCCACCGTGCCGTCGCTTAACAGCGCGAGCGGCGAGTTTTTCGGTCCGACGGCGATCTGCCTGACGTTTTCCCACGTATCGACGCCGTACGGATGCAGGACGCCCCCGTCGTCCTCGTACTCATCATAATGGGTAATATTCCAGTCCTCGCCCGTCAGGCGCACCCGGCCGTCCGACGTCAGCCCCGCCGTCAGGTTGTCCCCGGCGGCAATGCTCCTGATATCCGACCAGTCGGCGACGTCGCAGGGATTGTATCGGGGATCATAGACGATTTCGTCCTCGCCCCACGCGTCGCGGTCGGGCGTCGCTTGAATGCCCGAAGCGACGCACGTGCCGTCCGCGCGCAGACCGACGGTGTGATTCGCGCCCGCCGCGACCGCGACGATGCCGCGCCAGTCGCCCACGTCGCACTGACCCCACGTATTGTCGCCGGCCGCCGCGCACGTGCCGTCCCGCATCACCGCGACGGTATAATTCGCGCCCGCCGCGACCGCCGCGACGTTTTTCCAAGAAGATACCTCGCACTGACCCTGCGAATTATCGCCGAAGGCGGCGCACGCGCCGTCGTCAAACAGGAAAACGACGTGCTTCTCCCCCGCCGCGACATGCCCGACGGGCGACGCCGCGCCGCTTTCTTCAGCAAGCGCCGCCATCCCCCACGCCAGCGTCAGCGCCAGCAAACAGGCGATCAATCGTTTCATTCCGCACCCCTCCGATCTACCGATACAAATATAACGCAATCGCGCCGGAAAATCATCCCGGAAAAGGAAGATCCTTGCGCCCCCGCCGCCGCGCCGCGCTTGCAATCGCGCGAAAACGCCTGTATAATAGAGGGCGCGCCAAGGCGCAAATGCACAGGACGGGAGATTACCATGAGCAAACAATTGACCGCGCTCTTGATTATGGACGGATTCGGCATCAACGAGAACCCCATGGGCAACGCCATCACGACCGCCGGCACGCCGAACATCGACGCGCTGAGGAATACCTATCCGCACACGATGCTCGGCGCGAGCGGCATGGACGTCGGGCTGCCCGACGGACAGATGGGCAACAGCGAGGTCGGGCACCTCAATATCGGCGCGGGGCGCATCGTGTATCAGGAACTGACGCGCATCACCAAGGACATCCGCGACGGCGATTTCTTCAAGAAAGAGCCGCTTTTGTGGGCGATGAACGCCGTGCGCGAAAACGGCGGCACGCTGCATCTGATGGGGCTGCTCTCGGACGGCGGCGTGCACAGCCACAACACGCATCTCTACGCGCTGCTCGAGATGGCCAAGCGCGAGGGGCTCAAAAAGGTCGCCGTACACTGCCTGCTCGACGGCCGCGACGTGCCGCCCTCCAGCGGGATCGGCTACGTCCGCGCGCTGAAGGAAAAATGCGAAGAAATCGGCGTGGGCGCGATCGCCAGCATTCAGGGGCGCTACTGGGGAATGGACCGCGACAACATTTGGGAGCGCGTCGAAAAGGGCTATAACGCCATCGCGCTGGGCGAGGGCGAAACGGCGGACGATCCCGTGCGGGCGGTGCAGGCGAGCTACGACAACGGCAAGACGGACGAATTCATGTTGCCCACCGTCATCATGAAGGACGGCGCGCCCACGGCGACCGTGACGCCGAACGACAGCGTGATCTTCTTCAATTTCCGCCCCGACCGCGCGCGGCAATTGACCCGCGCGTTCATCATGGAGGATTTCACGGGATTCGCGCGCAAGCGCGGCTTCATTCCCGTGCAGTTCGTTTCCATGACGCAGTACGACGAAACCTTTACCGGTCTCAAGGTCGTCAACCCGCCCGAAACGCTTGAAAACACGCTGGGGCAGTATCTGTCGGCGCTGGGCAAAACGCAGGTGCGCATCGCCGAAACGCAAAAGTACGCGCACGTCACCTTCTTCTTCAACGGCGGCGTCGAAGCGCCCAACGCCGACGAGGATCGCGTGCTGATCCCCTCCAGCAAGGTCGCCACCTTCGACATGAAGCCCGAGATGAGCGCGCCCGAAGTGACCGAAAAGGCACTCGAACTGATTGACTCGGGCAAGTATGACGTGATGATCCTGAACTTCGCCAACTGCGACATGGTCGGGCACACCGGCGTGATGGACGCGGCGGTATCCGCCGTCAAAACGGTCGATGCCTGCGTCGGCACGCTCGTCAAGGAGATTCTCCGCCTCGGCGGGCGCGCCTTCGTCACCGCCGATCACGGCAACGCCGATCAGATGATCGATTACGTCACCGGCGAGCCCTTCACGGCGCATACCACCAATCCCGTGCCCTTCATCGCCTGCGACGTCGCGCTCAAGGGACGCTCGCTTCGCGCGGGCGGCCGGCTCGCCGATATCGCGCCCACCATGCTTACCGCGATGGGGCTGCCCGTGCCCGACGACATGACGGGCAAAGCGCTGGTTGAATGATTGAGCTTTACTGCAAAAAATGCAAGCAAAAGCATGACGGGCAGACGTGTCCGCGCTGCGGCGGACGCTCCTCGGACGCCACGGCGACCGACATGTGGAGCGTGCGCCGAACGCCGATCACGGACGGCGGCGCGTGGCTGCGCGTGTTCGTCGCGCTGTGCGCGGTGACGCTGCTCGTGTTCGCGCTTGTGTTCGGCGTCGAGGCGATCTCCTCGTCGGGCGATAAAATGCAGGCGCTTTTAAGCAGCGATCTATTGTCCGCCGTGCTGACCGCGCCCGCCGTCGGCTTCGCGGCGGCGCTCCTTCTGCTGGCTTTGCAGGGCAGCGAAATCTGCGTATACGTGCTCGACGGTGGCGGCGCGCATCTGGCGACGTGGCACAAGCCCTCCGCCGTCAAAAGCTTGGCGCGCCTGCAATCCCCCGATCCCGCCGCCGATATCGCGCAGCCCGACGGCAGCGTGATGCATTTGTCGCAGGAAAGGCACATGCTCTGGGGGGACGTGCGCTTCGTGCGCTACGACGACCGCCACGGGCGCATTTTCTTGTATCACACGCCGCGCTGCGCGCCCATGGTGCTGTGCGTCAACAGCGAGGAATTCCCCGACGCCGCCGCCTACGTCCAGCGCAAAACCAAGGCGCTGACCCAATAACATGAGGACGGCAAACGGGGGAATCGCCGGGTTTTCCGACGACTCCCCCGTTTTTTGCGCCGCTCCATCAGCCGGTGAGCAGATTGATGATCTCGGTATCGGCGTTGCCATACTTCCAATCGGACAGGGAAAGCACTTCGGACGGGCGCGACCGCGCCTGCTCGACGCCGCTTTTGTCGCTGCCGACGACGACGCAATGCCTGCGCTGATACAGGCGCAGGACGCCCTCGCAGAAGAAAACGTCGATTCCCCGGCGATCCGACGCGAACGCGGTGTTTTTGAGCGTTTTTATGGTCGGCAGGACGGTAAACAGTTTCAAACACGGGCGTCGTGTGCCAATCGAGCGTGATTTTCTTCTTGGGCGGCTGCGGCGAGGTCATTTGATCACGCAGCTTCGCCAAAACCCTCTTTCGCGCCCGTTATCCCTCGATTTTACCCTCGAGGACGGCACGGACGTACTCGAGCGGATGCTGCGTCATCTCGGCGACCTGCTCGGCGGTATTCCCCTCGGCGGCGAGGCGGCGGAAGATGGTCGCCATGCCGTCGCCCACCTCGATCATGTGGTGATCGGGGTCGTAAATGCGCAGGACGCGCTGCCGCCACGGATATTCCTTCATCGGATGCACCCATTCGAGCGTCGGATCTTCGAGCATCCGCGCGTTCAGATCGTCCAGTTCGTCGGTCTCGAAATACAGTTCCATGTCGTGCGGCTTTTCGACCATCGATTCCTCGGGAAAGCCGACCAGCCGATCGAAATGCTCCTGAAGCGCCAGTCCGCCCGTCAGCCCGACGTTCCAGCCCAGATCGACCTGTACCTTGAGGCCGAACCATTTTTCGTAAAACTCGATGCTCCTTTGTTTGTCCTTCACGGCGATGAGCGTGCTTTGAAGCTTCATATCGGTCTTCCTTTCGCGTTCGTTTTTCTCATTATACAATGATTTCCACGGCGTGAAAAGGGGTTTTCATGGATTTTGGGCAAGCAAAAAGCGGAACGGTTGCCCGTTCCGCCCGTTGTTTGCGATGTTCATTGAGCGGTCGCCCGCCCAAATCCTCCGCCCGCGCTTTCGCGCCCGTTTTTAGTACTGCTGACGGTTCTTGTTGAAGCAGTCGCGGCAGTAGACGGGACGATCGCCCCGGGGCTGGAAGGGAACCTGCGTGGTGCAGCCGCAGCCGTCGCAGATCACTTCGTACATCTGGCGCTCGCCGCCGCGGCTGTTGCCGCTGGCGCGACGGTTGGCACGGCAAGCGGGGCAGCGGCCCGGCTCGTTCTGGAAGCCCTTTTCGGCGTAGAACGCCTGCTCGGACGCGGTGAAGGTGAATTCCTGGCCGCACTCGCGGCAAGTCAGCGTTTTGTCCTGATACATGGTAAAACCCTCCTGATTTTTTATCGCCAAACCTTAGGAATACGTTTCGGGTCTTTCCGTGGGCTCTACGCATCCGTCAGTCTGACGATGATTAAAACCGGGAGGAACACCTGAACAGGTACCATGGCTTGGTCTACGGGGGCATTATAGCACAGCGTTTTTCATTTGCATAGTCTTTTTGAAAAATTTTCTTTTCGCGCCCGGGACGGCGCGAACGCCCGCTCCGGCTCATCCCACGCGGATACGGAACGCCGCGGGCAGCGACGGATCGGGGACCTTTGCGATCAGGTAAAGCCCGTCCGCGCGGCGCTCAAAAGCGACCGGCTCGTCTGATCCGAGCAGCGTCACATCGCGCACGACGCCCTCGAAGTGCGTTTTGCCGTTTTCGGACGGCGCGGCGAACGCGCGGACGACCGCTTTTCCGTTCGCGGGATAATTCGGGAAGATCGCGTACACGCGGTCGCCCGCGCAGGTGAAGCGGATATCCTCGCCCGTGAACGCCTTGTCCTCGCCGTCGGTGAACTGGCCTTCCCTGATCTGCGTCGGGCCTTCGCAGGCGACGCGCCAGACGTGGCTATGATAGATCGCTTCGCCGTTGACGCGCAGCCACCTGCCGATGGCGCGCAGAACGCTCTCGTCCTCGGCGGTGAAGGCGCCGTCGGGCTTGGGGCCGACGTTGAGCAGCAGCCTGCCGTTTTTCGCCGCCACGTCGATCAGATCGCACAGGATGGCGCGGGGCGACTTGAAATCGTTATGCTCGGTATAGCCCCACGAGTTCCTCGCGATCGCGGTATCGGACTGCCACAGGTACGGCTTGGCGGAGGCGTACTGCCCGCGCTCGACGTCGGGCACGGCGGAGCCGAAGGCAAAGGAATCCAGCTTGTAGTTGATAACCGCGCCCGTGCCCCATTGCTCGGCGCGGTTGTAGTAATACGCCGCGAACCTGCGCAGGTACGGCTTGACGGCGGGCTCGTTGATCCACCAGTCAAAATAGAGGATGCGCGGCTTGTATTTGTCCACCAGCTCGCAGCAGCGCAAAAGCCAATCCTCAAGAAACTCGGCGGTCGGCGCGCCGTCGGGCGACACGTCGAGGGAGTCCTCCTTTTCGTGGAAGGACGGCCAGTAGAGATCGCCGCGCTTGAGCGGCGGACGGATATCGCTGTCGAACGCGCGGCCGCCGCCCATGAAAAACCAGTGCTCCACGCGGTGCGAGGACGCGCCGCGCACCATGCCGCGCTTTTCGCACGCCGTCTCGATCTCCTTGAGCACGTCGCGCCGGGGGCCCATATTGACGGCATTCCACTCCGACAATTCACTGTCGTACATCTGGAAGCCGTCGTGATGCTCGGCGACGGGCACGACGTACTGCGCGCCGGCGTCGGCGAACAATTCCGCCCACTTATCGGCGTCGAACCTCTCGCCCCTGAACATCGGGATGAAATCCTTGTAGCCGAAATCGGCGTGCTTGCCGTAGGTTTTGATGTGATGCTCGTACTCGGGCGAATCCTTGATATACATGTTGCGCGGATACCATTCGCTGCGGAAGGCGGGCACGGAGTACACGCCCCAATGGATAAAAATGCCGAACTTGAGCGGCTCGTACCACGCCGGCACGGTATATTGTCCCAGCGACTCCCACGTATCCCTGTAGGGTCCCTCCGCGATCACGCGGTCGATTTCGCGCAGATAGGCCTCTCTGTCCATCGGCGTTCTCCTTTATACCGGCATTGTTCCGTGACTGCGGCAGATGGCCTCCCACAGGCCGTTCAGGTAGGTCAAGCCCAGCGCGCGGTCGTACAGCCCGTAGCCCGGCCGGCCTTTTTCATCCCAGATCATGCGCCCGTGATCGGGGCGCAGGTAGGTGTCGGGGCAGGTATCGAACGCGGCGAGCATAATGGCGTACATGTCCAGATCGCCGTCCTTGCTCAAGTGGCTCGATTCGCGGAAGCGGCGCGGCGCGCCCAGATGCTTGATATTGCGCACGTGCAGGCAGCCCACGCGTCCCATTTCGCCGAAATAACGGATGATGGCGGGCACGTCGTTGTCGATATTGCTGCCCAGCGACCCCGTGCACAGGCACAGCGCGTTCGCCGGGCTGTCGCGCAGCGCGACGATTTTGTCAAGCCCCGCCCGCGTGTGCGCCACGCGCGGCAGGCCGAAGATTGTCCAGCCCGGATCGTCGGGATGGCACGCCATGCGCACGCCGGTTTCCTCGCATACCGGAATGATCGCGTCGAGGAAATATTTGTAATTCGCGAGCAGCTTGTTCTCGTCGATAGTCTCGTACAGCTTGAGCACCTTTTCAAGATCCTTGAGGCGCTCGGGCTCCCAGCCGGGCAGCGAGAACCCGCCCGAGCCGGCGGCGGTTTTCCGCACGATTTCAAGCGGCGTCATTTCGCCCAATTCGTCCTCGTCGTAGTACAGGCTGTTCGAGCCGTCCTCGGGGATGACGCGCGACAGATCGGTGCGCAGCCAGTCAAGCACGGGCATGAAATTGTAAACGATCACCCTGACGCCGTATTTTGCCAGATTGCGGATGGTCGCGATGTAGTTTTCGATGTATTGGTCGCGGCCGGGCAGCCCCAGTTTGATGTCCTCGTGGACGTTGACGCTCTCGATGACCTCGCATTCCAGCCCGGCGGCGCGCACATGATCGATGTACGCCCTGATCTCGTTTTCCTCCCAGACCTCGCCTGCCGCCTTGTCGTCCAGCAGCCCCATCAGCCCCGTGCAGCCGGGGATTTGCCTGATCTGTTTAAGCGATACGCTGTCGCGCCCCTCGCCGTACCAGCGAAACGTCATTTTCATACGCTTTCCTCCGCCGTCTCTTCGAATACGTTCATTATAGCAGGCGAAACGCGCCCTTGTCAACGCGCGGGCGCGCCCTTGACACCCCTGCCGTTTGCGGGTATGATGACGAAAGAAGCCTTCGGACGCGATCCATTTAACAAGCGGAGGAGCACGCTATGCCGCCCGTTACCGTCATGATCAAGCCCGTATCGGGCGCGTGCAACATGCGCTGCGACTACTGCTTTTACGCCGACGAAATCAAGCGCCGCGACGCCGCCGCCTGCGGCGCGATGTCCGCGGAAACGCTGGAAATCCTGATCCGGCGCGTGTTCGCCTACGCCGAGGGCGCGGTGACGCTCGCCTTTCAGGGCGGCGAGCCGACGCTGGCGGGCGCTGCGTTTTACGAGCGCGCGCTTGCGCTGGAACGGAAATACAACGCGCGTCGGCTGCCTGTGACGCGCGCGCTGCAAACCAACGGGTACGCGATGTCCGACGATATGCTGGATATCCTCAAGGCGGGGGATTTCCTGCTCGGCGTGTCGCTGGACGGCACGAAAGCCCTGCACGACGGCAGGCGGCGCGACGCGCTCGGCGCGCCCACCTACGACCGCGTGCAGGATACCCTTGCGCGAATCCGGCAAAAAGGGATCGCGTACAACATCCTGTGCGTGACGGACGCGCGGGTCGCGCTCGCGGCGCGCGCGTGCTTCGAGGCGCTCGCGCCGCACCGCTTTTTGCAGTTTATTCCCTGCATGGACGGCCTGGACGGCGCGAAAACGCCGGACTCGCTGACGGCGGAGGTCTACGGCGATTTTCTCGTCGAATTGTTCGATTTGTACGAGGCGCGGCTGCGCGGCGGCGCGTACGTCAGCGTCCGCGCGTTTGACAACTACCTGACCATGCTCGCGGGCGGCGTGCCCGAGATGTGCGGGATGCGCGGCGCGTGCTCGCCCGGCTACGTCGTCGAAGCGAACGGCGACGTATACCCCTGCGATTTTTACGCGCTGGACGAATGGCGTTTGGGGAATATCAAAACGCAGGGCTTTTTCGGACTGTCGGTATCCGAAAACGCCCTGCGGTTTTTGCGCTCCTCCCGCGCCGTGAACGAAGCGTGCGCCGTCTGCGAATGGCGCGCGCTCTGCCGGGGCGGGTGTCGGCGCGACCGCGACGCGACATTTGACGGCGCGCCCGGCGTCAACCGCCTGTGCGCGGGCTTCCGGCGCTTTTTCACGGCGCGGTACGGCCGCCTTGCGTCGCTCGCGCGATGGACGGCGGAGCATCCGATCGATCGCGGCGCGCCTTTGCAGGGGCGCGCGTGACCGCCGGGCGCGTCAGTCCTCCAGAATCCAATAGAACGGGTAGGTATGGCGGAAACAGACGATCCGATCGCCCTGCGTTACGCCGAAAAAGCGCGTCATGATCTCCTGCGGCGCGCCGAAGGAGTACAGCCTGAGCGTTTCGCCCAGCCGCTTGCGCAGCTGATACAGCCGGCGGTAGGCCGTTTCCGCCTCGTCCAGCGCCGCGAAATCGCGCTCGATTTCTTCGTCGAGCGTTTCGTCGTTGACGAGCGCGCCGCAGCCGACGAACCAATCGCCGTGCTTTTCGGCCGCCGCGCCGGTCAGGCGCAGCCCGTCGGGGCGTATTTCGTCGGTCAGGCGCGCCGTCAGCGCCGCGTCGGGCGTGAAAAACGCGCGGGTCGCGGCGAAATCCCCGTCGATGTCGGCCTGCGCGCCGGCAAAGCAATCCACGTGATTCTTCAGGTAGACATGCGAATAGGAAATCATCAGAATCTTGTTTTCCCGCGTCAGCAAATGGATGACGAGCTTCTTTTTGTCAAGATGCCTCACGCCCGGCTTGGACGCGATCAGATGATCAAGCTCCCAGATGATCTTGACCGCTTTGGCGTACGCGGGAATCGCCTCCGTTGTGATGTCCCGCATGTACCCGGCGTAGCGCTCATAGGTCTTTTCGTTGACGGTAAACCGGCACAGCGCGTCGGCGGACAGCGTGTACAGGCAAAACGCGCCGAACATCTCCTCCTGATAGGCCTGCGCGATATCGATATCCACCCAATACTTGAAATCGCTTTCCAGCAGCTCGGCAAGCCCGGCGCCGCCGCGCGCGTTTTCGTCAAGCGCCGTGCCGACCACCACGCCGTCTTCGTCCATCCGTTCGGCCAGACGCCCGATCAAAGATTTGTCGCGCGATTTGTACGCTTCCCTGAACGCATCGATCCAATCCTTCATATCGCTTCATCCTTTGCCTATTGATGACGGCGCGCGTTTCGGACGCCCGCCGTTTATCCGATCGTCGCCTCGATCGCGCAGGACGCGCCGCTCGGCAGATATTCGTCCAGAATAACCCGGCCGATGCGGTCGGCGCGGATGTGTCCCGCCACGGGATTTTTCACGCTGTCGATGCCGCCGATGATCGTCGCCTCGACCTCGCTGTTTTCAAAGGCGAGATCGGCGTCCGTCATCGTGCAGCCGATCAATTGAAGGCCTTTGCAGTAGCAAAGCGGCTGCGTGCCCGATATCCGGCAGTTGATCAGTTTGAGGTTTCGCGAGTACCATCCCAGATACTCGCCCCGGACCACGCTGTCCGTCACCGTGACGTTTTCGGCGTGCCAGAAGGCGTCCTTGGTGTCGAGCGTCGAGCGCGCGATCACCGCGTCGCGCGCGTACTGGAAGGAGTACTTGCCCCGGAGACGCAAATCGTTGACGCGCATATCCCGCGTCATGAAAAAGGGATACTCCGATTCCAGCGTGAAACCGTCGATATCGACGCCGGCGCATTTCCAGCCGAACTCGGGCGAGACGGCGCCGCCGCCGCGAAGGGAAACGCCTTCGCATTCGCGCAGCGCCTTGATGCCGCCGATTTCGCTGTCCCGGACGGTCAGGCGGCGGCAGTACCACATCGCCGCGCGGCAGGTGTCCGCCATGCGCGCGTTCACGACCTCGGCGTCCTCGGCGTGCCATAGGGGATAGCGCAGCGCAAACTCGCAGCCCTCAAGCGTGACGCGCCGGCATTCCTTCAGCGCCGATTCGCCGTCCGCAGGGCCCGTAAAGCGGCAGTTGACCACGCGCGCGTCACGCAGCGCGTACAGCGCGCGCTCCGCGTCCAGCGTTTGATTTTCGATGATCCGCATACTCCGTCCCTCCCCGGCCGTTCGCTGTTCCGTTGATCCGATCATATAGAAAGAGCCGCCGCGTTTTCGCGGCAGCCGCGTTTCTGGCGTCCCCGGCGCGATTCGAACGCGCGGCCTTTCGCTTAGGAGGCGAACGCTCTATCCTGCTGAGCTACGGGGACACGCGAGACAGAGTATAGCATCTTTTTCCCTCCGCGTCAATGGACGACGGCCGCAATCCGCCCGGACGGCGCGAATTTTGCGAAAACGCTTGCGCGGGGCAGAGGAACGTGTTATAATGCCTTTTGCGGCTCATGACCGCCAATCATGAATCCGCAGATCGTGACGATAAAAGAGGTGAGACGGCATGAAGGAAAAGATCCATCCCAAGTATCAGAAGGCAATCGTTCGCTGCGTTTGCGGGGAAACGTTCGAAACGGGCAGCACGCAGAAGGAACTCAAGGTCGACATTTGCTCCAAGTGTCACCCGTTCTTCACCGGCAAGCAAAAGCTGGTCGATACCGGCGGTCGCGTCGATCGCTTCAAAAAGCGCTTCGGCATGTAGGCAGCCCTGAAACAGCACCCCTTTGTTGGCGTGCTGTTTTTTTATCGGGCTGTCGCGCAGGCGCTTCAGCCCCGACATGAAAGGATACCGCATTGACTAAACAAAAAGACAAAGCGCCCGTCCGCCCGGATATCGGCGGGCAGGCGGTGCTCGAGGGCGTCATGATGAAATCGCCCGACGCCATCGCCGTGGCTGTGCGCCGTCCCGACGGCGCCATCGTAGTCAAGCGCGACGCGTACGTGTCGCCCGCCAAAAAGCATAAATGGATGGGCTTGCCCTTCATTCGCGGCTCGGTCAACATGGTGCACATGCTGGCGCTGGGCATGCGCGTGCTGACGGAAAGCACGGTCATGCTCGGGCAGGACGAGGAAGAGCCGAGCAAATTCGAGCAATGGCTGGCCAAGAAGCTCGGCAAGAGCGTGGACAAAATCGTCATGGGCTTCGCGGCGGTGCTCGCCGTGGGGCTGTCGCTCGGGCTGTTCGTGCTGCTGCCCAACCTCGTCATCAAGCTGTTCCCCGAGAGCGCGACGGGCGGCATGCTGCTTGCCAAGAATCTCGTGTCGGGCGTGATCCGCACGGCGATTCTGATCGCGTATATCTCGCTGTGCGGGCGCATCCCGGACATGCGCCGCACCTTCCAGTATCACGGCTCGGAGCATAAAACGGTGTACTGCCACGAAAACGATCTGCCGCTCACCCCCGAAAACGCGCGGCAGTTTTCCACGCTGCATCCGCGCTGCGGCACGTCGTTTCTGCTGATCACCTTCGTGCTGTCGATCATTTTCTACTCGATCATCGACGTGCTGGTGCTCGAGGCGACGGGCTTTGATCTGGGCGCGAACTATTTCGCGCGCATTCTGAGCCGCGTTCTCCTGCTGCCCGTCATCACCGGCATCAGCTACGAGGCGCTCAAGGGATTGGCGCACAACGACGGCAAATTGTGCCGCGCGCTGCGCTTCCCCGGGCTGATGATGCAGAAACTGACCACCAAGCCGCCGACCGACGATATGCTCGAGGTCGCCATCGTATCGATGAACGCCGCGCTGCACGGCCTGCCCGAAGGCGAAAAGACGCCCGAGGGCTGGATCATCGTCAAAAACAAACCGGCGGACGAAACGGAAAGCGATCCCGCGGACGCCGCGACGTGACGATGCGCCGTCTGATGCGCGAGGGCGCCGCGCGCCTGGCGCGCGCGGGCGTGCCCGACGCCGAATGGGACGCGGAATCCTGCCTGAGCCACATCACGGGCATTCCGCGCCTTTCCCTGCACATGACCGACCGCGCGCCGACGGCGGAAGAAGAAGCCGCCTATGACGCGCTGCTCGCGCGGCGTGAAAGGCGCGAGCCGCTCCAATACATTCTCGGCACGCAGCCCTTTATGGGCTTTGATTTTCTTGTGTCGCCCGCCGCGCTGATCCCGCGCTTTGATACCGAGCTCTTGGCGCAGCAGGCGCTCAAAAGGCTTCGAAGCGGCATGACGGCGCTTGATCTTTGCGCCGGCACGGGCGCGATCGGCATATCGCTAAAATTGATCAAGCCCGAACTGCGCGTCACGCTGGCGGATATCAGCAAAGACGCCTTGGCGCTCGCCGCGCGCAACGCGGCGCATTTGGGCGCCGAGGTCGAAATCGTATGCGGCGATCTGTTCGCGCCGCTTGACGGCAGGCGGTTTGACATGATTGTCTGCAATCCGCCGTATATTCCCTCGGGCGAAATCGCGGCGCTCCAGCGCGAGGTCGCCTTCGAGCCGCGCGCGGCGCTCGACGGCGGCGGCGACGGGCTTGCCTTTTATCGCCGCATCGCGGCGGAAGCGCCCACGCATCTGAACGCGGGCGGGTATCTGTGCCTCGAAATCGGCGATACGCAGCGCGAGCGCGTCGCCGGGCTGCTGTCCGGGCACTTCGGCGATCTGTCCGCGTTCCGCGATCTGAACGATCTGGAGCGCGTCATCGTCGCGCGAAAGGGAGAGGATTAGGTGCTGGAAAACCAATTCAAAGCGCTCGAGGCGCGATACGAGGAATTGAGC
Source organism: uncultured Oscillospiraceae bacterium (assembly GCA_964459985.1). Classification (GTDB taxonomy): domain Bacteria; phylum Bacillota; class Clostridia; order Christensenellales; family Aristaeellaceae; genus CAYWOS01. The sequence continues at coordinate 73,401 of CAYWOS010000010.1, forward strand.
GAGGCGTCGGCGCAGCCCGACATCATCGCCGACGTGCCGCGCTGGCAGAAAATCCTCAAGGATATCAAAAGCATCGAGCCGTCGGTGACGGCGTGGCGCGCATACAGGCAATTGCAGTCCGAAATCGCGCAGGCCAGGGAAATGCTGGCCGACGGCGACCTCGCCGAGATCGCGCGGGCGGAGCTGAACGAATTGCTCCCGCGCGAAGCGGAGGAGCGCCGCAGGCTTGCCGTCTTCCTGATCCCGCGCGATCCCAACGACGAGCGCAACGTCGTCATGGAAATCCGTCCGGGCGCGGGCGGCGACGAGGCGTGCCTGTTCGGCGCGCTGCTTTTGCGGATGTATCAGCGCTACGCCGAGCGCAGCCGGTATCAGTTTGACATGGTCAGCCTTTCCGATACCGAGCTGGGCGGCGTCAAGGAAGCGGTGTTCACGCTGTCGGGCGGCGGCGCGTTCTCGCGCATGAAGTACGAAAGCGGCGTCCACCGCATCCAGCGCGTGCCCGTCACCGAGGCGGGCGGGCGCATCCATACCTCGACGGCGACCGTCGCCGTGCTGCCCGAGGCCGAGGACGTCGAGGTCGAGATCAGGCAGGAGGACATCCGCATCGACACCTACCGCGCGTCGGGACACGGCGGGCAGTACATCAACCGCACCGATTCCGCCGTGCGCATCACGCATATGCCCAGCGGGCTGGTCGTCACCTGTCAGGACGAAAAAAGCCAGCTCAAGAACAAGGAAAAAGCGATGAAAGTGCTGCGCTCGCGCCTGTTCGACCTCTACCGCGCGCAAAAGGACGCCGCCTACGCCTCGAACCGCCGCGAGCAGGTGGGCAGCGGCGAGCGCAACGAGCGCATCCGCACCTACAATTTCCCGCAGGGGCGCGTGACCGATCACCGCGTCGGGCTGACGCTGTACAAAATCGACGCCGTGCTCGACGGCGATCTGGACGAAATCATCGACGCGCTGACCCTTCAGGAGCAATCCGAAAAGCTGCGCGGACTGACCGTATAAACCGGAAACAGAGGGACTGACGATCAAATGGAAACCATTCTGACGCCGCCGACCGGGGAAGCGCTGAAACGGGCGGCGGACATCCTCCGCGAGGGCGGGCTGGTGGGCTTCCCAACCGAAACGGTGTACGGGCTGGGCGGCGACGCGACGAACGAAAACGCCGTGCGCGCCATCTTCGCGGCGAAGGGACGCCCCGCCGACAACCCGCTCATTGTGCACGTGACGGACGAATCGCAATTGCCGTCGCTTTGCCGCGTAACGGAAACGGCGGAGCGCCTGATCGCCGCCTTCTGGCCGGGACCGCTCACGCTGCTCATGGAAAAAACGCCCCGCGTGCCCGATGTGACGACGGCGGGGCTGCCTTCGGTCGCCGTGCGCTGCCCCTCGCATCCCGTGGCGCGGCGGCTGATTGATTTGTCGGGGCGGGCGATCGCCGCGCCCAGCGCCAATCTGTCCGGACGGCCCAGCCCCACCACGGCGGCGCATGTGTACGAAGACATGAACGGGCGGATTCCCATGATTCTGGACGGCGGGGCGTGCCGGGTCGGCGTCGAATCGACGGTATGCGATCTGACGGGCGATACGCCCGTGATCCTACGCCCGGGCGCGGTGACGCGGGATATGATCGCGTCCGTCGCGGGCGGCTGTCTGGTCGCGGGCAGCGTGATGCGCCCGCTCCGCGCGGGCGAAAGCGCGCCCTCGCCCGGCATGAGGCACCGCCATTACGCGCCCAAGGGACGCCTGACCGTCGTGCGCGGCGACGAAAAGCGCGTGATCGATACGATCGCGCGCCTGTACGACGAATCAGACAACGCCTGTATTCTCTGCGGCGAACACCACAGGGCGTCCTACGGCGGCCGCCGCGCCCGCGCACTGGGCGACACACCCGAGGAAGCCGAAAACCGCCTGTTCGCGCTGCTGCGCGAGATGGACGATCTCAAGATCGATCGCATTTTCGCCGAAGGCTTTCAGGAAAGCGACGCCTCGCTCGCCGTCATGAACCGGCTGGCGCGCGCGGCGGCGTTCGATATCATCGACGTATAGCGGGACGCGTCCGCGCCGCGCGGTCAAAAATCGCCCGCGCGGATCACAGTGCGGTCATAAATCCCCCGCGCGGATCGCCGCGCGGTCGGAAATTCAAAGTAAATCCCTCATACCGATCACCGCGCGGTCAGAAATCCCGCGGATGAATCACCGCGCGGTCGATGTGCCGGATATCGGGCGAGGCGGTGCGCGCCATCGCGCCGCGAAGCTCGTCCGTCATCCGCTCGATCTCCCTGCGCACGCCCTCGCCGCGCTCGCGGCGGAGCGGCTCCATGATCACGCGCCCGGCGCACACGGCGTCGGCGCCCAGCGCGAGCGCCTTGAATACGTCCATGCCGCTCTCGACGCCGCAATCGAGGAAGATTTTGAGCCTGCCGCCCACGGCGTCGGCAATGGCGGGCAGCATCAAAAGCGGCGGAACGGCATAAGGCAGAATGCCGTGGTGATGGCTGATCACAATGCCGCTCGCGCCGATATCGGCGCATTTTTTCGCGTCGGTCACGCTGAGGACGCCCTTGACGATAAAGGGCAGATCGGTCGCGCCGATAAAGCGCTTAAGCTGCTTGGACGATTTGGGGCGCATGTCCAGCCCGAGCACGGTATCGTACTGTCCCGCGCCCGAAAACGCGTGGTCGATATCCATGCCCACGGCGAAGCAGCCGACGTCCCGCGCGTGCTGAAGGCGCGATATGATTTCGCCGTCGTCGGCGTACGGCTTGACAATCTTGATCGTCCTCGCGCCCGTTTGGCAGATGCGTTCGATCTCCTCGCGTCCGCCCATGCCCGCGAAGGTCACGGCGTTCGCCGCCTTCGCGCCCAGCGCCATTTCCTCCATGCCGTTCTCGCAGCACTGGTTCAAGTGGCTCAGCGCCGCCGTCATCACGGGCGTGGAAAATGCTTCGCCAAAGAGCGAAAGCGTGGTATCGGGCGGAACGGCGTCCATGTGACGCATTTCCACCAGCAGCGAATCGAAGTAATCGCGCGTGACCGCGTTGGCGTCGGCGCGCCGGGCAACGGATTCGTTCATAAGCGCCTCCTTGCGTTTTTTGTCTGAATGACGTATGATAAGGAAAACCACCGGGAGGGATGACGCATGCGATTGGGCGGAACTGTCGTTAAGCCGTATATTGACGCCGAGAGCTGGGCGCGGGACGCGAAAGAAATGGACTTTTCGGCGTGCACCTGCCCGCTCCCCAAGGGCGCGACCGCCGCGGACGCGCGCGCGCTGGCGGCGGCGGCGCGCGACGCCGATGTCGTGATCGCCGAGGTCGGCGTGTGGAAAAACACGCTGTCCACCGACGAAAAGGAGCGGCGGGCGAACATCGCCTACGCCAAGGAGCGGCTGGCGCTCGCCGAGGAGCTGGGCGCGAATTGCTGCGTCAACGTGTCGGGCGCGCGCGGCGCGGTGTGGGACGGCTGGTATCCCGAAAACTACGCACCCGAAACGCGCGAAATGCTGATCGAAACGACGCGCGAAATCATTGACGCCGTCAAGCCCGCGCGCACCTTTTATACGCTCGAGCCCATGCCGTGGATGCTGCCCGACGGCCCCGAAAGCTACCTGAACCTCATCCGCGACATCGACCGCGACGCCTTCGCCGCGCACATGGATTTCACCAACATGATAAGCTCGGTCGAGCGCTTCCTGAACGCCGACCGCTTCATCGAGGAAGCGTTCGTGCTGCTCGCGCCGCACATCAAAAGCGTTCACATCAAGGATGTCGTCATGGAAAAGGCGGCGCTGCCCGTCACGCTACGCGAGTGCGCGCCCGGGCAGGGACTGCTCAATTACCGGCACATCCTTCGCGCCATCGACCGCGCGCTGCCGCGCGATATGCCGGTGCTGCTCGAGCACATGGCCACGCAGGAGGAATACGCGCGCGCCCTCCGGCACGTCAAGGCCGCCGCCCGCGCCGAGGGCATCTCAACCGACGGCAAAAAACCCGGAGATCAGGACGAATCAGGGGCCGGCGTTTCCTGACCGCGCGGCGGAAAAGCCGAGCGCGTTCCCACAGACAGGACATGAATCGCCCGCGTTCGCGGGAAGGCGGCGGAACCAAGGCGTTCCGCCGCTTTATTGATTGTTCGCCGCGTTGATGGCGTCGATCTCCGCCCGGGTCATCACGGTGGTGGCGCAGGTATTGCACGCCGTCAGTTTTGACAGCGACCCCGACAGATCGCCGTAGGTCATCGGCGAAAGCGGCAGATAACGTGACTTGACGCCGGGGCAGTTTTGGTTGGTATGGAAATTCTTGCCGCCGTTTTCGTTATAATAAAGCGGCATATCGTCGGGCGGATAGCCGAGCGAACGCCCGGTATCGTCCCAGATGATCACCTTGGTCGGCACGCGGATGTTGTCCCAGAGCCATTTGATGTTGAGACCTTCCTCGGTTTTGTCCTTTTGGACGCGGATGCAGCCGTGGCTCGCTTTTTTGCCGAGATCCTTGATGGTGGAAGAATAATCGAACAGGCCGCTCGAGGATTCGATATACGGCACCTCGTGGATCAGGCAGCCGCCGTTGACGCGCATGCCGTAGCGGCACACGAGGTTGCCGGCGTTGAAGCCGCCCGAGCGGCTGCACATGACAAACTCGCCCGCCGGCGTTTCGTTCCACGGCTGCTTCTTGGTGGGCTGGCCGGTCGATATCAGCAGCGTGCCGATCAATTTCCCCTCGCCGAACACGTACATGCGCTGCACAAGCTTATCAATCACGATGGCGTAGTCCTCGCGCGGCGTGATGGTTTTGAGGAGATTGGTGCGGACGTAGCCGGTGATCATCTCGTCGGTATTGCCGTAGCCCACGCGCGAGGTGCAGTCGGGGCCGTAGGAGGAATTGTACGCCTCGATCAGCGACCAGCCGTCCTCCCGCGTTTCGAGCACGTGCACGCCCTGCGATTCAAAGGTGATCTCGCCCACGATGTTGTCGCGCTTGGCGCTGCTGTCCGGCGTCAGGCGCAGCTTGTACGTTTCGCGCTGGTCGTCGCCCTCGATGACCGTGAGCGGCTGCATCAGCATCGCCCACAGCGCTTCCTCGCTGTTCTCGGGGAACGCCGACCAGTACTCGGATGTCGTGACCGTTTCGGGGACGGGATACGTCCAGTAATTCGACGGATCGACGGTATCGACGGCGGCGCTGGGAATCATGGGGCGCGGCGTGGGCGCGGGCGTGGCGGTGGGGACGGGCGATGGCGTGACCACGGCGAGCACCGCCAGCGTGATCTGCTGCGCCGTGCCGGAAAAGCCGGTATCGTCGGTCAGCCTGACGCGCACCGAATAGCTGTCCGGCGGCACGAACTGCCCGTCCATCCTGCCGTCCCACGAAAGCGCGTTCCCGCCTTTGACCGCCGCGCCGCCGTACAAAGCGACCCACTGCCCGCCGTACAGGATATCGACGTTCAAAAAGCCCGCCATCGAGCAATCGACGGTATAATCCCACCCGGCGTACTGATTGACGGCCAGCGACGCCGTCACGCGGCTGATCTGCGGGCTGATATCGCCCACGACGAGCGCGGCGTATTCCTTCCGGTCGCCCATCGCCACGCAGAGCTTGTAATTCCCCGGCGGCACGGCGCTCGTTTGATTATAATAACCGTTCCATGTCAAATGATTGATGCCCTCGGCGACCGCCATGCTCTCGCGGATGGCGAGCAATTCGGCGTCGTCCGCCGAGCACAGCGTGACGCGCGCCGTCCCCTCTTCGTCCGAAAGAAAGCTGATCCGCTCGGTCTTGCCGGGGCGCATCAGTTCGGGCACGACGGTGATATCGATCTCCCCTTCCGCGCACGCGGTCAGCGCGATCAGGAGAAGGAGGGCGGCGGCGACAAGAATTCTGCGCATTTGTGTCTCCTTTAATCAGTATACAAAGAGATTATACTATCATCCGCCGTCCGGTGGCAAGGGCGCAAATGTAAACTTTCTGCCGCGCGGGACAAACCTATTCCTCTGTCTCCGCAAGACCGCGCATCCGCGCGATTTTGTACACGCCCTCCGCCATGCCTTCGCAGAGCCGTTGCTGCCACTCTTCCGTCGAAAGCAGCCGATCCTCGGCGGGCGTGGACATATAGCCCATCTCGACGAGAAACACGGGCATTTTCGCCCAGTTGTTGCCGATATAATCGTCCGTGAGCGTGACATGCCCCGTTTTCGCGGACAATTCGTAGCCCACGGCGCTTCTCATGGCGTCCAGCAGCGCTTCGCCCATCGCGCGGTATTCCGCTTTATCGGCGACGGCGAGAGCGTATTCCGAATGCAGCGGACAATACACGCTGATGCCGCGCTTGGTCGTGCCCGAGCGCATATTGCAGTGCAGGCGCAGCATGACATCCGCGCCGCCCTGCTCGGCTATCTCGCAGCGCCCGAGATTGCTCACCCACGTGTCTTCCTTTTCGCGCGTCATCACCACCGCCGCGCCCTGTCTGAGCAATTCGTCGCGCAGGCGGTAAGCGATCTCCAGCGTCACGATCGATTCCCTGCGAAACGTGACCTTGCCCTGCGCCATGCCGCCCGTGCCGCGCGTTTCGCCCGGTATGCCCGGTCCCTTGGGCTCGGACACGCATTTGGAAACGGCCTGATGTCCGGGATCGATGCACACGGTCACGCCCCGGAGCCGCCCACTCTCCGCCTGAACCGCTTTTTGCTCGAGCAGATAGCCGCGCTGCGTCTTGCTCTCGCCCATCCCCACGCCGCCCTTGTTGAGCACCGTCAAGTACACATTGGTCGCGGCGAAGGTATACGGCAGGGCGATTTCACCGGAAAACAGATACCCTTCCCCTGGATAAATCGTCATCGTGCCCGATTGCTGCGCCGTTTTGTACTTGAGCGAGATCGATTCCCACCCCGGCGCGGAGAAGGCGTAGCGCACGCCGCCCGGGATCGGCTCGGACACGAAATCGCGCGCCTTGCCGACCTTCTTTTCCACCGTGCCGAGCGGCGCCGGCGCCGGGGGCGCGGGGCGCTCGGGCAGCGCGAGGGTCGCCGCGCCGATTTCCCTTTCCTTGAGATTCAGCACCTTGACGCGCAGACGCCCGCCATAGGTCAAAGGGAGCGGAATGTCGCAGGAAAACGCGCCGTCCGCATTGTACAGCGTGAACTCGCCCTCCTCGCGGGGCGTTGAGAACGCGACGGTCACAAAAGGCTCGCCGGGTACGGAAAACTCGCAATGAACGCCGCCCTCGTTCGCGTTCAGGGAGATCCCGACGGACGCCGACGCGGACGCCGATAAAGCGAGCACCATAAGAAGCATAAGGAGCGCGGCGAGTTTTTTCATTGTTTCCCCCTTGTGAAAACCGAATGGATCGCGTATATTATAGGAGAGGCGAAAAGCCTTTGTCAAGACCGAAAGGACAGAACGCATGACGACTCCCCGCACGCAGCCACGGCGAAAAAAGACGCACCGCGTCAGGCGGCTCGGCAAGTGGCTGGCGCTGCTGCCCACCGCCTGCATACTGCTCTATCCCCTGTATCTGGCGGCGCAGCTTGATCTTGTGGAAACCACGCGCATTTTCCCCTCGCTGCCCGACGCCTTTTCGGGGCTTAGAATCGTCTATCTATCGGACATCCATTACGGCTCGCTCCTGAACGAGGCGCGCGTGAGGGCGCTCGCCGAGCGCGTCAACGCCCTTCGCGCCGATCTCGTGCTGCTGGGCGGCGATTACAGCGAGGACTCGGACGGCGCGATCGCGTTTTTCAGGCTGTCGCCCGGCTTTACCGCCCGTTACGGCGTGTACGGCGTCGCGGGCAACCATGACAGGA
>CAYWOS010000011.1:0-35722 GCA_964459985.1 uncultured Oscillospiraceae bacterium
ATTACCCGAGCGGCAACATGCACATCGGGCATACCTATACCACCGTGGCGGCGGACGCCATGAAGCGCTTCAAGGCGCTGACGGGCTACGACGCCTATTTCCTGACGGGCACCGACGAGCACGGGCAGAAGATCGAGCGCGCCGCCGCCGAGAACGGCGTGACGCCCAAGGAGTACGTCGATAAAATCGTCGCCACCACCAAAGAACTGTGGAAGCTGATGGACATCGACTACGACGATTTTATCCGCACCACCGACAAGCGGCACGAGGTCATCGTGCAAAAGATCTTCCGCAAGCTGTTCGAGCAGGGCGACATCTACAAGAGCGCCTACGAAGGCCAGTACTGCGTCAAATGCGAGGCGTACTGGACGCCGACGCAGCTCAAGGAGGGCAATCTTTGCCCCGACTGCGGCCGTCCCACCGAGCTGGTCACCGAGGAAGGCTATTTCTTCCGCATGAGCAAGTATCAGGACTGGCTGATCGACTACATCGAGCAGCATCCCGATTTCATTCAGCCCGTCTCGCGCGCCAATGAAATGCTCAACAACTTCCTTAAGCCCGGGCTTCAGGATCTGTGCGTCAGCCGCTCCTCCTTTACGTGGGGCGTGCCCGTCGATTTCGACCCGAAGCACGTCGTATACGTCTGGATCGACGCCCTGTCCAACTACATTACGGCGCTGGGCTACGGCACTGATCACGACGAGCTTTTCCGGAAATACTGGCCTGCCGACGTGCATCTGGTCGGCAAGGAGATCATTCGCTTCCATACGATCTATTGGCCGATCATCCTGAAAGCGCTGGGGCTGCCCCTGCCCAAGCAGGTGTTCGCGCACGGCTGGCTCCTGTTCGGCAACGATAAAATGAGCAAATCCAAGGGCAACGTCGTCTACGCGCAGCCCATCGTGCGCCGCTACGGCTCGGACGCGCTGCGGTATTATCTGCTGCGCGAAATGCCCTTCGGCGCCGACGGCAATTACACAAACGAATCTTTCCTCACGCGCATGAACGCCGATCTGGCGAACGATCTGGGCAACCTCGTCAGCCGCACCGTCGCCATGATCGAAAAATATTTCGGCGGCGTGATCGTCAAGCCCTCGGCGTTCGATCCCGACGTCGATCTGCCCCTGCACGCGCGCTGCGCCGGCCTGCCGCAGGCGGTCGAAAAACAGATGGATAAGCTTCAGTATTCGCTCTCGCTGGGCGAAATCTGGAAAATCGTGGGCGAATGCAACAAGTACATCGACCTGACGCAGCCGTGGGTGCTGGGCCGGGACGAAAGCGGGCGCGGCCGGCTCGAAGCCGTGTTGTACACGCTCGCCGAATGCGTGCGCTTTGTCGCCGTGCTGATCAAGCCGTACATGCCGCGCACGCCCGAAAGGATCTTCGAACAGCTCGGCGTGACGGACGAGGCGCTCAAAACGTGGGATTCGCTCGCCGCCTTCGGGATGCTGCCCGCCGGAACGAAGGTCAAGAAGGGCGAGGCGCTTTTCCCGCGCATCGACATCAAAAAGGAACTGGCGGCTCTCGCCGACGAGAAGGACGCGGACGTTCCGCCCGTGCCCGGACAGCAGGCAAAGCCGGACAACAACGCGAAAAAAGCCGTTCAAAAGCCCGATCTGCCCGAAGGCTGCATCGGTTTTGACGCTTTTGAAAAGATTAAGCTGTGCGTCGCGCGCGTCGAGGCCTGCGAAAAGGTGGAAAAGAGCGACAAACTGCTCAAATTCACGCTGTCGCTGGGCGCGGAAAAACGCACCGTGCTGTCGGGCATCGCCAAATCGTATCCCGATCCCGACAAGCTGATCGGCAAACGGCTGGTGCTGCTCAAAAACCTCGCGCCGCGCAAAATCATGGGCACGCTGTCCGAGGGCATGCTGCTCTCGGCGGTCGAGGAAACGGAGAACGGCGAAACGCTGCGCCTGCTCACCGTGGACGGCGACGCGCCCGACGGCGCCGAAATCGGCTGACCGGAAGCGATCCCGGGATCAAGCGCGATCCCGCGCCGGGCTGCGACGCCGCCCGGTCTGTTTGCGGGACGCGCATATCGCGGAAAAAGAAATCGTAAACGTTCACGCAGCATTCAAAATTCTGTCAAATATGCAAGGTATGATGAACGTGTACCGAGGGAACGGTACGAAGCAAGCAGGCAATTTATGAAGGAGGCGTTCGGAATGAAACGCAGAAACTTTGTCTTCGGCGGGCTGGCCGTCCTGCTCATCATCACCATGATCGCCGTGGCGGTCGCGTCCGCCGCGACGGGCACGCTCTCGAGCGACGAAATCAACGCGCTGATCGACACGACGACGGACGCGGAGAAAGTGACCAGTCCCTTTATCACGGTGGCGAACAACGTCCGCGACAGCATCGTGGGCGTCAACAACTACACCACCGTCACCTCGTCCTACGGCTACGGCTTCGGCTACGGCTTCGGCGACAGAGGGCGCTCCGAGGAGCGCGAATCGCTGTCGAGCACCGGCTCGGGCGTGGCGATCTCGAAATACGGTCACATCCTGACGAATTACCACGTGGTCGAGGGCGCGACGCGCGTTACCGTCACCGTCGCGGGCGACGAGAGCGAGCACGTGGCCGAAGTCGTGGGCTACGACGCCGATCTGGATATCGCCATCCTGCTCGTGCCCGGGCTTGAGATCGAGCCGGTGCCGCTGGGCGACAGCGACGCTTTGCAGGTCGGCGAATGGGCGATCGTCATCGGCAACCCGCTGGGCGAGGAATTCGCGCGCACCGTGACCGTGGGCGTCGTATCGGCGCTCGACCGCGAGGTGACCGACACTTCCTACGACCGCTACGGCCGCGCCAGCAACATCACCAACACCATGATTCAGGTGGACGCCGCGATCAATTCCGGCAACTCAGGCGGCGGCATGTTCAACGTGCTGGGACAGCTTCAGGGCATCCCTGCCCGCAAATACTCCGCCAATTCGTATTACTCGAGCACGACCATCGACAACATCGGCATGTGCATCCCCATCAACGTGGCCAAGCCTTTGATGAGGGAAGTGCTGACCGCCTACAACGCCGACGACGCCGCCAAGAAAGCGAGCGAGCAGAGCGCGGCGTCAAGCTCCGTCAAGCCGCGTCTGGGCGTGACGGTGGGCACCACCAACTCGTCCATGTCGCGCAAGCTGCCCATCGGCGCGATCGTGCGCAACGTCGAGGAAGACTCGCCCGCGCAGGAGGGCGGCCTTCAGGTCGGCGACGTGATCGTGGAAGTCGACGGCGAGATTATCTCGGGCAGTTCGGCGCTGGTCAGCAAGATCGGCGGGTATAAAGAGGGCGACGTGATCGCCGTCAAGGTCTATCGCGCCGAGGGCGCGGCGGACGCAATCGGTGAAAACACCATCGATTTGACCAAGATCGGCGACGGCGAATACATCGATCTCAAGGTGACGCTGCGCGTGATCGAGGATCAGAAATCCGCGGCGGACGCCGTGGGCTGAACCTTTCCTTCGCAAGCCGGGGACTGCCGCAACACGCGGCGGTCCCTTTTTGTCGCGTTAAGTCTGAGGTTATCCAAAGCGTTTCTGTTGCAATCGACGCGAAATGCAGATATAATGAGAGGGCGCGCAGCCCCTCCCGTCGGCGCGGAAGCGACGGAACGGTTCGGGCGTACCGCGCGCGGGCCACCGTTCCCGCTCACGTCCCGCCGTCCCCCGCATCAGCATGTTTTGCGGGCGTCCGCGCCGCAAATCGTAAAGGAAGCGTCCGTTATGAGCCAAACGTATCAAGCCTTATTCGGCCTGCTCGTTCCCCTGCTGGGCACAACGGCGGGCGCGGCGGCGGTGTTCTTCCTCAAAAAAGAACTGTCGTCCGTCACGCAAAAATCGCTGCTCGGCTTCGCCTCGGGCGTGATGATCGCGGCGTCCGTCTGGTCGCTGCTCATCCCCGCCCTCGAAATGGCGGAAACGCAGGGCGCGACGCCGTGGATTCCGGCGGCGACGGGCTTTTTAGCGGGCATCGGGTTTCTGCTGCTGCTCGATACCCTGATCCCGCACCTGCACGTGCACTCGGACACGCCCGAGGGCAAAAAATCCGGCCTCAAAAAATCGATCATGCTGATCCTCGCCGTCACGCTGCACAACATTCCCGAAGGCATGGCGGTCGGCGTGGTGTTCGCCGGCGTGTTTTCAGGGCAGGCGGGCGTCACGCTCGCGGGCGCGATCACGCTTGCCGTGGGCATCGCCATCCAGAATTTCCCCGAGGGCGCGATCATCTCCATGCCGCTGGTCGGAAGCGGCATCAGCAAGCCGCGCGCTTTCACTTACGGCTTCCTCTCGGGCGTCGTCGAGCCGGTCGCCGCGCTCGTCACCATCCTGATCACCTCCCTGATCGCGCCCGTGCTGCCCTTTATATTGGCGTTCGCCGCCGGCGCGATGATCTACGTCGTCGTTGAGGAACTGATTCCCGAGGCGCAGGAGGGCGCGCACAGCAACGCCTGCGTCATCGGCGCGGCGATCGGCTTCACGCTGATGATGGTGCTTGACGTCGCGCTGGGATAAACGGTCGGTTCACGAAAGGAGCTTTGCATGTTCGCGTTCAATCACTGCAATCTGAACGTCCTTGACCTTGACAAATCCCTCGCCTTCTACCGCGAGGCGCTGGGACTGACCGAGGCGCGCCGCAAGGAGGGCAACGGCTTCACGCTGGTCTACCTGAAAGACGGCAAAACCGATTTCCGCCTCGAGCTGACCTGTCTGCACGACAGGAAAACGCCTTACGAACTGGGCGACAACGAAAGCCACATCGCCTTTGTGACCGACGATTACGCCGCCGCGCACGAAAAGCACGCGAACATGGGCTGCATCTGTTACGAAAACCCCGGCATGGGCATTTACTTTATCCACGATCCCGACGATTACTGGCTGGAAATCGTGCCCCAACGCTGATAAACGAGGAAAGGGCGATCGAGCCCGTACACAAGATCGATGGCGGTATTTCATCGCGCCGCGCAGGCCATTGATTCGCGTCCCGCGCTGATGACGCTGCTCTCGGCGACGCTGTGGAGCTTTTCGGGCGTTCTGGGCAAATCCATCGCATGGAGCCCGCTCACCGTGGTGGCGCTGCGCGCGCTGATCGCCGCCGTCCTGCTGGGAAAGCAGCGCGGCAGCTACAAGCTCCGGTTCGACCGCCCCACCCTCGTGGGCAGCCTCGGCGTATTCCTGACCAGCGCGCTGTTCATCACGGCGAACACGCTGACCACCGCCGCCAACGCCATCGTCCTGCAGTACGCCATGCCCGCGATCGTCATTACCCTGTGCGCCGTCGTCGAGAAAAAGCGCCCCCGGCGCGCGGACGTCGTCACATGCGCCGTGGTGATGATCGGCATCGCGCTGTGCTTCGCGGAGGGTTTCGGGCAGGGGCGCGTGCTCGGCGACGCGCTGGCGCTGCTCTCGGCGTTCACCTACGCCGCCGTGTTCTTCGCGGCGCGAATGCCTCACGCCGATCCGCAGGCGTACGCGTATCAGGGCAATCTGTTCTCCTGCGCGCTGCTCCTGACCGTTCCCTTTGACCAATCCTTTTCCTTCGACCCGGTCCAGTGGCTGTACGTGCTGCTCATGGGGCTGTGTCTGGCGGGCGGCTATCTGTTCTTCAGCCTCGGGATCAAGCGCGGCGCGTCGCCCGTCGCCGCCTCGCTGATCTCCAACGCCGAGGCCGTCCTCAACCCGACGTGGGTATTCCTGTTCTGCGGCGAAAGCCCCGGCGCGCTCGCCCTGATCGGCGCGGCGATCGTGCTCGCCGCCGTCATCCTGTACGGTCTCAAGACGCCGCGGGGCGAAACGCGCCGCGCCGGGGCGGCTTGACAGCGATACGACAATACATAACGGAGGTGCACAATGAACAGATTCCCCCTGACAAGCGACATGACCGTCGGCTGGAACCTCGGCAACACCCTTGACGCCCATCCCCGGGACGACGCGGCCATGCTGCCGCCGCTCGAATCCGAAACGCTGTGGCGCAATCCCGTGACCACCAAACGCCTGATCGACGAAGTGGCGAAGGCGGGCTTCGACGTGCTACGCGTGCCCACGACGTGGGACAGGCATTTTGCCGACGAGCCAGGCTTTCCCATCGATCCCAGATGGATGGCGCGCGTGCGCGAAATCGTGTTCTACGGGCTGGATAATCACATGCGCGTCATCCTCAACATGCATCACGAAAACTGGCATTTCCCGAGCGAGGAAAACAGAATCCCCGCGAAGGAAAAGCTGACGGCGCTGTGGGCGCAGATCGCCGAGGCGTTCAAGGATGTCGGGAATGATTTGATCTTTGAAGGCCTGAACGAGCCGCGCATGAAGGGCACGCCGCTTGAATGGCAGGGCGGCACGGAAGAAGCGCGCGCCATTATCGCCGAATGGGAATTGGCGTTCGTGCAGACAATCCGCGCGGCGGGCGGCAACAACGCGACGCGCCGCCTGATGATCACGAACAGCGCCGCCGCCACCGAGGACAAAATCCTCGATTCCATCGTGCTGCCAAAGAACGATCCGAATATCATCATTTCGGCGCACGCCTATCTTCCCTACCCCTTCGCGCTCGCGCCGGACGGCGTCGAAACCTATTCCTCCGAGAATCCCGACGACCGCCGCGATATCGACCGCATGTTCGACCGCCTCGAAGCGCACTTCCTTTCAAAGGGCGTGCCCGTCGTGGTCGGCGAGTTCGGCTCGCAGAACCGCAACGGCAACACGGCGGCGCGCGTCGACAACGCAAGGTATTACGTCGCGCAGGCGCGCAGGCACGGCGTGCCCTGCGTGTGGTGGGACAACGGCTATGTCGTCACCGGCGACGAGCTGTTCGGGCTGATCGATCGCCATACGTGCGAATGGGTCTTCCCCGACATCGCCAAGGCGCTGGTCGAGGCGGCGCGGGGGTAAAGGGAAGCGACGACGCGGGACTTCCGGCAAACGGAACGCGCGCGCCGCGATCGGGCGCCGACCGCCGCCTCCCCTTCATCCAACCAACCGTTCAAACGACCGTCGTATACAAACAAACCTCGCCGGATCAATCGCCTTGATCCCGCCGCAAACCCCGCCGGAAACAGCGCGTCCCGGCGGTTTTTTTGCGCGCCGTTCCGTCCGAACCGCGCAATCGCCGTCCGATACGGTTAAAATGTAATACTTATTTGATGAATTCACGCTTGCGCGGAAATCTTTTCCATAATATAATAACATATGATTGTATGCGTTCTGCCTCAAAATGAAATGGAGGTATTTTTCATGAAAAAATGCATGAAACTGCTCGCGGTCCTCATGATACTGACGCTGCTGGCGCCGGCGCCCGCCCACATGGAAGGCGACGCGCCCCTCTGCGAGGACTGCGGCGGTACGGCGCAGTTAACCCGGTGTCTGGACCAGGGCGAAACGCACGTGATGGCGTGTCCCCACGACGTGATCGACGAATCGACGAGAGCGGTTCACACGGGCACCGATCTGTACGGGAAGGACGGCGTCAATCACTGGCTGCTGTGCGACGCGTGCGGCTGCACCATGTATACGGCCTCGCACTCGATATCCTGTAAGGACAGCGCGCATTGCGAGGTTTGCGGCGCCGACTATTCCGGCGGTTCCGTTTCGCACTACGGCGACAACAACTGGTACGGCAACGCGGAAGATCACTGGTGCTTTTGCACGGAATGCGGCGAGCAAACGCGCAGGCCGCTCACGCCGCCGTCTGCTCCGACCCGGGCAAGTGCGCCGAGTGCGGCGCGGCGTATACCGGGAGCAACATCGTCCACGACATAGATTGGGACAGCTATGTGAGCGACGCGGACGCGCATTGGTATGCCTGCACAAAATGCGGTGAAAAACAAAGCGTCACCAATCATTACGCCTCCTGCTCCGCTCCGGGCAAGTGCGCCGAGTGCGGCGCGGCGTACGCGGGCGGCAGCGTCCGTCACGACGTGATCGAAGCGATGTGCAGAAGCGACGAAACCCATCACTGGACCGTTTGCAAAGACTGCGGCAAAGAGTTCTACAAAAGCGAACACTACGCCGCCTGCACAAACACCAGCCAATGCGTCGAGTGCGGCGCGCTGTACGCCGGCGACACGATCGGTCACAGCTACGATTATACAAGTTATCAGAAGGATGAAACCCATCATTGGAACATCTGCAGCGACTGCCACGAAATCGTCAACAAAAGCCTGCATATCGCGACCTGTCAAAACCCGACGAAATGCGACTTGTGCGGCGCGGCGTACAGCGGCAGCCTATTGATCCACAATGTTGATCAGTCGAATTATCAGGGCGACGAAACCCACCACTGGTACGTCTGCAAGGACTGCGGTCAGGAGGCGCTCAAGGCCGAGCACTACGCCGACTGCACCGACCCGGACAAGTGCGTCGAATGCGGCGCGGCGTACGCCGGAGAGAACATCAGCCACGAAATCGATACGACGCATCTGGAAAGCGACGAAAGCAGCCATTGGAGCGCATGCAAAAACTGCGACAAGCGGGTCAATGAATGCGACCACTCCGCCATCTGCACCGCGCCGAACGTATGCGCCGAGTGCGGCGCGGCGTTCGCGGGCAGCGCCGTTACGCACGATATCAACAAGGATAATCCAATCTACGACGAAACCATGCATTGGTTCATCTGTACGCGGTGCGGCAAGCAAACCAACCTGCTGGCGCACTACGCGACCTGCACGAATCCGACGGTATGCGCCGAATGCGGTATCCCGTACGCCGGCGACAATATCTCCCACTATTTCGATTGGAACGATCCGCAGCACGACGAAACCAACCATTGGTTCGTTTGCCTGAAATGCGACGCGAGGGTTGAAATCGACGAGCATTACGCCTCGTGCGGCGAGCTTGGGACATGCGCCGTCTGCGGCGTGGCGTACGCAGGCGAAAATGTCCGGCACAGCGCCACCGACGCCGACCGTCGATCCGACCAAAACGGGCATTGGTACGAATGCCCGGGCTGCCAAACGAAGATCCTTCCGCAGCCCCACATAAACGATTGCACCGATCTGACGAAATGCGCCGAGTGCGGCGTGCCGTATACAGGCACGGAGATCCGGCATAACTACACCGATGAAGACCAGCGATACGACGAAAGCAACCATTGGTACGTCTGCCGGGCGTGTCATCAGGACACCGCGCATTATCCGCATCGCGCCTCCTGTATAGACCCGACGAAATGCGCCGCCTGCGGCGCGGCGTACACGGGCGCCAACGTATCGCATCGCTTCGATTTTACGAAATGCGAAAAGGACGAAACCACGCACTGGAATGTTTGCATGGACTGCGGAATCATCGAAAACAGAGGCGAGCACTTCGCGGCCTGTCAAAACCCGACGGTATGCCAAGCGTGCGGCGCTGCGTACGCCGGGGACAGTATTCTGCACAGCAACATAGATCACCAAATGAAGAGCAACGAAACCCATCACTGGTACGCCTGCAAGGACTGCGACGGAAAGGTTGAAGTTCAGGAGCACACCGCTTCCTGCACGGACCGAACGAAATGCAGAACATGCGGCGCGGCATACGCCGGCGGAACAATATCGCATAACACGGGAGGAATTCAGCACGACGAGACCAATCATTGGTTCAGTTGTATGGATTGCGGAATAAAGCTTGAAGTACACGCGCATTACGCATCCTGCGAGAATCCAACGAAATGCAGCTTTTGCGGCACGGCGTATTCGGGCGACAATATCACGCACAAAACTGATCAGGACGCATACGATTCCGACGCGACCGCGCACTGGTATACCTGCGCGAACTGCGGCGCGGACTTTTCTCGCGGCGCGCATCAGGCATCCTGTAAGGACCCGACGAAATGCGCGACATGCGGCGCGGCGTACACGGGGAGCGTCATCCTGCACGAGGCAGATCGAACGACTCTTCTGCACGATGAGACGACCCATTGGTATCCCTGTGCCGATTGCGGTCAGAAAATCGAGCAATTCGAGCATATGGCCTATTGCAACCGGCCGACGGTCTGCCTGATCTGCGGCGCCGATTGCTCGAGCACAAGCTATATGCATTCCTTTATTCGGGACGTGTGGCTTCATGACGAAACCGGGCATTGGTTCGCCTGCAATAATTGTTCGATCCAAGGCGGATATAACAAACACTTCGCCACCTGCGAAGACCCGACGAAATGCGCCGTATGCGGCGTGGCATACGCCAGCGATTCAATCTCGCATGATGTTGACTGGAACGGCCCGATGCTCTATAACGAAACAGACCACTGGCGCGTCTGCAGGGATTGCGGTCAGACGATCGAGATAAGCAACCACTACGCCGACTGTACCGACCCGACGAAATGCGCCGTATGCGGCGTGGCGTACGCCGGCGATTCGATCGCGCACGATGTTGACCAGAACGGCCCGATGCTCTATGACGAAACAAACCACTGGCGCGTCTGCAGGGACTGCGGTCAGACATTCAAGTTGAACAACCACTGCGCCGACTGCACCGACCCGACGAAATGCGCCGTATGCGGCGCGGCGTACGCCGGCGATTCGATCTCACACGATGTTGACTGGGGCGGCCCGATGCTCTATGACGAGACAGACCACTGGCGCGTCTGCAAGGACTGCGGTCAGACATTCGAGTTGAACAACCACTGCGCCGATTGCACCGACCCGACGAAATGCGCCGAATGCGGCGCGGCGTACGCCGGCGAGAACATCGCGCACGATGTTGACTGGAACGGCCCGATGCTCTATAACGAAACAGACCACTGGCGCGTCTGCAAGGACTGCGGTCAGACATTCGAGATAAACAACCACTGCGCCGACTGCACCGACCCGACGAAATGCAACGCATGCGGCGCGGCGTATGCCGGCGAGAACATCACGCACAACATCGATTGGAGTCAGCCTCAGTATAACGGTGTCAACCACTGGTTCACCTGCAAGGATTGTCATCAGAAAGTGAACGAGAGCGTTCATACTGCCTCCTGCACAGAGCCGACGAAATGCATCGGGTGCGGAGCGCCGTATACGGGCAGCGATCTATCGCACGATGTCGATTGGGACGACCCGAAATGCGATGCGACAAATCACTGGTATGTCTGCGCCAAATGTCATAACCAGGTGTATATGAACAAGCACAACGTTTCCTGCCGGGACCTGACCAAATGCGCCGAGTGCGGGACTGCGTATACCGACGACAACGTTCAGCACAGCATATCGTTCGAAGGCCTGCGATACGATGAAAACAACCATTGGCACATCTGCGACGACTGTCAGGAAATCGTCTATTTCAACGAGCACTACGCCACCTGCAAATATCCGACAAAGTGCGCCGAGTGCGGCGTCGCGTACGGCGGCGACAACGTATCGCACTGTGTCGATATGGACAAAGCGAAGTATAACGCGGACGAGCACTGGTATATCTGCGAGGACTGCGGCGAGATCACCCAGCAGAGCGAGCATTACGCTTCCTGCCTGAACCCGACCAAATGCGCCGAGTGCGGGATTGCGTATTCCGGCGACAGCGTTCAGCACAACGTACCCTTTAGCAGCGTGCAACATGACGAAACCAATCATTGGTATATCTGCGACGACTGCCATGAAATCATCGACAAAAACGAGCACTACGCTGCCTGCAAAGAGCCGGGAAAGTGCGCCGAATGCGGGATTGCGTATGACGGCGGCAACGTAATGCACAATATCGATTGGGAGCACGCGCAGTATGACGCGGACGAACACTGGTATGCCTGCAAGGACTGCGACGAGATCGTCGATCGCGGTGAACACTATGTATACTGCAGCGATCCGACGCATTGCGGCGCGTGCGGCGTGCCGTATACGTCCGATACCGTCAATCATGTCTCCGGCAAGGAAAACAGGGGCTATGACGGCGACACGCACTGGAGTATCTGTACCGATTGTCACGAAAAGTATTACCCCATGATCAAGACGCATTACGCCAAATGCACCGATCCGACCCACTGCCTGTTCTGCGGCGCCGATTATTCGGGCGTCGTCTCGCACTACTACGACGAGGACGCGGACGCCGTCGCGGGGTATGACGGATCGACTCACTGGTGGACCTGCAAGCGCTGCGGTATCGAGGATATCGAGAACGCCGTCGCGCACATCCCGGACCCGGCCGATCCCTCGATCTGCCAAAAATGCGGAGCGGCGATATCCGAAGCCTGCGCGCATGACGAGATCGTCGATCCCGCCGTCGCCGCCGGCTGTAAAACGGACGGGCTGACTCAGGGCAGCCATTGCGGCCTGTGCGGCGAGATTCTCGTCGAGCAGCAGGTCGTCAAGGCAACCGGGCATAAGTATCAGATGATCAACCGCGTCGCGCCCACCTGCGAAAGCGCGGGCAAGAGCACGTACGCCTGCTCAAAATGCGGCGCGCGTTATGACGACGTCAGCGCGGCGCTCGGGCATGACGATACCGTGACGGAAACGCCGTCCGCCTGTCTGAAGCCCGGGTCGCGGTCGACCGTCTGCCAACGCTGCGGCGTCACGGAAATAACGGAAATCGCCGCGCTCGGGCACGCGTTCGAGGTCACGGAAACGCCGCCCACCTGCGAGGAAGCCGGCTCGCGCGTCAGCATCTGCGCCGTCTGCGGTCTGACTGAAACGGAAGAATTGCCCGCGCTCGGGCACGCGTTCGAGGTCACGGAAACGCCGCCCGCCTGCGAGAAAGTCGGCTCGCGCGTCAGCGTCTGCGCCGTCTGCGGTCTGACTGAAACGGAAGAATTGCCCGCGCTCGGGCACGCCTACGGCGCGTTTGTCTCGCAAAGCGACGGCACGCACGCCGCCGCGTGCGCCGTGTGCAGCGCGCGCCTCGTCAAGTCCTGCGTCATGAACGAAACGGTCGCCGGCAATATGATCATTCGCACGTGCCCGGTATGCGGCTATACGCTCACGCAGGTGAAGGAAGCGCCGCCCCCCGCGCCGACGGACGAGGAGGAAGGGGAATCGGACGCTCCCGCCTCGGCGTCGCCGCTTGACCGTCTGATCGTGAAGGAAGTCGTCACCAAGGAAATCGAGGATGTCGTCATCGAAGTGATTCCGCCCGCCGCGCCCGTGGAAACCGATCCCGTCGAAAACGAAGATCCCGCGCCCGCGCCGCTCGAAAACGCCAAGATCACCATCCACGAAACGACGCTCGTGGTCGAGGGCGAAGCGCCGCCCGTCAAGCTGTTCAACGTCGGCGTCACCGTCGAGGGCGAAAACGTGGCGCTTCCCGGCGCGATCAAGATCAAAATCCCATGCGCGGAAGCCGACGGCATGAAGCTCGTTCTCCTGCTGCCCGACGGCACCGTCGCGGACGTTGCCTACGAAATCATCGACGGCGTGATCGTCTTTGAAACCGACATCGTCGGCACCTTCGCACTGATCCCCGCCGAATAACGGAATACGCGCAAAAGCCGCCCCGCGTTTCGCGGGGCGGCTCTGCGTGTCGACAAAGTCGACACGCACCGCAAAAATGAAGCTTTCATTTTTGCGGCCTGCACGTTTTTCCTGCGCGGCTTTGCCGCGCGGCCGGAAAAACGCGTAAGGAACCGATTTTCTGCGGAAAATCGTTCCGAAACCACCGCGCATGTCGCTGGTTTCGGATGAGAAATGAAGGAGCTCCGCCCCTTCATTGCATCCCCGGGAGGAACGACCGGGGTTGTCAACGGTCTGAGCCGCCCCGCGTTTCGCGGGGCGGCTTTCAATATTGTCATTCCGGCGTTGACCGTTTTATATGTCAGTCCGCCGCTTACCGGCTTTCGCCCATAAAGAACACCGCCACCGTGCCGGGGCCGGAATGCGCGCCGATGTACGCGCCCACGGGCGAGATGAGCGATTCCTTCACCTTGACAAGCTCCTTGATGTGCTCCATGGTGTACTGCGCTTCTTCCAATACGTCGCCGTGGCTGATGAACACCGTCTGCCCGTCGCGGGGCACGGCGAGATCGGCGACCTTCTGAGCCAGCGCCTTAAGCGAGCGCTTGCGCCCCTGCACCTTCTCGCGCGGGATGAGCTTGCCCTCGTAATTGACGTGCATGACGGGCTTGATACGCAGCATGCTGCCCAGATACGCCGAGGTCGCGTTGACGCGCCCGCCGCGATACAGAAACATCAGATCATCCACCGTGAACCAGTGGTTGAGGCGCTGACGGTTGGAGATCACCCACTCGGCGGTATCGTCAATGGACAGCCCCTCGTCGCGCTTTTGCAGCGTGTAGTGCACAAGAAGCCCCTCGCCCAGCGAGGCGCACAGCGAATCGACCACGACGATCTTAGCGCCGGGGATTTCGTCCTCGATGAAGGATTTCGCCAGCACCGCCGACTGGTACGTGCCACTCAAGCCCGAGGAAAACGTGACGCACAGCACTTCCCTGCCCTGCTTGACCAGATCGCGGAACACGCGCTGATACTCGACGGGCGTGATCTGCGAGGTCGTCGCCACCCTGCCGTCCCGCAGCATATCGTAGAACCTGCCCACCGCCGCCTCGTCGCCCGGCTTGTCGGTGTATTCCCTGCCGTCGATGCGGTACACCGTGGGGATGACCGTCAGATCGCTTTTGTTCTGCAAATAGGATGCCGGCAAATCGCACGCCGCGTCGGTGACAATCCAGAATGACATGCACGATCCTCCTTGGCGGAGCGCGTCGGCGCGCTCCCACGCCCCCTATGATAGCAAAATCAGGCGCTTCTGTCAAACGCGACAAACACGTTTTGATGAACGGATTGTGACAGAATTCGGGCAGTCTCACTTGAACGACGCGTTCAGCAGCCCGCCGCTCACGGCGTCGAACTCGGCGCGTTTGACGCCGTTCCGCCCGATCGCCTCCCGATCCTGATAAACGACGATCCATACGGGCAAAAATACCATGCCTTCCGTTTTGTCCGCCGCGCGCATCGGGCGATGTCGTACAGCCCGCTCCCGCGATTTGTCATCGTTCCTCGCGGAAGTACGGCAGCCCCAGCCCCTGCGGGGGCTGATCCTCGCGCTTTTTGCGCAGGCTGGTTATCACCAGCACGACGATGGTGACCAGATAGGGCAGCGCGCGGAAGATTTCCTGCGTCGAGCGCTGCAAGCCCGGGATATAGAGGTAGAGGATGTACAGCCCGCCGAACAGGACGGAGCCCCAGACCGCCTTGAGCGGACGCCAGCAGCCGAAAATCACCAGCGCGATAGCGAGCCAGCCGCGATCGCCAAAGCCGTTGTTCGTCCACGTGCCGCCCGAATACTCCATCACGAAGTACAGCCCACCGAGTCCCGCGATGGCGCCGCCGATCAGCGTGGCGAGATAGCGGTAACGCGTCACATTAATGCCCGCCGCGTCGGCGGTCGCCGCGCTCTCGCCCACGGCGCGCAGGTTCAGCCCCTTGCGCGTTTTGAAGAGATACCATGACAGCAGGATGGCGATAACGAGCGACAGATAGGTCAGAAAACCGTAGGAGAAAAGCAGCTCGCCCACGATCGGGATATCCGACAGAACGGGGATTTTCATGCGGAACACGCTCGCCGTCGTGGCGACCGATATTTGCCCGACGCCGCCCGCCAGCTTGGACAGCGAGCCGCCGAAGAAATTGCCGAATCCCACGCCGAAGGTGGTCAGCGCGAGGCCCGTCACGTTCTGATTGGCGCGGAAAGTAATGGTCAATACCGCGAAGATCAGCGCGCCCAGCGCCGCGCACAGCAGCGCGCAGAGCACGGCGATCAACGCGCCGACGAAGGGATTAGGCGCGGCGACGGCGCTTTCGTAGTAAAACGCGCCCATCAGCCCGCCGATGCCGCCCATATACATGATGCCGGGAATACCAAGGTTCAGCGAGCCGGATTTTTCAATCAGGATTTCGCCGCACGCGCCGAACAGGATCGCCACGCCCTGCGTGATGGCTTTTTGCAGGAAGGTGATGAGGATCGTCATGCCTTGATCGCCTCCTTATGATGTCTGAAGCCGATCTTGTAGCGGATGAAAAACTCGCTGCCGAGGATGAAGAAGAGCAGAATGCCGGTAATCATGTCGCTGGCGTTTTCGTTCAGGTTGAACTGCGAGGCGATCTGGATCGAGCCTTTTTCGAGGAAAGTAATCATCATGGAGATCAGCCCCATGACCAATACGTTAAACTTGCTCAGCCACGCCACCACGATGGCGGTAAAGCCGCGCCCGCCCGCCAGACTGGTCGATATCGTGTGGCTGGAGCCGCTCACGAGGATAAAGCCCGCGATGCCGCAGATCGCGCCCGAAATGAGCATGGTGCGCATGACGACGCGCCCGACGTTGATACCGGCGTAGCGCGCGGTGTTCTCGCTCTCGCCCACCACGGCGATCTCGTAGCCCTGCTTGGCGTAGCGAAGGTAGATGAACACGAGCACGGCGATCAGCGCGACGATCACGACATTCCAGCCGTACGCCTGCCCGAACAGCGAGGGCAGCCAGCCGATCTTGCCGGCGCGGTTGATCAGCCCGACCGTGTTCGAGCCGCGCGGGTTCTCCCAGAAAATAATGCAGTAGGTCACCATCTGCATGGCGACATAGTTGAGCATCAGCGTGAACAGCGTTTCATTGGTGTTCCATTTCGCCTTGAAAAAGGCGGGAATCCACCCGAAAATCGCGCCGGCGGCGACGGCGGCGAGGAACATAACGGGAATCAGCAGCCAGTTCGGCATGACGTTCGCGCCGTAGATCATCACGGCGGCGGTCGCCAGCCCGCCGACCAGAATCTGGCCCTCGGCGCCGATGTTCCAGAAACGCATTTTGAACGCCGGCGTCAGCGCCACGGCGACGCACAAAAGCAGCGCGGCGTCGCGGATGGTCGCCCATGAACGGCGCGATGTGCCGAACGCACCGTCAAATATGCCCTCGTACACGGCGATGGGGTTAAGGCCGGTCAACCCGTAAATAAGCGCGGCGCCGGCGAGAAGCGCCAGCAAAACGCTGATCATGCGGACACCCCACGCCTTAAGAAGCGGGATGCCGTCGCGCCGCGTGATATGGATCAACGGTTCCTTTTTCGCGTTTACCGTCGTCATGCCCCGACCGCCTCCTTCTTCCTGCCCGCCATCATCAGCCCGATTTCCTCCTTGGTCGCCGTGCGCGCGTCCACGACGCCCGTCACGTGACCGGCGCACAGCACCAGAATCCTGTCGCACAGCGCGAGCAGCACGTCCAGATCCTCGCCCACGCACACCACCGCGACGCCGAGCTGCTTTTGCTCGTTGAGCAAATGATAGATGGTGTACGAGGAATTGATGTCCAGACCGCGCACGGGATACGCCACCATGAGCACGGTGGGGCTGGAGGCGATCTCGCGCCCGACCAGTACCTTTTGCACGTTGCCGCCCGAGAGCATGCTGATGGGCGTCGAAACGCCGGGCGTCGTGATTTTGAGGTTCCTGACGATCTTTTCGGCGAGCGAGCGCGGCTTCTTGCGGTCGGCAAAGAACCCGCCGCCACGCTTATACGTGCGCAAAAGCATGTTGTCCGTCATGTCCATCGAGGCGACCAGCCCCATGCCCAGACGATCCTCGGGCACGAAGGAGAGCTTGACGCCGAGCTTGTCGATTTTCTCGGCGCTGATCTTGGAAAGATCGACGTCGCCGCCCTCGGGCGGGTAATAATCGACGTTGCCGGACACCGTAGGCTGCAAACCGGCGATCGCCTCGAGCAGCTCGCGCTGCCCGCTGCCCGCCACGCCCGCGATGCCGAGGATCTCGCCGCCGAACGCCTCGAACTCGGCATGGTCCAGCGTGCAGCGCCCTTCCTTGTTGTAGCAGGTCACGCCGTTCACCGACAGGCGCTTTTCGACGAATTTCGGCTCGGGGCGATCGATATCGAGCGTCACCTTTTCGCCGACCATCATTTCGGTCAGCTCGCGCTCGCTGGTGCTCGCGGTATCCACCGTACCGATGTATTTGCCTTTGCGCAGCACGCTGACGCGGCTCGACAGGGACATTACCTCGCTCAATTTGTGCGTGATGATGACGATGGCGCGCCCGTCGTCGCGCATGACGCGCAGGATATCAAACAGCGTGTCGGTTTCCTGCGGCGTCAGCACGGCGGTCGGCTCGTCAAGAATCAGGATTTTCGCGCCGCGATACAGCATTTTAACGATCTCGACCGTCTGCTTCTGCGACACGCTCATTTCGTAAATCTTCTGATGAAGATCGACGTCGAAGCCGTAGCGATCCATGAGTTTTTGGATATCCTTCGCCGCCTCGCGGATGTTGAGGCGCATCTTGCCCGGCAGCCCGAGCACGATGTTTTCGGCGGCGGTCAGCACGTCGATCAGCTTGAAATGCTGATGGATCATGCCGATGCCCAGCGCAAACGCGTCCTTGGGCGAGCGGATAACCACCTCGCGCCCGTCGATGAAGATCTGTCCCTCGTCGGGGAAATAGATGCCCGAGAGCACGTTCATCAGCGTCGTTTTTCCGCTTCCGTTTTCGCCCAGTATGGACAGGATTTCGCCGTGCCGCACCGTCAGATCGACATGATCGTTGGCGGCGACGCTCCCGAAGCGCTTGGTGATGCCCTTGAGCTCGATGGCGTTCCGGTTTTCCATTTCATCCTCCGAAAAAGAGAGGCGGAGCCGCATGAACACACGGCTCCGCCAGGAATGCGGGAATTACTTCACGGTGATACCGTCGATGATCATGTCAAAGAGCGGCGCGCTGCGCAGTTCGCCCTCGTGGAAGTAACCGTCGAAGACCAGTTCGTGTCCCTCGAAGCCCCACGCGTTGGCGTAGGTGGTCACGGTTTCGCCGCCCACGGTGAACGCGGAGCAGTCGAAGATCTTGAGGCTGCCGTCGGCGATGGCGGCGAAGACTTCGGCGACCTTGTCGGCGGTGCCGGGGGCGACGGCCTTTTCGTTGAGCGCGGAGATGGCGACGGCGCCGTCGATATAGCCCTTGCCCCAATCGGCGTCAAACTTCTTGCCGTCCAGCACGTTCTGCACGGCGTAGGTCACGAAGGGGCCCCACACGGGCACGGCGGAAACAAGCGCGTAGTTGGGCGCGGTGGCGGTCATATCGATGTTGTAGCCGACCATGTAGACCTTGGCGGCCTCGCAGGCGGACGCCGGGCCGGTGGTATCGGAATGCTGGCTGATCATGACGCAGCCGTCGGCGATGAGCGTGTCGGTGGTTTCTTTCTCAAGGGCGAAATCCGACCATTCGTTGGTGTAGATGACTTCCATCGTGGCGGAGGGGCACACCGAGCGCACGCCCAGATAGAAGGCGGTGTAGCCCGAGATGACCTCGGCGAAGGGCTTGGCGCCGACATAGCCGATCTTCGCCTGCTCGGCGGTGATGGCGCCCGATTCGATCATTTCGTTGAGCTTCATGCCGGCCACGACGCCCGAGACATAGCGGGCTTCGTGAATGCCGATGAAGTAGTTATGCACGTTGTCCATCCCCAGACCCGCGGCGGAAACGCCGGTGGCATGGCAGAACTCGATGTCGGCGTATTCGTCGGCGGCTTGGAAGAGGTAGGATTCCTGACCGAAGCTGTTGGCGAAGATGATGCTGCAGCCCTGCTCGGCAAGGTCGATCGCGGCGTCGTAGGCCGTTTCGTCCTCGGGCGTGTTCCATTTATAGATGACCTGGTCTTCGCGCAGTCCGAGCGCTTCCTGCATGGCTTTCGCGCCCTTGACGTGCGCGTAGGTATAGCCCTCGTTTTCATCACCGATGAAGATAAAGCCGACTTTGATGTCGTCCTTGGTGACCGCGAGCGCGGCAACCGAAACGAGGGACAGCGCGAGAGCGAGAACCAGCGCGATGAGCTTTTTCATGAGTGTTCCTCCTCCATTAATCCCTTGAGATATATTGGATCAGTCCCCGGCGAACGTGAATTTTCCGTTCTCGATCGCCGTAATGACCGCCAATGACTTGAGTTCGACGCCCATTTCCCTGAGCGCCCGGCCGCCCGGCTGGAAACCTTTCTCGATCGCCACGCCGACGCCGACGACCTCGCACCCCTGCTGCCTGCACAGCGCGATCATGCCCTGCGCCGCCTGCCCGTCGGCAAGGAAATCATCCACGATGAGCACCCGGCTGCCCGCCGGCAGGTACCGCCTGTCCACGCGGATGGTGTTTTCCGTCTTGTGCGTGAAGGAGTACACGCGCGCCTGCGCCACGTCGGGCGACTGCACGACCGTCGCGCTCTTCTTGGCGAACACCACGGGGAGATCGCCGAGCGCGTTCGCCGTCGCCAGCGCCAGCGCGATGCCGCTTGCCTCGACGGTCAGCACGATGTCGGGACGCATGGCGGCGAAATGCCCGGCGAGCGCGCCGCCCATTTTGAACATGAGCGCCGTATCGATGCGGTGATTCAGGAACATATCCACCTTCACCACGTCGGTTCCCACGGCGCGCCCCAGCCGCTTAATCTCCTCGCGTAATTCCCGCATGACGTCCCCCGCCCGGCGCGTTGCCGCGCCCTGTGAAAAATCCGAACATTTTCGGAAAATTCGGTTTTATTGTACACCATTTCGCCGCCCGACGCAAGCCCTTTTCCGAATTTTTTCGCGCAAACGGGCAAAAAAATGACAAGAAAAAACGCGCGTCGCCGTCGCGGCCGCGCGTTCAGACCGTCGACAAACCCGGTCGTTCCTCCCGGGGATGCAACGAAGGGGCGGAGTTCCTTCGTTTCTCATCCGAAACCAGCGACATGCGCGGTGGTTTCGGAACGATTTTCCGCAGAAAATCGGTTCCTTACGCGTTTTTCCGACCGCGCGGCAAAGCCGCGCAGGAAAAACGTGCAAACCGCAAAAATGAAAGATTCATTTTTGCGGAGGGTGTCGACTTTGTCGACACCCTGAATGCGCGTCGCTGTCGCGGCCGCGCGTTCGTCCATGGCGTTATTCGGTCTCGCCCTGATCCAGCAGCACGAGCGCCGTCCGTCCGGGCGTCAGGCGTCCGTACAGCGCGCCACCGCGCATCCGCATCTGCAATTGATCGCGGCATTCCCGCGCCCGCCCGTACGGAAGACGCCCGAGCAAAAGCCCTTCGTAAGGCGCGTCGCCCGTCAGGTACAGCGTCAGCGCCGCGCGGCCGCCGTCAAAAAAGCCGTGGCGTACACGTTCGGCGACGCAGTCGTCAGAAGCGGCACGCAGTCCTCGGCGTTCAATATCGCGGCGTGCTCGGCAAGCAGGCGCTTAACGGCGCGGATTTCCGCCTTCTGCGTCTCGGAATACGGCAGCCACGCGCCGAACACGTCCTGCCAGATGATCATGC
This sequence comes from uncultured Oscillospiraceae bacterium, assembly GCA_964459985.1. GTDB lineage: Bacteria > Bacillota > Clostridia > Christensenellales > Aristaeellaceae > CAYWOS01. The sequence goes on from CAYWOS010000011.1 coordinate 21,177, forward strand.
CCTCGCCGTTGAACAGCGCGCGCTCGACGACGATATCCTTCTGCGCGCCCACATGCCAGCGCGAAATACCGCCGCGCGTATGTCGGGGGAACAGGAATCGCATCAGATTGCTTTCGGGCATACTGATCTCGGTGCGGTACTGATTCCACGAGCTTGTAATCATTTCCAGCGCGCGGTACTCGTGCGGCTCGGACTCGGTGATGAACACGACGCCCGGCTTCGCCGCGTCGATCGCCGCGCGGAAGCTCTCGGGCACGGTGTTCATGGTATCAAAGAACACGCCGTCGATGTCGAGCTCGGCGATCAGCGCGGCGATGCGCGCCGTCGTCTGCGTATCGTTTTCGACGGGCGAACGATCCCACGGTTTGAAGGGCAGGAACACCCGGACGTTCCGTTCGTGCGCCCGGTCGACCAGCGCGCGCAGCGCCGTCCGCCCGCCGGGATAGTCGTCGTAGAAATCCCATTGCGTACGCGCGTCCAGCCCCAGACGCGGGTATTCGTGCCATAATAGGACGGCGTCGTACCCGCCGAACGCCCGCCCCGCGTCCAGCAGCGCGTCAATATCAGGCTTCCCCGACGCGTAATCGAAAAACTCGCGCCCGAAGGCGTAGCTGAAATGCGTCAGCCGGATATCGCGCATCCAGCGCAGATCGTCGCGCAGATACTGCGTTTGCGGCACGCGCGCGCGAATCTCCGCCCGAAAGCGGGAAAAGCACTCGCGCCAGCCGTCCGAAAGCGGCCACAGCCGCACGTCGGCGGCCATCGTCGGGCTGTCCGACAATCGGACGTGAAGACGGCAGTTTTCAAAATCATTCCGCGATGCGATATCGCACAGCTCGATATTGCGGCACGGGTCCCACGAAAGATTGGCGGCGTCGAGCGGGAAATACGCCGCGACGCCCTCGCCCGACGCGCTCTCCGCGCAATAGGGCGGCGGACAGAGCTTCTTCATTTGCAGGCAGGTCGCGCCGCCCGGCTTGGCGGCGGTCACGGCGGGGAACCGCTCCGCCGCACCCGGCAGACGCAGCGCGGCGAGCCACGGCAGTTCCAGCGCCGCGCGGCCGGGCACGCCGTCCGGCCACGCCGCCTTGAGCGTTACCGACACGCGTATTTCCCTGTCCGCGCTCAAAAACCCGACGCGCGCCCATAACGGCCCTTCCGTATAGGTCGCGTTGATCAGCGCGAAGCCCGCCCCCTCGTCCGCCTGCGTTTCACAGGACATCTGATCGGATGAAAAATCCCCAAAACCCTCCAGCCATACGCGAAACACGGGGCACGGACGCGCCGCCGTCGCCTTTCCGCCTAAATGCGCCGACACGGCGCCCGCCTCGAGGGAAAGCGTCAGCGCGCCGGATGAAATGATACGCTTCACAGAATCCCCTCCTTCACGCATCGGAACGAGACGGTCGCGGCGCGGTTGAGACCGCCCGCCAGAAGCGGCATTTTTTCATGGCTGCGGTTGTCGTGCGCGCCGCCCGCCATGTGCCAGAAATGCTCGGCGCGGTAATGGCAGCCGCCCCGAAGCAGGCAAAATCTGTGCATCGAATCGTCGAAAACCTCCCGCGTCAGCTCCCACGCGTTGCCGCAAAGATCCATAACGCCGAACGCGCTTTGCCCCTGCGGATACGCGTTCACAGGCGTCAGCGCGCCGCCGTCGCCGTTGGCAAACGAAGGATCATACGCGTCGCCCCACGGCCACAGACGGTTCTCAACGCCCTGCGCGGCATGCTGCCACTGCGCCTGCGTGGGCAGACGCGCGCCGATGTGCGCGGCATACGCCTCCGCGTCCTCGACGGATACATACGTGACGGGCAGATCCTCGTTGTCCGCGTTCAGCCCGTCCTTGAGCTGAAGAAGGAAATTGCCCGCGTCCGCCGGACGATAGCCCGTTTCGCGGACGAACGCCGCGTACTGCGCGTTGGTCACGGGATAACGCTGAATCTGATACGCGTTCAGAGGAATCGTCACCGGGCCGTGCTCCGCCTGACAATCGCCCTCCATGATCCGATGGCGAACGATATAGAGCATGTTCGCCCCGTCGATCCTGATCCATTCATTTTGAAGCATCGCCGTTTTCATCCCTTCCGCGGCCGCCGCGCCGCCGACGAGCCAAGAGCCGTCCGGCAGTCATTATACAAAGCGCAAAAATGAATGTCAACACGCTCCCCTTCTCGCCGCGCGCCAGAAAGCGCGCGAAAAAACGCGATTTTTCGCCGTTTGCACAAAATGCCAGCGTAATCTGCCGCGCGTCGGTCACAATAGCATTGATTCAAAAAGGGAGGTGAAAAGCCATGAACAACGGATCGAATTCTTCAGGCAGCCGCGTCAACATTCCCGAAGCGCGCCCGGCGCTGGACAACATGAAATTCGAGATCGCGCGCGAGCTCGGCATCAATTTCAAGCCGGGCTACAACGGTGATCTGACGAGCCGCGAAAACGGCTACGTCGGCGGCTACATGGTCAAGCGTCTGATCGAACAGGCGGAAAGACAAATGTCGGGCAAGTGATCACAAGGCAATATCAAATCATAACGAATAGGAGTGAATAACATGTATAACGCCAACAATTCGGGCAGCCAGTCGTCCTCCTCGCAGCAGAACCGCGCCAACGTCCCCGAAGCGCGCGCCGCGCTGGACAACATGAAATTCGAGATCGCCAGCGAGCTGGGCATCAACCTCAAGCAGGGGTATAACGGCGATCTTCCCTCCCGTCAGGCGGGCTATATCGGCGGCTATATGGTCAAGCGCATGATCGAGCAGCAGGAGCGCCAGATGTCGGGCAAGTAAGCCTTTCCCATGGCATCGCCTCCCGGCGCGCCGGATTTCCCGGCGCGCCGCCCTGAAACGCCCGCCGGAGAACTCATGACGAGTTTTCCGGCGGGCGTTCGATTATTCGTTTATTCCGCGCCGCGAGCCGACCGGCTGCACAGGAACGCCGACGTCTTGCCCGCGCAGATATCCTCGGGCGTTCCGGGCAGCACGCTGCCGTTGCGCGGGTACAGACAGCAGTTGACCGCGAGAGCCGGTCAACTGCAGAAAAACCCCATCGTCAGCAAAAGCGACGTGATCAGCATGGCGGATAAGCTCTTTCGCAATCGTCGCGCCTCCCGTCTGTCGAGCGATTTCCGTTATTCCTTCAGCCAGTCGCGGTTCGTCGGCACAAGCCGCTCGCGCCGATCCAGCCAGAAGGACTGTATCAGGACGTGCTCCCGCGGCGGATCAAAGCGATCCGCCGGCACGTACAGCCCGATCGAATCGCCGCCTAAAACGCGCGCGGCGTAATCGCGCGCCGAGGACAGCTTATGCTCGAACGACACGCCCATCACGCCGCCCGCGCGCTCCTGCCCGGGCGCGGGGGACAGATGATTGTCCGAGCCCGCCGTCATGACCATGCCGTACTCCCGCGCGTAGCGGTACGCGGCGGCGTCGTTGGCGGGCGCGTTCGCCGCGTTGGCGGCCTCGACGCCGTCCGCAAAGCGCCTGCCCAGCCGCACATGGCGAATGTAGTCCCTTGTGCGGAAGGGATGCGCCTGAATTACGCAGCCGCCGCCCTCGTGCACCAGGCGCATTTGCTCCGCCCGCGGGCAGGCGGCGATCGCGGGATGCGCGAGCAGCCAGTCCTGATCCAATCCGTAAATCAGGTACTCGTCGTCGCCGTAGCCTTGTTCCCAGCCGAAAAACACATCCAGACCGATCCGATCGCCCTCGTCCTTCGCTTCCTCATAGCCCCGGCAGAAGGCGCGCACCCATCGATCCCACGCCCATTCGCGCGGAATCGCCGTGTTGCCGCCGAAAAAGTGATCGGTCACAAAAATGCCCTGAAACCCCAGTGAATGATAGTACCGCGCGTGCTCGCGCCCCGTGGAGCGCCCGCAGGCGCTGGACAGGCAGGTATGCAGGTGCGTTTCGTATAGGTACGCCATCTTCCCGTCTCATCCTCCAATCGATCCGGTTCATTATAGGCCTCTTTTCCCCCGCCCGCAAGACGATATTCCGGATCATCCGTCATTTTGTCGTCCGGGCGTCCGCGCGGGCGCGGAGCTGCCGCTTCGCAGGCGATTACCCGCGCGCAGACCCCCGCCGGGTTGACATTAAACGGCGCGCATGGTATATTTATCGTTGTGCCATGGATACAGAGCAATGGGAGGCGCCCATGAAGAAGCTTGTCGCCGCGCTGTGCGCTTTGCTGATCCCGTGCCTGACCGTCGCCTCGGCGGAGACGGGCATTCGCGGTTATCTCAAAGGGAGCGGGTATGAATACGTCCTGTTCGGCAGCTATCCGTATGAAAAGGACGGAACGGAAGCGCCCGTGCTGTGGCGCGTGCTCGCGGCGGAGGACGGGAAACTGCTGATGATGACCGAGCAGATCGTCGATACCTGTCAGGTCATCGAGGAAAGCGATCCCGTCGTGATCGAAAAGAGAACCTACCGCCGCATCGCCGATTACAAAGAAAGCGACATGATCGCGTACATGAACGGCGCGTTCGCGGACGCGCTGACGGGCGACAGTCCGCTTCGCGCCGCGATGTGCGATTTTGAAGGCCGCGGCATCGTCTTCCCGCTTGATACGAGCGAGGTCACCGTCGTCGGGTACGGCTTCACCAAGCAGATCTGGAGCGAACAAAAAACGCGGCAGGCGACGGGCACGCCCTACGCGGTCAAGGCGCGCGGGCTGTACGTCGACGCGGGCATCGGCAAAAGCCCGTATTGGGTCGCCACCGTCAAGGCAGAGGACGGCTATATGATGCAGATCGTCGGGTATAACGGGCATTTGAGCTGGGGCGCGTACACGCGCGTTAACGTCGGCGTCCGCCCCTGCGTGTATCTCGACGATTCGATGCTGTCCGTCGAAAGCGGCGCGGGCACCAAGGGCGATCCCTATGTCCTGACGCTCGCCGATTATCAGTAAAGGGGTCCACATCCATGAAAACATTTCTTCGCGTTCTGCTCCTCGTCCTGATGCTGTTCAGCCTGCTCGTCCTCGTGCCGGGCGCGACGCTCGTCGCCGAGGCGGAAACCAAGGTATACAAGCTTACCGACGCAAAAGGGCTCGCGCCGCAAAAGGACGGGTACCTGTCCGATACCGAGTATACCGATCCCACGATTTCCATCCGGATTGAGAAAGGGCGCATGTACGACACCAACTACATGGTCGCCTATGTGACGCTCGCCAACGCCACGCAGCTCCGCACCGAAATGGCGTCCGGCTACTACTCCGATCAAACGCTGCTGGGCAGCGGGCTTGCCAAGCGCGTCAACGCCGTGCTGGCGATCAACGGCGATTTCTTCAGCTACCGCACCGAAGGCTATACCTGCCGTCAGGGGAAAACCTACCGCAAGCGCTGCGACGGGATCAAGGATATCCTGATCATCGACGACAACGGCGATATGCATATCATCAAGCAGGCGACCAACGACGATCTCGCCGCCTTCACAGGAACGCCGGTCAACGGCTTCACCTTCGGCCCCGGGCTGGTTATCGACGGCGTGAGGCAAACCGATTTCATCAATACCAACAACGGCCCGACCACATCGGCGCAGCGCATGTGTCTGGCGCAGACGGGCACGCTGACCTATCTGTGCATTTGCTGCGAAGGCCCCGAAGATCCCGGCTCCACCGGCATGACGCTGGAACAGTTCAACGATCTGGTCTGCTCCTTCGAGGGCGTTCAAAACGCGTATAACCTCGACGGCGGCTCGTCGGTCACGCTGGTGTTCAAGAATAAAAAGATCAATTCTCCCGACAACCCCAAGCGCCGCCCGCTCAGCGACATCATCTATTTTGCCACGGCGTACATCCCCGACGAGGCGGCGCAGTGAACGCGCTGTTTTCCGTGTTCGGGCTTCCCGTCACGCCCTACGCGCTGGGGATCGCGCTGTCGGCGTGCGTGTGCCTGTCGCTTGCGGTCGCCGCGCTCCGGCGCACGGGACTGTCGACGGCGCATGCGCTTGATTTCGCGCTGCTCGCGCTCCCGCTCGCCTTTCTGGGCGCGCGGCTGTTCTATTGTCTGGCCAAGCTCGATATGATCCTCGCCGAGTTCGGCGCGGGCTTTTTCTTCGCGTTCACGCGCGGCGGGTACGCGCTGTGGGGCGCCGTCGGCGGCGTCGCCGCCGCCTGCCTGATCTGCGCGAAGGGAACAAAGCGCGCGTTTTCCGTGTACGGCGACGCCGTAGCGCCCTACGCCGCGCTGATGATCGCGCTTTCCCGCTTTTCGGAGCTGTTTTCGGGCGATGGCATCGGCGCGTGGATCGAAAACGAAGCGCATCAGTTCTTCCCGCTCGGCGTGACGGACGCCTACGGGGAATGGTACTACGCCGTGTTCATGCTGGAAGGCGTCGCCGCGCTGGTCATCGCGCTGATCGTCGCGCGGACGCGCGGCGCGGGGACGGGCAGGCGCACGCTCCTGTTCCTCGTCTTGTACGGCGCGTCGCAAACGCTGTGCGAAAGCCTGCGGCAGGACGCGTACCTGCGCTTCGGCTTCGTGCGCGTGTCGCAGCTCGTCGCCGTCATCGTGCTCGCGCTCATCCTGATCACCGCGCTGATCAAATACCGCAGATCCTTTTCCGTCCGGCGCGCCGTCCTCACCTTCGCGGTCTTTGCCGTCTGCGTCGGCGTGTGCATCGCGCTCGAGTTCGCCAAGGACAAGTCCGCCGCGCTGTCCGACGCCGCGATCTACTGCATCATGACGGTCGCCTGCGCCGGGCTGGGCGCGTCGACATGGAGCGCGGTCAGGCAGATCAAAGCATAACGGTTTCACAGCATTCAAATAAAGCGCCCGGAAACGGACGCTTTTTGATTGCTCCCGATCGATCAGCGCCTGATCGGCCGCATCGTGAACTGAAGCGTCAGTTTCGCGCCGTCCGAACGGTATCGCCTGATCAATTCGGGGCCGCAGCTATGCGAGCCGACGCCCGACATCGCGCCGTCCACGCACAAAACGGTGTCCTCCGATTCGACCAGCTCGTATGCGTGCGCTTTCGCCGCCAGTTCCTCCTGCGTATACGGCGAAAGATTAAAGGAAAAGGGGCGGTCGCTCTCGAGCGCAAGGGCAATCCCGTCGTCGCCGACGACGACGTAATCGCAGGCGTAATGGCTGCCGTTCTCCTGCGGCATCAGGTAATCCTCGTGATTCTTTCGCGCCGTCGTGCGATAGCGCCCGAGACAGGAGGCGCGATGCTTGTCGATATAGCTTTCGTACGGCCCGAAGCCGAAATATTCGCATTGATCCATGCGCTTGGGCAGGAAAAAGCGCAGCCCGAAGCGCGGAAGATACGGCGTTTCGGGATCGCGCGTCCCCGTCAGCGCCGCCTCGATCCGCCCGTCCTCAAAGATTTCATAGACCGCTTTGACGGTCAGAAACCGCGCGCGCGTGTCGCCCGCCAGCGCCATATCGCAGGTCATGAGGACGCTGTGTTCCTTTTCCCTGCACGATACGCCGATCACGCGCGTCCGTGCGGCGTCGTAGCCCATGTTTTCCCATATCCGCCGGATATCGCGGTCGTTGTCGATCGGCGCGCGCCAGACGTTGAGCCGAACGGGCTTTGTGATCAGCGCCGCGTTGTACGCCGCCATCTGCTCGAAATTCCCCGTCAGTTTACCGAACACATATCGGAAATCGCCGCCCTCGATCTCATAATCGAGGTTGTTTTCGCGCACGGACAGCTTGCCCGATATCGGCATCGCCGTTCCGGGCGCGCGGACGCGGCCCTCGCGCAGCGCGATCTGATCAAACCCCAATTCGTACCCTGCGGGCAAAAGCGCCGTGGCGTTTTTGAGGAAATACGTCACCGTCAGCAGGCATTTGCCGCTCGGCGGAACATCAAGCGGAATGCCGACCGTCGCCTGCTTATGCGGGGCGATCGAAGGCAGATCGATCACGCCGCGCGACGTTTCGTATCCGTCGCGCGTCAGCGCGTACTCCGCCGAAAGATACGCCGCCGCGTCGAGGAAATCCATGTGATTGGTCAGCGCGATCTTCAGGGGCGATTTGCCGACAAGCCGCGCGCGCATCGGCCGCGCGACGTTCTTGTACTCCTCAAAGCCGGTGTACGGCGTGCGGTCGGGATAGACCAGCCCGTCCATGCAGAAATTGCCGTCGTGGTGCTTTTCGCCGCTGTCGCCGCCGTAGGCATACATCGGCTTGCCCGCGCTCGTCGTGCCGCGATCGATCACATGATCGCAAAACTCCCACACAAAGGCACCGCAGAAGCGGTCATATTTCCGGATCAGCTCCTGATAATCCTCAAGGTCGCCCGGGCCGTTGCCCATGGCGTGAGCGTATTCGCACAGCACGAAGGGGCGCGTATCATCGCCTTTTTCCAGATGATCGACAATGCCCGCCACCGAAGGGTACATCAGGCTGAACACGTCGAGCATCGAGGTATCGGGCGGCGGAGCGCCGTCGACGACGGGCGAGCCGGTGCCGCCCTCGTAATGCACCATGCGCGAGGGGTCGTACGCCTTGATCCATTTCGCCGCTTCCGCAAGGTTGCGCCCGAAGCCGCTTTCGTTGCCCAGCGACCACATGACGACGCAGGCGCGGTTCTTGTCGCGGATCACGTTGCGCCGGTTGCGGTCGAGCACGATGTCAAGATAATCGGCGTCGTCGGTCAGCAGTGAGCGCAGCGTCTTCCAGCTTTCAGGCCGCCACGGCTGCAGATCGTTCGTGCCGTGCGTTTCCAGATCGGCTTCGGCGATCACATAAAAGCCGTACTCGTCGCACAATTCGGGCATGAAGGGCGCGTTGGGGTAATGACTGGTACGGATGGCGTTCACGTTGTGCTGCTTCATGACGATCAGATCGCGTATAAGCTGCTCGCGCGAGACGGCAAAGCCCGTCTTGGGATCGCTGTCGTGGCGGTTGACGCCCCGGAATTTGACGGGACGGCCGTTGATCCTGACGACGCCTTGATCCCATGTGATGTGACGCAGGCCCACGCGCTGCGGAATGGTCTCGCCGTTGCAGGAGAACAGGAAGGTGTACAGGTTCGGCTGCTCGGCGTTCCACAGGACGGGTTGGTCGATCGTGAAGGCAAGCGCGCCGCCCGCGCTTGCCGCCGTCAGCACGTCGCGCCCGTCCGGCGCGATCACGCGGCAGGACACCGCTTTGGGCGCGCCGATGAAATCAAGATCGACGGCGATATCGACTTTATTCCCGACAAACGCCTGATGAATGAAGAAATCGCGCAGATGATCCTTCGGGCGCGTCAGTATGTATAACGAGCGGAAAATTCCCGACATGCGGAATTTGTCCTGATCCTCGAAATACGTGCCGACGCACCACTTGAGCACGTACAGGCGGAAGGTGTTTTCGCCGTCCACAAGATACTTGGTCAGATCAAACTCGCTCGGCGAGTGCGACACCTGCGAAAACCCGACGAACCGGCCGTTGACATAGAGGTAATAACAGGAATCGACGCCCTCGAGGTACAGGTAATACTTCATGCCCTTGTTAAGCGTCACATGCACCGCGCGCTCGTACACGCCGCAGGGGTTTTCGGTCGGCACGAAGGGCGGATCGAAAGGAATGGGATACTGAATATTGACGTACTGGTGGCTGTCGCAGCCGACGCTCTGCCAGACGGAAGGGACGGCGATCGCGCGGTCGAACCCGATCGTTTCGGGCAGGCGTGCGAAGCTGTCGAAGTACGAAAACTTCCACATCCCGTCGAGCGGCAGCTTCCTGTCCCCGACGCGGTTGAGCGCCGCCGCCTCGCACGAGTACGGCACATAGTACGCGCGGTTTTCCTCGGTGTTCACATGGATATGCCGCAGATCCTCGTGGTACGCCTTCATCGCGCGATCCCCCTTTACGCCTTCGTGATTTTCTGTCCCTGCGGCGTGTCCTCGATCTGATAGCCCGCCGCCTTGATCCTGTCGCGGATTTCATCGCTCTTTTTCCAGTCGCGGTTTTTACGCGCGGCGGCGCGCTCGTCGGCGAGCGATTGGATGTCGGCGGGCAGCCCTTCCTCCGCCTGACGCATGAGCAGCCCGAGCACGTCGGTGATGACTTTCATGCCGTCCAGCGCGCCCTGCACGGCCGTCTTCGCGCTGCCGCCGTCCAATGACGTATTGGCGTCGCGCACCATCTCAAACAGCGCGCCCAGCGCGTCGGCGGTGTTGAGATCGTCGTCCATCGCGTCGTCAAAGCGCCGGACGCCCGCCTGAACGCGCGCGAGCAGCGCGGTTTCGTTCTCGCTTAATTCCCTGTCCACGGCGCGGGACAAAAGGAACAGCAGCCGGTCGCGCGCGGCGTACAGGCGGGACAAAGAGGCGTGCGCCTGCGCGATGATGTCCCGGCTGAAATTGATGGGGCTGCGGTAGTGCGCCGAGAGCATGAACATGCGGATGTCCTCGGCGTCGTATTCCTTGAGGATGTCGCGCACGGTGAAGAAATTGTGCTTGGATTTGCTCATCTTTTCGTTGTCGATATTGATGAAGCCGTTGTGCATCCAGTACCGCACGAAAGGCTTCCCGGTAGCGCATTCGCTCTGCGCGATCTCGTTTTCGTGGTGCGGGAACAAAAGATCCTTGCCGCCGGCGTGGATATCGAAGGTATCGCCCAGATACGCGCGGCTCATGGCGCTGCACTCGATGTGCCAGCCCGGCCTGCCCATGCCCCACGGCGATTCCCAAGCCGGTTCGCCGTCCTTTTGCGCCTTCCACAGCGCGAAATCGGCGGGATTGCGTTTGCCCTCGTCCACGTCGATGCGCGCGCCCGCCTCGCGTTCCTCGGCCTCCTGTCCCGACAATTTGCCGTAGCCCGGGTCCCGGGACACGTCGAAATACACGTCGCCGCCCACGGCGTAGGCATAGCCCTTGTCAACCAGCGTCCGCACCAGATCGATGATCTGCGCCATATGCTCGGTGGCGCGCGGATGCACCGTCGCTTTTCGGATGCCGAGCCTGCCCGCGTCCTTGTAGTATTCGGCGATGAAGCGGTCGCCCAGTTCCTTGACGGTGACGCCCTCCTCGTTCGCGCGGCGGATCATTTTATCGTCGATATCGGTGAAGTTCTGCACGTACGTCACCTCGTACCCGCGATGCTCCAGATACCTCCGCATCATGTCGAACACGATGAAGGGGCGCGCGTTGCCGATGTGAAAGTAATCGTATACCGTCGGTCCGCAGGCGTACATGCCCACCTTGCCGGGGGTCAGGGGGATGAATTCTTCCTTTTTCCGCGTCATGCTGTTGTAAATCTGCATAAGCCTCTCCTTTACAGTTCCGTTGAAGCGCTTTCGTTTTCCATCGCGCGAAGATCGTCGCGCTTTGCACAGTGTTCCACCGTACACTCGTCGCACCCGAGCGCCGTGGCGTACTCGCACAGCACTTTTTCAAGCGCCGTCAGGCGATGATACAGCGCCTGCATTCTATCGAGCATCGGGTCGGGCAGATCGCTGTGGTTGAGATCGACCTCGGGCGCGGGCGACGGGCGGCGCGCGATGCGCCCGGGATTGCCCACCACCGTGCAGTTGTCGGGCACGTCCTTGAGCACGATGGCGCCCGCGCCGATCTTGACGTGATGGCCGATGGTGATAGGCCCCAGCACCTTGGCGCCCGCGCCCACCGTCACGCCGTCGCCCAACGTCGGATGGCGCTTGCCGGTATCCTTGCCCGTGCCGCCCAGCGTCGCGCCCTGATACAGCGTCACGTTGTCGCCGATCACCGCCGTCTCGCCGATCACGACGCCGCTGCCGTGATCGATGAACAGTCCCTCGCCGATCACCGCGCCCGGATGGATCTCAATCCCCGTGCGATGCCGCGCGCGCGCGGAGATCAGCCGGGCCAGCAAAAAATGCTTCCGCAGGTACGCCCGGTGCGCGCGGCGGTGCCACCGGATCGCCCGGAAGCCGGGATAGCACAGGAATACCTCCAGCCGGCTGCGCACGGCGGGATCGCGCGTCATCACGGCGTCCAGATCGCGCTTCAGCGTATCGAACATGGCTCCCTCCCCATAAAAACGCGCCGTCCCTGATGCCAGAGACAGCGCTTGAAGCGGCTTCATCCACTCTGATTGCGAATGAGATTGCCTTAACGCGGCGCACGGCCCGGAATACTCGATTCCTCCGGACGACTCCGGGGCGCACGCGCCCGCCCGGCAAGGCGCGCTCACAGCCGGCGACGCGCCCTCTCTTGTGCCGAAAACCGGGTTCCCTCCCCTTCACGGTCTGAATCATTATATGCCATGACGCGCGGGCTTGTCAATCGCAATCGGCGCGAAAATACATAATTATCTTGCCGCGGACACAAAATTCGCCTTGACAAAGCCCCCGAATCCACGTATAATAGCACACGGTCACGATTGGGGTGATGCGCTTGTTTATGGACATTTCCGCCGCCTTAAGGGCGAATGGGGAGGAAATCCCCTTCCGTCATCGTGACGAGATTCCGCCGCAGCCGATCCTCGGCGAAACGATCACGTTCACCGACGTCGCGCTGACGGGCTTCTGCTCGGCGCAGGATCACAACCTTCGCCTTCGCGGGCAGTTTCACGCCACGGCGCACGCGCGCTGTTCGTACTGCCTCAAGACCATGGAGTTCCCCATCAGCGTGCCGTTCGACGAGGTCTTCGCGCGCGTCACGAAATGGGACCCGCCCGAGGAGCCGACCGAAGAGGGCGAACGGCTGGTGTACGAGGGATCGAAGGTCGATCTTTCGCATCTGGCGCTGACGCTCGCCGTGCTCGAAATGCCCATCCGCTTCCTTTGTGGAGAGGAATGCGAGGTGTTCCGGGCGGTACAGGCGGACGACGATTCCCCGAATGCTTGCCAAAAGGTGCCCGACCAGCATCCTTTTTCGGCATTGCAGCAATTGCTGACAAAGGATCAGGAGGTGTAGTTATGGCTCTGCCCAAAGGAAAAGTATCAAAGGCTCGCGGCCGTTCGCGCCGTGCCAACTGGAAATTGTCCCTGCCCGCGTTCGTCGAGTGCTCCCAGTGCCACAAGATGAAGCTGGCGCACCGCGTCTGCAAGCATTGCGGCTATTATGACGGCAAGTCGGTCGTCAAAATCGACGAGGAAAAGAAGAACGCCTGATCGGGCGCTCTCTTTCACGCTGAACAACGCCCATTGACCGGGAGGAGTACGCCCGCGTCCCCATCAGAGAGAGCCGCCCGTCGGCTGAAAGACGGCTCGGGACGGACGCAGGCGGAAGGTCGTCCGCGAGGGCGGCGGGTGAAATCATCAGCCCGTCCGGCCGGCGCCCGCTATCGCGCCGTGAGGCGGCGTTTACGCGCCGCGAACAAAGGTGGTACCACGGATCGCTCCGTCCTTGAGGACAGGGCGATCTTTGATTTTCAGGAGGAATTATGAGCGAAAAAGCCTTCCATATGGAGAAAACCTATAACCCGCAGGCGATCGAGCAATCGACCTACGAAGCGTGGGAGAATTCCGGCGCGTTCACGCCGAAAATCGACAAGCGCCGCAAGCCCTTCACCATGGTCATGCCGCCGCCCAACATCACGGGGCAGCTTCACATCGGGCACGCGCTGGACTGCATCGCGCAGGACTCGCTCATCCGCTATCACAGGATGAAGGGCGATCCCACGCTGTGGCTGCCCGGCACCGATCACGCCTCGATCGCCACCGAGGTCAAGATCGTGGACGCGCTGCGCGAGGAGGGGCTGTCCAAGGAAGCGCTCGGGCGCGAGAAATTCCTCGAGCGCGCGTGGGCGTGGAAAAAGGAGTACGGCGGGCGCATCACCAAACAGCTTCGCAAGCTCGGCGCTTCCTGCGACTGGACGCGCGAACGCTTCACGATGGACGAGGGCTGCTCCCGCGCCGTGCGCGAGGTGTTCGTCAGCCTGTACGAAAAGGGTCTGATCTATCGCGGCGACCGCATCATCAACTGGTGCCCCGACTGCAAAACGGCGCTGTCCGACGCCGAGGTGGAATACGAGGAACAGGCGTCGCACCTGTGGCACATCCGCTATCCCGCTTCGGACGGCGGCGAGGGCGTGGTGGTCGCCACGACGCGCCCCGAAACGATGCTGGGCGATACCGGCGTCGCCGTTAACCCTAACGACGCGCGCTATGCGTCGCTCGTGGGCAAAAGCGTGATGCTGCCGCTCATGAACCGCGCAATCCCCGTCGTCGCCGACGATTACGTCGAAATGGATTTCGGCACGGGCGCGGTCAAAATGACGCCGGCGCACGACCCCAACGATTTCGAGGTCGCCAAGCGCCATCATTTGCAGGTGCTGCGCGTCACCAACGACGACGGCACGATGAACGAAAACGCCGGCAAGTATCAGGGATTGTCCGGCATGGATTGCCGCAAGGCGGTCGTCGAGGATCTCGAAAAGCTCGGGCTGCTCGTGAAAATCGAGGACTATTCGCACAACGTCGGCACCTGCTATCGCTGCCATACGACCGTCGAGCCGCTCGTCAGCCGCCAGTGGTTCGTCAGCATGGAACCGCTCGCCAAGCCCGCGATCGAGGCGGTGCGAAACGGCGACACGCAGATCGTGCCCGAGCGCTTCACAAAAACGTATTACAACTGGATGGAAAACATCCGCGACTGGTGCATTTCGCGCCAGCTCTGTT
>CAYWOS010000011.1:35747-72210 GCA_964459985.1 uncultured Oscillospiraceae bacterium
AGCGCCTGCGTCAGGACGAGGACGTGCTCGACACGTGGTTTTCCTCGGCGCTCTGGCCCTTTTCCACGCTCGGCTGGCCCGACAAGACCGATGATCTCGACTATTTCTACCCCACCTCCACCGTGGCGACGGGCTACGACATCATTTTCTTCTGGGACGCGCGCATGATCTTTTCAGGGCTGGCGCATACCGGCAAAACGCCCTTTGACCGCGTGGTGCTGCACGGGCTGGTGCGCGACGCGCAGGGGCGCAAGATGTCCAAATCGCTGGGCAACGGCGTCGATCCGCTCGAAATCATCGAGCAGTACGGCGCGGACGCGCTCAGGTTCTCGCTGTGCATGGGCGTCAGCCCGGGCAACGACATGCGCTTCTCCATCGACAAGGTGGAAATGGCGCGCAATTTCGCCAACAAGGTGTGGAACGCCTCGCGCTTCGTGCTCATGAACATGGACGGCGCGGAAACGCTCGAGGGCAAATCGCTGCTGACGCCCGACAAGTGGATTCTGACAAAATACCAAAGCGCGCTGCGCGACGTGACGCGCGCCTACGAGGACGCCGATTACGGCATGATCACCCAGCGCTTGTACGATTTCATCTGGAGCGAGTTCTGCGACTGGTACATCGAGCTGGCCAAGAGCGCGCTGCTTGGCGACGATCCCGTGCGCAAGAGCGCCGTGCGCGCCGTGCTGCAGGAGGTGCTGTCGGGGCTGCTGCGCATGCTGCATCCCTTCATGCCCTTCCTGACGGAAGAACTATACAAGAATCTCCCGGCGCACGAGGGGCAGTCCTGCATGATGTCCGCGTGGCCCGCCGCCGAGGAAAAATATGATTTTGCCGAGGCGAGCGCGCGCATGGAGGGCGTGATGGACATCATCCGCGCCGTGCGCAACCTGCGCGCCGACATGAACGTGCAGCCGGGGCACAAGGCGCGGCTCATGCTGCTGCCCGCCGACGGCTGGACGGACACGCTGACCTCCTCCGAAACGTACTTCCGCCGTCTCGCCAACGTGTCCGCGCTCGAAATCCTGAAGAGCGATCAGGTCATCGGCGAAAAGACCGTCGGCGCGGTGTGCGCGGCGGCGTCGCTGTTCATTCCGCTGGGCGATCTGGTCGATCTTGACAAGGAGCGCGCGCGCGTCAGGAAAGAATACGACAACCTGCTGGGCGAGATCGCGCGCTCGGAGGGCAAGCTCCAGAATCAGGGTTTCGTGCGGAAAGCGCCCCCGGCGCTGATCGAAGCCGAAAAGGAAAAGCTCGAAAAAAACAAGGCCATGCTGGCGTCGCTTGAGAGCCGTATGGCGGAATTGAACGCGTAATGGCGTTTTCGCACGTGCCCGTCATGCTTGACGAGGTGCTCGCCTATCTTGATCCCAAGGCGGGCGGCGTGTTTGCCGACGGCACGCTGGGCGGCGGCGGCCACAGCGAGGGCATTCTGTCCGCCGCGCCCGGCGTCACGCTCTACGGCATCGACCGCGACGAAGCGGCGATCGCCGCCGCCACCGCGCGTCTGGCCGGGTTTGACGGTTTTCACGCGATTCACGGCAATTTCCATGACGTCAAGGCGCTGCTGCCCGGCGCGGCGCTCGACGGCGGGCTGCTTGATCTGGGCGTGTCCTCCCATCAGCTCGACACGCCCGAGCGCGGCTTTTCCTATCACGAGGACGCGCCGCTGGACATGCGCATGGACGCGTCGCGGGGCATGACGGCGGCGGACTACCTGAACACCGTTTCGGAACGCGATTTCGCCCGCGCGCTGTACGATTACGGCGACGAGAAATGGGCGGCGCG
The DNA here is from genome assembly GCA_964459985.1 of uncultured Oscillospiraceae bacterium. Lineage (GTDB taxonomy): Bacteria > Bacillota > Clostridia > Christensenellales > Aristaeellaceae > CAYWOS01. The sequence continues at coordinate 37,536 of CAYWOS010000011.1, forward strand.
CATCGCCAAAATCCTCGTGGAAAAGCGAAGGGAAACACCGCTCAAAACGACCTTCGATCTCGTCGCGGTCGTCGACGCCGCCATTCCCAAGGCGGTGCGCCGCAAGGACGAGGGGCACCCCGCGCGAAGGACGTTTCAGGCGGTGCGCATCGCCGTCAACGACGAATTGGCGCCGCTTACGCAGGCGCTGACCGATTGGGTCGATCTGCTGAAGCCCGGCGGCAGGCTGTGCGTGCTCACCTTTCATTCCATCGAGGACAGGCTGGTGAAAACAGCCTTTCGGACGCTGCAAAACCCCTGCGTCTGCCCGCCCAAAGCGCCGATCTGCACCTGCGGCAAAAAAAGCGTCGGGCGCGCGCTGGGCGGCGGCGCGATCAAGCCGTCCGGGGACGAAATCGCGCGCAACCCCCGCGCGCACAGCGCCACGCTGCGCGTATTTGAAAAGGGAGGGCTTTCATGACGCTTTACGTCGTCGCCACGCCCATCGGCAACCTGTCCGATATGAGCCCGCGCGCGATCGATACGCTGCGCTCGGTCGCGCTCATCGCCGCCGAGGATACGCGCGTCACCATGAAACTGCTCTCGCACTTTGACATTCACACGCCCATGACGAGCTGCCATCAGCACAACGAGCAGTCGAAGGCGCAGGCGATCGTCGATCGCATGACCGCCGAAAACATCGATGTCGCGCTCGTCACCGACGCCGGCACGCCCGCGATTTCCGATCCCGGCACAGCGCTCGTCCGCGCCGCCGCGCAAAGCGGCGTACCCGTGGTCGCCGTCGCCGGTCCCTCCGCCATGGCGGCGGCGATGTCGGTGAGCGGGTTTGATCTGACCGAGTTCACTTTTTACGGCTTTCTCCCGCGCGAGAAAAAGGCGCTCGAGGACAAACTGACCGACATCGCGCGCAAGTCGGCGGGCGCGATCCTCCACGAATCGCCCTACCGCGTGATCGATCTGATGCGCATGATCGCGCGGACGCTGCCCGGCGCGCTGGTCAGCGCAAGCTGCGATCTGACGAAACTGCACGAGCTGACGCTTCGCGGCACGGCGCAGGAAGTGCTGTCGGCGCTCGAAGCCAACGAAAAGGCCGAAAAGGGCGAGTACTGCCTCGTGCTCGATCTGCGCGGCGTGACGCCGCCCGCGCAGGATATCAAGCCCGATGTCTCTCTCGAGGCGAGACTATTCGATTTGATCCTTCAGGGCGTCTCGCTCCGCGACGCGCAAAAGCGCCTCGTCGAATCGGGCGAAAAGAAAAACGCCGTCTACGCGGCGGCGCTCAAGGTCCGGGAACGGCTCGGAAGCGGCGACAAATAACGAAACAAATCAATCGGGCGGCTGTCGGATCATGACGGCCGCCCGCTTTTTCGCGCTTTATTCGATCGCGTCGCCGTTTTCGATCAGGGGAAACATATCGATGCGGCGCTGGTGCCGCCCGCCCTCGAACGGCGTCTCAAGGAAAATCTCGGTCAGCATCGCCGCCGTTTCGGGGCCGACCACCCTTCCGCCCATCGCCAGGATGTTGCAGTCGTTGTGCAGACGGCTGTACTTGATGCTGTACGCGTCCGAGCAGCAGCAACAGCGCGCGCCGCGCACCTTGTTCGCCGCCATTGAAATGCCCACGCCCGTGCCGCACAGCACGATGCCGCGATCCGCCTCGCCCCGCGCGACCATGTTCGCCACGCGCACGCCGTACACCGGATAATCGCGCGTGTCGCCCTCGCGGTAACCCAAAAAGACATAGTCGACGCCGTGATTCTCAAGTACCTCCTCGATCGCCTTGACCAGCGGAAGCCCCGCCGGATCGCACGCCATGGCCAGTTTCATTTCAACTCACACTCCCTCGCCGATATTATACGTCCTGCCGCCCGTCGGCGCAAGAATGCAATCTTTACAAAAAAGTAATAATTATTTCGGAACGGTTGGGCAGGAAATAGGCGTGCCATGTAGAATAAGCGAAATTGGGTCAGGATGGTGATTCTATTTTGACCGCCCATGTCGGTTTCCGCCGCCGGGCGTACGGACGATAGACGAAACGGAGGGGCATACCATGGACATGACAGATCTGACGCGCAGGATCGCAGCGCGCAAATCCGCCGTCTCGCGGGGAGACGCCGAGCGCGTCGCCAGGCAGCACGCGGCGGGCAAATGCACGGCGCGCGAGCGCGCCGCCAAGCTGTTTGACGACGGCAGCTTTATCGAAACGGCGGCGCTCAAACAGGACGCGGCCGTCGTTACGGGCTACGGTACGGTGCGCGGCCGCGCGGCGTACTGCTTCGCGCAGGACTACACGGTTTCGGGCGGCGCGCTGTCCCGGGCGCAGTCCGACAAAATTATCGATCTGATCAATCTGGCGCAGACCACCGGCGCGCCGGTCGTCGCGCTGATGGACGGCGCGGGCGTCCGGCTCGACGACGGCATGGACGTCCTGCCCTCCTGCGCCGCCGTGCTGCGCCGTCTGGCGCGGTTGTCCGGCGTTTGCCCGATCATCGCCTGCGTCATGGGCGAGTGCCGGGGCGTCGCCACGCTGTTCACGCAAATCGCCGATATCGCCGTACAGGTCGGGAAAACGGGCGCGCTCGCGCTGCACACGGCGCTGGTCATGAACGCCGCGTCGGGCAAAACGGCGGGCGAAAACGAGCTTTTCGGCGCGGAGGAAATGGCGCGTCAGGGCGCGGTCGCGCTCAAAGCCGCCACCGAGGAGGAGGCGACGGCGCTGATCCTTTCGCTGATCGATCTTCTGCCCTCCTCCAACACCGAGGACGCGCCCCTGCTTGAAAACGACGATCTGAACCGCGTCCTGTACACGCTTTCTCCCGACGAAACGCTGCCCCTGATCACCGAGATCGCCGATAACGGGCAGATCGTCGAGTTGTTCGCCGAATACGGCGCCGCCGCGCGCATCGCGCTGTGCCGCGCCGGCGGGCGCACGGCGGGCGTGATCGCCACCGATCCGAAACGGGACGGCGGACGCCTCGACGCCGACGCCTGCCGCAAGATCGCGCGCTTCGTGCGCCTGTGCGACTGCTACGGACTGCCCGTTGTGACGCTGCTGAACACGGACGGGCTCGCCGTGCCGCAGGCCGCGCGGCAGGCGGACGCCATGCGCGCCGCCGCGCAGATGCTCTACGCCTACGCCGAGGCGACGTGCCCCAAGATCGCCGTGATCCTCGGCAACGCCGTGGGCGCGGCGTATGTCGCCATGGGCGGCAAAAGCATCGCCGACGTCGCCTACGCGTGGCCGACCGCCATGCTCTCCCCGCTCACCCGCGAAACCGCCGTGCAGACGCTTTTCCGGGATCGTCTGGATCAGGGCGAGGACCGCGCGGCGCTCGAGGACGAGTACGCGGCGAATCACGGCGCGCTCGAAGCGGCGCAGGCCGGCCTTGTCGACGATGTGATCGAGCCGCGCGAAACGCGCAAAACGCTCATCGCCGCCATGGAGTTCCTCGCGTCCAAGCATGACGTCAACCTGCCCCGCAAGCACGGCAACATCCCGCTTTAAGGAGGTCTGGAGATGGATATTTTTCTTTCCGGGCTTTCAACCGCCGGCACGGGCATCATCGTGGTGTTCATCGGGCTGACTCTTCTGATCCTGTCGATATCCGTCATGGCGCTGTTCAGGCGCAGGGGTGGCAAACCGTCCCCGGTCGCGGAAATCACACCAGAGCCTCTCCCCGCGCCCGAAACGCCGCCCCAGCCGCCGATGAACGACGACGCGCTGATCGCCGTCCTCGCCGCCGCCGTCGCCGCCGTATGGCAGGGCGAAAAGAGCGGCTTCGTCGTCCGGCGCGTGCGCCGCGTCAACAACGCCCCCTCGTGGAACGCCTCGGCGAGAGACGAGCAGCTGTACAGTCACATGTAATTCCCGATCAGGCTAACAGAAAAGGAGATTGCGATCATGCGTACATTCAATATCACCGTCAACGGCGTTTCCTATCAGGTAGAAGTTGAAGAAATCGGCGGCTCGCCCGTCGTATCCGCGCCCGCGGCTTCCGTCGCCCCTGTCGCGCCGACAGCGCCCGTTACGCCCGCAGCCCCGGCAGCGCCCGCCGCGCCGGCTCCCGCGCCCAAGCCCGCCGCGCCCGTCGCGGGCGGCACCAAGGTCACCGCGCCCATGCCCGGCTCGATCCTCGACGTCAAGGTCGCGCCCGGTCAGGCGGTCAAAAAGAACGACGTGCTCGTCGTGCTCGAAGCCATGAAAATGGAAAACGAGATCGTCGCGCTCGCCGACGGCACCGTTTCGCAGGTGCTGGTCGCCAAGGGCGCGTCGGTCAATTCGGGCGACGTCATGGTCGTCATGAACTGACAAACCGCTTTCCTTCCGACCGCCGCGCATGAGAAAGTGAAGTGATCGACATGGAAATCTTTGACACGCTGAAGAATTTGGCGGAGGGATCGGGCGTCGCCGCGCTGATTCGGGACCCGCTTCCCCTCGTGATGATCGCCATTGCCTGCGGGCTGATCTATCTCGCCATCAAAAAGAAATACGAGCCACTTTTGCTGCTCCCCATCGCCTTCGGGATGCTGCTGACCAACCTGCCGCTCGGCGGGCTGACTGACGCGCCCAAAAACGTGATCAACGCGCAGGAGTACTATCACGGCAAGCAAGGCACGGCGATCGCCGTTACGGACGAAAACCTGTATGAGATCGCGCAGTCGGTCGTTTTGAATGACGATCAGATTCTGGTCAAAACGCCCGTCGAATTTGACGCCGACGGCAACGCGACGAAGTACAGCTACGACATCGCCGACAAGGAGGGCAACGTCCTCTCCTCGCTCCAAAGCGTCACGCTGTACTCGCATCTGGAAACCTCGGGCGGACTGTTGTACTATCTGTATCAGGGCGTCCGGCTGGGCATTTTCCCGCCGCTCATCTTTTTAGGCGTCGGCGCGATGACCGATTTCGGCCCGCTCATCGCCAATCCGAAATCGCTTCTGCTGGGCGCGGCGGCGCAGCTTGGCATTTTCTTTACCTTTATCGTGTGCCGCTTGCTCGGCTTCACCGGCGCGGAGGCGGCGTCCACCGGCATTATCGGCGGCGCGGACGGGCCGACGGCGATCTTCCTGACAAGCAAGCTGGCGCCGCATCTGCTCGGCCCCATCGCCGTGGCGGCGTACAGCTATATGGCGCTTGTGCCCGTGATCCAGCCGCCCATCATGCGCGCGCTGACCACCAAGGCCGAGCGGCAGATCGAAATGAAACAGCTCCGCGAGGTCAGCAAGACCGAAAAGATCGTTTTCCCCATTCTCGTCACCCTGATCGTCGCGCTGCTTCTGCCCTCCGCGCTGCCGCTCGTGGGCATGCTGATGCTGGGCAATCTGATGAAGGAATCGCTCGTCGTCGACCGCTTGAGCAAAACGGCGCAGAACGAGCTGATGAACATCGTGACCATCTTCTTAGGCGTCACGGTGGGCGCGACGGCAAACGCGAAAACCTTCCTGACGGAGCAGACGCTGATGATCGTCGGGGTCGGCGTCGTCGCCTTCGGCGTGGGCACGGCGGGCGGCGTATTGCTCGCCAAGTTCATGAACCTGTTCCTCAAGGATAAAATCAACCCGCTCATCGGATCGGCGGGCGTTTCCGCCGTGCCGATGGCGGCGCGCGTATCGCAGGTCGAAGGGCTGAAAGCCAAGCCCGGCAATTACCTGCTCATGCACGCGATGGGGCCCAACGTCGCCGGCGTGATCGGATCGGCAATCGCGGCGGGCGTGCTGTTAAGCATGTTCGGTTAAGGAGGATAAAAAGATGGCAAAGGTCAAAATCACCGATACCATTCTGCGCGACGCGCATCAGTCCCAGGCGGCGACCCGCATGCGGCTGGACGAAATGCTGCCGGCGTGCGAAATGCTGGACAAGGTCGGGTATTTTTCGCTCGAGTGCTGGGGCGGCGCGACGTTCGACAGCTGCCTGCGCTTCCTGAACGAGGACCCGTGGGAACGCCTGCGCAAGCTGCGCAAGGCGCTGCCCAACACCAAGCTGCAAATGCTGCTTCGCGGACAGAATATTCTGGGCTACAAACACTACGCCGACGACGTGGTGGATTTCTTCGTCAAAAAATCCATCGACAACGGCATCGATATCATCCGCACCTTCGACGCGCTGAACGATCTGCGCAACATGCGCACGGCGGTCAAGGCGACCAAGGAATACGGCGGCATCGCCGAGGTCGCCATGAGCTATACCATCTCGCCCGTCCACACCGAGGAATACTTCGTCAAGCTCGCCAAGGACATCGAGGACATGGGCGCCGATATCATCTGCATCAAGGACATGGCCAACCTGCTGCTGCCCTACGACGCGTACTCGCTCGTCAAAAAGCTCAAGGCGAACACCAAGCTGCCCATCGTCCTGCACACGCACAATACCTCCGGCACGGGCGATATGACGCTGCTCAAGGCGATTGAGGCGGGCGTGGATATCATTGACACCGCGCTGTCGCCGCTGGGCAACGGCACGGCGCAGCCCGCCACCGAATCGCTGGTCGCTACGCTGCGCGGCACTCAATACGATACCGGACTGGATCTCAAACTGCTCGCCGAGCTTGCTTCCTATTTCCGCACCGTCGCCGACCGCCTGACAAAGGACGGCTGGCGCGATCCGGGGCGCGTGCTGGGCGTCGACGTCAACACGCTGCTCTATCAGGTGCCGGGCGGCATGCTTTCGAACCTCATCGGCCAGCTCAAGCAGGCGGGCAAGATGGACAAATTCTACGACGTGCTCGCCGAAGTGCCGCGCGTGCGCGAGGATTTCGGCTATCCGCCGCTCGTCACGCCCACCAGCCAGATCGTCGGCACGCAGGCCGTGATGAACGTCGTGGGCGGCGAGCGCTACAAGCTGGTGCCCAAGGAATCCAAGGCGCTGCTGCGCGGCGAATACGGCAGGCTGCCCGCGCCCGTCAACGAAACCGTCCGCAAAAAGATCATCGGCGACGAAAGGATCATCACCTGCCGCCCCGCCGACGAAATCAAGCCCGAATTGGACGAATACCGCAAGGAAGTGCGCAAGTACGAGCGGCAGGAAGAGGATGTCCTCTCCTACGCGCTGTTCCCGCAGGTCGCGGAGAAATTCTTCCAGTACCGCGACGCGCGCGAGCTCAAAGCCGATCCCACCGCCTACAACAAGCAAGACGGCACGATGCCCGTATAGCGGCGCGCCTGCGCGCGCGGTTCGTCGGCAGGCCTGAAGGCCGCTTCTCGACAGACGCCAAGGTCGGCAAGGGGATGAAAGTACACGGACGTACGTATTCCCTTGCCGTCCCGCAGGCGACCTCTTGAGATGCGGCTTTTCGTTACGCGTCGGTAACACAATGTTAACGTTTGCTCCCTTTTCTTTGCGCGGCGGCCGTGGTATCATCAGGATGTATCAGTCCATACGGAGAATTACGCCGACGGGCAGACCCGGCGGCGAGGGAGGCAGCCATGACCGATCAACGATCGCTTTCAATGCGCAGGCGAGTAATCGCCCTGTTTGCCGTCGCCGCGCTGCTTTTCATCGCGGCGCCCGCGCTCGCGCAGGAACCGACCGACGCGCCCGCGTGGACGAACGCAGGAATGCTGAATCCGCGCGATTACCTGATCCCGACGCCGCAGTCCTCCTGCTTCAGCCGGTACGGCTACGCGCTGGAACAAGGCTGCCTGTTCCTCGAATTCCGCGAAAGCGGCGGCCTGTATGTCTATTCCGGCGTCGATTTCAAGGTCTGGAACGCCTTTGCGCGCGCCGGATCGCTGGAAGCGTACTACGAACAGTCCATCTGCGGCGCGTATCCCTGCTTCCGCATCCGATAAACCTTCGCGGCGCGGTCGCGCGTCCGATTAGTTCATAATTACTTAATCCATCACACGGCGGCGCGTCCGCCATGTCAGATCGTCGACAAACCCGGTCGTTCCTCCCGGGGATGCAACGAAGGGGCGGAGCCCCTTCGTTTCTCATCCGAAACCAGCGACATGCGCGGTGGTTTCGGAACGATTTTCCGCAGAAAATCGGTTCCTTACGCGTTTTTCCGGCCGCGCGGCACAGCCGCGCAGGAAAAACGTGCAGGCCGCAAAAATGAAAGCTTCATTTTTGCGGAGGGTGTCGACTTTGTCGACACCCTGACACGGCGGCGCGTCCGCCGTGTTTTCGTTTTACGAACGCGCCCGGTTGCCACGCCGCGATATTTGTAGTAGAATAAGGGAAACAGCCTGATCCGGCAAGCACGGAAGGACGCCGCGCCGACGCGCGGCCGCGAAGGGAGAAACCGGCATGGGATACCGCGCCCTTGATCAAATGCGCGAGCTGAACCGCTTGAGGTACGGCATCGCGCAATCCGTCCGCGTCCCCGACGCGCCATGGGCGAAGCGCCGCTACGGCCGCGAGGCGCTTTCTTTTCTCCGGGATTCATGCGAGGATCTCAAGTTTGATTGCGCGACGGCACAGCGCGCGGCGCTCGCCGATTCGGACGGCAAAAGCGCCGGAAAGAACCAGATCCCCTTCAACATGGAGCGCGATCTCGACCGCATGAGCTTCGAGGCGGCGATCGGCCGCTTTCTCGCCTCCGGCTCCCGCGAGGACGCGTTTGACATCTATTACTGCTACTGCGAAATCTTCAAGCCCTTCGGCGCGGGATACGACGCGACGGGGCTGCTGCTGGAAATGTTGTCCGAGCACGAATCCAACGCAAGCTCGCTGCTGATGAAGCACAGGGATCACTACGCGCACGCCGTTTACGTGTTCCTCATCGGGCTTGCCGTGTATAAAAACGCGCCCGCCGTGCGCGACGCCTACAACGCGGCGTACGGCCTGCGAAACGGCCGGGAAGCCGCCTGCCATTTCCTCGAATTCTGGGGAATGACCGCGCTGTTCCACGACGTCGGGTATCCCTTTGAGATCGCGCATCAGCAAATGAAGGCGTACGTCTGCCGTCTGGACAGGGGCAATAACGACGAATACGGCTTCGCGCCCTACGTTTCTTATCGGAACATGGACGAGTTCGCGCTGTCGCGGCTGGGCGATCTGAACGACGTGTACGCCCGGGCGGTCACGGAGCGCCTCGCGAGAAGCTATCTCGGCCGCACGGGGATCGAGCCGTACTACGCCGAGCACTGCCTGAACAAAGCGCTCAAGGACCGCGCCGTGCACGAAAATCCCGCCGAAAAGGATTATCTGTACATGGATCACGCCTATTTCAGCGCTCTGATCCTATCGAAAGCGTATCTGTCGCGGCATCTTGAGATCAAACGGCGCGAGGATATTCCCGCGCCGGTGCTGGACGCCTTTTGCGCCGTACTTTTGCACAACAGCCTGTTCAAGTTCACGCTGCGCAGCCTCTTGCGGACGAAGGAACGCCTGCGTCTCTCGGACGGGCAGCCGCTTTCGTACCTGCTGATGCTTTGCGACGAAATCCAGTGCTGGGACAGAACCTCCTACGGGCAGAACAGCCGGAACGGCATTTATCCCTATGATTTCGACATGGATTTCGCCCCGGACGGCGGCATACGCCTTGAATTCATCTTCGATCGGGCGTACGAAAGCCGGATTCCGGCGGCGAAGACGTATCGGGACATGCAGTACGGCGGCTACACGAAAAAATCGGGCGCGGCGCGCGTCGGCCGCTGCAAATTCATGGACGATATCGACGAGATCATTTCGCTCAAGGACGTCGTCCCCGCCTTCGAACCGGACGTCGGCAAGCCCGACCCCGCGCGCGCCGTTGAAACGCGCACGGAGGAAAAAAAGAAAAAGACGGGGCTGTACCTTTCCGACAGCAATTATCTGAACCTCTACGATTTCGCGCTGGCGCTGAACGGACGATACGCCGGGGCGAAAACGGAGGACGAAATGAAACGCGCGTTCGAGGAGAACCTGTCGCTGGAATACAAGCTCTCCAACATCGCGCAGGCGAAAAACTTCGCCGCGCAGCTGGAATCCATCGGCTGCTTCTACACCGACCGCGCGGTCGATTACGCGCCCGTTTCCGATTTTCAGGCGCTCGTCCGGGAACCAGGGCACGAGCATGACCTGACGACAATCGCCGTCGCGGAGCACGAGCGCTGGCGCGCCGAGAAAAAAGCGATGGGCTGGGATTACGGCGCCGCGCACGTGGGCGCGCTGCAAAAGGGCAGCGAAAGAAAGAACGACAACGTCATGCGCGAGCGCACCCGCCTGCATCACGACCTGATTGATTATTCCGCGCTGGACGCGGCGGAGCGCTTCAAGGATTCCGATCCCATGGAACAAATGCTCGAATTGATCCGGGTATACGACGGGCTGACGATCTACCGGATGCGGTAACGCCGCGCCGGCAGGCGGCGGGCGCGTTAGGCCCGACTGACGAGGTGAACCATGACCATTCCCATCGTGATCGGCGTGACCGGGCACCGCGATCCGCGCGCGCGCGATCTGTCGCGCCTCAAAGCGCGCGCGGAGGAAGCGTTCAGGGGACTCATGACGCGGTATCCGCATTCGCCGTTCATCCTGCTTGACAGCCTGGCCGCCGGCGCGGACATGCTGTGCGCCGAGATCGCGCTTTCGCTCGGCATGTCGCTGATCTGCCCCCTGCCCATGCCCGAGGACGAATACCGCGAGGATTTCAGCGCGTCCGAGGCGGCGACGTATCATGCGCTGCGCGCGCGTGCAGCCGACGTGTTTGTCGTCCCCGACCCCGGCCCGGTTCCCGGGCTCTCGGCGCGGGACGCGCGCTACCGCGCCGCGGGCGAATACGTGGCGTCGCACTGCCACGTCCTGTTGGCGCTGTGGGACGGTTCCCCGGCGAAGCGGGACGGCTGCGGCACGGCGAAAACCGTCGATTTCATGCTGAACGGGAACGCGGACGACGAAAACGCGGGTTTCCGCGCATTGGACGACGGCGCCGTCATGCATATCATGACGCCGAGGCGCGGCGACGAATACGATCAGGAAATCGCCTCGCGCCTGATTGAAAACACAAAGGGTGCGCTCGCCGAAACGCTGCGCGTCACGGACGCGTTCAACGCGGACGCGAAAAAATGCCCGGACGCGAAGAACAGCTATGATCTGCTGCCCGGAGAGGCGCTCAAATCCTGCTCGGGCGCGGCGCGGCGGCTGCACGGCGCGTTCCGGCAGGCGGACGGGCTTTCGCTGGACGCCCAGAAAAAATATCTCGCCGCCATGCGGCAGTTCTCGGTATTCGGCGTGCTGCTGGTGCTGTTTTTTCTGCTGTACGACGAATTGGCGTCTTCCCTGTTCCTCCTTTGCTACGGCGCGCTGATCGTGACGTACGTATTCGCCTATCTGACGGTCCGCAAAAAAGCGTATCACGCGAAATACCTGCAATACAGGGTGCTGTCGGAAACGCTGCGCACGCAGTTCTACCTCGCGGCGGGCGGCCTGTCGGCAAACATCGCAGAATGCTACACATGGACGCAAAAGCAGGATTTCACATGGATACGGCGCGCGCTCGCGGCGCTTTTGATCGGCGGGACGGAAAGCGAAAAAGCGCCGGATAAAACCATTAAATCGCATTGGATCGACGGGCAGCTGAAGTATCATCAGAAGGCGCTCGGACGGGATTCGCGCAAGCGCGGCGTGCACGAAAGCGCCGCCCGGGTCATGCTCGTCTGCTCGGTCGCGCTGTTCGCCGCCGTGCTGACGCTTGAATTTTTCTTCCCCGACGTGATCTCGCTGGTGATCTTCGGCGCGCCGCTTCCCGGAATCTTTCTGCAAAGCGGCGGCGAGGCGCTGACGCTGCGCTGCATGCTTAAGATTCTCCTCGGCGCCGTCTCCGCTGCCGCGATTTTCCTGTCAAATTATTACGGGAAACTGTCGTTTGGCCGCAAAAGCGCCGATCATGAAAAAATGGCGCTGCTGTACGCCGCCGCGAAGAAGCGCTACGAGGAAAGCCCGGACGCGCGGGAGAGGGTTTTATGGGCGCTCGCCCGCGAGGAAATCATCGAGAACGGCAACTGGTTTTCCTATTGCAGCGAAAACCCGCCGTCGTTCAACGTGTGACGCGCGCCGCCATCTTGAGAAAACAAACGTCCGCCGGAGAATCGGCGGACTCAGACCGTCGACAAACCCGGTCGTTCCTCCCAGGGATGCAATGAAGGGGCCGCGCCCCTTCATTTCTCATCCGAAACCAGCGACATGTGCGGTGGTTTCGGAACGATTTTCCGCAGAAAATCGGTTCCTTACGCGTTTTTCCGGCCGCGCGGCAAAGCCGCGCAGGAAAAACGTGCAGGCCGCAAAAATGAAAACTTCATTTTTGCGGTGCGTGTCGACTTTGTCGACACGCAGCGTCCGCCGGAGAATCGGCGGACTGTTTTCGTTCGTTCTCCGGGCATCCGTCCACCCTATGCCGTACGGCGGAATAACCTTGCCGGCGGTCTTGACAAATCAGACCATGTTGGGTATGATTTACATGAAATTTTGCGTTCTGCGGAACCGCGCCGAATGCTTCGCAAAGACTCATAGGATGCGGTATATTCCATAAAATGGATCGGTGAGAAACGGAAAAGGGCAGTCGGGCCGATCTGACCATGCACATCGGCGCTTCGCGGAATGCGGCGGGCCGAAACCGCGCGTCCTATACGGAAATCACGGGATGATTCGCATCATCCGGCAAATAGCCGGACGCATGTCCGAAAGCGCTGGCCATGGCGGGAAAGACATAGGACAGAAAATAGAAAACGTATCTGCAGAGAGGTACCGTAATGGCAGAATTGTGGTATAGACTGACACAGCTCCCCGACCTCACGCTCAACAAGTATTCGTCCCTTGATGGCAGCGGCGTCGCCGGAGTGCTTGAGAGGCATATCGCTTTCATGAGACAGCTCAACCGGAAAGGCATCGTGTCCGGTTTGTCCTACCATCTGTTTTACCTGTATATCGCATCGGACGATCCGCAGAAGGACCGGCCGGGGCACAGACTGCAGATATTTCTGCTGATACGCGGAAAAGCGGACGCCCTGGAGAACGTTCCGGCGCTCATCGACGCGTCGCCTCTGTCGGATTTTTATCGGCTTATCGCGTGCCCGAAAGCGAATGCCGGGGAAAGCAGGCCGTGCGGCATCCATCAGGCCATGGCGGAGTACGGATTACAGCCCGCCGTTTTCAACACATGCGCGTTCCTGACAAAAACGGAAACGCTCCTCCCCGCCGATAACGGAGAAGGGGAAGATTACTATCTGTTGCGCGAGTGGGAAATGAACGAGGACGGCCGCCTCTACAACATGTGCAAGATGATGGAGGCGCTGAATCGCACCACGCTGTATCGCGTCGATCTGTATCCCGTTGAAAAGAGCGTCTCTCTGCGCGAATCGTTGAGAAGACCGATGAGCATCCTCCGGAAACGGCAGGAGATCAGGAGCGGGAATTCGAGAAGGGATTACGACGGCGAGGATGTGCTCGAGAGTTATGAGAAGCTGATTGAGAAGTATGATTCCTCCCCCCATTTCATCGCGAATGTATCAGTGTTCGCAAATGGAAAAGAAGACGCCGTATCCGTGCTGGATGCCGCCGGATCGGAAAGCCTCATAAAAGGGAAATATCAGATCGCCACATTCTTCTCCTCGTTTCATCCGCTCAGCTTCCTTGACGACGAATTCGACGGCATGGAGAATCTGCGCGAGAGAATGATCGCAAAGCCGGGGAAACCGGGGATCGTCGTTTGCAGAAGCGATACCGCCGGCATCAATTTGAGCTACCTGCCCACATTGTTTTCTCTTGAAGAAGCCGCGCCGTTCTTCCGGCTTCCCGCGCTGTACGACGGCGAGGTAATCCAGATCGCGAAAGAGACGGCGCCCGATGCCGTCAGCAAAAACGGCGCTCTGTATTTGGGCAGGGACGGCAACGGATATGACGTTTATTTCCCCGTTTCCCTGCTCCCCAAGCATGCGTTTGTGTCCGGCGTCCCCGGCTCCGGCAAAACGAATACCATGTGTCACATTACCTCCTCCCTGTGGAAAGAGCATCGGATCCCCTTCCTTGTGCTCGAACCCGCGAAACAGGAGTACAGAGCGCTGGCCAACGATCCGGCCATGAAGGACATGTACTTGTTTTCTCCCAACGCGGATATGAGTTTCCCTCTGCATATCAACCCGTTCGAGATGCCGGCGAAGACATTGGTTGCCGAGCATATCCGGCGGCTCTGCTCCGTTTTCGAGGGCGCGTTTCCGCTCGATCCTCCCATGCCGTTCTTGCTTGATACGGCGATTGAGGCGGTATACAGGGAATTGGGATGGATACCCGAGCATGTCTACCAAGGAGACGAAAAGCAGGACGACGGAACGACGAAACGCGCGCTGCCGACAATGTCCATGCTGTATCGACGATTGGAGCAGGAGCTGTTGTCGACGCAATACAGCGCCGAGGTGCGGGGAAATCTCGAATCGGCGCTGAAGGTTCGTATCGGGAGCCTTCTGCGCAGAGAAATGGGGGATGTCTTCGACGTCCCCGAGTCGTCCTTCGCGCCCGAGAAATGGCTTGAGGTCCCCGCGGTCATCGAGCTGGAATCGATGGGAACGGGGCCCGCGAACTTTTTGACGCTGATGCTGTGCTCGCTCATCAGGGAGACGCTGAAGGTCAATCCGAAATTCGAAGGCGACGTAAGGCATGTGATATTCATTGAAGAGGCGCATAACCTGATCGGCCCGGAATCCGAAGAGCAAACCGGTTCGGATGCCGATCCCAAGCGAGCCGCCACGTCGTTCATCGTAAAAATGCTTGCCGAGGTACGCGCGCTGAAAGAAGGAATCGTCATCGCGGACCAGCTGCCGACAGTGATGGCGCAGGAAGTGCTGAAAAACACGGGACTGAAGATCGGGCTGCGCATTACCTCCGCGGACGACAGGGGGCTTCTGGGAAGCACGATGGCGGCAAGCGCGCTGCAGCTTGAGCGGATGTCGACGTTTGCCGTAGGCGAAGCCCTGATTTTCTACGAAAAGCTTTTGCGCCCGTTTACGGTGCGGCTTAAGGAATGGTGGGGAGAGATCGGGAATCGGGCGGATAAGGCGGACATGGTTACTCCCAAGAACGACGAGGACTTGAGAAAAGCCCTGATCGACCGGGCGACCTATCGGGACGAGAATATCAGGAGCATACGAATCATCGGCGCCAAATACTACAATTTGCTGCTCGACATGGAAAACAGGCTTCGGATCAGCGAGTACTGGCTGAAAAGCGTCGCGGCGCAGGCGGATATGATCGACAAGCTGTATGCGTATCTGGAGCAAGCGGAGCTGGGACGGGTTCAGATAAGCGATGACGAGAAACAGACGAAATACGATCAGCTTGAGGCGCTTCAGGTCGGTCGGGCGAACGCGCTTGCCGAGAAAGCGTTCTTTCAGGAACCCATAGACATCATCGATACGATCAGAGGATGGGTATATTCTCTGGAGCGGATGAAAAACGGACGGTGGACACGATTCGGCGCGCCGGAGGATGAACTGTGCAAGATCACGCTGCTTCAATCCGAGATGTGCGATCGTTCCCTGGCGCTGCATAAACAGCTTGTTCTGGCGGCGGGAACGACCGACGATGTCAAGAGAATGGATACAAATATCCGGAAAATGGCGGCGCTCGCAGAAACCTTGGACAAGGATCTGCGCGAATGTGTCGAGCGATTTGGCACGGAAGTATTCACACAACGTTGAAAGGAGTCAATCATATGGGAAGCTTCAAGGAAAAGAACCGCGAGGGCGTCAGGGAGATTCAGGAGAACAGCAAGGAAACAACCGAGCTGGGGACCGAAATGACGAGGCAAGCCAAGGAAATCAACGGCGTTTTGGAGAGCATCGAACTGCAGGACGAAGAAGACACGCGGGCAATCAGCGAAACAGGGCGCTCGTATCAGGCCGATTTCGACAAGGCGTACGGCGAGCAAGTCGAATCAGCCGGGCAGGAGATCGAACAGCAGGGCAAACAAATCGAAAGCACTGTTGAAGGCGAGCTGGGTAACGTCCGTTCCGGAATCGGCAAGCTGGAGCGCGCCGGCGGGATATCCGAAATCGGACGCCAATCGGCGGAAGCCGGACAGGCGCATCTCGAACGAAGCGCCGATGAATACAAAGGCCTGATCACCGATGCGGAAGGCATTGTCGATCAGACGAAACAGCAGATAGATTCGCTGAAAAAAAACTTGAGCGCGACTTTCCGCGGTTGAGAGCAGCATGAATATGGGAGACTGCGGCGATGGCAAAAAGTTTCAGGGAAATCGGGCAGAAGGCCGAAGCGCTCATCGAGCAGGGCAAGGAAACGGACAGGAAGGTCCAGAACTGTCAGGCGCGTGTCGATGAATCGAACGATCGGGTCGTCACAGCCAGAAAACAGCTGGCGGCGGCGAGCCAGACGGACGAGAACGGTCATCCCCAAGGGAACATCGAGCAGGCGCGCGCGCAGCTGAATATCGCGGAGAACCAGCTGGCCGCCAGCCAACGCGCGCTGACTGCCGTTCTCGGCGATTCCGAACGGATCAAGCAGCAGAAGAACTCGCATGTTCAGGAAATCGAACGCTATCATCAGGCGGAACGATCCAATCTGGAAAAGCTCCGCCGTCTTCGGTCGGGCGCTTTCGGCGCCGATTCGGCTGCCCTGATGGAAGGCATGGCGGAACGTTTTCGTGAAGCGGAAGACGCCAGAGTCGCGCTGCTTCGCAGTATGGGACTCGCCGCGTCGCCCGAATACGTATCAGGCGGCGACGGCGGCGGTACGGACGGCGGATGGCGCGGCGGCGGCTTCGCGGCAATCGGCGTTGCCGGCCAGAGGTATGGACTCCGGGGCGGCGCCGCACAGGGCGCGGCGGCGGGAAACGGGATGCCCGCGTCGACGGACGGCGCCCGCGCATCCGATCCGACCGTCCGCAATCCTCAACCGCGCGATTCCGGACTGCTGAATCAGTACGGCGATGCCATAACGCGCATTCTGGACAATCCCGAGTTGTTAACAAAAGAAGATCTGCAGATGCTGCGCGACATAAGGAATCAGCTGCTTGCCGAGGCTCGGCTTCAGGACAATCAGACGGAAGCGGAAACCGCCAAGGAAAAGGTAAAAGTTCTGCGATTGTCGGAAGCCGAATTGAGGCAAATGGGAACCCGATATATTGAAAAACAACTGGATGTCGATCGGGACAACCTCATCAACAGAGGGATCGCGGAGGATCAGGATCTGGATCGGTTCATCTCCGTACTGCATTCCTTCTACATCGCCGAAATGGAAAAGGATATCGCGGGCGTGCCGAATCAATTCTACGAGGATATCAACTACGATACGATTTGCAAACTCGGCATCCCCGCCGTCATGGGCATGTATACCACGCTGAAGAGCAGCGCGCACCGGGATGTGCAGACAGCCTACCGAAAACATGCGAACGCCGTGACCGTGCGCGACGTTCATTATCGGAAAGGCATGCATTATCGAGCCAACGACGGGGTGTACATCGATATATCGGTTGCCGCCAAGGGCGACGAGTTTTTACACAAACCCTATCAGGTGGCGTTGCACGAATTCGCGCACAATATCGATTACCTGATGGGAAACGGTCAGCCGATTTCGGAAACATGGGGAAATAACGAGTTGTACCGCGCGATATGCAGGGATTTTGACACGCTGCGTGGAAACAGACCAAACGAGCAGTTAATTCATGATTTGAAAATCGAAATGAAAACGAATAACTGGAGTCTATACCAAATCGGAAGCGTATCGGATATTCTGGAGTGTATGACGGGCATCAACTATCCGTTGGGAGCGGGCCATGGTTCATGCGCGCATCGGGTGGTCTTGCCGGATGGTTCCGTCGTGACAAGAGAAGAAAGCTACTGGAAGAACCGGCTTCCCAACAAGGAATTCTTCGCGGAGACGCTGGACGGCGCCGCCGCGAACGGAGAGAGCTATCAGATGCTCAAACGGTTCTTCCCGAGCGCCGTGGATGTCGTACATCAAATGATCGGAGGCATAACATGACAAAAGGCGAAGCAATTCAAGCGTACATGGATCGGTTCGGCGGATTTCCCTTCATGTCGGCGCAGGGCTTTCCGGATGAGGACATCGTCATGATGATCGAGAAGGCGCTGGAAACCGGCAAGGAAATCGCCTTCGAGTTCATGGACGACTGCGACTATTGACGCGACAGAGGCGGCGAATCGGAAGCAGGAAACGCGCGGTCGGGGCGGCGTGTCTTCCGCGCTTACGGGACGAAAGACGAAAAACGGTATACAGTACAATAATGTAAGGGAGCATGATAACAATGGCCGATGACAACATGAAAGCATTCACGATCAGGCTGAACAGCGGTCTCGCCGCCGAATGGATGGTCAATGATGCCGCCATGAATCGCGCTGTCATTCGTGATGCGCATATCCTGCTGACGGATCAGGCAATCCAATCCATTTCAGATATATTGCCGCTTCTTGAGCAGGTGGTTGACAAACGCGCGAAGCTCGTGATCATCGCCGCCGATATCGACGCGAATGTATTGGCGCTCCTGCGCAACAACAAGGAAAACGGCAGTGTCGAGACGGCTTGCGTCAAACTGGCCTCCGACGCCGATCATCCCTTGGACGCGGCGCTGAACAATATCGTGCGTGTTTTTAACGGCCGCGTTGTTTCCGAGCAATATGGGATATCGCTCCGGGATGCCGATTTTTCGATGCTCGGCTACGCGCGATACGTCGTCATCGGGAGCGATTACACGCTGTTTTCCAACGATGCGACGGTGCTTTCCGATCAGTCCAAAGAAACGGAAAGCTCATGGAATCATTGGAAAACGATGCCGACCGGTCACGGACAGGCAATTTCGGTCATCTCGTCGCTGCGAAGCTTCGTCGACGACTTTCTGGATGATCTAACAACCGCGCGCAAGAAATGGAATGAAGCAAAGGCAAAAAGCCAAGCGACTTACGACTCTCTGACAACCGCCGCCAGAAAACAGTTCGAAGAGGAGAAAAGCAAATTCACCGCCGAATGCAATCGTCTTGTGAAGAGTACGAAAGCGAAAAGCGGATACGTCGACGCGCTCGTCAATGCCTGCAATAGTTTCTCGCACAGCGTCAGCGGCGCCGCAAAGAGCGTCGCGCGAGACGCGTTGCCCGGCATCACGAAACGGCAGAACGAGGTCATGAGCGCCATTGACTCGAAGTGCCGCGCGTATCAAAAGCTGTACGACTACTATATCGCCGAAGCCGAGCGGATTTGTCACGAGAAAATCGACAAAGCCAGAGCCGAGCAAATTGACAGAGACACGAAGGCGGAACGCAGTTATGAAGCGAAGCGCAAAGCGATTTGCGCGGCATATCAGGCGAACATCGCCAAGGGCTTCAGCAAAGCGGCAATCCACGCCTATTGTCAGGAAATCAAGTCCTCAAGGTTCAACGTCGAGCATTATGAGTGTCCGTCCGAAGTGCCGGACTATATCATGATCGGCAATATCGGACTGACGATCCAGAATAAAGCGCAGGACGAAATCGACATCGTGCAGGCTATCGAACTGCAGGCGGCGGAAGTCGGAACCAAGGCGGTCGACAAGTACGTTGTGAAAATTCCCTATGCGCAACGACTGTCCGACGGGATATCCCTGCTCATGAGGTATTCCCCCGCCGACAGAAACTACGCGCAGGGATTGATCCAGCCGCTGCTTCTTAAGCTGTTCATGTCCTTCCCCGCCGGAAAACTGGAAGCGACCATGATCGATCCCCTCGAATTGGGCGCCAGTTTTTCCGACATTCCGCGGCTCGCAGAGGGGCCGAACTCCGCGCGCATAATCGACACGAAAATCTGGAGTCAGGAAAAGGATATTGAAAACGCGATTGCCACGCTGCGTCAACGCCTTGAGAATATCACGCAGGCGTACGGCGGCGAGCAAAGCAGCCGTCTCAAGAAAGAGGCGGTCCGGGTGCTGGCGATCACCGATTTCCCCGTCGGCTTCAACGACACCGCTTTGCATAATCTACACGCTATTGTCCGAAACAGCGCGTCCCTGGGCGTATGCGTACTCATCTGCGCGAACGACGCGGAGCTTGAGAAACTGAAGGCAAAAAACGGCACGCTCGTCACCGAGATTACCCAAAACGTGCTGGAAACCAAAATATCCGGAGACAAGCTGGTATTCGCAGGGGCGAAAATGGAGCGCATGTTCCTGGAAATCGACACGATCCGGGATGTGCTGGAACAAAAAAGCACGATCATCCCCCTGATCAGCGAGGCCATTGAACACGCGCAGGGAAAAATCGAGCCGTTCCACGCGATGTATCCTTTCGATATCTATGACAGCAACAACTGGTTTATCGGCAATCATGAAGAAATATCCGTGCCGATCGGAATCAAGGGCGCCAACACGATCGTGAAAATGGTTCTCGGCCGGGGCGGCGGCAGCACGGAGCATCACGCGTTGATTGCCGGTCAGACGGGCGCCGGCAAATCCACGCTTCTTCACACGCTCATCATCAGCACGCTGATCAGTTACGCGCCGGACGAAGTACAGATGTACCTGCTCGACTTCAAGGAAGGCGTCGAGTTCAGCGCCTATACGCGGTATCGTTTGCCGTCATTGCGCGTCGTAGCGATCAACAGCGAGCGGGAGTTCGGCTTAAGCGTGCTTGAGGAATTGTGCACGGAGCTGGAGACAAGGACGAGGCACTTTACCCGTTACGGCGTATCGGACATCAACGCCTACATGAAGCTGGCGGATGTTCCGAAGGTCCCCAAGCTCCTGCTAATCTTTGACGAAGTACAGGAATTGTTCAGAAACCGGAACGAAAGCGATTCGATCAGCAGCGAATGCCTGTCATGCCTGAACAAGCTGGTGATGCAGGGCCGCGCCATGGGTATCCATATCATTCTTGCCTGTCAGGATTTCAACAACTGTACCGGGCTGGAGTCCTACTTCAGCCAGATGCTCATCCGAATTGCCGTCAAGGGCTCCGAGGAAGGCGCTGCGTCCATTCTGAACGCGAATAACGCAGGCATCCGCACGCTTCAAAATCAACCGGCGGGCGCGGCGATCTACAACGGCGGCGGCGGCGTGGAATCCGCGAACAACTTCTTCCAGATCAGCTATATCAACGAGGAGGAACGCCTGAATCTGCTGGCTCATTTGGACGCGTACTTCACCGATCCCGTCGTCGCCCCGCTCTATGAAAACCAGCAGACGCGGGTGCTGCTCACCAACGCGGAGGACAATATTCATAACTGTTTCAACAGGTTGATTCTGGAAGGCGCGGACAGCATCGAGCAATTGGGGCAATCCAAGGACGGCTACGGCCTGCTTCTCGGTCAGGGATTCGGGCGGAAAAGCGTCTTTATGCCGGAGATCAGGGCGAAGGACCGTGAAAACCTGCTGCTTGTGACGCAGGACGAGAGAATGGCGTTGAGCCTCTTCGTACTGTCCGCGATGAGCGTGCTGTATGATGAGCTGTATACGAGCTCGGATAAGGCAAACGCCCTTGTGTACATCGTGGATCTGTTGTCCGGAGACGGAATAAACGACGAGGAGTGCGACTTCGATTTTCTGGAAGCTCAATTCCCGCAGCAAGTCAGGGTAGTAAAAATCGGAGATATCGAGGAGTTCCTTGCGAATCTCTACGAAATGGTGATCGCCCGCGCCGAAGGAAGCGTCCCTTCGACCGAAAAAGTCTTCTTGATGTTCTTTGCTCCCTATCGCGCAAGACGCGTGTTCCGCAGCGACGGTATCTACGGGAACGGCGCGGATGATAAGATGAGTCCCGTGGAAATGCTTCGCAGAATCATCGCCGACGGGCCCAAGCGCGGCGTGAACAGCATTCTGTGGGAGGAAAGCATCCGAGGCGTCGAATCCGTTGTGGGCGATCAGTACTATTCCATGTTCGACCAAAGGATCGCTTACGCGCTCGACAACGATTCCATGGATATCCTTGTCGCCGAGAACAGCGCGAAGAACCTGCGGGGAAAAACGGCCGTGTACATGAATATCGGCAAGGATGTCAAGAACACGCATTTTCGTCCGTACGATGTCCCCGCAAAGATATGGGTGGAGCGATACGCGAGTACTTACGACAGAATCATTCATGAAAGAGGGGCGGAGGCATGATAACGGAAAACGATATCCAGCAGGAGATCAGGGAGTACGAAGGTCAGATCACCTCCACGTACGGCAATCTCCGAATCGCCGTAAGGGATATGGGGATAAAGGCGTATCAGGCGGCGGTCAACGAACAGTCGAGCGCGTTGTCTGAAGCGAAGCGCGATAGGTTTAAGAAGACTTTTCTGCCCCTCCTGATTTCACTGTTTGGCTTCACAATGCTCGGTTCCACGTGGATGCTGCCGGCGATTCTTCTGGTCGTCGCGGGCGTCTTCATCGCCTATAAGCTCAACAGAAAGTCGTCGATCGATCTGCTTGAGACCAAGATCGGGCATGAAAAAATCGTCAAAACGGCTCAAGATCAACGCAAGGAGCTGAATTCGATCGTTGACCAGCATACCATGATATAACGGTCGGTCGGTTATTGCTTACAGCGATTCCGGCGAGGGGGCGATTTTCGTTTCCCCGCCGGACGGCACGGGGGAGAAACCATGATTGACACAAGCGCTTGGGACAATGCAGAGGCTTATCTGCTGAAGGAGTGCTATCTTCTGGCCATCCAGTTCGCGCAGCCCGATACAGCCAAGGACATACTGAGAGATCGCTGCGACAAGATCGACGTCCCGCAAAGCGATATCCCGGTTCGGGGCGACGCCGCCTCAAAGGAAACCGAGATGAAAATCATATCGGACGTCCTGTACGATCTGACGCTCGAAGGCTTCACCGCCTCGGAAAACAAGAAATCTCCCTGCGTTCAGAAGATCAAAAGCCTGCCAAAATCCGCCGAAAAGGAATTCATGCTTGCGCTGCTGGCCTTAAGGGAAGGGCGGGATGAAACGCAGAGAATCAAGGCGCTGGATCATATAAGCGCCGCGCTCAACGATTCCCTTGACAATCCACGGTATATCGCGCTGGCAAATATCCTGCGGGAAGCGGGGAAGTGAGGCGGAATACATGGACGCAAAAAGGGTGCTGCTGCTGCTGGATACTCTCCACGCGAACACAAGCGGTCACGCCGACGAAATCGCCGGGATATATCAAAGAGCCCTGGATGAAGACGATGATATCCTGCGGCTGAAATCGCTTCTGAATGACTGCATGTTTTATCGTGAGATCGGCGGCGCTCTGAATCAACGCGGAGAGGAAGCGCTGAAAGAAATCTATTCATCGCCGTCGAAGGCGTTCGACACTCTGCCCCGGCTCATGCAAACCTACGAATCAATCGCGCATGAAGTCCGTCTGTCAGAGCGGCTCATGCGTTCGCCGACGCCGTTTTCCGAAACGGTTCTCGTCTTAAGAAAAAAGGATATCGCGTCCTATATGGCCGCGCTGCGGACGATTGCCGGCACATGCCTATACCTCATTGCCCTGTACGCCGGTTTGGATAAGGTCAAGAATCTTTCGTGGGACGACACAGTCGGTATTCAGGAATTGATTTATGCGATCAATACCAAATTTCTGCCGGCGTTGTGCGCCGTCAGGTGTCCCGATTACAGCTGGGTTATCAGAAAAAGGCGAATGGGCGGAAGCGCGCTGTTTGACGGCGATTGTTTTTATTTAAGTTATGAAAGCGCAAGAGAAGTCGATATGCATTGCGGCGCGCTGTATAAAGAACCGCTCGGCACGCATGCGTTTTTGAACGCGAACGCCTACGAGTCCGGCGAAACGGATACTCCGTTTTGCTGGGGAACCGGAAATATCGTTTCCTTTTTGCCCGATAACGCGATTCTGCTGCTGCAAAACAAAGTCGTGACAAAAGTCCGCGCGCCGCGGCGCGAGGAGCTCATGAAAAAAATGCCGACGCCCTTCGAATGCATCAGGCAGTTGTCCGACGGCGCGATGTTCTGCGTATCGCCGGACGAGCTTCTTCTGGCGATGAATCAATGGCAAATGGGATATGAGATCGAAATGCGCAAAAGAATGCATATCTGCCTGTTCTGCGGGAAACACGTATCGGATAACAGGTTGGTTTGTCCGTCGCATTTCACATCGAAGATCACATGAAACAATCGGAGATGAAGATCAGCCTCGCAAGAATGTATTATCCGGTGAAGGTCCTCGGTCCCGGCGACAGATTCGGCATATGGGTCAACGGCTGCGCGCGGAATTGCGACGGCTGCATCAGCCCGGAACTGCGGCGGTATGATCCGTCAAAGGAAGTGTCGACGGACCGTATCATGCAGATGATCCGTCGCGTGGACGGTCGCATAGACGGCTTCACCATCTCCGGCGGAGAACCGTTCTACAAACCGGAAGCATTATGCAATCTGGTCGAAGCGCTGGTCCCGGTAAGCGACGATATCCTGATCTATACGGGATATAGGATCGAGGAACTCAAGGCGCGGAAGAATCGGGCGATTGACGCTGTTCTTGATCGCTGCGCGGCGCTCATTGACGGCCCGTATATTGCGCGGATGAACCAAGGCGTCGGATGGATGGGATCGTCCAATCAAAGGTGCTGGGTGTTCAAATACCCTGACAAGTATGCTTTGGCAGCCACTGCGAAGCGGGGGCTGCAGACTGTGCTTTACGGCAGGCAAGTCCTGCTGATCGGAATTCCCGAAGGGAGAGGTCTTTCATGATCAACGCGGCAGAAACACAACCGCCGAGGATCGTCACGGGTCAAGCGGTAAATGCCGGAGAGACCATTCCCCCCGGCGGCAAGGGACAAAGCGGTCAAAACATCATGCTGTTGGCCGGCGAGTCCATTGCCGACAGCTACATCATCCACGCCCTCATGAACAAGCAGGGAAAACAATCGGATGTGTACCTGGCGAAAAAGTGGGGGAAAACCTACGTCATCAAGGTTTATCATAACGGATGGCGGCCTTCCAATCAAATGCAGAGTTTCTTATCAAACGTTCGCCACCCGAGCATCGCGCATGTACTGGATCGCGGCGATTTCAAGGGCTACTACTACGAAATCTACGAGTATTACTCGGAGGGGACGCTGGAGGACGCGGGCGCGCTGACAAGCGTTCATATTCAAAACGTCATTGTTCCCTCCGTGAACGAAGGGCTTCATGAACTGCACAGAAACGGTATCGTGCATTGCGATATCAAGCCGAGCAATCTGTTCTACGCGGACGGAGGGAAGAGAATCGTCATCGGCGATTGCGGCATCAGCGGCTATATGAACGAAACCGGGAAATTCGTGGACGCCGTGCGGGGAACCCCGGAATACGCGCCGCGCGTGAAAGCTCTTTTATGGAGCGCCGCTATGTCGCCGGCGTATGATTACGGCTCCTTCG
This sequence comes from uncultured Oscillospiraceae bacterium, assembly GCA_964459985.1. Classification (GTDB taxonomy): domain Bacteria; phylum Bacillota; class Clostridia; order Christensenellales; family Aristaeellaceae; genus CAYWOS01. The sequence continues at coordinate 62,791 of CAYWOS010000011.1, forward strand.
GTCTGGTGCTTTGCAGGGCGATCCTCGGGCATTCAATCTTTGAAGGGATGTCCGTCGAGGAGATATCAAGAACCTGGGACAGAGGGCTGGAACTGCCAAGCCAAATCAACGGACGGCTCAATGTATTGATTCGGGGACTGCTTAATGAAGACGAAGAGCAGCGATGGGGGTATCAGCAGGTCAAACGATGGTGCGAAGGCGAGTATATCCGGCCTGTCAACAGAAAGCTGTATCCCACGGCGGGCAGGGAACAGCCAAACAAACCGTTGATTTTCGGAAGATTCGACGGTCAAACCATCTCCGTAGCTACGCTCCGCCAGCTCTCGCTGGCAATCAGGCAATACTGGTCGCAGGCGCTGCGAATCGTAAAAAGACGGGAGCTGGTTGAGTTCGTCCGGCAGTTTAATCGGTCGCTTGCCGACGAGGTCAGGGATCTTTCGATCTGCCAGGACACGGACGCCGCCGTTTTCCGTCTGCTGACGCTCATCGACGACAATTCGGCCGGGATATACTATTGCGGGAAAGCGTACGCGTCGCTTGCGGATTATGTTGCGCGGCTGTCCACGGGAAAGGATGAAATCGCAAAGAGGTTTTTGTCATCGGGCCTATTGGTTTTTTACCTGCGCCACAATGACTACGATGAGACGCAGATCGATCAGCTTGAGTCGCTGATTCGAAGGAACGGCTGTGACGACATGGCCGCGATTTCTACGATATGCTTCGCTTTACAGGGGAAGAAAACAATCGACATCGGCGGCGTATCTGTTGAAACGCTGGACGATCTGGCCGCCGTTTTACCGAAACTCTCGATCAAAGAGATCGACGAATTGCTTCGCAGCGATCACTTCATCGCATGGATGAACAGGCTGGGATACGAGAAAGAAACACGCAGAATCAAGGAGGCGTTTGCGTCATGAGCAGCTACTATACGACCGCGCAGCTGGAAGAGATGAGGCGCGCGCAAATCGAAAGGGAAATCGCCGCAGAAAAAGCGCGCCTCAAGAAAGCGATGGAAGACAGCATTCAAAGGATAAGCGATCAGCTTCGGAAGCAGCACGTGAATGAAGTAAAGGCGACCGAGACGCCCGGAGAGAAAATGACCGTGTTCATATCCGATCAGGCCGTGAGCGGATATCGCGAGAGCGCCGTCATCACGGGCGCAACGCTTCAGAACGAGCGCCATGTTGCGAAAGTCAAACGCGACGAGCTTGATTTTTCCGGTTTACTGCAATCGGAAGGCAAAAAAGCTACGGCTTTGGCGTCGGAACTTAATGCTTGGCTCGGACGCATCGACGAGCGTCCCGTGATATCGGAAAAAGACGAAAAGGACAGGAAGCGGCTAATCGCTGAACTTGAAAAAACGGTTGCGGCAGCGTCCGTTGATATCGAAGATAAGATCCGATCGGTCAAAATGCGCGTGTCAAGCTATTTGCAGGGAAGCGCGCGGATGACGCCGGACGACGAGGCAAGTATTCAATCGGATTACTGCGAATACTGCGTGTTATGCGATATGCTGGAAATGAAGCCGACCGAAAAGTTCCCTTGGCGGATAAAGAAAGAAATCGAAAGAATGAACGCGGTGCTGTCGAAACGCACGCAGGACGAATACATCATGAGCGCGCTTGAAACCATCATGGATGAAATGGGATTACACGCCAAGGACAACGCGGTGCTCGATCACACAGCCGGTCAGTTATACGCCGTAGACGGTCATCCTTTTTGCGATGTTTTTGTCGGGAACGACGGCAGCGGGATCATGTTTGAACCGATCGGCGAATCCAGAGAAGGATCTGTGGATAAGCGCCGTCAAATAGAGCACAGCGCGAACAGCATCTGTCGGATGTACGCGGTACTGGAAGAGAAAGCGGCGGAAAAGGGCGTCATATTGAATCGGGTGTACGCCGCTCCCGCGCGAATCGACCAAATGAGCGTGCAAACAGACGTCAGCGAGAGAAGCGCCGCAAAACGGCAAAAGAAATCGTCCGTCCTGAAACAACGCGCATTGGATTCGGAGGGTTAATGCATGGCTTTTTTCAAAATCTGCGCCTGCGGAGAAAGAATCGTCTTTGAACGAATATTGGGCTACCCGGACAACTGCCCCGCATGCGGAAGAAAACTGGTCGATTTCCAGACGTACAGCGAAGGCGACGCGCGCACCGCGGCGCTGACGCGCGCCGCCGAGCAACCGGATCAGCCGACAAATGAGGAAGAACCGAAATCCAAGGAAGCCGGGACGCAAGCAAGCGGCCTCGCGCTGAAACTGATCAACGGGAAAGAAATCATGATTCCGGACGAGGGCTGCATCATCGGCAGAACCGAAACCGGCGCGGAAGAGTTGGCGGAATTCCCCTCTGTCAGCCGGCAGCATCTGCGCATGATGCCCAAGCGCAATATCGGCGTGATCATCGAGGACATCAGCAGCTACGGCACGTTGGTTGACGGGCAAAGAATCACGAAAAACTCGCCCGTCAGGGTGGCGGCGGGATCAAAAATCACGCTGTGCGATCTGGAAACGGTGCTCGTGGAAAGGAATGGAGCGGACGCATGATACAGGCGGAAAAATGGCAGAAGGACCTGGCCGTTTATCAGGATATCAATACGACATTCATTATTGAAGGCAACGTGCATGATTTGCAGCCGTGGATATATCCGGAGGACAAAACATGCGAGCCCGTCAGTCTTTCTCTGTATTTGCAACGCTACTTGTCCGAGGCGGGATACGATCCCGTTGTTTTCTACAACCGCATCGACGGATTCACCAATCCTTACGCGCTCGATATGATTCCCTCGTTTTTCAGGAGCGTGTCATCGGACGAAAAGACATCAAAACCGATCGGCGAAGCGACGGAACTGATCCGCAAAGCGATGAAGAACGCCACCCGTCCAATAGCCGTCGTGGTCGATCTCGCCAACACGATCACTTCCTCTCCGGACAACTTATCAGACGAGGAAATCGAGTATTTCACAAGGCTTATGCTCGCTTCGAGGATGCCGACGCAGGCTTTGAGCATGCGTGATAAGCAGCCGCTCACGAATCTTTTGTTCCTCATTGTGGAAAAAGTCAACGATATACCGACGTGGTTCTATTTGAACAATCCTTATGTGCGAACGCTGACCATCTCGCGTCCCGAAAACAACGTCCGTGCGGCTGTGATTGACGCACGGATCGATACGCTGGCAGGCGCCGGGGATCTGACGCCTGCCGACAGGAGAAAAGTATGCGATGAGTTTGTCGCGTTGACCGACGGCATGACGTTGGTTGAGCTTTTCGGCGTTTTTCATCTCTGTCAGCAGAAGAAATACTCGGTTTCTCATATCCGGGAAGCAGTGAAGATGTTCCGCTACGGCGAAACGGAGAGCCAATGGGATAAGCTGGATTCCGAAAAGGTCAAGCACGCCGAAGAATACCTTTCCAGACGGGTCAAAGGCCAGGAAACGGCGATCGGCAAAGTCGCGGAGGTATTAAGCCGCGCATGTCTGGGCATGTCGGGCATTCAGGGCGGTTCAAGCAGCCGGCCCAAAGGCGTCCTGTTCTTTTCAGGGCCTACCGGGACCGGAAAAACCGAGTTGGCAAAAACGATTGCCGAATTCATTTTCGGTGACGAGAGCTTTGTCACGCGTTTCGATATGAGCGAATACCAGCAGCCGCATTCGGATCAGAAACTGCTGGGCGCGCCTCCCGGGTATGTGGGGTACAGCGACGGCGGCCAATTGACCAACGCGATCAAATCAAAGCCTTTCTGCGTGCTGTTGTTTGATGAAATCGATAAGGCGCATCCGTCGATCCTTGATAAATTTCTCCAGATACTGGAAGACGGGCGCATCACGGACTCGGCCGGCGAGACAATGTATTTTTCAGAAGCGTTGATTATATTCACAAGCAACCTCGGCGTTGTCGGTCAGGATGCCGAAACCGGGAAGCGATACAGCACCGTAACGCCGGATATGGATTACGATTCCATGCAGACAGAGCTGCTGACGGCCATCAAGGATTACTTCAAGTATACGATCCAACGCCCCGAGTTATTGAACCGTATCGGCGATAATTTCGTGGTGTTCGATTTTATCAGGGAGAAGGCCGTCGTGGAGATCCTGAACCTTAAGCTGAAAGCGATTATCGGGAACTTAGAGCGAGAAAAAGGCCTCAAACTCGTGGTCACGGATGCGTTCAACGAGTTTCTGCTTCAAAGAGCCAAACAGGATCTTTCCAACGGCGGACGCGGAATCAGCAACCTTGTCGAAGCCTGCCTCGTCAATCCTTTGGCGCGAGTGCTCGTACAGGAAACATGGAACACGGGGGACGAAATCGTCATCGAGGATCGACCGGCCTGCGACGGGGACGCCTTCCGATATACGATCAGAAGATCCGCCTGCTAATCCGCCAAATAGCCGCTTATGCGCGGGAACCGCGGTTCCCGCGCTTATTCATGCGCGCGGCGCAGCGCTGCCGACGAATACGCCCATTCGCGCCGGCCGGCCGCGCGCTTACCGATAACGCTTTTGCTTCAGATACTGCACGCATTGCGCCGTCCAGTCCGTCTGAATCATATCAAAGCCCAGCGCCGCCAGATATCCCCAGCCCTCGTCCGGGCGGCCGAGCGCGTACAGATCGTCCGTATGCCCCGCCGAGTGCACGGTTTTATAGTTGAATACGATGGCGTTGCCCCACGTCAGCAGTCCCATACGGTGCATCCTTTCATGATACGCCGGCGAAGCGAACTCGCTGTCCTCGGTGCTGAAAAGCGCCTCCGTCCCCAGATACCGCAGGTTTCTGTTCAGGAGCATGCCGGAATCGCGGTCGCGCTCGCGCGTAAAGGTCATGTACGCGAAATCCGGCGCGAGCGCTTCGACCATCCGATAGCAGTCTTCCTTTTGCTCGGTTTTCACCAGCGCCTGATCCGCCATGCCGTGGCGGCGCACCGCCCTGACGATTTCCTCGGGGTAAAACGGAAATTTATCAATATTGATCACGCATTTGCCCTTGAGCGCCTCCAGCGCGTCGTCAAACCGCGGCACGCCGTACTGCGTGGCGGCGCCGTCGGCATTGTCGATGCGCTGCCGCGACACCTCTTCGTCCGTCATATCGGCAATCAGCTTGTCCGAGCGCAGAAAGTGCTTCTCCGTGCCGGGATGGAAAACGTACAGCGTTCCCTCCGCGCTCCGGGAGATATCCAGCTCGATAATGTCCGCGCCTTCCGTCAGCGCGGCGTGGAACGACATGATCGTGTTGCAGGGGATATTGCCCATCCAGCTGCCCCTGTGCGCCGCCACAAGCGTCCTGTCCTTTGCCATTTCCCGTAAGTCAAACATGATTGTATCCTTTCCGTTCCGCATGCCCGCCGGCCGTTCCGCGCGGGCTCATCCCTTGATGGAGCCCATCATGATCCCTTTTTCGAAGAAGCGCTGCACCATAGGATAGACGATCAGCAGCGGCAGGGCGGCGACGACAATGATAGCATACTTGAGCGACGCGTAAATCAGCGCGGTGTTCGCGTCGTCCACGCCCATGGTTTCCGCCATATCGCCCATCTGCGAGAGCAGCAGGATCTGGCGCAGGAATACCTGAAGCGGCCATTTCTCGCGCTTGGTGATATAAAGCATGGCGTCGAAATAGGAATTCCAGTGCCCCACGAAGTAATAGATCGTGATGACGATGAGGATCGATTTGCTGAGCGGGAGCACGATGCGCAGCAGCGTATTGATCGGACTGGAGCCGTCGATTTCGGCCGCCTCGTGCAGCTCGCCCGGTATCGAATGGAGAAAATAGTTGCGCATAATCAGCATATTGGTCGCGTTGATCAGTCCCGGCAGGAGGACCGACCAGCGCGTGTTCAAAAGCCCCAGGGCTTTTACGTTCAGATAGATCGGAATCATGCCGCCGGAGAAAAACATGGTAAAGGTAATCATCACGGTGACGGCGCTGCGCCCCTTCATATCCTTCATGGAGAGCGGGTAGGCCGCCGCGACGGTCATGATCAGGTTCATCGCCGTGCCCGCGACGGCGTAAAAGATCGTGTTCAGGTATCCCGTCTGGATATTGTCGCTGATAAACACGCGCTCGTACGCGCGCAGCGTGAACCGGACGGGATACAGCCATACCTGCCCGTCCAGAATGCCCCGCGGCTCTGACACGGACGCGCTCACGACATAGAGAAGCGGGTAGAGCGTGATCACGGCGACCAGAAACGCAATGAAGTAAATCACCCATTGGAAAATCACGTCGTTGCGCGATTTATCTTTCATACGCCCGCCCCCTTACCACAAGCTCGTTTCGGAAACGCGCTTGGAAACGCCGTTCACGATGAGCAGCATCAGAAAATTGATCACGGAATTGAACAGCCCGATCGCGGTGGCGTAATCGTATTCAAACCGCTCCAAGCCGATTTTGTAGGTATAGGTCGATATCACTTCCGACACGGAAACGTTCAGGTCCGTCTGCATGGCGTACACTTTTTCAAAGCCGATGCTCATCACCTTGCCGCTTTCCAGAATCAGCATGATGATAATGGTCGGCAGAATGCCGGGCAGCGTGACGTGCAGCAGCTGCTTGAAGCGGCTCGCGCCGTCCACTCTCGCCGCCTCGTACATGGTCGGATCGATGGCGCTCAACGCGGAGATGAAGATAATGGCGTTCCAGCCGGTATCCTTCCAAACGGCGGATATGATGTACATCAGGCGGAAATACCGGGCGCTGCCCATCAGATACAGCCCGTCCTCGGCAAGGTTGAGCCGAACAAGCAGCGCGTTGACAATGCCCGTGGAGGGCGAGCACATGGACATCAGCATGCCCACGACGACGATCGTGGAAACGAAATGCGGCGCATAAGTAATGGTTTGCAGCAGCTTTTTCGTCCTTGCCGATTTCAGCTCGTTGACAAGCAGCGCGAGCATGATCGGGAGCGGAAAGCAAACCAGCAGCGAAAGCACGCTCAATGTCAGCGTGTTGGAGATCAGCGTCCACGACTGCGAGCTGGAGAAAAAGCGCTCAAAGTGCTCCAGACCGATCCACTTGCTCGCCCAGATGCCTTTGCTGAACTTAAAATTGCGGAAGGCGATCTGCACGCCGGCCATCGGGCTGTACTTGAACAGCACATAGTACGCGACGACCGGTATCAGCAGCAGGTACAGCTGCCAGTATTTTCTCAGGGATCTTTTCCACGCTCTCGCAATCATACGTATGCTCCTTATCAATGGGTACGGCAGGGCCGCCGTGAACGGCAGCCCTGCCGCGGGGCTTATCCGCGCGGTCGGACGATTACCATTCGCCCTCGCCGTACAGGCGGGTCATGGCGCTTTCGTACGCCTCGATGACCTTGTCCGCGCCCTTGTCGTTGATGGTGTTGACAAACTCGTTCCAGTTGGCGTCGTTGAGCTCCTTTTCGCCCGCGATGAAGGAAGCCGTGCTGCTGGTGATGTAGCTGCGGATGTCGCTCAAATAGCGGCTGATCACGTCGTTCTCGTCCTCGCTCCAGGAAACGATCGGCCAGATCTTTTCGGGCACGTACTCCGCCAGCGCGTACGCGGTCGCGGAGGGTTCGGGCTCATACTCGCCGGCGAACAGATGCTCGGGCATCATGGCGGGGTTGCGGCCGCCCGGCCACAGGCACGCCTGCGCCAGGAAGGTGTCCTGCGTCATTTCGGCGGTGCGGGTGGCGGCGAAGGAATCGGTGTAGCCGTAGGTGCCGTCCGCCTTGATTTCCCAGTGCACGCCCTCGATGCCGGCGTTATAGAACATCGCGCCCTCGTCGCCGTAGAAGTAGTCCGCCCATTGCAGAACGAGCGGGATGTTCTGGCAGTGCGAGGTGATCACAAGGTTGCCCTCGGTATGCAGGTTCGAGCGCGCCTGCGTGGTGATCGCAAAGCCGTCCGGCCCCTTCAATTGCCATTTCAGGCCCGTCCAGTCGTCGACAAACTGCGTCGGGACCGAGTACAGGGTCGTCGCGCAGTACACGCCCAGCCGCTCCTCGGCGGACAGCAGGTTGCATTTGTCGCCCTCGGTGAAGATCTCCTGATAGATCAGTTTGTCGCTGTACAGTTTGCGCAGGTATTCGAGGAATTTGCGGTAGTTTTCACTGGCCGCGAATATGCGGATCTCGTTCGTTTCCGGGTCGACGTCCACGGCGGGATGATGCGCCACGCCGCGCGTGCCCAGCCCGAAGCAGCCGTAGAAATAGCAATACAGGAAGTTGGTGCTGGAGATCAAAGGCACCTCGTCCGCCTTGCCGTTGCCGTTGAAATCGCTGTCGCGGATGGCGATCAGCATGTCGTACAGTTCGTCCGTGGTGGTGGGCAGCGCGCCGCCGATGGCGTTCAGCGCTTTTTCATTATAGTACAGCTTGTCCGGGATTCTCACGGGCATGAAGGGCACGACCTGCGGCAAACCGTAGATATGGCCGTCGTCCGTGGTGATCGCCAGAAGGATGTCGGGGTACTTCTCGCACAGCGCGGTAAAGTTGGGCATGTACTGCTCCATGTAGGGCTTGATATCAATCAAAATGCCCTCGTGACCCCATTCATAGCTCTGCGCGTTGGTGATGTAGCCCTTAAAAATGATGTCCGGGTAGTCTTTGGCGTCGCCCGCGATGACACCCGCCAGACGGTTGGCGAAAGCGCTGGGGTCCACATCCTCAAATTCCATGTGCACGCCCGTCATTTTCTCGTATTCCACAAGATTGGCGACCTCGCCGACATGGCCGTTGGGATAGAACGCGCCTGTGCGGGACAGGACGGTGAACGTCTCGCCCTTGTCCGTCAGCGGGAAGGTGCTCTCCGCCAGCGCGACGCCGCAAAGCATCGCCAGCGCGAGTACGAGAGTCAGGATCTTTTTCATGGGAATTCCTCCTTCTATTCGTTGATAACCGTCTGCTCGACGGCAATCATCCGTGCCGGGGGCGCCCAAAGCGCCGGTGCGTCAGGCGGGATATGCTGTTTCGTTCGCGTCCGTTTCGCTTCGCAGGGGGCGTCGTCTGTCTCGTTAAGAATTGATACATGTCAATTTCAAACAGATAGTAACATGACAAAATGGATTTGTCAAGGTTTTTTTAGGAATTTTTGCCCGAAAAATCAATTTTGACTTGATTTCATTCAACATAAAATGATTATTTTTGATTCTTCTATTGACAAAGGGCAACGAGATGGTTTATACTGTAAAAAACGCATCGAGGGGGCGGCGTATGGCAACCTTCAAGGACATCGCGGAGCTTGCGGGCGTATCCTACGGCACGGTATCCAATGTGTTCAGCAACCGGGGCAACGTATCCAGCGATAAGATCAAGCGCGTGCATCAGGCGGCGTCCCAGCTCGGCTACACCCTCAAGCAAAGCGCGCAGATGCTCCGCAAGGACGCCTCCAACATCCTTTCCGTCGTGCTGCCCAACCTGACGGACCGTCAGTATACGGATTTTTACAGCAGCTTCCGCT
>CAYWOS010000012.1:0-70987 GCA_964459985.1 uncultured Oscillospiraceae bacterium
GAAGGGGCGCGGCCCCTTCATTGCATCCCCGGGAGGAACGACCGGGTTTGTCGACGGTCTGGCGCGCCGTCCGATCGGGCGGCGCGCTTGTTTGACCGGCATACGGGGGACGCGCTTGACCTTGGCGGCGGCGCGTCCTTTGGTTTATCGCTCCGCGATCAGATCGATGCCGTTTTCAAAGATTTCGGTGATCTCGTACTCTCTGGTGGGCAGCCCGAGCTGACTGAACTTGTTAATTCCGGCGGCTAGCAGCCGGCCGTCCGACAGCATGGCGATCATGAACAGACTGCCGCCGCCGACGAATACGACGTCCGAATCGTAGATCTTGCTGACCGTCACGCCGTCGCCGCTCGCGCTGCGGAAGCCGAGCCCGAGCTGACCGTAGGTGTTGTTGCCCCAGCCCCACAGCGAGCCGTCGGACAGGATCACGTACGTCTGCGAGCTGTAGGAGGCGAGAAACACGACGGGCAGGGGGAGATCGACGGGCGTCGGCGCGGGCACGTCCTTTTTCTTGCTGTCGAACCCGAGCTGATACGCGTCGTTGACGCCCCACATGTACAGCACGCCGTTCCCGTCGACGACGGAGACGTACGAGCCGCCCGCGTCGAACATTTTCACGTCGATATCGCCGATATCGATTTTCACCGGCGTGCGGAAGGTATTTTCATCGCCGGGCGACAACTCATGGTTCGCGTTGTCGCCCCAGCCCCACAGCGCGCCGTTTTTGTCCAGCGCGAGCGAGAACTTGCCGCCCGCCGCGATATCCACGATATCGTTCAGCGCCAGCTTGTACGGCGCGTAAACCGCCGCCGCTTTGCCGTTGCCGACCTGTCCGGCGTTGTTCCGTCCCCATGCGTACACTTCGCCCGCCGCGTTGAGCGCCAAAGTATGGCCGAAACCGGCGGCGATTTTTACGATCGTCGGATCGTCCAGCTTGACGCGGACGTGGGTGGAGCAATAGCCGTTCTTCACCGTGAGCGCGCCGTTGACGTTGTTGCCCACGCCGTAGATCGCGCCGTCGTTCATGAGAAAATACGAGTAGTCGCAGCCCGCGACGATCTGCGCGATTCGGGCAACGTCGATCTCCTTGTTTTTCGTCTTGAACGCCTGCGGCGAGGAGCGCTGCTTGTTGCCGCCGTTGCCGAGCTGGGCGAACTGGTTGTCGCCCCATACCGTGAGCGCGCCCTGACTGTCGCGCGCGTAAACGAAGCTGCCGCCGATGGCGATGATCGGCTCGCTTTCGGCGCGGGCCGGAAAAGCGGCGAGCAGGAGAAGCAGGCAAAACGTGAACGCCGTCCGTCTTTTCATCTTGATGACTCCTTGATGCGATCCGCGAAAGCGGTCGTATACAGCATACCATAAACGGCGCGAAATGACAATTCACACTGTGTAAACATTGACAAACAATCGGGGACTTGGTAGTATGAAGGCGCGAATTTACCTGCGGAGGATGAACATGAAGAGAGTTATCTGTTTGATCGTGCTGCTTGCGCTCGCGTTCCCGGCGCTCGGCGAGGAGACCGTGATTACGCTGACCTGCGCGGGCGACGCGCTTTTGGGCTGCAACGAAAAGGTGCGCGCGATGGATTACGCGTTTGATCGGTACATTGAAAAAAACGGCTATGCGTACCCTTTTTCCGGGCTGCAAAGCCTGTTTGCGACCGACGACGTGACGCTGGTGAATCTTGAGGTCGTTCTGTCCGATGCGATCGATCCCGCCGCCGCCAAGAGCCGCTACGCCTTTCGCGGGCCGACGGACTACGCGAAAATCCTGACGGCGGGCAGCGTCGAGGTGGTCAATCTTGCCAACAACCACACCGACGATTACGGCGACGCGGGCTATCGCTCGACGGTGGACGCGCTTGAACGGGTAGGCGTGAACTACTGCGGCTCGACCGAGAACGGCAGCTATACGTATATCTACGAGAAAGACGGGATCAAAATCGGCTTTATCGGCGTGATCCCGGCATACTGGGCGAAAAACCAGAAATGCAAGGATGATCTGATCGCCAAGTTCGGCGAGCTTGACAAGGCGGGCTGTCAGGTCGTCGTCGCCTCGCTGCACTGCGGCATCGAGTACGCCAAAACGCATGACGACATCCATACGAAATACGAAAAAATCTGCCTGAAGTACAGCGCCGATCTGATTATCGGCACGCACCCGCACGTCCCGCAGGGCGTGAACGTGGTCAACGGCGTGACGCACATCTATTCGCTCGGCAACTCCTCCTTCGGCGGCAATACAGGCGTGGACGAACAGGTGTCGGTCATTCAGTCGTACGTCGCGCGCTTTGATCTCCATTTCACCGACGGCGCGTATACCGGGCATCAGATGACCATTTATCCCATCCATATCAGCGGCACGTCGCCCGAGAACAACTATCAGCCCGTGCTCGTCACGGGCGATCAGGCGCAGCGCGTGATGAAAATGATCCAGAAGGACACCGCCTTCAGGCTCAAGCCCTATATCGACGGCGTCGGCGCGGTGCAGGACTTTGTACCGGCGAAGTAGGGGAGAGGACGGGGAGACGGGGAACGACGAGGCGTTCTTTCTTCCGGCGGAAGAAAGAACCAAAGAAGGCAATTTGGGATAGATAGATTGATAGCGCGACCGCGAATCCATAAAAGATGATTTTGACTATGGTATTCGGGAAAATGCGCAAAAAAGGGGACGCTTTGGATTTCAAAGCGTCCCCCTTTTCGTATATCACTTACTCTCCGTCCTTCGCGTCTTCGAGCGAGAGAATGGGCAGCGTCGTGGCGCCCTCGCCCGAGACGAAGGTGGGCAGTTTGCCGTCCCAACGGTTGGTTTCGGTGAATTTGATCAGCGGGTCGGTCAGCGAATCGGCGATCTTTTTGTTTGCTTCGGCTTCGGCTTCCGCCTTGATGCGGGTGGAGTAGGCGTCGGCATCGGCGTTGATCTTGACGACGGCGGCTTCGGCGTCGGCCTGAATCTTCTGGCGCTCGGCCTGCTGCTCGGTCTCCATCGTCTTCTGCTGCTGCTCGATCTCCGCCTGCAGGCGCTTCTGCGCGGCGACCTGCTTGCTTTCGACGGCGTCGGTGAAGCTGTCGGTGAAGTCGATGTTCTCAATGGACACGCTGATGATGTTGATGCCGTACTTGCTCATTTCCTCGCTCATATTGTCGCGGATAAGCGTGGAGAGCTGCTCGCGCGCGGCGACGAGGTTTTCGGCGGTGTACTTGGAAAACACGGCTTTCGTGTTCTCCATCATGCGGGGGTTGATGAGCTTGGTGAAGTAATCGGTGCCGACCTCCTTGAACAGCGTCATGGCGGTCGATTTGTTGATGGCGTAGTTGATCGAGCCGTTGATATCGACCTGCTGGATGTCGCTGGAGAACGCCTGCGTGGCGAAGGAGGTCTTTTGCTCGCGGTTGTCCATCAGGATGATCTGCTGGAAGGGGAGCTTCAGGTGGAAACCGGCTTCGAGCGTGATGTCCTCGACGCGCCCGAAGGTGGTGACGATGGCGGTGTAGCCCGTCTTGACCGTCGTGGTGCAGGAGGTGGCGATGATGATGACGAGGACGACGGCGGCCGCCGCGATGATCAGCCTGATCTTGTTTTTCGTGGTCATGGTGGGTTTCTGGCTCATGGTGTTTCTCCTTTTGTTGATCGTTTGCTGCCGACGGGAACAGGATAGCATACCGGCGCGGTACGGGAAAGGGATGTCGTCCGAATGATACGGCGGGATGTCTGAATTGTCGCCTAAAAGAATTGCGACCGCGCGGAACGGTCGCATCTGCTTGTAAACCTGCCTCTCGCTTTGTCGCCTGCGGGACGGTAAGAGAATCGCGCTTATCCGGGCAGGATTCTCCCTTGCCCGCCCGCGCGTTCTGCCGGCAGACGGCCTTACAGAGCCGGCAGAGCCGGCAAGGAATCAGCCCTGTTTCGCGCCGCAGCCCGGGCAGAACGCGGCGTCGCCGGGGATCTGCTTGCCGCAGGCGGTGCAGAATTTGCCGCCCTGCGGCTGCGCGGGCTTTTGCGACTGCTGCAGCGTCTGCCCGAACACCTGCCCCATCGCCGCGCCCATGCCCAGCCCCGCGCCCATGCCGGCGCCGCCCGGGTTGTTCGCGGCCTCGCGGAGCGCTTCCGCCGCCTGATACTTGGTATATTTGTCCAGATCGCCCGCCACGCCCATCGAGGTGCGGCGATCCATCGCCTTTTCGACTTCCTCGGGCAGGGAGACGTTTTCAATCACGAAGCCCGTCAGCTTCAGCCCGAGCGGCGCGATGCGCGGCGCGAGCGACTGCAGGGCGAATTGAGACAGCTCGTCGTAATTGGCGGCGAGATCGAGCGCCGGGATTTTGCTTTGCGCGATGGCGTCGGACAGCCCCGAGATCAGCGTGCGCTTGATCTGGCCCGTCACGCCGTCGGTGGTGAACAGCGCCGAGGTGCCGAACACTTCCTTGAGGAACACCACGGGATCGGCGACGGCGAAGGAGTAAATGCCGAACGCGCGCAGACGGATCATGCCGAACTCGGTATCGCGCATCATGACGGGGTTGGACGTGCCCCATTTGCAGTCGAGGAACTGCTTGGTGTTGATGAAGTAAACCTCCGCCTTGAAGGGCGAGTTGAAGCCGAACTTCCAGCTTTGCAGCGCCGTCATGATCGGCATGTTCTGGGTGGACAGCTCGTAGCGCCCGGGCTGAAACACATCGGCGATTCTGCCCTCGTTGACCATCACGGCGACTTGGCTCTCGCGCACGGTGAGCTGCGCGCCCATCATGATGTCCTTGCCGTTGCGGTCGTAGCGGTAGACCATTGTATCGTCCGACGAATCGGTCCATTCGATCACGTCGATCAGTTGTCCGCGAAGGATGTCAAACAGTCCCATTTTTTACCTCCTTATGATTCCTGCGGGTTAATGAAGCAGGTCAGGTTGTCCAGCAGTCCGCTTTCCGCGATGACGATCTCCAGATCGAGGTAATCCTTGACGCGGTTGATGGAATCAAGGATATGCAGATCAGCTTCCTCGGCGAATTTTTCGATATTGTCGCTGTCCTCGTCGGTCGTCGGCGCGGCGACGACGCGGATATGGCTGGGCGAGAGCACGGCGACGCCGTAGTACGCCCTGCCGACCTCGCGCCCGATGAAGCTGTTGCGCAGCGCGCGCTCCAGCCGCTCCTTGGCGTCGTTGGAGTGCATGGACATATAGCTTTCGCCCATCGGCATGTTCAGCTCGTACAGCACGCATTTGCGCTCGGTATTGACGTTCATGCGGATGAGCGCCAGCCCGCGCCGGAGCAGATCGACGTCGTGAATATCGCCGTTGAGCAGGCGATGCGTGTAGTCGTCGCGGATGGTGGCGAGCATGGTTTCCTCGTCGTAAGGCTCGTCGGCGTCGTCGATATGCATCCGATTGAGCAGCCGGATGAGCTCCTCGATCAGTTTTTCCTGAATCGCGCGCTTGCGGGATACGGCGAACACCGGCAGGCTCGGGCGCTCGACGGAGAGATAACGCCCCAGCTTGATCGCCTCGCGCTTGCCCAGATAATAGCCGACGGCGTCCAGAGGCGTGGCGTTGATGTACGCGATCGCCTCGTCCGCTGACGCAAACACGCGCGGCTCGTGGCAGCTGTACGAAGACCAATTGATGTCATGGAGAAAGAAATCCTGGATATCCGCTTGATCCGTGACAAGTAGGAGTTTGTACATAAGCGTTCACGCCTCCGTTTCCCTTGACGCGTTCATTATACATAAAGATCGGTTGATTGACAATCAAATTGTGAAAAAAAACCGATTTAGACTGTATTCTTTGTGCACTACTGCGGTGGCAGCGCGATGCCGGCCTCCCCGGCGCAGGCGAGCAGACGGTCAAGCGCCAGCGCGATTTGCTCGGGTTTGTGCTCGCTGATGACGCAGAAGCGCAGCCGCGCTTTGTTCTTGGGAACGGCGGGATAGACGGCGGGCGGCACGAACACGCCGACCTTGCGCAGCATGTTGCTGAGCAGGAAAGCGTCCTCGTCGCGCCCGACAAGGATGGGGATGATCGCCGTTTCGCCCGCGAGGCAGGTGTTCAGGTTGCGCTTGTGGGCTTCGTCCACGAAGTACCGGATGTTGCGGTGCAGGCGCTCGAGAATGCTCGGATCGCTGCGGAGCAGGCGGATGGCGCACAGCGTTTCGCCCGCCAGCGCGGGGGACAGTCCGACGGAGAACACGAATCCGGGCAGGTTGTAGCGCATGTACTCGATGATCGCTCTGGGGCCGGCCAGATAGCCGCCGCAGGCGCCCAGCCCTTTGGACAGGGTGCCCATTTTGATGTCGATATCGTCGGGCGCCAGTCCGAAATATTCGTCGACGCCGCCGCCCGTTTTGCCGATCACGCAGGCGCTGTGCGCCTCGTCCACCATCAGGAAGCAGCCGTACTCTTTCTTGATGCGCACGATCTCGGGCACGGGCGCGATGTCGCCGTCCATGCTGTACGCGCCCTCGACGATGATGAGCACTTTTTCAAACTTGTGGCGCTGGGTGCGCAGGATGCTCTCCAGCGCGGCGGTATCGCTGTGCGGGAAGGGCTTCGCGGTGGCGTGGCTCAGGCGGCAGCCCTGCTCGACGGAGTTGTGCGAGAGCGCGTCGTAGACGATCATATCGTTTTTGCCGCAGAAGTTGCCCACGCACGTCACGTTGGTCGAGTGGCCGCCGACCAGCACCAGCGCGGCCTCGGCGTGCTTCCAGTCGGCGATTTCCTTTTCAAGCTCCTTGTGCAGCTGCTTTTCGCCGCCGAGCAGACGGCTGCCGCTCGCCGACGTGCCGTACTTGTCGATGGCGTCCTTCGCCGCCTGCTTGGTCTCGGGGCGGCCCGACATGCCCACGTAGTTGTAGCTGCCGAAATTGAGCACTTCTGTGCCGTCGACGACGCTGACGTCCTGGATCGCCGATTCGTGACAGATGAAATAGGGGTTTTCGTGCCCTTCCATCAGCGCCTTCTGACGCTTGGAGAACGCCTGATACTCGGGCGAGTCCTCAAATCGCGTGATGGGCGTCACGTTTTCGCCGCGCTGATCCGATTCCTTTTCGTAGGCGACGTCGCCGCGCATACGCGCGTAAAGCAGCGAGGAAAGATTGTTGACGGTGGTGCAGCGCCCGTATTCCTCGGTGGGAATGAGGACGTTGAACAATTCCTCGACCTTGAGCGACATGCCGAGCACCTGCAGGCTGTCGCCGCCCATTTCGTCGATGAAATGCGCGTCGTCGCGCACCTGCGATTCGGGGATGTCGAGCGTTTCGGCGTATATGCGCCGCACCTTGCGCTTGATTTCTTCCAGCTGCAGATCGGTGGGCGTCTGCTCCATCACCACGGCGGGCGTCTGCGCGGCGGCGCCGGCGGGCGGCGTGAGATCGACGTCGCGGTAAGCGATCCGCCCGTCCTCGATGTCTTTCTTGAGCGCCAGACGTTTGACCTTGATGCCGCCGGCCGTTGAAAACCGTTCGGGCGTCGCCAGCACGCGCGTGACGCGCTTGAGGGTGGGCAGACGGTTGTTGATCTGGCGGACTTTCTGCATGATGCCGCCGATGTACGCGTCGTCGCGGTAATGATCGCCCACGTTGATCACAAGCGTGATGTCCTCGTAATTCAGCTCGTGCTTTTTGCGCGGCAGCAGCGCGCGCTGCCTGCGCGCGGCGGCGCGAACGCCCAGCACGCAGTACTGATCGACGTTCTCCAGCGCGCCGAAGGCGTCCTCGATTTCGTCGGGGTAGACGTTTTCGCCCGATTCGTTGATAATCACGTCCTTGGCGCGGCCTTCGACGTACATGCGGCTGCCCTTTTCGAGCCGCACCACGTCGCCCGTGCGGAACCAGCCCTCGCTGTCGAGCAGGGGCGGCAGCAGTTTGCCGTCCTTTAAGCAGCCGGTATGGATGGTGTTACCGCGAATAAACATTTCGCCGCTCCCCGAGCGCTTGCCGTCCGACTGCACGCGGTACTCGGCGCTCGAGAGCGGGACGCCGACCGAGCCGGACACGCGGCGGAAGATATTCATGCCCGTCTCGACCGAGGTAATGGCGGTCTCCGTCATGCCGAAACCGCAGACGGTGTAGTAGCCCAGCGCCGACAGCGTGATCATGTGCTCGCGCGGCGTGTGGCTGCCGCCCAGAATAATGCATTTGATATCGGCGCCCAGGATCTGCGATACGACGCCGCGAAACAGCGTGTTCCGCGCGAAATCAAGGCCTTTGCCCGGCGCGGCGATCTGGATGCCGAGGCTGACGGCGCGCCCGGTTTTGTAGATCGCGCGGCGCGTCCATGATTCCTTTTTCACTTTCTTGCCCAGCGCCACCGCCAGATTGTTGGCGAGGAGCGGTACGGCGAGCAGATGCGTCACGCGGAAGCGCCGCGCCGTCGTCTGAATGGTCTTGGGGCTGCGGTCGTGCAGATAGATATTCTCCGCGCCGCAAAAGGACATCCACAAAAGCCCCGCCACGAAGCCGAACACGTGATGGAAGGGCAAAAAGGCGAGCGACACCATCGGCGAATCGGGGATGATGCGCTTGTTCGCGTTGTGAAGCAATTCGCTGTTGAGCACCTGATGGCACAGCGCCGCGCCGTCGTAGACGAACACGCGGCTGGTATCCGTCGTGCCCGATGTGCACAGCGCCACCATATTGCCGAACGCGGGCGCGAACCCCTTTTGCTCCCGCGTGACGTCGAGGAGCTGGCGGTGCGTGATCTGGACGAGCGGCCGCGCAAACGTCCTGACGCCGCGTGCGATCACGGCGACGGCGTCGGCCTGCTCGAGAATATGCGCGGTCATTTCGTCGCTGAAGGCGAAATCGATGAGCAGCGCGTTGTAGCCCGCCGCGATCACGCCCCAGAACACGCTGTACCAATCGGGGCAGGTGTCCATTTGAATGCCGACAAAGCGCCCGGCGTGCTGCCCGCCGATCGCGCCGCGCAGGTAAGCCGCGCGCGCGCAGGTCAGGCGCTCGTACTGCGCGTAGGTGACGGATTTTTCCTCGTCGCCCTCGAGGTAACGCGCGGCGATCCTGTCGCCGTAGTCGCTCGTGAGGCGAAAAAGGTTTTGCAGGGACATATCCTGGCGGAGCGCTTGGCTTTTTGCGGCGATATCACTCATACGAACGTCTCCTTCAAGCGGGTGGTTTGCATAAATATGCAGAGCGGCGTCAATCGGACGGTTTGTCGTAATAGGAAGATATGATTCTGAAAAACAGCTTCGGCGGCAGAACGTCGTGCAGGACGACGGCGAGGCGCTGATCGGGTTTGGCGATGATCAGGCGGAAGGGAAGGCGCTTGCGCCGGAGCGTTTTGGCCAGCTTTACGCCCAAACGCGCGGGCGACAGCCCGTTTTCCTCGTCGGACGCGATGCGGCCGGTTCCCCGCAGAAACCGCGCGCGGTAGGGGCTTTCGCCGGTCATGCCTTCCGATACCGGCCGGTAGGCGCGCTTGCCGCCCGCGTGGTCGCCCGGCTCGACCAGCATGACCTCGACGCCGAAGGGCGCGACCTCCATGGCGAGCGCCTCGGAATAGCCCTCGACGGCGTGCTTGGCGGCGGTGTACGCGCCCTCGAACGGGATGCCGAGCAGGCCGTTGATCGAGGAGAAATTGACGATCCTGCCGCGCCCCTTTTCGCGCATGGCGGGCAGTACGCGGGAAATCATCGCCGCCTGCGAGAGAAAATCGGTTTCGATCACGCGGGACAGCTCTTCCGGCGCGTAGCTTTCGCAGGCGCCGAGCACCAGCACGGCGGCGGCGTTGATCAGTACATCGCAGTCGCCGAAAAGCGCCCGGGCTTTGCCGCAGAAGGCGTCGATGTTTGCCGCGTCCGTCACGTCGAGCGGCAGGCGATAGCCCTCGTCGCTTTCGCCCTCGCCGCCCGCGAAGGAGCGCGCGCCCGCGACGACGGCGTGTCCGTCCCGCTTGAGCGCGCGCGCGGCGTGCATGCCCAGCCCGCTCGAAGCGCCCGTGATCCATACAACCGCCATGCGACAGCCCCTCTCCATACGTAGCCGCGCGCCGATTTTCATGCGACGCGCTGTACATTATATATCAACTTATGGTATAATGCAAATATTCTGTGAACAAAGGGGATTGCCATGGCGGAAGCGATTCTTCTCCCGGGCAGGGAAAAACGGGTATACGGCGGCCATCCGTGGATTTTTCGGAGCGATATCGCGCGCGTGTCAGGCGATGCCGCGCCGGGCGACGTCGTGCGCGTCGCGTCCTCGGGAAACCGTTTTCTGGCGATGGCTGTCTATAATCCCAACAGCCAGATCGCGCTGCGCGTGCTGTCGCATCGCGAGGAAACGATCGACCGGGATTTCATCTTTACGCGCGTCAGGCGGGCGATCGCGTATCGCCGCGCGTTCGCCGATCTGCGCTCCTGCCGGCTGATCTACGCCGAAAGCGACGGCCTGCCCGCCGTCGTCGCCGACAGTTTCGGCGGCGTGATATCGCTGCAATGCCTGTCGCTGGGCATGGAGCGCTTCAAGGAGGACATCTGCGACGCGCTCGAGGAATGCCTAAAGCCGCGCGGCATCTACGAGCGCGACGACGTGCCCGTGCGCGCGCTGGAGGGGCTGGAGCAAAAAACGGGCGTGCTGCGCGGCGACGTGCCCGACCGGGTGGAGATCGCCGAGAACGGCGTCCGCCTTCTCGTGGACGTCAAGGAAGGGCAAAAAACGGGGTATTTCCTCGATCAAAAGGAAAACCGCGCCGCCATCGCGCCGTTCTGCGGGGGCGCCGACGTGCTCGACTGCTTCACGCACACCGGCGCGTTCGCGCTGCACGCGGCGAAATACGGCGCGAAACGCGTCACCGGCGTCGATATCTCGGAGTTCGCCTGCGCCTGCGCGCGCGAGAACGCGGCGCTCAACGGGTTTGATCAGATCGATTTCATCGCCGCGAACGCCTTTGACTACCTGAAAGAGCAATCGGGCGCGGGCGCGCAGTACGATATGGTGATCCTCGATCCGCCGGCGTTCGCCAAGTCGAAATCGGCGTTCGCGGCGGCGGCGCGGGGCTATAAGGAAATCAATCTGCGCGGCATCAAAATGACGCGCGACGGCGGGATATTGGTGACGTGCTCCTGCTCGCAGCATATGCTGCCCGCCGCCTTCCGCGACGTGCTCAACGAGGCGGCGCGCGACGCGCGCGCGCGGCTGACGCAGATCGAGTGGCGCACGCAGGGGCGCGATCATCCCATCCTGCTCGCCGCGCCCGAAACGCAGTACCTCAAGTGCGCGATCTTCCGGGTGGAAAAGTGACGTTAAGCAAGCGCCGGGCATACGATGTGGGTATCCCGATAAAGCGAGGTGATCCCATGTCGGAACTGCAAAACGCGCGCGCGCCCGCGCTGGGCGCGGAGGAAGCCGCGCTCATGACGGCGCTGCCCGGGAGCGGCGCGGGCGCGGCGGCGCTGAACCAGATCATGCGCGACGTTCGCGCGCTGGAGGCGCGCCAAACCACGTCGGCCGTGCCCGTGGACGAGGTTACATCGGAGGCGCAGCCGTCCGTTCAGGCGCTGTACGGGCGCGGCGGACGGGCGGCGCTCCATCAGGTCATGTGGCGATAACGGCCGGAGGCTGCCGGACGACGCGTTCGGCAGCCTCAGACCGTCGACAAACCCGGTCGTTCCTCCCGGGGATGCAACGAAGGGGCGGAGTTCCGCAACCTCAATCGTCGCGGCGCATCGCTATCGCTCGCGCCGCTCCGTTTCGGTTGATTCCTCCGTTTCGCTAACGGCTTCGCCGTTCTGCCCACAGGGCAGACGCTCAACTACATCACCCTTCATTTCTCATCCGAAACCAGCGACATGCGCGGTGGTTTCGGAACGATTTTCCGCAGAAAATCGGTTCCTTACGCGTTTTTCCGGCCGCGCGGCAAAGCCGCGCAGGAAAAACGTGCAAGCCGCAAAAATGAAATCTTCATTTTTGCGGTGCGTGTCGACAAAGTCGACACGCAGACGGCTGCCGGACGTTCCCGACAGCCGCTATTATCTTATAAATCAAGGATGATGTCAAGCAGGGGCGCGTGCTGCTGCGCGCCGTACACGTCGGTTTCGCCGGGATCGCCCGAGCACAGGGGGCGCGCGATGGTGACCTTTACGGCGTCGGCGGGATCGAAATACACAATGTTGACGATCTTGTCGGGCGTGATCTTATACAGCCCGCAGATCAGCGCTTCGTTGATCTGACCGCCGTCGCGCACTTTCTCGTAGATTTCGCGCGATTTGAACATCATGTCCAGCGTCAGTTCGTAAGGCCCGGAGTTTTTGCTGCGGATGATGGTCGTGGCGTCCACGATGCTCGTTTTCATGCGTTTTCCCCTCCTACCGTGACGTGCTCGATCGGGAATGGCGCGACGGGATCGTCGATCTCGAGCAGATGATACACGCTGAACACATACACCTTGCCGACGTGGAAATCGCTGGGCGAGTAGGGGAAGGCAAGATTGCCCGCCGTGGCGCGGCGTCCCTCGTAGCCGTAATGCAGCATGGTCGAGCGCGCGAAGGCGCAGATGGTGTCGGCGCGCGCCTGCGTGTCGGCGATGGCCTCGATGACGATGCCGATCTCGTGCCCCTCGCACACGGGCTTGGGTTCGAGCGCGGCCATGACCGCGTCGCGGCCGTAGACCTTGAAGAACAACTGATACTCAAACCCCGCGTCGGCAAAATTATCTTGAACGCGCGCGCGAACGCCCGCGATCACTTCGTCGATCGAGGCGATCATCATGGGATCGCGCGCGCCGGCAATGGATACCGTGCGATAGCCGACGGCGCGCGTGCCTTCGAGCTTGAGCGTGTAGGGGCTTGACGGGACGAACCGGCTGCCCGACACCCGCGCGATGCGGTCGGTGTCCTGCGAAAACACCGTGTTCGTCAGATCAAGATGCCCGCCCGGGCCGGGCAGGATGTAGGGATTGGTTTTCTCATACAGCGTGTGCGCGGCGACCGAGAGCTTGGTGCATTTGCGGTTGGGCGAAAGCGGTTCGAGGCGGAAGTAATCCTCGCCCAGATAGCCGAACATGCAGTCCGATCCGCTCCCCGGCGTGGCGGCGATGGAGGCGCACTCGAGAATTTTGCCCATGTGCACGGCCAGCCCCTGATCGTAGCCCGCGCGCACGGCGGGCGCGGCGAACACGGCGGGATCGTAGCAGCGTCCGGCGAGCACGACTTGAGCGCCCTCGTCGAGCGCCTTCATGATCGGCTCGATGCCCATCTGCGCGACGATCGCGCCCGTTTGCTCGAGCGCGTCCTCGGTCAGTTCGCCGGCGGGCGGCAGGGGTTTCACCTTGCCCCGCTTCATCGCCTCGCGGACGGTTTCCTTGGGAATCTCGGCATGGATGACCGCCATATGAAAATGCAGATCGTTCTCGGCGGCGATTTCCTCGACGATTTCCCTGCACCAGTTCAAATGACTGTCCGCGCCGCTCCCGCCCACCGTGCCGATGACGACGGGAATGCGCCGCCTTACGCCGGCGCACAGCATGAGCGTCAGATCGCGCTTGACGGCGCCGCGATCGGTGAAGGACACGCCCGCGCCGAGGTAATACGGCCCGGGATCGCTCGATCCCGCGTCGACGGCGATCAGATGCGGGTTGCGCTTCATGCCCTCCTCGAAGGAGGAGGCGGGAAAGCCGTAGCCTAATATCGCGGTGGTCGAGAGGACGCGGAATTCTTCCTTCATTGCGGTTTCCTCCATACGCCGACGCCCGCCGCGCGCAGCGCGAGCACGCGGTTGACCTCGTTGTAGGCGATCATGAACGCCTCGTCCACGCCCATGCCGGGCTTGGCGAGGATTTGCGCCGGGCGCGTCGCCATGGCGATCTGCGCGCAGATCTGCGCCGAGCGGTCGGTTTCGTTGCACGTGCCGCCCTGATACGCGCCCATGCCGACTTTTTCGCAGTACAATACCGCTTCGATGGTGTTGTGGATGGAGCCCAGATCAGGCGTTTTGATCTGCACCATATGCCCCGCCTTGTTGTCGGCGAAATACACGACGTCCTCGAGCGTGTTGCACCATTCGTCGGCGACCAGCTCGACCTCGATGCCGCGCCGGTCAATCTCCTCGCGCAGCCCGCGCAGGTCGATCATCTGCTGCTCGCGCGCGTCGGAATCCATCGGGCCTTCGATGCGCAGCTTGAAGGGGCGCGCGGTGGCGGCGAGGCCTTCGAGGTAATCCGCCATCGCCGGGTAATTGCTGTTGCCGAAGATCAGCCCGATCGTGCCGTAGCAGTCGATGTGCAGCACGGGGTTGTAATCGTCCGACGTGCGCAGCATCATGATGCGGCCGCGCAGCCAGTTGACGTAGGCCATCAGCTTTTCGCCGTGCTGTCCCGTTTTTTCGACGCTGTTGAACAGGCCGTGCGGCAGGATGGGCGCGCCCTTCATGATCATTTTGTCGGCGTTGACGTACCGGTCGTCGCCCGACTGGGTGAAGATGGCGGGCGCGGTATCCATGACGACGGTATCGTATTCCTTGGCGACGACGTCGCACATGTTGAGTTTGTGCGCCTGCGCCACGGCGTCCAGAATCGCTTGCGAAAGGCCGTAGCGGATGGCGGTGTGCAGCCGCTTGCCGTCGACCTCCATGTGATCGATCTCGGAAGCGATGCGGCGGAAGGAATCAAGCTCCTGCCCGATCAGACGCGGCGCGACATGCTCGTTGATGAAGGGGATGAAGTTCTCGGCGAGCAAGAGGGGATCGCGCCCGCCCGCGCCCGAATACTGCACCGCCGCGCAGTCGCCGTGCGCGACCGAGCCGTCCTCGAGCACCAGCAGCACAGAGATCGCTTCGCCCGCCTGACGGATCTTGGCGAACCCGGGCGTGACCGGCGCGCCGAAGTACGCCGCGCCGTCGGGATGCGCGCCGCGCTTGATCGCTTTTTGATCGTCGAAGTAGAAACCCGTGCGCCCCGGCGCGCAGACGACGTTTTGAATCTTCATGGTTATTTTCCCTCCCGTTTTTCTCTGGGACGGCCGACCAGCCGCCCCTTGCTGATGGCGTAGATGTCGTCGATGACCATTTGGAAAGACACCGCGCGATGCTCGACGGCGGCGCGCGCGGCGATCTTCTCTTTGTGGAAGTCCCTGATCGCCTGCGTGAAGGGCAGATTCCCCGTATCCAGCAGGCGCACCGCGCCGTCGTTGTCGCGCGCGGGCAGGATTTTGTTGGCGTTCATGCGGCTGGGCGCGAAGGGCACGTCGATCACGCCTGCCTGGAACGCGCGCACCGCGCCTGCGGCGATATCGCCGTCGCCCATCTCGAGCGTTTTATCAAGGATGCAGCGCGTTTCCTCGCGGATGATCCCGATTTCGGCGCGCAGCGTTTCGTCGTCGACAAGCTGCTGATCGGCGAGCATGGAGATCATCTGCTTGGTGGCGCGCAGCCCCTGCGCGTTGGCCTCCTTGGTGGGCACGCCGATCGCCTCGTGCGGCGTTTTGACGATCACCTTGGTCGCCTTGGACAGCGCGGCGACGGCGCTGCCCCACGAGATCACGGCGAACGCCTTCGCCTCGTCCTGCGGGAAGCCGCCCATCCATTGATGCAAAACCGTCGTGACCTTGCATTCGTCGTGGCCGAAGCGATGCAGGTATTCCTTTGTCAGCGTTTCGAGCGAGCGGATGGCGGCGACGTCCTGAATGAGGTTGCCGCACTGTCCGTAGCCCACGGTGATCGAGCGCACGCCCTGCTCGGCGGCGAGCAGAGCCTCAATCACGGCGACGGCGTGCGATACGCAGGGCGGCACGAGCGTGCCGGTGAGCGGGCCGAACGGTTCGCGGTTGATCGATACGCCGCGCTCCTCATAATACCCCGTCAGGCGATCGACGTACTGCCAGTCGTAAATGGTTTTGTCCAGAGGCACCGATTTGGCGTAGGGGATATTGTAGGAAATGCCGCCGCCCTCGAAGCCGGTGAAGCCGCCCGCCAGACAGATTTCGGCGAGCAGGCGCGCGTCGGGCGTGCCGTGGCGCACCTGTACGGGCGATTCGACCGATTCCGTCACCCTGCGGCAGCCGGCGACGCCGTGATTGACGGCGGGAAAGCCGTTGAGCATCGCCTTGTCCTCGCGCCGCGATTCCTCGATACCGCGCTCGGCTTTTTCGTATTGGTTGAGGCGCGTGTAGCTGTCGATGGTGGTGGGCAGAAGATCGGCTTCGCCTTCCGTTTCGAGATGACGGAGCAGTTCGATATGCTTGTCGATCAGGGGCACGCCGGCGCGCGGCTGGACGAGCGTTTTTCCGCTTTCCGCCGCCGCGAGCAGCTTGCTGTCAAAGCGCTTGCTTGCGGGAATGGCTTTCTGATAGGCGATCGCTTCCCCGAGATCGACTTCCGCGCCCGTGCGCCATTGGGACAGCGCCAGCGCGCGCTGCGCGAGAAAAAAGTCCTCGTCCCATCGCTGATTGCGTAGCTCCATGTCCTCAACAATCCTTTCCAAGCATGTTTTTCATCAGTTCGAGCGCCGTTTCGGGATAATCCTTTGACAAAAGCCCCGCCGCCGAGAGGATATACCGACTGTCGGCGACGACGCGCGCACGGCGCGGCACGAGCGATTCGGGCGATATGCCCGCGAGCGCCGTTGACACGATCTCCTGAAGACGCGCGGAGCGGATCATCGCGCCGCCCGTGCAGACGAGGCGGCCGACGCGCGTCAAATCCTTGCCGGTCTGCTGAAACACCTCGCCGACCGGCGTGAACACCTGCCTGATCGTCCCGGCGTGGCGCGACAGCCCGGCGCGGACGGCGAGCGCGGCGAGCGCGAAATCCAGCTTGGATAAATCATCGCGGTCGTCCCCGGGCAGAACGGATTTATCGGCGCCGATCACGGCGAGCAGCTCCCGGACGCGCGCGGCGGTCAGCCCGGCGACGGCGGCAAGCGTATCCTCGCCGTACGCCGCTGCGACGCCCTCGGCGCTGTACCGCATCCCGATATCGCCCTCGACCGTGCGCTTGGCGTACGGCTCGGGCAGGCCGCGCAGAAGCGTCGCCGAGCTGCCGGGCGCGCCCGAGGCGATAGAATAGATATCGGTCGTCGCGCCGCCCAGATCGATCGCCATGATCTCGCCCGCGCCGCGCGTCTGTTTCGTGCCGTCCGCGTAAAGCTCGAGCGCGCTCAACACGGCGGCGGGCGTCGGCATGGCGATGTCGTCGAGCAATTCGCCGACCTTCGACAGCCCCTTGGCGCGGATGATGCGGTCGAGGAACACCTCGCGGATGATTTTCTGCGCCGGCAGAACGTTCACACCGTCAAAGGACGGCATGACGTTTTCTGTGACGAGCACGGGATGCGGCGAGGAGGACAGGATCGCGCGGCACGATGACGCCGCCGTGCGGTTGCCCGCGACGACGACGGGGAACGCGCCGGGAATGCCGGCGAGCGTTTCGGCGTTATGCAGGATCGCCTCGGTATTGCCGCCGTCCGTGCCGCCCGTCAGCAGGAAAATGTCCGGCGCGATGGCGGCGATCTCGGCGGCGTCGTCCTCGGTCAGCTGATAGGCGTAGGTTTTAAGCACTTTCGCGCCCGCGCCGAGCGCCGTCAGCCGCGCGGCTTCCGCCGTGAGCGAGGGCACGAGCCCGCACGCCAGCATGCGCAGCCCGCCCGCCGCGCTCGAGCAGGCGAGGCGAACGGTATAGTCGATCGCGCCCGTTTGTTCTTCCAGCGCGTTAAGCCCGGCGCGCAGGCCGTCCGATATGTCCGTTTCGACCGTCGTGTACGCCTGCGCCGTGCCGATCACCCGCCGCGCGTCAAGATCGACGGCGGTGAGCTTGGAATAGGTCGAGCCGAAATCAATCAATAGCGCAGCGTTCATATCATTCCTCGCCGAGCAGGTCTTTTTTGAGCGCCGCGATGGTGGTTTCGGGCGGCGTGCCGGGGCCGAACACGCGGTCGAAGCCCATGGCCTTGAACCGCTTTTCCACTTCCTCAAAGGGCTGCTTGCCGACCACAATGTTGCCGCCGACGTATAAAAGGATGCCTTTCAGCCCCGATTCGTCGCATTTGTCGCGGAAGCCCTGACAATCGAGCTCGCCGTGACCGTACAGCGAGGAGACGACGATGGCGTCGGCGGCCGATTCGATCGCCGCGCCGATGTATTCCTCCTGCGAGACCATCACGCCGAGATTGACGACGTTAAAGCCCGCCTCGCGGAAGGCGTAGGAAAGAATCCGGTTGCCCACGGCGTGAACGTCCGCGCCGATCACGCCCATGACCAGCGTTTTCTTTTGAGAAGAAGCATCCATGAACGGCTTGTCCTCCTTTATGTCCTTGACGGCACACGTAGAATACCCCGTAAAGCGAGATTTGTCAACGAAAATTTGCATTTTTTCCTGCATTTTTGACACCGCGGAATTGCATTTTTCGGGCGCTTCGCGAACGCGCCGCCGTCCGGCCGTATTTTTTGAACATAATCTACAAAAAAGGGGTTTACTTGAACAGGGTGACCATGATATAATTGGATGAATTCGTTTGTTTTTGTGCAATATGACAAATGATATGCAATGGAGGCAAAGAATCATGGACAATCGAATGCTGATGCAGATCGGACAGGTTTTCCGCCGCCTGAACTCGCCGATCGTCCTGTTGAGCGCCGACGGAAACAGCCTGATTCCAAGCGACGATATCGTGTATCAGCTTCCTTCGCTCTATCAGACGGGCGTGGTGGTCGAGCAGGAGGGCAGA
Organism: uncultured Oscillospiraceae bacterium; assembly: GCA_964459985.1. Taxonomy (GTDB): domain Bacteria; phylum Bacillota; class Clostridia; order Christensenellales; family Aristaeellaceae; genus CAYWOS01. Next base: position 18,657 of record CAYWOS010000012.1, read on the forward strand.
ATGTATTTGAGCTGCGCCGCCGAGCCCGAATGGGTGCTGATGACGACGATCGGCGACCGCGCGCTGTCGATGGATTCGCTGACGCTGTGCGACGTGATGATTTCGTCGCTGTTTGAGGCGAACGCGGCGAGCAACGACGTGAACAACGCCTACCAGCGCATATTGCAGAACGAGCTTTCGCTTGCCGAGCTGGACGCCGTGGTGGACGAATATCATATGACGCAGACCATGCCGCGATGCGTGCTGCTCATGCATATGGTGCAGGTGCAGCAGCGCACGGCGTACGACATCCTCTACGAGATCCTGCCGCACTCGCCGGGCGACGTGCTGGTGGCGATGGACAAGCACACGGCGGCGTTCATCAAGGACGCGGGCAGCCTCGAGGAGGACGACGACCTGTTCCAGTTCGCCTGCGCCGTACAGGAAACGCTGATGAGCGAAACGGCGCTCAACGTCACCATCGGCATCGGCGATGTCGCGCGCTCGGTGGGCGAGCTTCACAACAGCTACCGTCAGGCGCGGCGCGCCATCGAGATCGGGCGCGTGTTCGCCGAGGACAGAACGGTGCACGTCTATCACGCCATGCTGCTGGAGAGGCTTTTGTCCGATGTCCCCGTCGATATGGCCGAGCATTACCATTCGCTGCTTTTCAACCGCACCACGGCGCGGCTGTTCAGCGACGAAATGCTCTACACCATCGAAATGTTCTTCAAAAAGGATCTGAATTTGTCCGACACGGCGCGGCAGCTCTACATCCACAGGAACACGCTGGTGTACAGGCTCGACAAGGTGCAGCGCCAGATCGGGCTGGATCTGCGCAAGTTCGAGGACGCCGTCACCTTCAAAATCCTGCTTGATATGCGCAAATGCGGCAACAATAAAGCGAAAACCAAGAAGTCCCGGTAAGTTCCCGGCGACAGAGGAGGTTACTGATGAATAAACGTTCCATGACGGCCGCGACCGTTCTGGCGGCCTTTCTGCTCGGCGCAGTGCTGATGATCAGCCTGAACGGTCAGGCGATGAACAGCGGCGCCATCAAGCGCTCCGGGAACACCGTGACCATATCGCGCGAGGAGTACAACCGCCTCAAGCGCTACGCCAAGATCGACGAAATACTGCAGTATGTCGAAGCCTTCTATTATGTCGAACCCGATACCGACGCCATGATCGAAATGGCGACGCGCGGGCTGCTCTACGGGCTGGAGGACCCCTATTCCTTCTACTACTCTGAAGACGAGTGGGCGGAGATGTGGGATTCGGACGAGGGCAGGTACGCCGGCATCGGCATCCAGATACTGGGCAACTACACCGATTATTCTGTCACCATCACGCGCGTGTTCCGCCATACGCCCGCCGAGCGCGCCGGCGTCCTCAAGGGCGACGTGCTGGTGCGCGTCGAGGACATCAGCGTGGACGCCTATTCCATGCAAAACGCCGTCAACGTCATGCGCGGCACGGTGGACGAGGTGGTCGAAATCGAGGTCAGGCGCAACGGCGAGAACATCGTGTATCACATCCCGCGCGCCGAGATCGAGGTGAATCGGCTGGAGTACGTGATGCTCGACAACGACGTGGCGTATATCTATCTGTACGAGTTTGCCGGCGACTGCGCGACGGCGTTCGCCTCGGCGCTCGAGGAGCTTCAGCAGCAGGGCGCGAAGTCGCTGATCGTCGATCTGCGCGACAACGGCGGCGGATGGGTGGATGACGCCGTATCGATCGCCGATCTGTTCCTTGACAAGGAACTGCTTGTGTACAGCGAGGGCAGAGCTCAAAAGCGCGAATCCTATTACACCGAGAACGGCAAGACCGATATCCCGCTCGTCGTGCTCGTCAACGAGAACAGCGCGTCCTCGAGCGAAATCCTTTCGGGCGGCTTGCAGGATCTCCGCCGCGCCACCATCGTCGGCACGACGACCTACGGCAAGGGCGTGATTCAAAGCGTTCATCCCCTGTCGGGCGCCAAGGACGGCTTCCAGTTCACGACGGCGCAGTACTTTACGGCGAGCGGCGCGCAGGTGCACAAGATCGGCATCACGCCCGACGTGCTCGCCGAAATGCCCGAGGAATACGCCTCGACGTATTTCCAGATCGGCGACATGACCGACCCGCAGCTCAAGAAGGCGTGGGAAACGGCGGTTTCGCTGATCACAGCGGAATAAACCCGTTCATAGAATGACGGCGCGGCGCGCCAAAAATGCAGGCGCGCGGGCGTTTGATCAAAGTCAACAAAGGCCGCCGGGCGATTTGCCCGACGGCCGTTTTCCTGCGTTTCACAACCCTGCCGTTCGCTTATTGTATGCCGCGAATTTTGTTGAACGGGAACAGCACGCATTTGACGTGCCCCATGATGGCGTTGCGGCTGATGGGGCCTACGTCGCTCGCACGGCTGTCGTGGCTGGTATAGCGGTTATCGCCCATGACGAAATACTCGTCCGCGCCGAGCGTCATACGCGCAAAATCGCGCGGGACGGACGCCATGTGTTCGGGGTCCTGAACGATCAGCCCGTTCACGTACAGCTTGCCGGCGGATATCTCCACCGTGTCGCCGGGCAGCGCGATCAGGCGCTTGACGAACAGCGTGTAGGAATCCAGCGAGAGCGCCGCGCCCAAATGGACGGACGTGCCCGTTCTGCCGGGATACCGGCAGATGATCACGTCGCCGCGCTGCATGTCGCCGAACTCGTAATCGAGCTTCGACACGAACACGATTTCGCCGTCGGCGAGCGTGTTGTTCATGCTGCCGCCGTCGACGCGGATCATTTCAAACACGAACATTCTGATCACCGTGGCGATCACGAGCGCCGCGAGCAACGTCCAAATCCAGCTCATAATTTCCTGCTTTACGGTTTTTTTGGGTTTTTCCTTCTTCTTTGTTTTCTTTTCGCTGTCGATGGGGTTCTCGGCAGCCTGATTGACCTGCATATCGGCGTCCTCCCTTTACTTGGCCGTCTCTTCCGCGCGCTCAAGCGTGGCTTTGCGCTTGCGGAGAAATTCTTCCCTGTCCAGCATGACGATCCTGCCGCATCCGCGGCATTTGATCTTGATGTCGGCGCCCGTGCGGATGACGACCCATGTATCCGCGCCGCAGGGGTGAGGCTTGCGCGTCCGGACCACGTCGCCAAGGCGGATATCGTTGTCCATCGGTGCGCCTCCTTAACGTCAGTGTCGCTATTATAATCCGTTTCGCGAAAGATTTCAATGACAAATCGCGGAATGACAGAATTTGTTTACAGACACTTCAAAACTCGCGGCGGCCGCGCCCTTGCAATCGCGCCGCCGAACGGTTACAATAGCGTCAGATCACGCCGCGCGAGAGGGGAGACGCCCGAATGCTTGAGATTATCGGCGGACAGACGCACGCGCTGGACGACTGCCTGATCGCGCGCGTCGCCGCGTGGCGCGCCGACGGCCGCCGCGTGCTTGTGCTCGTTCCCGAACAGCATACGCTCAAAACAGAGCGCGATCTGATCGAAAAGCTCGATCTGCCGGGCTTTTTCGACATTGCCGTGCTCTCGCCGTCGAGCCTGACCAATCGCGTTTTCTCGCTCGCGGGCGACGGCGGACGGCAGCGCATCGACGCCAACGGCAAGCAGATGGCGCTCGCCGGCGCGCTGATCGATTGTAAAAAGGAGCTGCGTTTCTTTACGAGCGCCGCCGCGAAGCAGGGCTTTATCGAGCGCGTCGGCGCGCAAATCGCCGATTTCAAGCGCGCGGCGCTTTCGCCCGAGGCGCTGATGCTGTACGCCGATTCGCTGGCGGAAGGCGCAAGGCGCGATAAATGGCACGATCTGGCGATCGTTTACGCCGCCTATGACGCGCGGCTCGCCGACGAATTTGTCGACGGCGAGGACGTGCTGAACCGTATGCTTTCGCGCCTGCCTGAAAGCGGGATTGTTTTGGACGCCTGCGTCGTCACGCTGGGCTTCGACGTGATCACCGGGCAGATGGCGCGCATCCAGACGGCGATGGCGACGGCGGCGCGCGAAGCGGTCGCGCTGATCGCCATGGACGACAAAAGCGATATCTATAACGCCGTGCGCGACAGCGCCGCGCGGCTGGCGGACACGGCGAAGGAAGCGGGCGTGAAGACGAGCGTGGCGTATCTGCCCTTAACGCCGCTCCCCGCCGCGCCCGAGATCGCGCACCTTGAACGCGAGTATTTCGCGCGACGGATCACGCCGTATCAAAAGGAAGTCGGCGCCGTGCGCCTGTACGCCGCGCCCAATCCCTACGAGGAAGCGCTGTTCATCGCGCGGGAGATTCTTTTGTGGCATGAAAAAGGCGTCGCCTTCGACGATATAGCGGTGGTCATGGCGGACGAGCGCGCGTCGGCGGGCGTGATCGAGGCGGCGTTTTCCGCGTGCCTGATCCCCAAGTATATCGCGCGCAAACTCTCCGCCGTCGAGCACGGCGCGTCGCGCATGGCGCTGTCCTCCCTGCGCGCGCTGGCGTCGAACTACCGCCCGGACGATATGCGCGATCTGATCAAATCGGGCTACGCGCCGATCACGCAGGAGCAGGCGTGGCGGCTTGAAAACTATATGGACGCCTACGGCGTAAGCGGCAGGAAATGGCTGACGCCCTTTGCGCGCGGCGGCGAAAGCGAGGCGCGGGAAGCCGAGCGGGCGCGCGAAAGGATCATCGCGCCGCTCCTTCGTCTGCGCGAAACGCTCGCCGACAAACCGAACGTATCGTCGGCGCTCGCGGCGCTTGAGGAATACCTGTCCGAAACGGGCGTCGCGCAAAGGCTTCTGGACGACGCCGATGCGCTGGACGGCGCGGGCATGGCGGCGCAGGCGATCCAGACAAGACAGATTGAAAAAACGCTCGTCTCGATCTTCTCGCAGATGAACGCTTTGTACGGCGGCGTCCGGCTGTCTGTCCGCGTGATCGCCGAGTGGCTCGAAGCCGGTCTTCGCGCCTGCGAATTGTCCTCGCTGCCGCCGGACGCCGGCTCGGTCGCCTGCGGACAGCTCGGCGTCCTGCCCTTGCGCGCGCCGCAGGTGTTGTTCATCACGGGGCTGCACGACGGCGTTTTGACGGCGGAGGGCGCGGCGGTGCTGTCCGACGACGAAAAGAACGACGCGCAGGAGGCGCTGGGCATCTATCTCGGGCTTGACCGCGACGCGCACGACGCGCTCCGGCTGCTGGATTTCTATAAAACGGCGGTATCGGCGCGGCGGGCGCTGTACCTGACGCGCGCGCAGGCGTCGGAGGACGGCGCGGCGCTGCGTCCGCTCCCGGCGCTGTCGCATATCCGCCGTCTTTTGCCCGCGATGAGCGAGGAGGGCGGCCTGACGGACGCGCGGGGATTGTCGCTGCCGCTCGCGCCGCTTCCGGCGCTCGACGCCATCGCGTCGCGCGTCGCGCGAAACGAAATGAACGACGAATGGGCGCGCGCCTGGGCATACCTTTGCCGCGACGAGGAAACGCGCCCGCGCGCCGACGCGCTGCGCGCCGCGTTTGCGCCGGGCGACGCGGCCGCGCCGCTCCCGCGCGAGGTGACGGACAATCTGTTCCTCGAGCGCGTGATGTCGGTCAGCCGTCTGGAAAGCTACGCCGCCTGTCCGTTCAAGCATTTCGTGCAGTACGGGCTGCGGCCGCAGGAAAAGAAAACATGGGAACTATCGCCGCGCGACGCCGGCAGCTTTTATCACAGCGCCATCGAGGGCTTCACGCGCCTTTTGCCCACGATCCCGGGCTGGCCCGACATCACGCGCGCACAGTGCGACGCCGCGACGGACGCCGCCTGCGCGCCGGTTTTCGAGGAAACGATCGGCGATATGATGCAGGACAACGCGCGGATGCGCGCCGCATCGGAGAAATACCGCCAGACGGTGCGGCGCGTGGCGTGGGTGTTTACGCGCGGCGCGAAAAAAAGCGCCTTCCGCACCGAAGGCAGCGAGGTGCGCTTCGGGTATCCGGACACGATGCCGCCCGTCGAACTGGCGCTGTCCGACGGCACGCGCGTGCTGCTGCGCGGCGTGATCGACCGCATTGACCGCTATGCCGGCGACGAGGGGCTGTACCTGCGCGTGGTCGACTATAAATCGGGCGCGGCCAGACTGTCGCCGGTGCGCGTGTGGTGGGGCGAGCAATTGCAGCTCCTTTTGTACCTCGAGGCGGCGCTCAACGCGACGCCCGGCGCCGCGCCCGCCGGCGCGTACTACATGCACATCGACGATCCGTGGGTCGACGATCCCGAGCGCTTGAGCGACGTTGAGGACGCGTTGGCGAAAAAACTCCGGCTCGCGGGGGTGACGATCCGGGACGCGCGAATCGTGCGGCTGATGGATACCGACGATCCGCCCTATACGCTTGCGAAAATGCTCAACAAGGACGGCGGTTTCGCGGCGTCCGCCGCCGCCGCGACGCTCGAGGAGCTGACCGCGCTGATCGCCCACGCGCACAGGCGCGCCGCCGTATTGGCGCAGGGGATGCGCCGAGGGGAGATCATGCCCGCGCCGCTTCACGATAAGAATACTTCCGCCTGCGACAGATGCCTCTACCGCGCCGTCTGCCGCCGCGACGAAAGGCCGGCCGGCCTCGACCGCGAGATGGGCGAGATGACGTTTGACGCGCTGCTGGAAAATATTCGGCAAAACGAGGAAAAGAATCTGCGGGTTTGAACGCGCCGTTCCTTGCCAGAAACGGAGAAATGCGGTATAATCGTCTTACAGACGTCGGAAATGATGGAAGGGGGAGTTCCCATGATACGGGTGATTCACGGCAAGAAGGGCTCCGGCAAGACCAAGCGAATTCTCGACATGGCAAACGAGGCGCTCAAAACATTCAAGGGCAGCGTCATCTTCATCGACGACGACACCCGCTATATGTTCGATCTGCGCCACGAGGTCCGCTTCATCGACGCCAGCGAGTACGGTTCCGACAGCCCCGAAATGTTCTTCGGCTTCCTGTGCGGACTGCTTGCCCAGAACTATGACATCAGCGTGGTTTTTGTCGACGCGTTCATGAAGCTCGTCAAAACGGATATTGCGAATACCGAAGTGTTTTTCCGGCGGCTTGCCGAGCTCGGGCAGCGCCATAACGTTGAATTTGTGCTCAGCGTCAGCGTGGACGACAGCGTCGCGCCTGATTTTGTCCGACAGTACTTCGTTGAAATGTAGCGCGGAGCGCGGCTGACCGCGCGGCGCATCCGATAAGGAGCCGTTATGTCCTATATCAGCACACGCGGGGGCGGCGTCGTGTCCGCGCCCGAGGCGATCCTGCGCGGAATCGCGCCCGACGGCGGGCTGTACGTGCCTCTTTCGCTGCCGGTTTTATCAAGCGAACGGCTGCTCGCGCTCGCGCGGGGCAGCTATCCCGAATGCGTCGCCGAGACGCTGGCGCTCCTGTTGGACGGATATTCGTACGACGAATTGCTACCGATGGCGCGCGCCGCATACGCCGGGTTTGACGACCGGCGCGTCGTCCCGCTCGTTCCGCTTGCCGGCGACAGGCAGGTGCTCGAACTGTATCACGGCCCGACGCTGGCCTTCAAGGACATGGCGCTGCAAATGCTGCCCCATCTGATGGCGGCGGCGGCGAGGAAGCGCGGCGAAACGCGCGAGATCGCCATCCTGACGGCGACGAGCGGCGATACGGGCAAGGCGGCGCTCGAGGCGTTCCGGGACGCGCCCGGCACGAGCGTGACGGTGTTCTATCCCGAGCACGGCGTGGGCGTCCTGCAGGAAATGCAGATGAAAACGTCGCCCGGGCGCAACGTGCGCGTGTTTGCCGTTCGCGGCAATTTCGACGACGCGCAGACGGGCGTGAAAAGGCTGTTCGGCGACAAGGCGTTCAACGATCAAATGAACGCGTCGGGACGCGTGCTTTCGTCCGCCAACAGCATTAATCTGGGCAGGCTTGCGCCGCAGGTGGCGTACTATCTGTACGCCTGCGCGCACATGCTTTTGTGCGGCGCGGCGAACGCCGAAACGGGGATCGCCGTCGCCGTGCCGACGGGCAATTTCGGCAACATCCTCGCGGCGTGGTACGCGCGGCGCATGGGCGCGCCGATCAGGAAACTGATCTGTGCCAGCAACCGCAATCATGTGCTGACCGATTTTATCCGCACGGGCGTGTACGACCGCAACCGCGACTTCCATAGAACGCTCTCGCCCTCGATGGATATCCTGATTGCCAGCAATCTCGAACGCTTCCTGTACGAGATCGCCGGCGGCGCGCCGACGCTGAACGAATGGATGGACGGGCTGAAAACATCGGGACGCTACGATATCGGACAGGATCGCCGCGAACGGCTGCAAAGCGTGTTTTACGGCGGCTACGCCGACGACGAACGGACGGCGGACACGATTCGCGAAACGTTTGACAGGGAGAATTACCTCCTTGACCCGCACACCGCCGTCGCCGCCGCCGTCGCCGAGGATTATCGGCGCGAGACGGGCGACGCGCGTCCTCTGTTGATCGCCGCCACGGCCAGCCCCTTTAAGTTCGCGCCCGACGTGGCGCGCGCGCTGGGCGCCGAAACGGGCGATCCCTTTATGGCGGCGGACGCGCTCTCCTGCCTGACGGGACGGCCGTGCCCGCCGGCGCTGGCGGAGCTGCAAGCCCTGCCCGTTCTGCACCGCAGCGTCTGTGATCAGGCGGACATGGGCAGAGCGGCGCTCGGCGAAAAAATGATCGGACGGTGATTGTCACGGCACAGTATGAGAAGCGCGTTATGGCGGATTTCGACGATTTCCTCGCCTATATCGAAAACGGAATCGCCAGGGGAAGCATTTCCTCATCGCGCGAGGGCGGCTGCCGCTTTGAGCGCGACGGCGTGCGCTGCGCAACGCGCGTATTCGAGCGTTACAGCTATATGGGCGGCAACCGGTTGAGCCTGACCGTAACGGTGTTCGGCAAGGGCGACGATTTGGACGTGTGCGCCATCACCGCCGGCGGCAGTCAGGCGGTTTTCCTCAAGATCAATACCTTCGGCGAGAGCGCTTTTTTGCAAAAATTTGCCGATCTGGTGGACGCGTATCGCTGATTTTTCAGTCGCTGTGTTTCAAACGATAAAAAGCGGTGTATACTCCGAGAGCAACGAGCGACGGGAAAACCGTCATGCGATAAAAAGGAGGACACGGCGATGAAATGGGTTTGCAAGATTTGCGGTTATGTACACGAAGGCGATCAGCCGCCGGAGAAGTGCCCGGTTTGCAAAGCGCCCGCGAGCAAGTTTGAAAAAATGGACGAGGGCCGCGAGTGGGCGGACGAGCATCGCGTCGGCGTCGCCAAGGACGTCGATCCGCGCATCGTCGAAGGGCTGCGCATGAATTTCAACGGCGAGTGCACCGAGGTCGGCATGTATCTGGCCATGGCGCGCGCCGCGCACCGCGAGGGGTATCCCGAGATTGGCATGTATTACGAAAAAGCCGCTTGGGAAGAAGCCGAGCACGCCGCCAAGTTCGCCGAATTGCTCGGCGAGTGCGTCTCCGCCAGCACCAAGGAGAACCTGACCGTCCGTGTGGACGCCGAGTTCGGCGCGACCGCCGGCAAGAAGGAAATCGCTGTCCTCGCCAAGCAGCTCGGCTACGACGCCATCCACGACACCGTCCACGAAATGTGCAAGGACGAAGCCCGTCACGGCAAGGCGTTCGAGGGGTTGTTGAACCGCTACTTCAAGTAAGCGTGCGGCCGGTATCTGCGGAGAGGGAGGAATCTCTCTCCGTTTTTATTGACAGAACGCCCTGATGCGAGATACATTGTGCTGTGGAGACTGCCGTGGTATACGGCGGGAAAGCATGCGGCGCGCGTTGGAACGATCCGGCGGCAGAATACGTGAAAGAGATGATTCCTTCATGATCATTCGGCGCGGGCGGAGTATCGGGACGCCGCCAATCGCTTGAAGCTGCAGCTCCGCGCGATCGATCGCGCGGGAAAGTCAAAACGACGCGAGATCGCGGAAGAGCTGCGCGTATGTCTGCAACAGGCGCGGGACAAACAGACGAAGGCGCGCGAGAGGCTGCGCGCCGTCGAACGCGATTTGTTCGGCGACAGATAATTCAATAGAAAGAACCCCCGTATCGGTCGCCAACACAGCGTTTTGCCGATTCGGGGGTTTTGATTGCCTTGGGGTTATTTCTGTCCGTAATACGCGTTCGGGCCGTGCTTGCGGGTGAAGTGCTTGTCCAGAATATAGCGCTTCATCGGCTCGCGCGGGGCATTCCGCGCGATCAATTCGGTGTGGAACGCCATCATGGCGACCTCCTCGAGCACGACGGCGTTATGCACCGCCTCGTAAGCGTCCTTGCCCCACGCAAACGGCCCGTGCGAGCAGACGAGCACGGCGGGGACGTAATCGGGATGAATGCCGTGTTGTCTGAAATGCTCGGCGATGACGACGCCGGTGTTAAGCTCATACGCGCCTTCGACCTCGTCGTTCGTCAGCACGCGCGCGCAGGGGATATCGCCCGAGAAGTAATCGGCGTGCGTCGTGCCGTAGGCGGGGATATCGCGCCCCGCCTGCGCCCAGATCGTCGCCCAGCGCGAGTGCGTGTGCACCACGCCGCCGATCGAGGGGAAGCTGCGGTACAATTCGGCGTGCGTCGGCGTGTCGGAGGAGGGGTTCATTTTCCCCTCGATTTTCACGCCCGCGAGATCGATGACCACCATGTCCTCGGGCGTCAGCTGATCGTAGGGCACGCCCGAGGGCTTGATGACGAACGCGCCTGCGTCGCGGTCGACGCCCGATACGTTGCCCCATGTGAATGTCACCAGATGATGCGCGGGCAGCAGCATATTCGCCTCGTATACGGCGCGCTTGAGTTCCTTCAGCATGGTTTTCTCCTCATTTCACGTCGTTTTTGACAGCCTTGAGGCGCTTCATCACGTCGTTTTCGCCGCGCCCGAAGTAATCGTGCAGTTTTTCATACTCGGCGAACAGCCGGTCGTAAATCCCCGCGTTCTCGGGATCGGGCCGATACACGACGTTGTCCACCTTGCCCATGGCGCGCGCGGCGGCGAACACGTCGTCATAGCCGCCCGCTTCCCCGCCCGCGGCGACTGCGCCGAAAATGGCGCTGCCCAGCGCCGGCCCCTGCGCCGTGCCGGCGATGTAGATCGGCATGTTCAGCACGTCGGCGTAGATCTGCATCATCATGGCGTTCTTGCGGCTGATGCCGCCCGAGGCAAAGAATTTTTCGACCGCGATGCCGTTTCTGCGGTAATTCTCGACGATCATGCGCGTCCCGAACGCCGTCGCTTCAATCAGCGCGCGGTAGACCTCTTCGCAGGTGGTTTGCAGCGTCATGCCGAGCATCATGCCCGTCAGATCGACGTCGACCAGCACCGAGCGATTGCCGTTCCACCAGTCGAGCGCGAGCAGCCCGCTTTCGCCGGGCTTGAGCCGTTCGGCAAGGCTTGTCAGGTATTCATGGATGCCGACACCCCGCTTCTCCGCCTCGGCGAAGTACGCGGCGGGGCAGAGATGATCGACCAGCCACGCGAAATGATCGCCCACGCAGCTTTGCCCCGCCTCGTAACCGAGGAAGCCGGGAAGAATGCCGTCCTCGACCACGCCGCACATGCCGGGCACCTGTTTTTCCTGCGTGCCCATCATCATATGACAGGTGGAAGTGCCCATGATCGCGAGCATCTGTCCCGGCTCGTCAATGCCCACGGCGGGCACGCAGACATGCGCGTCGACGTTGCCGATCGAGACCGCCGTGCCGGGGAGCAGACCGAGCCTGTCCGCCATTTCCTTGGTCAGTCCGCCCGCTTTTTCGCCCAGCGGCGTAACGGGAATGGAGAACTTATCCCGGATGACATGGCGCAGCCTTTCGTCCAGCGCGGCGAAAAAGTCCTCGGACGGATACCCGTCGCGCTTGTGATACATCGCCTTGTAGCCCGCGCAGCAGGAATTGCGCGTGAGATTGCCCGTCAGCGCGAATACGATCCAGTCCGCCGCTTCGACCCAATGCGCGGTTTTCGCGTAGACCTCGGGCGCTTCGTCCAGCACCTGCCAGATCTTGGGGATCGCCCATTCGGAGGAAATCTTGCCGCCGTAGTTGTCCAGCCATGTTTCGCCGCGCTCGCGCGCGACGTCGTTCAGCCGGTTCGCCTTATCCTGCGCGGCGTGATGCTTCCATAATTTCACATACGCGTGCGGATTGCGCTTGAACTCGTCCATAAAGCAAAGCGGCGTGCCGTCCTGCGCGACGGGGAACACCGTGCAGGCGGTGAAATCGGTGCCGATGCCGATCACGTCGTTCTTGTCGACGCCCGATTTCGCCATGATTTCGGGAATGGTCGACGCCAATACGTCGATATAGTCCTGCGGGTGCTGCAGCGCCCAGTCCGCGCCGAGCTTTTCGCCGGTGGGAAGCTCCCTGTCCATCACGGCGTGCGGGTATTCCAGCACGGCGGAGGCGACCTCGACGCCGTCCTCCGTGCGCACGAGCACCGCCCTGCCCGACAGGGTGCCGTAATCGACGCCGATTGTGTATTTGCTCATATCCAACGCTCCTTCCGTATCTGCTTCATCGCCAGTATTCTACCATGCCGCGCCTGCGTTGACAAGGAGATTTTTCCTTTGGCTTGACGAAAAGCGCGCCGTCCTGTACGATAACGGCGTCGAGACGTTTCACCGGCGGATCATCGGGTATATTACGGATATCAAGGCGCGGAGGTGACGTATGGGGTTTGATTTACAGGTCGGCGTGTCGGCGATCACGGTGTTCGCGCAGGGGCTGCTCAGCTTTTTTTCGCCCTGCGTGCTGCCGCTTTTGCCGCTCTACATCGGCTATCTTGCCGGCAGCGCGGGCGGCGCGGCGATCGATGGCGCGCCGCGAGGAAGGGTGTTTCTCAATACCTGCTTTTTCGCGCTCGGCGTCGGCTTCGCGTTTTTCGCGCTCGGGCTGGGGTTCACGGCGGCGGGCAGGTTCTTCGCGCAATGGGACGTCTGGTTCGCCCGCATCTGCGGTGTGATCGTCATTCTGTTCGGGCTGTATCAGCTCGGCGTGTTCGGCATGATCGGCGGGCTGACGAAGGAGCGCCGCCTGCCGTTCCGGCTCGACAAAATGGCGATGAATCCCATTACCGCGCTGCTCATGGGCTTTACGTTCAGCTTCGCGTGGACGCCGTGCGTCGGGCCGACGCTGACCAGCGTGCTGCTGATGGCGAGCGCTTCATCAACGTCAGGGGAGGGATATCTGATGATCGGTCTGTACACGGTCGGGTTCGTCATTCCGTTCTTAATCGTCGGTTTGTTCGCAGGGAAGGCGCTGGCGCTGTTCAAAAAGCATACGAACATCGTCAGGTATACCGTCAAAATCGGCGGCGCGATCATGGTCGTCATGGGCGTGATGCTTGTGACGGGCTGGTATTCGGGGGTCAACTCATTCTTTTCGTCGCTGGCGGCGATTCCGTCGGCGCACGCCGAGGAGAGCGAACGGGAAATCATTCCCGCGCCTGATTTTACGCTGATCGATCAGAACGGCGAAACGCATACGATGGAGCAGTATCGCGGCAAGACGATCTTCATGAATTTCTTCGCGACGTGGTGCGGTCCCTGCAAAATGGAAATCCCCGATATTCAGGCGCTGTACGAAAAGCATGGGGAAAACGCCGGCGATATCGTCGTGATCGCCGTCGCCAATCCGGCGAGCGACCGATACGGCGGCGCGCAGGACGTATCGGCGGATCAGATTGCCCAATTCCTCGAGCAGTACGGCGTCACGTATCCCGTGCTGATGGACGAGGCGGGCGAGCTGTTCGGTATATACGGGATATCGGCGTTCCCGACGACCTTCATGATCGACGCGAACGGCAATGTTTACGGGTATATTCCGGGGATGTTAAGCGCCGATATCATGGATGAAATCATCAGAATCACGGTGGAAAGCGTGCAGGATACCGTCGAATAAAGCCAAACGCCGCCGTGTCCGTTCGGGACGCGGCGGCGCTGTCATCTGGATGATCCTGCATTGAGTGGACGGACGCGGACGGGAAGGGGAGAGAATGCTTTTCCTTTTTCCGTCCGCGTTTGACTGCGGTCAGTTTGTTTTCTCGCCCGACGTGATCGGGATGCGGCGCTCAACCTTCTTGGCGGGCGCGTCCTTGGGCAGCTTCACGGAGAGGATGCCGTTGCGGTACTCGGCGCTGATGTCTTCCTGCCTGATTCCCTCGAGATTGAAGGAGCGGGAGACGTGCCCGGCGCGGCGCTCGCAGTAGTACGCCTTCTCATCTTTCTTTTCGGACTGCATATCGGCGGATACGGTGAGCGTGTCGTCGTCGATGGTCAGATTGATCTGATCCTCGCTGACGCCCGGCAGCTCGGCCTCCAGGAGATAATGATCGTCGTTGTCATGGATATCAACGCGGAATCCCGCGCTGCCCATCCAATCGTTCATGTCGAAGAAGGAGCGGAAAAAGCGGTCGTCAAACAGGTCGCGGGTACGGCCGGCGTTCAGGTCGCGGCGCGTGCGGTAAGGAATCATCGTATACATCGTGAAAACCCCTTTCATGATTGTTTGTTGTTGATTCGGCGTCGGAAGCCGTCGCTTATGTTTCCCTTCCGACGCGAACAGTATACTCGATAGGTCAAAGAAGGTCAAAGACAAATAATGGTCAAAGATGGTCAGTATTTATGCATGATCGCACGATTTCGTGATTATTCTCGCAATTTCGTATGATTTTGAGGTATTTTACGGAAAAATGATCAAACCGGCGATGGTGATCAATGAAATTGAGTGATGGATAACACGGTGCTGCGCGGCGATCAGCGGTTCGCGCGAAGAGAAAAGGTCTGCCCGCGAGCTTGATGCATATGGTACTGCGCGGCAATCAGCGGTTTTGCGGGAAGACGATCTGGCTTGCGTATATACGCCTATAAATTATGGCGAGAAAATTTGCGGTTTCGCATTGACAAACGCCGCGTTGTGACGTACAATAACACTCGCGTCGATCGCAACTGGGTGTAGCGCAGCTTGGTAGCGTGCTTGAATGGGGTTCAAGAGGCCGAGAGTTCAAATCTCTCCACCCAGACCAAAGAAAACGTCCGTTATGCGGGCGTTTTCTTGTTGTTGACGGTTGCCTGAAGACGACGACTTGCTTTGATGCCTCCGATTTGCGTCATCGGTCGTAACGAGCGCCGTGAGACGCAATTTGCGGGCGGGCATGGCGTTGGCAGGTGAATTATGGTATACTGTTTGCGAATCCAAAGGATTCTTGACGCCTGACGCGATACGCGCGCCGACGCGTCAATGAATACTCCTGATAGAGACGGATACGGTTGACGGGAGGGATCATCATGGTATTGGGGATTATCGGCGGGGGAAATATCGGCGGAGCTATTCTGCGCGGCGTGATACGGGCGGGACGGATCGACGCGCGGGATGTCGTCGTGGCGGACAGAGATATCGAGAAAGCGCGCTCGCTCGCGGAGCCGCTTGGCGCGCGCGCGGTAAGCGACAACCGGGAAGCGGCGGCGGGCGATTATGTCGTTCTTTCCATCAAACCCTACGATTACGGGCATGTGATCGATGAGATCAAGCCGTATCTCAAAAAGAACGCTGTGGTGGTCAGCGTGGCGCCCGGCTTTGCGCTGGACACGCTGGAAACGCGTCTCTCGGGCGCGGCGCGCGTCGTCAGGCTGATGCCGAACACGCCGGCCACGGTGGGGGAAGGCATGGTGGCGCTGTGCGCGGGCAGGAATGTGACCCGCGATGAAATCGACGCGCTCAAGGCGTTGCTTTCCCCGATGGGCATGATCGAAGAAATGCCCGAAAAACTCATCGACGCCGTGATCGGCGTGAGCGGCAGCGCGCCCGCGTATGTCTTTATGTTCATCGAGGCGCTTGCCGACGCCGGCGTGCTGTACGGCATGCCGCGCGACATGGCGTTGAGGATCGCCGAGCAGGCCGTGCTGGGCAGCGCGAAATTGGCGCTCGAGAGCGGCAAGCATCCGGCTGTCCTGCGCGGCGAGGTCTGCACGCCTGGCGGGACGACCATCGAGGCGGTGCGCAGTCTGGAGAAAAACGCGTTCAGAGGCGTCGTCATGGACGCCGTCGCCGCCTGCGTGGATAAGGCGAGACAAATGCGATAGTCCGGCGTCTGGCGGCGCGGTCGGCATGGAATAGCAAAACGCCTCGGGGCAAAGCCCCGGAGCGTTTTTGTAATCCGCGCGCAATGGTCGGGCGGGATGATCGGACAAGCTTACGCAGGCTTGCCCGAGAGCAATTCCTGCGATTGTTCCTCGAGGAACTGGTTGGTGTAGAGATTGTAGTACGCGCCGCGCTGACGAAGCAGCTCCTTGTGCGAGCCCATTTCGACGATCCGGCCGTCGTCGATGACGAGAATCCTGTCCGCCGTACGGATGGTGGAGAGGCGGTGCGCGATGATGAAGCTGGTGCGCCCGGTCAGGACCGTCTGGATGGCGTGCTGGATCATTTGCTCGGTGTGCGTGTCGACCGAGGAGGTCGCCTCGTCCAGCACGAAGATGCGCGGATCGGCCAGAATGGCGCGGGCAAAGGAAATAAGCTGCTTCTCGCCCGTCGACAGGCGGCTGCCGCCCTCGCCGACCTCGGTATCGTACTGCTTCTCGAGCTTCATGATGAAGCCCTCGGCGTTCACCATCTTGGCGGCGGCGCGGATTTCCTCGTCCGTCGCGTCGAGCTTGCCGTAGCGGATGTTGTCGGCGATGGTGCCGGAGAACAGGCGCGGCTCCTGCAGGACGTAGCCGAGGTTGCTTTGCAGCCAGAGCTGACTGCGCTTGCGGTAATCGACGCCGTCGATGCGGATTTCGCCCGCCGTCGGCTCGTAGAAGCGGCAGATGAGGTTGACGACGGTGGACTTGCCCGCGCCCGTCGGTCCGACCAGCGCGATGGTTTCGCCCGCCTTGACGCGCAGGTTGAAATCGGACAGCACCTGCTCGCCTTCCTTGTACTTGAAATCGACGTGATCAAACTCGATATCGCCGTTAAGGACGGGCCAGTTCTCGGTCTTGGGATGGAAGTTGTCGCCGAATTCCTGTTCGACCTCCGGCGTGTCCACGATGTCGGGCGCCGTTTCGAGCAGCGTCATCACGCGCTCGGCGGCCGCCTGCGCCGACTGCATCTCGGAGAAGGTGTGCGCGATATCGCGGATAGGCTGGAAGAACTGAATGGTGTAGTTGACGAACACCTGCAGCGTGCCCAGCGTCATGCCGCCGATCAGCACCAGATTGCCGCCGCGCCAGAGCGCGTACGCCGTGGCGATCGAGCCAAGCGATACGACGACGGGCAGATAGACCGCCGACAGCGTGGCGGCGCGGACGGAGGATTTCTTCATGTCGTGCGTCAGCACGGTGAACTCCTCCATGTTCATTTCCTCGCGCACCAGCGTCTTGGTCGTCTTGGCGCCCATGATGCCCTCGTTGAACGCGCCGGTGATTTTGCTGTTGGTCTTGCGCACGGCGCGGTAGCTGTGCAGAATCCTTTGCTGGAACCACCATGACAGCACGGCGAGCGGCGGGACGACGAGCAGCACGACCAGCGTGAGCTGCCAATTCTTGAAGAACATGGCGATCATGGCGGCGACGATCATCACCGAGCCCCAGCACAAATCGAGCAGCGACCAGCCGATGGTGTCGGCGAGGCGCTGCGTGTCGGTGGTCATGCGGCTCATCAGATAGCCCACCGGCATCCTGTCGTAATACGAGAACGGCAGCTCCTGCAATTTGCGGAAGGCGCGGCTGCGGATGGTATAGCACACGCCGACCTCGACCTTGCCGCCCAGGTACAGGAAATAGTAGATGGCGGCTACCTGCAGAAGCGTCAGTCCCGCGTACAGCGCGATAAAGCCGGGCAGCCCGACCGTCGTGCCGTTGGCGATGTAATGGTCGATGGCGTAAGCGGTCAGCAGGGGGAAAACCACGTCGCAGATCGCCGTGATCGCCATGACCACGCAGAGCTTGATGAGATCCCCATAGTATTCCGTCGCGTATTTCAGTATCTTTTTCCACAGCGACAGGCTGAATTTTTTGGTATAATCCTGTTCGTCGGTACCCTGCATCGGAAATCACCTCTTTAGGTTGTCGGATTGCGGGAAAGGGGAGAGCGGCGCGCCGGCTGATCGGGAGCGGACGACGTTAGGCTGATTCTTCCTTATATTCGTCTTCCAGCTCGGTCTGGATATGGAAGATGCGGCTGTACAGCCCGCCCGAATGGATCAGTTCGTCATGCGTGCCCGTTTCGCTCACGCGACCGTCCTCGAGCACGATGATCTGGTCGGCGGCGGACAGCGTGACGATGCGGTGGCTGATGATGATGGTCGTCTCGTGACCGCCGCGCTTTTTGAGCGCCTCTCGGATGCGCGCGTCGGTTTCGGTATCGACGGCGGAGAGCGAATCGTCAAAGATCAATACGTCGTTGTCCTTCATCAGCGTGCGCGCGATGGCGACGCGCTGCTTCTGACCGCCCGAGAGCGTCACGCCGCGCTCGCCAACCACCGTATCAAAGCCGTTCTCGCTTTCGATGATGAAGCTTTTCGCCTCGGCGTCGGACACCGCGCGGTCGATGGCCTCGTCTGTCGCGCCGCGCACGGCGATGCCGATGTTTTCGCGGATGGATTTCGAGTAGAGGAACGGCTCCTGAAGCACCAGTCCCACGCGGCTGCGCAGGTAGTAGCGGTCGATCTTCTTGATATCGACGCCGCCGATGGTGATCTTGCCCTCGCGCGGCTCGAACAGGCGCTGGATCAGGTGAACGATGCTCGATTTGCCGCTGCCCGTCGCGCCCAGAATGGCGACGGTCTGCCCCGCCTTGACGGTAAAGGAGAGATCGCGGAGCACCTCTCTGCCTTTCTCATAGCCGAACGTGACGTGATCGAACACGATATCGCCGTCAAGCGGCGGTTTCACGGCATCGGGCTCGGCGGGTTCCTCGGGCGTGCAGAGGATTTCGTCAATGCGCTCGAGGGAGACCAGACTTTTGCCGGCGTCGGACAGGATGCGCCCGAGCTGGCGGATCGGCCAGAGCAGCTTCCATACATAGGACGTGAACACGATCATCGTGCCCAGCGTGATCTCGCCGCGTATGACGAAGAATATGCAGATCACAAGCGTGATGAGCGACTGCGTCATGCTCATGGCGTCGCTGGTCGCCCAGTAGGTGGCGAGCAGCTTGGAGAGCTTGAAGTTTTTGACGCGCAGGCCGGCGGAGGCGGCATCAAACTTCTCCACCTCGTACTCCTGCCTGCCGAACGCGCGCACGACGCGCACGCCGGTCAGGTTTTCCTGAAGCACGGCGCTCATTTTGCCTTCCGCTTCGTCCGATATACGGAAGTTTTTGATAACCAGCTTGAAGAACAGGAAGGCGAACAGGAACAGTCCGGGCACCATTACCATGCTGATGAGCGCCAGCGTCACGTTCTCGGACAGCATGTAGAACAACGCGATGGCGATGGAGACCACGGCGCTGACGACGGACAAAAGCTGCATGGCGAGGAAGCGGCGCACCGTTTCAACGTCCGATGTGCAGCGCTGGATCAGATCGCCCGTCTCCGCCTTGACGTGATAGGAGAACGGCAGCCTTTGGATGTGGCTGTACAGCTTTTCGCGCAGCGACAGCGAGACATTCTCGCCCGCCACCGCCTGCGAGCGGCCTTTGCCGTAGCTGAACACGCCGTTGACGAGGTTCAGCACGATCAGCAGCGCGCCCATGATCCACAGATTGCGCGCCATATACTCGCGTCCGCCGATGGCGTTCACCCAGTCATTGAAGAACTGCGGCATGCGCGAGGGGCCGTCGGTCAGATAGTAGTCCAGCGTCTCGGCCAGCAGGATCGGCGTGATGAAATCGATCACGATGGTCACCAGCGTGCAGACAAAGGCGATCAGGAACAGCCATTTGTTGGCCGCGATCAGCCTGCCCATGAGACGCATTCTGCGACTGTGCATAAGGTATCACTCCTCTCGATAAGCAAAAGAAAAGGGCTGTTACCGCATGTTCACGCGATCACAACCCTTTGCAGCCCCGAATGATTCAGGCAGTCAAAGGACGACCGCACGACAGCGACGCATTGCTTCCCGCAACGCGGATTAAGGCGAAACGAACATTGGTCATTTTCATCGCGCGGTCTCCTTTCCTTCAAACTTCGTGATCGAGTATAACCGATTCCTCCCGGTATGTCAACCTTATTCTGTAATTTTTTCGGAGGAATTTTACGCGCGGTCGGTCGGCGTTCGCTTTACATTTGTTGTCGAATCCTGTATAATCTTGTCGAAACGGACGGAGGTGAACGCGTGATGAACTACAAGGCGTTGGGCAGGCGCATCAAGGCCAAGCGAAAAGCGCAGCACAAGACGCAGGAGGAAATATCGGCGGCGATCGGTATATCCCTGTCTTTTTACGGGAATATCGAGCGCGGAATCCGTATCCCGAGTTTGGAAACGCTTGTTAATATCGCCAACGCGCTGTCGGTATCGATGGATTATTTGCTGTGCGAGAGTCTCTCGCCGCGTCCCGGGCTGGATAAGAACGACATGCGGACGGTCATCCGTTATCTCAAGGATCAGGTGGACGAGCTGGAGGGCGAGGACGAGGACGAAGTCAGGGGCGGGGGAGACTAAAGACGGCGCGCGATTTGTTACAGTCCGCGCCTTGCTTGTCCTCTCCGTATTTGTTATAATGAAACAGAAATAAACAAGCGAGGTATCCGGATGAAAAAGTGCTTTGTCTGTCTTCTGCTCGCGGCGGCGCTGCTGATGTCGGCGCAGGCCGCGTTTTCGGCGGAGCTGAACGGTTACGGCAAACAAACGGGATATCAGTACGTCACGTTCGGATCGTATCCCACGGACGCGGACGGCGGCGTTCAGCCGATCCTCTGGCGCGTCATGAAAACGGAGGACGGCGCGGCGTTCCTGCTGACCGAATACATTCTGGATGTGCGCAAGCTGCACGGCGAGATCAAGACGTACAAGGGCTGGGAAAAGAGCGATATGTACGCCTTCTTGAACGGCGAGTTCAAGGACAAGGCCTTTGATCAGGATGAGCAGGCGGCGCTTGTCAGCCGCACCGAGGACGGCGCGCTGGTCACGCTGGTATCGGGCGACGATTACAACGACGAATCAATCGGTTTCGGCAATAAGAAGAGCCGCCTGTGCGAAAGCACGGAATACGCCAAGTCGCAGGGCTTATATATCTATTCCAAGGGTCATAAGTACAGCCGGTGGTGGTCGCGCACGCGTTCGACCGATAATCCCGATCAACAGCGCCGCGTCATGGACGAGGGCGCGACGGGGCGCATTGCCGTCACCGCGAAGGATCTGGGCGTTCGCCCGATGGCGTATATCGATATGTCGCGGGTAGAAATCACGGGCGGGAGCGGGACGATGAGCGATCCCTTCCGGCTCGCGGCGCTGACGGACTCCGTCGTATCGGCGCCCGAACCGACCGCCGAGCCGACGGCGACGGCGGACGAGCCGATCGAGGATCAGCCGGCGACGGACGATCCAATCACGCCCGAGGCGACCGATATTCCGCGCGAGCCCGTCCTTTCCGCCGCGCCCAAAGCGGCGTCCGAGGGAATCAATCCGCGCTTTGAGGGGCTTGCCGAGGATGGTTTCCTTGCGCCGGGCGAGGAAGAATTTGTATTGTCCGACGCGGACGAAGGGCTGTGGCTGTACGCCGCGTCCTCGCTGCGCGTTGAGATCAAGCGGTTTTACGACGAAAAAAAGCCGCTTCGCTGGTATGAAGCGGAGATTTTTGCCCGTGACGGCGAAATCTTCCGCGCGTATCCGTTCAATGCGGACAAATATAAGAATCCCAACGTCGCCACCATCCCGACCAAGATGGCGAAACAGCATCATCTGGTGTTCGCTATCAACGGCGATAACTTTTTCTATCGCGTCGGACGGAGCAAGGAAGTCAGCTATCGGTATCCCATCGGGCTTGTCCTGCGCGGCGGCGAGGAGCTGTTTGATGTGCCGCGCAACGCGGGATCGACGGTGTTCCCGCCGCTCGACGTCCTCGCGACATACGCGGACGGCGATATGCGGCTCTTTGAAAATGGCGGGATAACCGCCAAGGACGCCCTGGCCGGAGGCGCGGTCGATACGTATTCATTCGGCCCGATTCTGGTGGAAAACGGCGAGATTTCGCCGCGCGCGTCGCTTTACGGCGAGGTTGACAACCCGCGCATCGCGCTGGGAATGGTCGAGAAAGGCCACTATATCGTCGTGCTGTGCGAGAGCCGAACGGGGGACAGCACGGGCGAATCCTGCGTCTGGCTTGCCGAGAAGATGGAGTCGCTCGGCTGCGATATCGCGCTTAATCTTGACGGCGGACAAACGGCGAGCATCATCTTCATGGGCAATCTGGTCAACAAGACCGCCAAGTATGTCGGCGAGAGCAGCGAACGCCCGCAAAACGAAGTGATCGGGATCGGCGTCAGTGCTTCCGTACAGTAGCGCTTTTGTGTATGCAGTAGCATCTCGGTATGTGTAGTAGCGTTTCGGCGCGTAAATGCTGCGCAGAGCACGCCCGGGCGGCGTCCGGCGTCAGCGCTTCCGTACAACAGCGCTTCGGCGCGTACAGCAGCGCAAAACACCCGTGCGGCGTCTCGGCATGAGCGAATACCGTAACCGCAGGTTTAGAAACAGATGATAGCGGCGCACGATGTTGATACGCCTTTACTTGGAAAACCGCCTCTCGCGACAGTATTTTCGGAACGGCAGAGGGATTATGTTGTACTCGCAGTACGCGTATTCCTCCGCCGTTCTTTGATTGCTATTGCGTCCCGTTCCCACTGCGCGCGGAGGTCGCCGGTTGATCGAGAGGTATGCTAAACGCAGCTTGACAGTTTGAGCACAGAGAGTAAGGAAACACATTGAACAGGCATGATACGACTTATCTCCTGCGCGGCGCTTTGCCGAGCCGTTAACGCGCCTGACAGAGCGCTGACGCGAGAATGGCATCCGTAACCAATATAATGAAAAAATGCGAATTTTTTGGTGACAAATCAGGCAGGATATGTTATACTGTAAGCGGCAAGGGAGAACGCTTTTTTGTTTGTGTATCAAAAACAGGGCATTTTCGGGCAAAACACGCGTGATCTCGAAGAAAACATACTGGATTCTATCATTATCAGCCTAGCACACGCTCAACGCAAGGGATTCTCAAGGAAAACATACTCGATTCTATATCGCATCGAGAGGAAAACCAAAACAGACTATGGTATGTTTATAGGAGGCTGCTGTGAACACGGAAAACAAGGGTAAAAAAAGGCTCCTGTTGAGAACGATCGCCGCGATTCTTGCGCTCGTGATGGTGTATTCCGTCGTCAATTCACAGGGCGATCTGCTCCCCAGAATCGTTCGGGCGTTCGCGGAGGACGACCCGCTTTCGCGGATCTATTCGCTTTTACAGGGTCAGATTGAGGACCCGAAGACCTATGACGAGTATTACGAGCTCGCCACCATCGCCATCGGCAAAGGCGAGTACGACGCGGCGCTTTCGCATCTGGACGACTGCGAAAAGCTGGCTGATCCGAACGACGCCGTGCAGATGGCCGATCTGATGCTTAAGCGCGCCTCGCTGTATGTGCTCATGCGGGAGTACGCGTCGGCGCTTCCCGTGCTGGCCCGGGCGCTTGCCTTTGATCCTCAATCGGCGCAGGCGCTGCTGTTGCGCGCGCAGATCTCGCTGGAGCAAAAGGAGTACGCCGCAGCCGCGCATGATTTGCAGGCGTACCTCGTGATTTCGCCTTCGGACAATACCATTCGCTCCACGCTCGCGCAGGTGTATGAAACGCTCGGGCAGTATAAGGACGCGTCGCTCTGTTATGAGTTGCTGCGCGCCGGTTTGCCCGACGACGACAGCCACCGCCTGAACTCGCTGCGCTGCCTCTTCCTTGCGGGCGATTACGAAGAAGCGCTTCAGGGATTTGACGAATACCTCGTGAAATATCAAGAGACCGAAGAGGATAGCGCGGACGGCGTCGCCGAACAAGCGCCCGCCGAGATTGCGCCCGACGCGCTCGCCGCGACGGCATATTTCCTTCGCGCCGCCTGCAAAATGCAGCTGACCCGATACGGCGACGCCGTCGCCGATTATGCGCGCGCTATTCAATTCGGCTATACCGAGAGCCTTTGCCTCGAGCAAATGGTCACCTGCGCTTATGCGAGCGAGGATTACGGCAACGCGATCAAGTACGGCGAAATGCTGCTTGCCGTCGACAATACGGCGGCGCTTGACGCGCTGTATCAGCGCATGGGCGCGGCGGCCGTCTCGCTCGAGCGCTACGAGGACGCCGTCCGATATCTCACGTCGTCCGTGGAGGCCAACCCCGATTTGACGGGCAGCTATTATTATCGCGGCGTCAGCCTGCTCTCGCTCGGACGCGCGCAGGAAGCTGCCGACGATTTCACCGCCTCGATCGATCAGGGCTATCTGACGCAGTTCTGCTATTACAATCGCGGCGTATGCTATATTCAGCTTCTTGATTACGAGAAAGCGCTTGACGATATGGAGAAAACGCTGATCAGCGGCGACGAGCAATCGCTCAAGGACGCCGCCAAGGATATCCTCTGGCAGTTGGCGCAGTATTACGAGAACCAGAAGAACAGCGCTGCCGACGGAATCGAAGCCGATCAAATCACCGAGTAAAGACAATCAACCTTTTAACCGACCCGACAAAATGTGGGAGGAAACCTGTTATGATTAAAGGTACACACAGAGACGGACGGAATACCGGGCTGCTGGCGCGCGTCGCGTTTGCGATGGCGTGTTTGCTGCTGACGACCGCTCTTTTATGCGGCGTCCTGCCCGGCTGTTCAGGGCAAGCGTATGCCGAAACGGATGCGTCCGCCCCGCCCACTCAGGAAACGCCTCTCACGCAGGAACCGTCGGGCTTGCCGCCGGTTGATCCCGTCGATCCCGTCGATCCCGTCGATCCTGTCGATCCCGTTGACCCGGTCGATCCAGTCGACCCTGTTGACCCCGTCGATCCAGTTGATCCCGTTGACCCGGTCGATCCCGTTGACCCCGTCGATCCCGTCGATCCGGTCGATCCGGTCGATCCCGTCGATCCTGTCGATCCCGTCGATCCTGTCGATCCCGTTGACCCGATCGATCCAGTCGACCCGGTCGATCCTGTCGACCCGTTTGACCCGGTCGATCCCGTCGACCCTGTCGATCCTGTCGATCCGGTTGATCCCGTTGACCCGGTCGATCCAATTACGCCGGGCGATTCGTCGCTCGTGAACGCGCTGCCGATCACGGCGAGCTCAGGCGTGAGCGAAACCAATGCGCTCACCAATCCATCCGCGCCGATGCTTCTGAATGCGACGGGTGAAGACGCGCCAATAGGCACCGGCGATACGACGGTCGAGGCGTATGCCATCCCGGCGGGCAGCGCCTATATCAAAGAAATCGGCGCCGATATTTCCTACGGCAACACGGCGGACAGCAACGCGATCCAGACGGCGATGACCGACGCGCTGACCTACATCAAGAGCCTGTATACGGGGGATGGCGAACCCGCCGATAAAACGGCGACCATCGTGGTGTCAGACGGCGTGTATCAGGGCGGTCTGACGGTGCAGCAGTCCGGGGGCAACGCCTTTGCCGAGCTGCTTACCGCCATTTTGGGCCTTGACAAGGATCAGGACGACAAGCCGAGCGGCAAGATCAACATCCGCATTGTCGCCGCCGACGCGCTGGCCGCCGACGGCAGCCTGACCGCGAATTCGGCGGGCGGCGCCGAGGTACAGGGCGATATCACGCTGGATATGCCCGGCATGAACGTGGCGCTGGCGGGTCTGTACCTGTCCACGCGCGGACTCGTCAACGTAAGCAACGTCAATTCCTTTGAGTATTACGGCACCAAAAAGGACGACAACGTGACCATTCGCGTGGTCAAGGTCAAAAAGAAGGTCAAGATCGACACCGGCATGGGCAACGACAAGGTGGATTTGCAGATCGAGCAGCGCCCGAACATCGATATCGCCATTGAGACGCTGACGGCGGCCGATCTGGAAACGCTCCAGAATCTGACCAACTTCTCAGCCTCGACGCTTGAGGAACTGAAGGCCTCCGCGCAAAGCGTGGTGGATGCCGTAAAAACCATCACGGATACCATCGACGCATTCGATTACCATAAGCTCAGCGACGTGCTCGACGTGGACATCATGCTCGGCGAGGGCGACGATCAGATCCAATCGAAGCTCGTCAATACGACCGATTTAAGCCTGACGCCGCCCGACGAGGCGCTCGGGACGGGTTCGGTGATCGCGTTCGGCATCGACATGAGCGCGACGAATATCCGCATTGACGGCGGCGCGGGCAACGACCGCATCGACGTCAGCGGCGGCGTGAAGCTGTCGCTCGCGCGTAATCTGACCGTGGCGGTCATTGATTATGTCACGCACAAGGTCAACGGCGAGGCGCTGACCGCGTCGATTCCGTCCAGCACCATGAGACTGCGCGGCGGCGCGGGCGACGACGTGTTCACCGTCAACACCACCACCGCATTTGTGCCCGTTACGCAGATGGAAATCGCTGTGTACGGCGAAACGGGGTACGACCGACTGCATTTGACGGGCAAGCTTGACGATAGCAAACCCGCCGATCAGCGCATCACACAAAGCGGCAACGAACTGACCATTCGGGCGCTTGCCGAAATCACGCTGCTCGGCGGCGAATACCTGCCGTCCATCGCGATTCCTTTCAAGGATACGTTCTTCGTTAATTCCGTTGACGTCGAGGCGTTCACTGACGCGCTTGCCAACAAACGCACGATCAATATCGCGGACGTCGCGCCCGGCACGACGGCGCAATCCTTCACCGACTATATCATCACGCCTGAGGAGGGCGAATACTCGTTCTTTGTCGACAACGACGATACGGTAACCGCCCGTTATCGCGTCAACTACACATCCGATATGATACTGCCGGCGGCAGGGCTTTTCCTGACCAACATCGTGGCAACCGGCGGCAATGATATATTATATGTAGAAAAACTTGTCGCCGAGGGCTTCAACCTGAACCTTTCGGGCAGGCATGTCTACATAGAGGGCGAGCTCAAGGGCAAGAACATCCTTGTGGAAGCCATCGCTTCCGACGACGCGGTCGCCGCGCTCGAGCAATCGCTGGTCGAAGACGACTTAAATGAAGAAAACAACATGTCCGTCGAGGTCGGTCTGTACGCTGCGGAGAACGACGTCGCCATTCGCGTGCTCGCGGGCGCCGATGTGATCGCATCCGAAACGATCGATATGATCGCCGGGCTGACGCTCGAAAAGCCGTTTATCCCCTTGATCGACGAATCCTTCAATCCCTTCACGCTTAAGATCGGCGACGCCGACGTGACCATTCGCGGATCGGTGAAGGCGGGCGGTTCCATCCAGGCGCGCAGCGAATTGAATATTTCGATCGACGTGACCAACGCGCTGCTCAAGGTCGTCGTTCCGCTCGCGGTCGGCGTGGCGGTCGGCTCGTCAAAGGTCATCGTCGAGGGCGACGCGATTCTGGACGCCGGCGCGAGCGTCAATCTCCGCGCCGAGAGCGATATCAACGTTCTCTCCGAAGCCATCGCGGGCGCGCTCAAGTTCTCCATCTCGCTGACCGTTGTCCAGATGGAAACCAAGACCATCGTGCGCGGCAACGCCAATATCAAGGCCGACGGCGACACCGATCTGACCGCCGCCGCCTTCGTCAAGGCGATCTCCTTTGCCACCGGCAAGAAGCATAATATCCTTTCTCTCTCGCCGCAGTCGGGCGTGTTCATCGCGGCGACCTTCATCCAGCAGGAGACGGCGGTCGAGCTGCTCGAACACGCCGGCGTCGAGAAGACCGGCGCGCTGCGCCTGTATTCCTCCTCAATCATCCAGAGCGATAACGCCGCGATCAGCATTCCCGCTCCGTCGGCGACCGATTCGCCCTTCTCGGTGTTCAGCGTCATTCCCTTCGTCGAGAAGCTCGCGGGCGTGGCGCCCGCCGGCAATCAGACCATGGTGGGCAAGCTGCTTTCCAAGATCACGGGCAGCAACTCGCTGGGCAACAAGTTCACCGACGCCACCAAGTCCGCTGTGCCCGAGGAAAGCGGTTCGGTCAAGCAGGTCATGGGCGCGCTGTCGCTGGGCTATATCTCCAATGAAAATACCGCACGGATCGATACGTACGAAGCGGTCGTCGCATCGGGCGATATCGCCGTTCACGCGACGGGAAGCACGGTTTCCTCGCTGCGCGCCGACGGCTCGCTGTACAAAACGCCGCCGATTGATCCAGTCACGGGCGCGACGCCGGAGGATTCCCCCAAGACCGCGATCGGCGCGGGCGTTACCGTGGGCATCTTTACTCACAACAATATCGCTGAAATTATCAAGGGCAGTTTGACCGGCAGGGGGCTGTCGGTGATCGCCGATTCGGGATATACGGCGTCCTCGGTCACGGCGAAGGCGGGCCATATTCCCGCGACCGCCAATTTCGGGCTGGGCGGCGCGGTCGGCGTGCACATCACGAAAGTGGTGAACAACGCGCGGCTTAGCGTCAGAGCGACGTATCATCTGCGCGACGGCTCGCTGACGGTCGTTTCCGAAGGCCGCGGCTCGTTCGTCACGGCGGGCGACGCCTCGGGCAAACGCGAGCGCCGCAGCTTCTCCATCGGCGGTCTGACCATTCCGCTCGTTCCCGCCAACCAGTCTACCTCGGGCAGCGCGGGCATCGGCGCTGGCATCGCGGTCGCCATTACGGGCATCGATTTCACCGCCGTGATCGAGGACGGCGTTCGCATTGAAACGATCGACGGAAAAAAGCTCAACGATGTGACGGTCCGCGCGAAGTATACCGCGCGCGAGTATTTTGACGCGGCGGCCGGCGCGAGCGGCGGCACGGCGATCGTGCCCGTTCTGGCGCTCGCCGTGAGCGGCTTGTACACGCAGGCGCATGTCGGCGCGATGGGCAACGCGCTTGATTTGACCGGCAACCTTTCGATCCTTTCCGCCGCCGCGATGACGCGCACCATGAGCGTCGACGCCGCGGCTGTCGGCGCGGGCGCGGGCGTGGGCGCTTCCTTCGGTATCGCCATACTGAACGATCTTGCCGAGGCGGCGCTTGAGCGCAGCGCGACGGCGGAGAATATTTCTATCGACGCTTCGGCGATCAGCCGCTTCAGCCAGACTGTCAAGGCGAGCGCCAAGGGCGCGGCGCCGGCGTCCGATCCCAACGGCGGGACGACGCCCGATCAAATCGGGAAGAACGACGCCGAGAAGAACGCCAACCAGGACGATCTGGACAAAGCCATGGAAGAGGACGGCAAGAAAAACAACAATAACACGCCGGGCAGCTCGGACGAAAAAGGCGAAGCCGATAAAATGGCGGACAAGAACACCAAGAACGCCGAGGACATGTCCAAGAACGTCAATACCAAGAACGTCAACCCCGACAGCGTGAAAAACGCTTCCAAGAACAGGCCGCAGGCGGCGACGCAGGAAGGCAACATTCAAGTCGCTGCGGGTCTGGCACTCAACATCCAGCAGAACAACGCGTCGGCGCGGCTGGGCGACGGGCTGGTCATCAAGGCGAACGACAATCTGACCGTGCGTTCGCTCGGCGATACCGACGCCGTCATCAAAGCAAACGCCAGCGCGACGAACTCCGAAATCGGCGTGGGCGTCGCGGTCGCTATTAATTACGTTCGCTTCGCCAACAAAGCCTACATCGGCTTGAGCAAGATCACCGCGAAATCGCTCACGCTGCGCGCCGATATCGTCGAAGCGGCTGAAAAAGCAAGCGTCGAAGAAATACTCGCCGATCTGCTCCGTTACTTCGCCGATACCGAAGGGCTTCAATTCCTGATCGACGCGCTTCTGGAAGCCGAAGGCGAGGACAGCCTCGGCGATCTTTTGGCGGGCAATGAAGCGTATGACGGGCTTGATTTGAACGACAAGGAGACGGTGGAAAAACTCGTTATCGATCTGCTTGTCTCCAAGCTCACGGACAATCCCTTTGATACCTCCAAAGCGATCGCCGGCGAGCTGGTCGAATCCATCGTCAAGCAGTTCGTCGATACGCTCACCGATCCGAGCTTCCTGCTCGGGTTGATCGTGGGCGGAGCGAAGGGGCGCATCGACACCATTTTGAGCAAATACGGCCTGACCGCCGAGGTTGCCGCGAAGCGTATTTATGACGCCGTATCGACGGCGCTCAGCATCAAATTCGGCAGTCCGAGCGAACTGGAAGGCACGGGCAACCTGATCTCGACCAGCGCCATCGCCGGCGCCGGCGCCGCGAACGTCGGCGTCGCGGGCGCGGCGTCCATCGCCGTGATTCGCGGCGATACGCAGGCTGTGATCGCCGACAGTTTGGCGCGGCAGACGGATGATCTTGTGATCTCCGGGATTGCCCAGATCGCGGCGTACGGCGCGCAAAACGTGTACAACACCGCTTCCGCCGCGCCCGATAAGAACGGCATGGCCGCCAAGAACAAAGACGGTTCCGGCTCGACGGGTAGCGCGGGCGAAGCGGGCGTCGGCGTCGGCGCGTCTGTCGCGCTGGCTACTATCGACGTCGTGGTTAACGCGCTTTTAGGCAATCACCGTGATCTGCGCGCCGAAGCGCTCTCCATTGTCGCCAACTCGCGCAGCGATATCGATTCGGTATCGGTGGCGGGCAGCGATCCCATCGCGCGCCGCGACAGCATTCCCATGACGACGCCCGAATTGGGCGGCGCGACCAATACCGTCGCGCCCAACAACACCACCAACAAATCAATCGCGCTGGACGCCTCGGTCGCCATGGCGATCGTGGACAACGTCGTTCTTGCCCGCGTCGGCGAGGGCGCGCATATCGCGCTCAACGGCGGCAACGTGATTGAAACGGCGGACGAGATCAGCAAGGACGAGTTTGAAAAAGCCAATTTCTGGATGCGCGCGTATCAGCGCGGCCAGACGCTCGCCAATGCCTCCGGCTTTGCCATGGGCGGCAAGGCGGCGGTCGGCGCGGCGGTTGCCGTCAACCTGATTACCTCCGATATCCGCGCCTCCTTCCTCGGCGAGGGCAAGGCGGGCGGCAAGGCGAAGGTGGAAGCAATCACCTCCAACGAGGATGAAGCGCACGCGCTGGCGACCGCCGTAGGCGCGAGCCTCGACAGATACCTGTCCAAAATCCGCGAGCTGTTCAACATGTTAAGCGTCGGGTCGACGCCGCCGACGCTCGGCGCAAAGATCAACGCGACCATCGTCGGCAAGCTCAATTCATTCGCCGGCCCCGCCATGCAGACGGGCGGCTCGATGATCGCAGGGCTTCCGCTCCTGCCTACTTTGCTGGCGCGGCTGAATATCAAGCTGCCGGAAGCGCCCAAGAATGATACGGCGAACGACAAGCTGAAACAGAACGGCGGAACGCCGCCTGCTTCGCCGCAGGATATGGACCAGAGCGCCAAGAAACAAAAGAGCATCAACATCGCGGCCGCGGCCGGCGTCAACGTGACCGAACACAAGGCGACGGCAGAGGTGCTGGGCGATCTCACAGCGCGCGATGTTGAGGTCAAATCCGAAAACCGTTCCAACTACCGCACGCTTGCCACCGGCGCGGCCGTCAACATCGACACCGGCAGCAACTGCATTTCGGCGGGCGTCGCCGTAACGGTCAACGATAACGAAGCGCGCGCCACGCTGGACGGCGCCGTGATCGCGCAGGGCGATTCGGGCGCGAAGGACGACGGCGACGTGCGCGTCGTCGCGACGCTCACGCAGAACATGGACGAGCAGTATCGCGGCTTGCTGGCGGCGCAGGCGCTGGCCGGCAGCGTGACGGGCTCGGGCGGCACGGTCGGCTTTGCCGGCGCGGTCGCCGTGATGGTCGCCAAGGCGCGCGCGCTCGCGCAGGTGGCGAACGACGCGATTCTGCGCGGCGGACGCATTATAGTAGAAGCAACCGATCAATCCAAGCTCGCCGTGCGCGCCGGTGGAATATCGGTCGGCGGCGCGAAGGCCAGCCTCGGCGCGTCGTTCGGGATTGTGTACGCCGAGAACGCCATCAAGGCGCTCGTCGGGAATCGCGCGAATATCACGGGCTCGTCGCTTCGTGTCGAAGCGAAAAAGCTGGCTGTCGATTCGAGCGATTACGTCTTCCCGCTCGGGCTGAACACCCTGTTCACCGTCGATGTGAGCGATGAAAATCCCGATAAGAAAGGTCTCATTAACCTGAAGACCACCACCGCGCCCAACGGCGTCGTCGCCATCGACGTTGCCATCGGCACGGACGATTTCCTGAAAATCTTCGATACGCTCAACTATCTGGCGTCCGTCAACTACTACATTGAAACAATCGCCGGAAGTATCGCAGCCGGCGCCGATGCCAAACTGGCGATGGCCGGCGCGTTCTCGCTGCTCATGACGGGCAATCAGACCGAAGCGTCCATCGGCAGCGACGCCACCATCAATCTGGACGAGGGCGACGCCGCGGTGATCGCCGAGAATCATACCAACACCCGCGTGATCGGCGGCGCGATGGGCGCGACCTCGGGTACGGCGGGCGTCGGCGTGAATATTGCTTCTATCGACGATCGCGACAAGGTGTACGCGATTGTCGGCGACCGCACGGTCATCGAATCGGCGGGCAATACGACGGTGTCGGCGAAAGCAAAATCGGACGCCATGGCGATCACGGTCGCCGCAGGCGTGGCGACGGGCGCGGGCGGCGGCGGCGCGGCGATCGGCGGCGGCGTCAACGTGATCGTGACGGGCAGCGACGTGCGCGCGACGCTCGGCGACGACGTTGAAATCACGGCGCTCAAATCAGCAAGGCTCATTGCGGAGAATGTATCCGATCTGATGCTGATCTCGACCTCGGTGGGCGTGTCGACCGGCACGTCGGCCGCGGCGGGCGGCACCTTAGGCGTGATTGTGACCGGCAACAAAACGCTCGCCGTGACAGGCGACGACGTGGTAATCCGCGCGGGCGAAGGCGTCACGGTTCGCGCGAACTCCGAAGAAAAGCTCATCGACATTCTCGCCTCGCTTTCGGGCGCGGCGGGAACCGGGGTCAGCGTGGCGGGCACCATCGGCGTGTTGGTCGCGCAGTCCGAAACGCGCGCGCAGGTCGGCAACAAGGCGCGCGTCATCACCACCAAGGGCAGCGCTGAAATACTGGCGGGCGGCAAGGTCAAGCAGATCGTCGTCATGGCGGCCGCCACGGCGGGCGGCGGATCAGCCGCCGTCGGCGCGAGCGTCAATGTCGGCGTGTTCGAGCAGAAGGTGCTCTCGCTCGTCGGTGATAACGCCGAGCTGATCGCCGAAAACCTCGAGGCTGGACAAAACACCGTTATTCTCGCGGAGGGCGAAAACCAGACCATCATGGTCACCATCGCCGGCGCGGCCGCGCCGAGCGGCGTCGGCGTGTCGGGCACGATCCCGGTGGTCGTCAGCGAGTCCACGATCCGCGCGCGGATGGGAAGCGAATCGCGCGCCGAAGCGGGGGACAGCGTCGTCATCAGCGCCGATCTGATCACGGGGTTCTATTCGGTCGGCGGCGCGATCGCGCTGGCGGGCGGCTCGGCCGCCGTGGGCGCGACGATCAGCACCATGGTTATCGGCAATACCGTCGAAGCGCTGGCTGAAGACGCCGCGAAACTGATCGCGCATGCCGCGATCACGACCGATACTGGGCTTCTTCCGGGCGTGCTGCTGCCCAATCGCACAGAGCGCAGGCGCGGCGTCACCGTCAACGCGCAGGCCGGCAACTGTTTTCTCATGGCGTCGATGAGCGGCGCGGCGACGACGGGCACGGCGGCCGTCTCGGGCGTGATCAGCACGCTGGTCATCAAGAACACGGTCCGCGCCGCGATCCGCGATCGCTCGCATGTCACGGCGGGTTATAACGAAACCGGCAACAAAACAAGCGGCGGCGACGACGCGGGAATCACCGTCGAAGCCGACGACGAATCGCATCTATACAACATCGGCGGCGGCGTGTCGGCTGCGTCCACGGCGGGCGTCGGCGCGACGGTCGTTACGATGGTTTATGACAAAACGATCGAAGCCTCGATCGGTATCGGCGGTCAGGCGCTGGCGGCGGGCGATGTGCTCGTGTCGGCGGATTCCGCAGACGACGTGTATCTGTTCGCGCTCAGCTTCTCGGCGGGCGGCACGGCGGCGGTGGGCGTGAGCGCGAGCGCGCTCGTGTTCCAGAATGACCTGCTCACCTCGTTCGGCGGCGAACTCCGTGCGGACGGCGACGTTTCCGTGCTGGCGTCCTCGGACAGCGAATTGTTCAACATCGTGGCGGCGGTCGCAGGATCGGGCACGGCTGCCGTGTCGCCGGTCGCGGTTGTCACTTATTTCGAGGGCGAAACCAAGGCGATAGTCGCCGACGACGCCGTGATTGACGCGGCGGGCGCGTTCCTCCTGGACGCAAAATCCAAAGAATTCATTACCTCGGACGCGGCGGGCGTCGCGGTCTCGGGCACAGCGAGCGTGTCGGGCACGGTAGACATCATTGTGTCCAAGCAGAAAACGCAGTCGCTCGCGGGCGATAATGCGAATATCGACGCCGCTGCCATCACCGTGAACGCCAAGGACGATTACACGCTGTACGCCGTCGTCGGCTCCGTCGCGGCGAGCGGCACGGCGGACGTGGGCGTGCTCGCCGTCGTGGGCGTCATGCACAATACCGTTACCGCCGGCGCGGGCGCGTCGAGCATACTGCGCAGCCGGACGGGCGATGTCGCCGTCAAGGCGGACGCCGCTCGTACCGTCGCTTCCTACGCGGCGAATGTGGCGGGCGGCGGCGCGGCAGGCGTCGGCGTCACGCTGATGGTCATGGTCGTGGGCGGCAAGCTCACGCAGGATTCCTCCGATTCGCTCCTTCGCAAGGGCGACACGCTCACGCAGGAGCAGTTCGACGCGCTCTCCGATAAGGAGAAAGAAGAGTACAACAAGCAGATTTCGGGCGGATTCAATCCCGACGGTTTCATGAACGACGCCTTCGGCGACCGCGCCGCGTCCGGCTACAAGAAGGACGATCTGGGCGCCATGCTCGAAGGCGACGGCGTCAGGCAGTCCGAAACGCACGTCGGCACCACGACCGAGAAAGACGGCAAGAAAGAGACCACCTTTGACGGCGAATCGGGATATGTCGAGGGCGAATACACGCCGGATGAGAGTGGCGAAGCCCCGGGCAAGGATGCCGAGATTGACGAAACGAAGAATACCGATCTCGAGAACGCCGGTCAGCTCGGCGCGACCAAGCCCGCTTACGCACCCAAGGACAGCGTCAGCGCGTTCATCGGCACGGGCGCGATCGTCAACGCCGCCGGCGATATCGAAGTATTCTCGGACGACGATCTCCTCGCCGATCTGATTTCCGGCACCATCGCGGTGGGCGGATACGCCGGCGTCGGCGCGGGCATTTCGGTCGCCATGCTGTATTCCAATGTCGAAGCGGCAGTTCGCGACGGTGCGATACTGACTGCGGGCGGCGACATCACCGTCGCGGCGCGCTCGGGTTCGACACCCGTTGATTCGGACGCGACCAGCACCGACGCGCTCAAGGATTCCTTCTCGCGCAAGGATGCCGAGGGCAATGAAAACACCGATACGTTTGAAAATGATCTCACTGTTGATCTGACCAAGCGCACCATCCGCGCAATCTCGATCACGGGCGCGGGCGCGCTGGTCGGCGTGTCGGTCGCCGTGGCGTCGGTCAACGTATTCACCAATGTCATCGCATACATGGAGGGCGACGTGCTCTCCGCAAGGGACCTGACGGTCAGCGCGACGACCGATTATCCCTATGTTACCACCGCCACGGTCACGGCGGGCGGCGGTCTGGTCGCCGTTGGCGCTTCGGTGGCGCTTGAAATTATCGGCGGCTCGACCGAGGCTTCCATCGTGGGTGACGCGAACATAGATGTTACCGGGACTGTCACAGTTCGAACCGATCTGACTGTCAGGGGTGCGACGGGCGCGGGCGCGTTCGGCTTCGGCGGCGTCGCTGTCAACGGCGCGGTTTCGCTGCTGGTCAATCGTCAGAAAGTCAATACCTTTGTCGGTCGCGGCGTACTGATTGACGCATTGGAATTTAATGTGCTTGCCAATGCCGCGACCGAGGCCAAGGCCGTGCTGATCGGCGCAGCGGGCGGCGGCGTGGCGGTATCGCTCTCCGCGGCGGTCGCCATCGTCGAACCCACCATACTCACCTTCGTCGGCGCGACACCTTCCGGCTTCGACGCCGTTGCGGGCGCGGAAGCCGCGCGCGCGGGCAGGATTACCGTAAATTTCCTGTCCATTAAAAACAATGTCGATTCCACGGCGGTTTCCACCGTGCTTTCGGTGGCCGGCGGCGGCGTGGCGGTCAACGGCAACGTGCTGCTCGTCTTTAACCGCACCCGCGCGGTTGCGGGGTTGACGCGCGCCAATGTCAAATCGACCGTGAGTATCCTGATCGACGCCTTCATGGATTCGGACGCGCGCTCCTATATCTGCGCGGCGACGGCCGGCGGCGTCGCGGTCGGCGTGACGGTCAGTTACGTCCATCTGCGCTCGATGAACGACGCGCTGGTCGATCTGACAAACGCCGAGGTTTCGACAAAGAACCTCTACGTCTATGCCGGCAGAGTGGACGACCGCAACAGCGCCACCGCCCAGAGCATCGCGCTCGCGGCGAACATCGGCGCGATTTCGGTGGGCGTCAACAGCGCCATCGCCGATAACAATGCGCGCAATAACGCGCGGATTATCGGAAGCGGCGTCCTGACGGTCGCGCAAAAGCTTGACATCTATGCGTACGGCTCGGCGACGGCGGAAGCCGCCGTCCACGGCATCAACGCTGGCGGTATCAGCATCGCCGCTTCGATCGCCCTGTCGGTGCTTCGCAGCGAGCAGAGGGCGGTCGTCGAGGGCGGCAATGTTACCGCCGGATCGCTCATCGCGCTGTCGTATCTGAACAATGACAAAGACGACGACGTTGACACCTCGAAAGCCTCGCTCTTGACCGGCTCGGGCGGTTTCATTTCGGTCGCGGTCAATCTTGCCGTGGCATACGGCAGATCGAAATCCATTGCCGGCGTCCGCGCCGACTCGCTGACGCTGACCGGCGGGGACGTCGAGATTCGCAGCTATGGCAAGGCGGGCGTCCTGGCGAAGATCACCAACCAGTCCATTTCGTACAGCTTCTCCGCCAGCGTCATGACAGGGCTGGCGTTTGCGCAGGGGAGATTTGATTCCTTCATGACGCTGCCCAGAATCGCCGCGCCCGGCGCGTATGACGCGCGGGTGAACAATCTGTCCATCACGACGAATGCGCTTGTGCGCGCGGTCGCTGACGTCACTCCCTCCGCCGGCGGCGTGTCCGCTTCGATGGGTGGGAATTACAATGTCAATCTGGCGATGGCGCTCGTGCTGGCGCAGAGCCAAGCCTATATCTCGGGCGTGGGATTCCTGAAAGCGGACGGCGAGATCACCGTGAGCGTGCTCGGAACGCCGACGGCGGAAGCCACTGTGCAAACGCCGAATATTCAGGCGGGTACGGTGAACGTCGCCGCCAACGTCGCCACCGCCATCCTCAAGGCGGTTCAGAATGCATACATCGGACAGGCCCATATCAATGCATTCAGCGTCAGCGTTTCCGCCGAGTTGAACAATGGTAAAACAACCGGCGCGAAGGCCATTCTCGGCGCGAACGGCGGTTCGGTTGACATCGGGCTTGTCGCGGTGAAAGCGAACACGGCGACGGCGATCGCCGACGCGGCGAATACCGCCGAGATCGTCGACGCGTCGCTTACGCTGGTTCAAAAGCTCTTGATTACCTCCAACGCTACGTCGTATGCCGTCGCCGATGTCAGCAAGGACGTCGCCAGTGTCTCGGGCATCGGGATCGGCGTCAATGTGCTCTACGCCAAGGCGGAAGGCATCTTCACCGCGTTGATCGACGGGGCGGATGTATCCGTTCCCAACGGATACATCACGATCACAAATACCTATATCTCCAAAGCCTCCGCCAAGACCGCGCCGCCTTGTGACGGATTATCCCTCGACATCAGCTTCCTCTCCGTGAAAACTAACCTTGCCGACGCCATCGTGGGCACGATCACCAGGGCGAGCATCACGGGCACGGGCGATATCACGACGAATACCCTCACTGTCAGCGCCGTCGGTACGGGCACGGCGGACGCCTCGCTCGCCACGGCCACGCTTTCCGCGAGCGCCGTCGACGTCGCCGTCAACGTTACGCACGCCGAGGTCGCCGCGAAGCAAACGGCCGCCGTCGAGGGCGATCATGTCACGGCGACTAACACCATGAGCGTCCTGTCTACATTCAACAAGAACAAAGACGGCGAATCGGGGATCAAGGGCGCGACCGCCAGCATCGGCGCCGCCAATGGCGGGAAGAGCGATTCCTTCTCCGTCAGCTTGGCGTCCGTAAAGGCCAACACGGCGACCGCGCTCATCACGGCTAACGTCAGGGCGTATGTCACGGCGATGAATCTGAACGTCGCCAAATCGCTCACCGTTACGACCGACGCCGTCTCCTACGCCGACGCGATCGTCGATTCTGGGCTTATCAATCTGTCCGCGTTGAACGCGGCGGTTCTCGTAACCCAAGCCGACGCGGGCGGCGTATTCAGCAGTTCGATCAACAGCGATGGCAGCGTCACCGCCGATACGATCATGGTTGCGACGGAGTACACGACCCAGGCGAACGCCATATCGGCGCAGCCGAATGCGTCGCTGTCGTTGGGCTCGCTCGCCATCAACAACGCGCTCGCCGACGCCTCGACCAAGGCCAACGCCGCGATTTCCGGCTCGGCAGACGTCAACGCCAAGGGCAGCACGACGCCGATTCGCGTGCAGACGATCGGTACGGCGACCGCCAGGGCGAATATCGCGGGCGGTGAGTTCAGTGCGTCCATCGTGAACATCGGCACAAACTTCGCCGACGCCAAGGTCAGCGCCGTGCAAAAGGCGTTTATCGGCCTCGCGGACGATGCGCCCGACGGCGCGCAGGGTCCGACGGTCACCGCCAAGGACATCAACGTTTACTCCGAGTTCAATCATAAGAGCAGCACGACGGGCGCCGTCGCCAATGTCGGAAGCGGCATGGGCGCGAAAATCGCGCTCAAATCGGGCGACGTCAGTCTCGCCCACGCGAGCATCACGGCGAAGGCGCTGGCGTACATCAACGCGCAGAGAATCAACGTCAGCGGGTCGCTGACCGTTCAGACCGCCGCCAACGCGTACGCCAAGGCGGGCGTGCTCGCGCCGACCTTCTCGGTATCCAAGTATAACGCCGCCGCGCAGCAAACGCAGGCGTACGCGGGCGGTATCTTCGACGCGTATGTCACGGCGACGGGCACGGAAGGCGTTCGCGCGGGCAACATCATCGTGCAGACGGATTACAAATCGATCGCCGACGCCGTATCCGATCAGCCCGACGCGAATATATCCGGAAGCGCCATCAAGATCAACATGGCCGACGCTAACGCAAAAACGCAGGCGAACGCCTATGTGGACGGCGCGGGCGTGGTGAACGCTACGGGCGATATCGTCGTCAAAACGATCGGTACCGCCACGGCGGACGCCAAGATCGCCGGTTCCAAACTGTCGGCAGGCGTAATCAACATCGCCACCAACGTTGTGAAGGCGACCGTCAACGCGATACAGAAAGCATATGTCACGGGCGCGAACGTCACGGCGAGGAATCTCACCGTACAATCCGACTTCAATAACGCGAACAGCACGACGGGCGCGAGAGCAAACGTCGGCAGCAGCGGCGGCGTGGACGTTAGTCTGGCCGGCGTGGACGCGAGCACGGCGACGGCGTCGATTACGGCGTCCGTCAAGGCCTATCTCGACGGCGCGGCCACGAATATTTCCGGCGCGCTCAAGGTGCTCCTCAACGCCAACGCCTACGCCAAGTCGGGTATCGCCAACGGCGCCGTCTCCATTTCGGGCGGGAAGGCCGCGCTGCAGCATACCAATGCGATCGCGGGCGGCGTGTTCGAGGCCTACATCCTCTCCATCACGGCAGGCAACTCGATCGTCCGCGCCGGTTCGATCACCGTGACCAATACCTACAAATCCATTGCCGACGCGGCTTCCAAGCAGCCGGACGCCGATATCGCGGGATTGTCGATCAAGGACAACCTTGCACATGCCGAAGCGAGTACCCGCGCGCAGGCGTATCTGACCGGCGGCGGCCAGATCAATGCGGGTTCGGGCGCGATCAACATCAAAGCGCTCGGTACCGCTACGGCAAACGCCGTGATCGCCGCGGCGAAGGTATCCGCCAGCGTCGTCAACATCGGCTTCAATACCGTGAAAGCCATCGTCAGCGCGGATCAAGCCGCGTATGTCGTGGGCGCCCTCATCAAAGCGGGCAGCTTGACCGTTCAGTCTGATTTCAACAACAACAATGAATCGACGGGCGCGACGGCGTCGGTCGGCTCCAACGCCGGCGTAAAGATCAGTCTGGCGACGACCGACGTGAGCAAAGCGATAGCGCAAATCACCGCCAAAGTCAAGGCGTACGTCAGCGGCGCGGCCACCGAGATCCTCAACGCGCTGTCCGTGACGGTCAACGCCAACGCCTATGCCAAGTCCGGCGTCGACAACGGCGTTGCTTCGGTGGACGGCATCAAGGCCGCCGTCCAGCAAACCGAAGCGACGGCGGGCGGCACGTTCGAGGCGTTCATCGAAGCCATGCTGGGCGGCGACAGCCATATCAAGGCGCGCAGCATCACCGTGACCAACAGCTACAAATCCATCGCGGACGCCGAATCCAAGCAGCCCGACGCCAGCATTTCCGCCGGCACGACGGCCGTGAACAAGGCGACGGCGAACGCCTCGACCGAAGCGACGGCCGCCGTCAAGGGAAGCGGCGCGATCACCGTGACCGGCGCGCTCAATGTCACCGCGAGCGGCAAGGCGATCGCCGACGCCGAAATCAGCGGCACCAAGTTCACCCTCGGCGGGTTCAACGCCGCGTTCAACGCCGTCAAGGCTGATGTGAACGCCAAGATCAGCGCGTATGTCAAGGGCGCGGCGATCAAGGCGTCCAGCCTGAAGGTCGAAGCCGTCTTCAACAACAGTTCAAAACAGGGCGCCACCGCCAAGGTCGGCACCAACGGCACCGCGGATGACGACAGCCTCGAAATCGTAGCGGTCAACATCAAGGAGAACACGAGCGAAGCCGTCAGCGAAGCCACCGTTCAATCCTATATCGAGAGCGCGCGCATCGACGTGACGGGCGGACAGATCGACGTTATCACCAAGGCACGCACATACGCCAATGCCGATGTATTCGGCGCGGGCACGTCGGTATCGCTGGTCAACGCGACCATCATGACGGTTAACGCCAACGCCAAGGGTACCTTTACGGCGAAGATTGACACCGGCGCGTCGGGCGATTATATGAACGCGGACAAGATCAACGTTCTGCTGAACTACCGCGCGATCGTCGACGCCGCCAACGGCCCGGCGGGCGGGCTCAAGCTCGCCAACCTCGATTACAACAAATCCACCGCCAAGACCGAAGTGAAGGCGACCAGCAGCATCACGGGCACGGGCGCGATCCGTACGGCGGGCGATGTGACGGTCCGGACGACAGCTGACGATATATCCGCCACATCGACGGGCAAAACCACCAAGATCAGCGTGACAGCGTTCGACGCCGTCGCCAACTACGCCGTCGCCTATGCCAACGCCGTGCAATACGCCAAGATCGAGGGCGGCGTGATGGACATCGGCGGCGCGCTCACAGTGGACAGCGTCGTAACCGAAAGCTTAGCGAAAGCTTTCGTCGGCGCGGCCGCCAATGTCAGTCTGGTCAACGTCAAGACCAACTCGGCTCTGTCCTACAGCACGATTACTTCGGGCGCAAACATCACGGGCGGCACCATCAAGGCGTCCAGCGTCAACGTAACGTCCACGTCGGTCGACGGCGAATCGATCGCTGAAGCCAAGTCGGACAATACTTGGTCAATGGTCGTGATGGGCCACTTGGAAGCGGAAGCGCGCTCCCACGACAGCATCCACGCCACGATTTCGGGCGCAGCGATCGACGCGACCAACTCGATCAATATCACCGCCAAGGGCAATACCAAGGCGGACGCGAAAACGCAGGGCTCGGCCATAGCGATCGGCGATGATTCCAGCGCCACCGCGAAAGCGTATATTGGTCACAGTACGTCGGACAGCAATCGCCAGCGCGTTGATGCCTCCATCGGCGAGAACGCGACGCTTGTTGCGGGGCGCAATATTACCGTGTACGCCGAAAACCTCGGCACTGCCAGAACCGACATACGCAAGGGTAGCGTTTCGCTCGCCAGTATGTCCGACGCCAGCGTGCCTTCCTACGCGTACTTCAAAACCACGGCGGGCGTGGGCAAGAATTCCTCCGTGACGGCGGGCGGCGATATCAAGGTGTCCACCAAGGATAAGCCGGATACCAAATCCGACGTGGTTTCCAAGACGATCGCCATCGCGGTGGGCACCGACAAACTCTACGGCATGAATACGCAGGATGTCGTGAACACGCTGACCATCGACGCGGCGATCCTGCGCGCGGGCGGCGGCGTGACGCTGTTGGCGCAGTCCGATTCCATCATGTATGCGCAGACGCGCATGAACAGCAAGGGCGGCTTCACCAACAAGGGCTACCTGCGCGCCGAGGGCAAACTGACGCGCGCGACCACGCTGAACGTCAATTCGGGCGCGGAGATCTACAGCGATTACGGCGACATCATCGTCAAGGCCGTCGCGGGCGTGAACGACAATATCCAACTCCACGCGAGAGTTGAAAACGTCGGTCTCGTGTCCATCGGCGACGCCCGCACAAAGAGCACGCTGAACTCCACCGTCACCACGAATATCCAAAAAGACGTCGTCCTGCATAATACCTTCAACAAAACATATATCCACGCCGATTCG
Organism: uncultured Oscillospiraceae bacterium; assembly: GCA_964459985.1. Lineage (GTDB taxonomy): Bacteria > Bacillota > Clostridia > Christensenellales > Aristaeellaceae > CAYWOS01. The sequence goes on from CAYWOS010000012.1 coordinate 61,513, forward strand.
TCCGAAGGCTACTCCTACGCCTATACTTACGTTTACAATGCCGGTCTCGGTAACGAGCCGGACGCGCGCGCTATCCAGCATCCCTCCTTCGCCGCTGCGGTCAACGTAGGCAAGAGCGGAAGCGGCGACGCCGCGCAGATCACGGGCGCGCAGGTCGATATCCGCGCCTTCCAAAGCAAGCTGCGCATCAAATCGCAGACCTACTCGCGCGGGCGCGGCTTGGGCGTCAACGTCTGGTCGTACACGATCATCGCGGCGGGCGAAAGCATTGACGGAAAGAGCAGCTCCACCTCGTCGGCATCCATCAAAGCCGTCACGCAGGTCAGCAACGCCGTCATTCGCGGCTATGAATCGGTCACCATCGAATCCGAACTGCACCCGACCAACGGCAGCACGCATCTGGAGAACTACGGTCATTCCAACGCGCAGGGCATGGGCGAATCCAAGGTGTTCGCGGAAATCAACGTCACGCTGCGCGCAGAAACAACGGTGACCGGCACCGTCGATATCATTACCGCCAAGGCGACCATCGACAGCCTGCGCTTCAACGGTACGATAAAGAACGGCAAGCGCGATCAGCATACAGGTTTCTTCGCGGCGGGGTATAAGTACGGCAGTGATGAAACGAAACGCCAGACAGCGCCTTCGATCGACGGCAACGTCGTGTTCCACATCGGCGACGCGGCGGCCGGCATCGTGATCGATATCAGCAACGGCCAGTACGGCGACGGTAAGCTGACGGTGCGCGCGGTCGGCCTTAAGGAGAATACCAGCAAGGTCGTCAATGTTTCCGGCAGCATCACCATCGCCGATCTGTTCAACGCCAAGAACGGCACGCTGTATGTCGCGGGCGGGCTGAAGAACAACATCGTCTATGATCAGGCGTATCTGTACGAAGTGCGTATCATCAACCGCACGGGCCTTGATCTGACGCTTAACCGCATCACGGTGGAGAACATCGACTACATTCGCCCGACGATCTCCGGCGGCGGCAGCGTCCGACATACCAAGAGCAACTACACGACGCCGCCCATCACCGTCGAGAACCGTCAGCAGGGCAGCGTGAAGGTGAACAACCTGATCGCCGGGCACAGGAGCGTCGTTTCCTTCCTGTGGACGGGCGAAACGGGCGGCATACTGACCTCCGTGAATGAGCTGGCGCTTGCCGGATCGCAGATCAAGGGCAACGCCGCGGCAGCCGCGCTCGTCGCGCCGGTCTGGGCGCACGAATTGATCGTGTCCGGCGCGGCCGCCATCGGGAACGGCATTAACAATCGCTTCTACGCCTACCTGTTCAGGGGCAGCGACGGAATCGTGGATATGACTGCCTCGGGCAACGTCTACGTGCGTCTCGCCGTCGTCGAAATGACAGGCGTTGACAGCCTGCCTTCCGACAGCGCGGGGAGCGGAAGCCCCTCGGGACTGGCGCTCGACATGCGCAATATTTCCGCCGGCGCCGGCAGCGTCAACGATATCCTGCTCGAGCAAGCCGTCCGCATTTACCGCCTGAACAACTCGAACATCGTCTCCATCCTGCTGCCCGGCTCGCTCAACTTCATGACGGTCACCGCGGCGCTGTCCGCGTCCAAGACGCTTTCGACCGACCAAATGGAACGGTATTATCAGGGCCAGCATCCTGTGACGGGCGATTACTCCTACCTCCTGCCCAACGGCACGACGCTCTACACCAACGAGGCGGGCGATATCCTGCGAATCACCGAAACGGTGGGCGATATCACGGTTGATCTGCGCGTTGCGGACATCATCTTCGACGAGACGCTGCCGCTCGTCACGCTCGCGGAGGGCGCGACGCTGAATCTGGAGACCGGCAAGCTCTCCATCGAGGACGGTTTCACCTTTAGCGCGCTGCTCGCGGGGATTGACGCGCAATTCATTCTGGCCAACATCGGGACCGGAGACAACCAATTCCAGTTCAGCTACCAGCTCAACGGCAGCGACGTGGAACGCTTCGCCGGGATCAGTCTTTGGTACACCGATCCCACGAGCTCGATCAGGTACTACACCGTCATTGGCAACGCCACCAACTATGACAGGCTCGCCGCGCTTCATGCCGAAAGCAACAAGACGGAAGAGTACTATATCCTTGCCGTCAGCGCCGACGGGAAGACCATGAGTGCGTACATGCTCACACCGGCGACGGCGGGCGAAGGCGAGGACGGCAGCGTGCTCTCCAATCTCAACTGGCAGAGGATCACCAACCTGACATCGCAGGCACCGGTTGAGGTAACGACAAACAGCGGGTATCATGCGTCATTCTACACGCTGGAAGGTCTTGCCGAGCCGGGCAAACAAATTCTGCCCCAAATCAGCAGTCTGGATTACTCTACTTTCTCCTTCAATATGGATAACGTATCCAAGGCGTTGGGCGGCGGTAAATGGTCGTATTCCAATTATGTGGGTAATGAATGGCGCGATACATATTATAATCTCGTCCTGTACAATGACAATAACTCCTACTCATGGGAGATTGTCGAGTATTCTCAGTATCGAAGTGATATTAACCCGACTATCAACCAGATCTATCGTTTAGGCGACATGATTAAGCAGGAAAACTCGCTTAATTACGCTGTTGACCAATTCAGCAGCTCGAATTCAGTTCTCACAAAATTCTATCAGCTCATCCAGGGGAAGATCTGGAACGTCAAGGGTTACATATCAGGCTATACGGAAACGCAGGATACGCGTTATGAACGTAAAGTCGAGGGAGAGGGTGATAAAACAGAGTTCCGTTACTACCTGAGTCCCGAGACATTGAGAAGCACGCAGGCGAGCCTGATCTTCGCGCAGCGCGAGATCGCCAGCCTGTCGGTGTCTGACGATGTTGAATACAACGACGACGGAGAGGTAACGAGCCGCAAGTACCGCGTGGGCATCCGCAAGAACGAGACAGACGAGACGACCAGCAACATCGACTTCAGCGCCAAGATCGACAATATCCCGGTCAAGCTCGGCACGCTGCCCGCGATCACGGGCGAGCCGGGCACGCAGGCGTACCGCATCACCAATCATATGTATATCACCAAGTCCGACGAGCGCGTGGTGATGATCGAGGGCGGCTACGTGTCCACCTACGACGGCACGAGGTTCAATTCCAACTACATCACCATCCCGAACGTCGCGCCGGGCGGCGTGCCCACGGTGACGATCAAGAGCGGCGTCTCGGTCTGGCTTGAGCAATTGACGGATAATGTGGCGCAGGATGTGCAGGGACGCTATTACGTGCTCTCCTCCGGTACGTGGAGCACCTCCGGCGTTACAGCCTCGACCGAAAGCGGCAAACAAATCATCAAGAAGGACGGCGTAAAAGCGCTCGGCATCTACACGGAGGAGGACATTCTCTATTATGAGATTCCGTGGACGAACAACAGCACGCTGATCGCCGGTTCCGACGGCTCCGTGAAGATCACCGGATCGCCCGTCTATACCATGAAGGTGTTCCCCGTCGCGGGCGCCGAGCTCAAACTGGGCGTCATCGCGGGCGGCGACATCCTCCTTCGCATCGCGGAGGAGCAGGCGAAGATGACGGCGCAAAAGAAGACCGCCAACATCATGGCGGACAAACTCACCATCCTCTCCACGGGCTCCGTGATCGGTACCGAGACGAACAAGGTATTCGTGTATCCCATGACGCCCGATACGGACATCGATCTGCATTTCTACGATGTGTTGACGCAGCTGCCCGGCGCGGAGCCTGAACTGCTGACCAGCGAGGTGCATCTGAACCTGCTGGGCAACGCGAAAATGCTGCCCGACTTCCATGTGGACGGACTGGACGAGAGCAACGGCAAACTGATCATGGATGTGGACGGCGACATCGATTTCAACGAAATCCTTGTCACCAACGGCGGCATCGTCGATCTGCGGGCGTCCGGGCACATTCAGGGCAATCTGCTCAAAGCGTGGGTCGATCAGTTCGGTGATACAGACGTCGATCTCAACGCGGGTAAATTCATCTCGCTGGGACGTCTTGATCTGACCGATACCGACGCCGATTTCAGCGCCGGTAAGGCGGAAGCGAGCACGGGAACCGACGCGAACATGACGATCGGTTACCTGACCGCCAGCGAGGACGCCGACGCCGCGTTCGTCGTCAAGGAAACGCTGACTGTCATGAACACCGCGACCATGAACGATGCGACCGTCGATATCGATGCGGGCATGGACGTTCTGTTCAACGGTATTCTCGATGTGGACGGCGGCGCGCTGACCTTGGACGCCGATGGCGACATGCGCGCGGCAAAAGCGGCGACCGTCACGGGCGGCACGCAGGTGATCACGCTCGGCGGCGACGCGGTCTTCAGCGATCTCCTTGATATCGATACCGCCAATCTGACGCTCGACGCCGACGGCGGCATGAGCGTAGCGAAATCGGCGACCGTCACGGGCGGCACGCAGGTGATCACGCTCGGCGGCGACGCGGTCTTCAGCGACATCCTTGATATCGACACCGCCAATCTGACGCTCGACGCCGACGGCGGCATGAGCGTGGCGAAGGCGGCGATCATTGCGGGCGGCACGCAGGTGATCACGCTCGGCGGCGACGCGGTCTTCAGCGATACGCTGAATGTGAGCGGAAAAGCCGATACGACGCTCTCGGCGGACGGCGACATGACGATCGCCAAGAGAACGACGATGGACGATGCCTCGCTCGATATCGATCTGGGCGGCGCGTTCACGGCGCCTACGCTTGATATCCATAACGGTTCGGTCTTTGATCTGCTCGCCGGTAAGGACGACAAGCTCACGGACGGCGATATCCTGTTCGACATCATCGAGGCGGCGGATTCCGCCGTGCTCCTGCGCACAAACAACGGCGACATCATCGGCGAGGACGCCGAAAGCTACATCCGTCAGACGGGCGCGAGCGCGCTCACGCTCTCGGCGTCGGGCGATATCGGGCAGATTGATCAGCGTATGATCCTCGACGTGCCCGCGTCTGTCACCGTCCGCGTTGACGCCGTTCAGAACCTCTATGCCGACGCCGTAGTGCTTGTCGGCGACGTGTTCGAGGGTGTCCGCCCGGTGGAGAGCATTGGCTCGGGCCGCGCCGAGGACGGGGAGACCATCACGGGTGATTTCCTCGCCGACGCCGGTATCGAGGCGCTGTACCCGCTCCTCAAGTATCAGACGCCCGAGGAACTGGCGGCGTGGATCGCGGCGGGGATGCCGCGCGACGCGTGGCAGCAGTTCATCACCGAGGATGCGCTCGCCGACATGGTCGAGGCGCAGACCATTACGTCCAAGCTCCTCGAGGAGCTGCTCGTTGATAAAACCACCTTCACCAAGAAACAACTGAACGAACTCATCAAGGCGCAGGACTACGCGGCGCTCGCGCAGAAGCTCGCCGCCGTGCTCATCGTGCCCGTGCCCGATCCGACGGTCAAGAAGCCGCCGCTCCACGTCAAGGACGATCTGGCGCAGACGTGGCTGTCGACCGCCATCGAGCTGGATAAGGTCATCGATCTGGACACCACGCTTGAAAGCCTCCTGACGCAGCAGGATATACTGGACATGCTCGAACAGGCGTGGGGCATGGCGGATTACGCGGGTTATGGCACGCCGCCTTACATCGATCCCGAGGCGCGCGAGTTCTTCCTGTCCATCGGCGAATCGACGGGTGAAACGCATCTCTGGAACGAGGGCAGCATCACCGTTACGCAGGACGCCGGCGATCTGACGGCGGCGGACATTCACTCCGAGCGCGGCGATGTCTCCGTCACGGCGCTTGACGGCAGCATTCTGGGCTGCGACAGCGGCGTGACCAACATCCGCGCGCGTGAGATCACCCTGAACGCTTCCGACGATATCGGCTCCGCCGCGCAGCCCCTGACCACAGAACATCAGGCCAACCGTCCCGAACTGGCGGCGAACCGCATCTTCCCGATGCCTGACGGCGGCGGCGCGTACACTGTTGAGCTGGTCCGGCGCGCTGCGACCGACGAAAACGGCGAGCCGTTGTTCGACGATGAAGGCAATCCCGTGCTCAACTGGACAACCGAAGTACGCGTTGATTACGACTGGCTGCGCGTCGATCATTCCGAGGAAGCCACGCGTCTGGACGCCGAAGCGGGCGGCAATCTCCATATCGCTGAACAGACGGGCGATCTGGGCATCGGCATCCTCTCGGCGGGCGGCGACGCTTCGCTGATCGCGCCGGGCGCGATCTTCGACGTGCGCGATGATTCCGAAACCAAGAACAACCTGACGGTGGGCGGCGATGCGACATTGATTTCCGAGACCGCCGGCATCGGCCTGCGCGACGATTACCTCGATATCGACGTGACCGGCGTCACCACCGCGCAATCGGTAGACGATATCAACCTGAACGACAAGGCCGATCTCGATCTGATCGCCGATACGCTGAACGGTCAGGTTAACGCCGACGCCGCAGGCGATATCGATTTGAGCAATTCCACGCCCGACACCGACCTCATCATCGGCCCCATTCACGCGGGCGGCGACGTGACCGTCACGGCGACCGGCTCCGTCATCGCGGGTGACAGGCTCGGCAGGGACGAGCAGGTCGCGGGCGACAGCGTATCGCTGAACACGCAAAACGGCACGGTCGGCACGCCCGACGCGCCCATCCTCATCGATACCGACGCGGCAAACGGCGGGACGCTGACGGTGACGGCGAGCGTCACGGCGAACGTGACCGAGTTGACGGGCGACATCATCATTCAGCAAATTCAAACGGGCGACGACATGACGCTGATCGTCCCGGGCAGCGTAACCGACACGGATGGCCGCCAGCTTGTCAACGAAGCGGTGGACGCGGCGCGCGAGGCGGCGGAAGCCAGGGCAAAGGCGGAACAGGCGCAGGCGGCGGCGAACGTGCGCGACGCTTACGCCGGCGACGCGGGCAGGCTTGCCTCCGATCTGGGTAAGGACGCCGTGATCGATGCGATTGATCAGGCGAACAAGGACATTGCTTCCGCGCAGACAGCCATCAACGACATATCGACGAAGCTGAACGAGCTGGTCATCGATCCGAACGCGCGGCAGAGCAAGATCGACGCGCTCAACAAGCAGCTTGCCGCGCAGCAAACGGCGCTGGCCGAAGCGCAGCAGACGCTTTCCGATCAGCAGGACAACCTTGATCAGATCAATCATCTGATCGACTTGGCCAAGCAGGATGCCGGCGCGCTGCAGCAGGAAGCCGACCGCCTCGCGGCGGACGCCGACACGCTTGAGAGCGCCGCGCAGCAGAAGATCACAAGCGCCGGACAATCGGTCGATTCCGTCGTCACGGGCGGCAATCTCGTCATCGACGCCGGCGGCGCTATCGGCGAGAAGGATAACGCGCTGGGCATCCATGTCACGGGCGAGACGATCATTTCGGTCGGCGACCCGTCGACGGACGGCGTTGATCTTGAAAGCACGGGCAGCGTGAGCTTCCATCCCATCGAGGCGGAGCATGTGGCCATCGACGCGCTCGGCGATATCACGGCGCTCGGCGATGGAACGCAGAAAGACATCGTCACGGGCAATCTGACGCTCAACGCCGCCGAGGGCGACGTCGGCAGTTCGGACAGACCCATTTACACCTCGGCGGACACGCTGACCGCGATGGGCGAGGAAATCCACATCATCAACGACAAATCCCTCGAGATTGACAGCGTGGTCGCCGACGGTAAGGCGGATCTCGTCGTGGAAGGCGATGTAACGTCGGGCGAATCGGGCAATACCGGCGCGCCGAACATCATCGCAGGCGACCTGAACCTCGACGTCGACGGCGATATCGGCGAGGACGGCGACCGACTGGACATCCATGTGGACGATCTCACCGCCAAGGGCGACGATATCCATCTGGATAATTCTTCGGAGAATCTGAACATCGGCAAGATCGACGGGCATAACGTCGATATCGTGACCGACGGCAGCGTGACGGGCGGATTGATCCAGGCGGAAAACCTCGACCTCATCGCGCAGGGCGACATCGGCACACCTGATGATCCGATCTCGCTGATCGTCATCGATCGTCTGAACGTCGTTTCGGAGTACGGTTGGGTCAACATTTCCAATTCCCTCTACATCCCGCGCGAGCTGATCGACGAGCCGACGGGCGTGGTTGTCAAGGGTGAAAAGATTCATCGCGTCGCGATCCTGACCGTCGCCGATCTGACGACGGCGGACGAAGAAACGCTGAACGGCTTGAGCGATCTTGCCCGGAACGCGCTCAACAGCGACGCGCGCATCTTGGCCTACAACATCCTCCTGCCCGTGTACACGGGCGCGCCCGGCTTCCTCGACACCGTCTCCGTGAGCATTCCCTCGGGCAGTGAGAACGAAGGCAGGAAACTGCTCGTGCTTGTGTGCGGCGACAGCGAAACGGCGCTTTGCGTCGGCGTCGTCCGCGACGGCGCGCTGGTCTTCGACACGCCTGTGCTCGGCGACGTGATCGCGCTTGATCCCGCTATGTACGAGCAGTTGTGGGCGCTCTTCCACGGCTTCCTGAACAACGCGCTGTCCGAGCGGATGATCATTTCCCCCGAGGCGCTTTCCATGCTTGAAGCCGCCTATGCCGCGTATCGCGCGAAGGTCGACGGCGCCGGGCTGTACTTCCTGAACGCCGATACCGGCGTAAGCGTCGACTTCGCGCCCGACGCCGCGACGGACACGGTTGAAAGCATTCGCCTGACCGTCGCGCGCACCGCGCAAGAGCGTGAGCGCGGTATGGCGCCGCAGCCCGCGTGGGCGCTGCCCGTCGCCGCGCAAATGACGTTGATCGCCGAGATCCTCGTTCCCGCCGCGCCGTCGGATGATACGGCGACGGATTCCGCCGCGCAGGGCGAAGTGGACGCTGGCAATGCGACGCCAATGGAAGCCGAACCGACCTATATCGCGCAGCCCGTCGAGATTCGCGGCGCGTGCGAAATCTCTATTCCGCTCTTCTCCGATCCTTCTGCGCGCGAGGCGCAGGACAAGCGGAACGCCGATCGCGTATACGATTACGCGCTGCTGCCCGTCACGGTGCGCTGCCTGATGGAGGACGGTACGGAACGGACAATGAACCTTGTCGCCGACGCTCATGGCGTGATTTCCGTTGCGCTGGATGCGCTGCCCATGTCGCTGGAGATTACAGCCGAGTAAAGAGCAAATTGGCATAGATTACGAGTAAGAGGGCATAGCTTTATGCCTGCAAGGAGTACAGCGTATGAGTGATTACTGGACGGTTAAGGAGACGGCGACGGCCTGGGGCATCACAGCGATGCGTGTACGCCAATTAGTTCCGCGAATTGTCGGCGCAGAGATGCGGATCGTCAATGGCAGAGCACTCTGGTTTATCCCCGCCGGGACAAAAAAACCAGAGTGTCGGCGACCCGGCAGAAGGAGAAAAACCCCGAACGCATAGAACGCGAAAGATCAAGCGCCCCACGCGGGGCGTTTTTTTGTGTCCGATCGGCGCGCCTGCTGGTGATGCGCCTGGCCTCTATCAAGTCGATATGGCGAC
>CAYWOS010000013.1:0-56775 GCA_964459985.1 uncultured Oscillospiraceae bacterium
ACAGATTCAGGCAGCGTTATTCACTCTTCAAGAGGTTTCACAAGCTTTACAACATCGGAGAAAACAGTTTTCGCGTACGCAAACAGGATACTGCGATTAACGCTGAACCAGGAGGGATGAACGAATTGCAGAAAGACGATACCGTTTGTGACGAAATACATCGCTCCGGACGGCAGAACGCTTGTTTGCGCTTCCGGATACAGCCTCTTGGCATAGTCGAACGTCCCACCGCATACAACAAGCTGCGGCAGAATAATACTGTCAATTTGCTTGCGTATTAAATGACCATAACGTTCGATCGCGTCAAGAATCATTTGATGCTTGCTGCTTCCGTCTCCCGCCGTTTTTTTGATGTTGACGAGCGCGATTTCCCGCAGATGCTTCTGCAGCATCTCGCTGTTGAGACGTCCGTCCGATTGTATACAGTCCATATAAGTGATGTTCGGATTGTACATCGCTTCCATCCATAGACAGATGTTGGGCCAATCCAGTGTTTTGGTGTTGTACGCTGTCTCTTTGAGAATAGCGGTGTAGATCCAGTCATTGCTCATATTGGGCCAGTTGACTTCCTTCAGGAGGAAAAGCGTCTTGATTTTTGCATGCATATAGCATGACTCATCGGCAACGCCGTCAAAGGCGATTGGTTTGCCGTCGAAAAGCGCGCGGTTCTCCTCCAGTAGGCGTTCGATCTCCATGTTTATGCGTTCCATTTGCTTCTCCTTTCAACTTTCTGCGATCCGTGTAATGTGGATATAGTTCCTGTTGCATTGGTGACATTGATAATGCTCATCAAGCAGGAGCAGAACGCGCTCGGGCGAGTAGGCTGTGATGAACTGCGCTGCTTCCGTCTTGATACAGATGTCATGGAAGACCCTATACGTTTTGCTTTGTCTGTCATATATGATTCGTCCTCTCGGGTAGAAATCAAAATCCGTATGATACTTTTTGAAATACAATTGTTCCCATATGACCTCATGGCTGAACGGATAATTCAGAAACCCATTGTGTTCTTCTGCCTGCCTAAAGGAACAGGTATGTATCAGCCAATGTTGCTCTGCATAGAAGAACAATCCGACTCGACCCATCAGATCCTTTGTGAGCAGCATATTCGCTAGACCTCCCGCGCATACTCTCCGTACATAAGCAGCCAGTATTTCAGCGATACCGCATCCGTGAGAACACACACATGAAATGATTTATCGGTGATATGGTCGAATTGCACGTCCATACCGAACCAATCCAGGACATCCCCGCATATCCCTCGGCTGCACTCCAGACGGTGGTATGCTGCTTCAAAGGAGAACATATGCAGATGTTTACCTGCATATGTTCCTACATCGAGGCCTTGTGAATACCCTGGTAATGAATAAATACTTCGCGCGGGATAGTCGCATATACGAGCATCCGTCATCCTGTCTACACGAAAGTGTGTGATTTCGTCGTACTTCTCAATGTTACAAATCAGGTAGGAACGACCGTTTGACTGGATGATACGATAGGGGGAAGCCCTATATTGCTTTTCTTCACCTTTCTCATCCAGTCTCGGATGCATTTGTTTGTCCACGTCGAAGTCATTGTAATGAAATGTGATCTGCTTTGCTTTATCGATGGCATCATGCAGTATTTCATAAGTATACATAAATTCCGGGTTTCTTGGTTTGTTTTGGGATGCGAGCGCGTCGGATTTGAAGCAATCACCGCCTAGAGCCTTTATGCGATCAATCAGATACTCGGCTTGTTTGTTTGGAATTGCGGTATTGAACCGAATACTGTCTATAATCACGTTCAATTCGGCATAACAGAAAGAATGCTCGTAATACCAGCCGTTTCTGTATTCGATCGGATATCCGCTTTCCAAGAGTGTGGTGATGCTTTGGCGCACTGTTTTCCGTGTCGCGGAAATCCCATATTGCCGCATTAATTCGTTGATGATATCTACCTGATACATTCGATGTTCGGCATCTGTTTTTTGGCGCAGTATTTCGAGTATTGCCAGGATCAGCATCTTTTTCGGAGCGCTCGGCATGATTTGATCCTCCTGCTTGAATACTACTACATATGTCAATATGTGTCAACACATCATATGTGTAGTTTTTTACCCATTGATTCTGGTATCATTTGAAAGGAAACGGACGGAAGTAATCCATGCGGAGGAATTGATGCGTATGTCGTTTTGTACGTCGTGGATCGAGACAGACGGGGAGGATAAGCGCATGTCGTTTGCGGATATCTACATATTGCGTAACAACGGGAAAAGCGCGCTGGTGCACGATACTGATCCTGTCGATGAGAACTGGCTTGCTGAATCCCAGAATGCGAAGGCTTCGGAGAATAATGATGTATTGTGGAGCTTTGAATTCTTGACCGATTATGAATATGATGCTTTGTTTATGTTACCACATATTTTCAACAAAAGCTACTATGTCGGGTTCGTAGACGGAAAGTGTCGGCTTATACGGGTTTCAATGGTATATCCAAAATACTTCGATGGTGGTATTGTGTGCTGCCGCAATATCACCGATATTGAGAATGATGCAATTATGTGGAAATCTTTTGGTGATGACACTTTACTGCTTTGTATTGGGGATCTAATGCGGACATATTGCACAAGGACCCGTACCTTTTCCGATTGGTACAGAACGATATTCTGATGGAGTATTTCCTTGACCATTTGGACATTGGCGGTTTTTCACTGATTATATGGATTTTCGAAGCATAGCGCAATTGCGTTGGCACTGCCCTCGTCATGGGGGTATCATTATGTATTGGCTGACAAAACATTGCCGAATTGTTCTACAGAACGAAGGCGGTGATGACAGAGGACTCCTTGATGCAAATGAACAAACTTAAACAGTTTATACTTGCGATCATAATGTGTACACGGTTTACTCGTTCTTTATGAGCCTGCATTTGACAACCGCCCCTTGTCACCGTATAATGATGCCATCTTGCTGCAAGGATGGTTCCGTATGCTGCTGACGACGCTCCGCCTGCACGATTTCCGCAGTTACCGACAGGTGCTGCTCGCGCCGCCCAAGGGCGTGACGGTGCTGTGGGGCGTCAACGGCGCGGGAAAGACCAATCTGCTGGAGGCGGTGCATTTGTGCTGCCTCGGGCGTAGTCACCGCACGTCGCAGGACGGGGATTTGATCCGCGAGGGCTGCGAAACGTCGGCGGTGCAGTTGACGGTCGAGCGCAGCGACGGCCGGCACGAGGTCGGCGTGCGGCTGTACAACAATCAGCAAAGAAAAAAACTGCTCTATATCAACGGCAAAACGGCGTCCAAAATGGGCGAGCTGATCGGTCACGCGACGTGCGTGATCTTTTCGCCCGAGGATCTCATGCTGGTCAAGGACGGGCCGGCGGCACGCAGACGATTTCTGGATATGCTGCTTTCGCAGGAGAATCCGGGGTATTTTTACGCGCTGCAAAGCTATATGTCGGCGCTGCGCCAGCGAAACGCGCTGCTCAAGAGCGGCGACACGCGCTCGCTGCCGGCGTGGGACGAGCAGCTGGCGGCGGCGTCGGTCAGGATCACGCTGGAGCGCCGGGCCGCGGTCGAAACGCTGGATCAGCTGGCGCGGGAGCATTACCGCTACATCAGCGGGCGCGAGGGCGAAGCGTTCGCGCTTCGTTATCAGGGTACGCTGGCACGAAGCGATTCGCCCGGGGAGGACATGATCAGGGCGCTGCGCGAGGCGCGGCTTAACGACCTAAAGCGCATGACCACCTCGGTCGGCCCGCACAGGGACGAAATCGCCCTGACACTTTCAGGCAAGGACTGCCGCGCCTTCGCCTCGCAGGGGCAGAGCCGCACGGCGGCGCTGTCGCTCAAGCTGTCGGCGTTTGACATGCTGGAAAAGGCGCAGGGGGAACCGCCGCTTTTGCTGCTGGACGATGTGCTCAGCGAATTGGACCCCGACAGGCGGCGGCGGCTGATCGCGCGCATCCGCTCGGCGCAGGCGCTGCTCACCTGCACCGACCGCACGGATTTCATCGGCGCCGAACCCGCGTGCGTGCTGCGCGTGGAAAACGGCGGATTGACGGAGGATTACAGGTGACGACGCATGTGATCTGGGACTGGAACGGCACGCTGCTGGACGACGCGGCGTTTTCGATGGGATTGATGAACGGGATTCTCAAGAAGCGTCGTATGCCGACGCTGAACGGCATCGGCGATTACCACCGCGCGTTCGCGTTCCCCATCCGGCAGTACTACGCGAACGTCGGTTTGACAAGCGACGACGATTTCCTCGAGGCCGCGCACGAATGGATGGACGCGTACATGGCGGGCGAGCGCGCCTGCGCGCTTCGCGCCACGGCGGTGGAGGCGATGGACTACTTATGCGCGAAAACTATCGGTCAGGTGGTAATCTCCGCGTCTGAAATCGGCAATCTGATCAAACAGGTGGAAAGAATCGGTATTATGGATCGTTTCGACGCGCTGTGCGGGCTTAACGATATCTACGGCACGGGCAAGGCGGACATCGCGCGGAAATGGCTGATCGATTCGGGCGCGGAAGCGAAGAACGTCGTGATGATCGGCGATACGGCGCATGATTTTGATGTGGCGCGGGCGATCGGCTGCCGGTGCGTGCTGCTGGACGGCGGGCATCAGGCGCGCGCGGCGCTCGAAACGTGCGGCTGTCCCGTCGCGGACACGCCGTACGAGGCGGCGATGATCGCGGCGGGGGAGGGCGGACATGAAAACGACGCTGGCGCTGTTTGATTTCGACGGCACGATGTGCCCGGGCGACAGCATTATCCGCTACGTCCGCGCCGCGCGCGGGCACGGGCTGATGTCGCGTCGGCAGCTTTTCCATGCCGCGCTGTGCGGGCTCAAGTTTTTGATGAACATTCAGTCGTCCGACGCCATGAAATCCGAGGCGCTGTCCTTTCTCGGCGCGCTGACCGACGCCGGGCGCGCGCAGTTCGACCGCGATTTCGCGCTCAAAACGCTGCTGCCGCGCGTGTCGCCCGAGGCGTTCAAGCGCCTGAACGCGCATCGGGAAAAGGGCGATCGGACGCTGCTGGTCACGGCGTCCACGGAAAACTATATGCGGTATGTCGCCGAATCGCTGGGATTCGACGCGCTGCTCGCCACGCCGGTCACGGCGCGCGGCGTCGTGTCGGGCAACTGTCACGGCGATGAAAAAGCGCGGCGGATCAGCGCGTATCTTAATGAGAACGCCCCCGACGCCGATCTCGCGGCGTCCTTCGCTTATGGCGACAGCGCGGGCGATCTCCCGATGCTGCGCATGGTCGGGCACGGATACCGCGTTAATCCGAAAAGGAAGCTGACGCGTCTCGCGCCCGATCTGCCGGCGCTTTTCTGGCGCTGACGCGCGCGCGGCGCTTCCCCCGCGCGGCGGGATGAGCAGAAGAAATACAGGGAAGGGTTTGCACATCATGGAATTCCATGATATAATGGCTGCGATTTTGCGGCGCGTTCGACGATGAGCCGGGGGCCGCGCCGCAGGGAAATATCCTTTGGAAGGAAGTTATATCCGCATGTACGACATACTGGAAAAGGAGCGGCTTAACGATACGGTGTCCCGTATGGTGATCAAAGCGCCGCTCGTCGCCCGCAAGGCGCTGCCCGGTCAGTTCATCATCCTGCGCATCGACGAGTTCGGCGAGCGCATTCCGCTCACCGTCGCCGATTACGATCGCGGGGAAGGCACGATCACCATTATCTACCAGAAGGTCGGCGCGACGACGCAGCGCCTCGACCTGTTGGAGGCGGGCGATCAATTGCTTGATTTCGTCGGGCCGCTGGGCAAGGCGAGCGATCTGTCCGATAAGCGCGGCAAGCGCGTGTGCGTGATCGGCGGGGGATTGGGCGTCGCCATCGCGTACCCGCAGGCCAAGGCGCTGCACGAATCGGGCGCGATCGTCGATACCATCGTCGGCTTCCGCACCAAGGATCTAATCATTCTGGAGGATGATCTGTCCCTTGTCAGCGAGCGCCTGATCATCATGACCGACGACGATTCGACCGTCAACAAGGGCTTTGTGACCGACGGGCTGCGCTCGCTGCTCGGCGAAGGCGCGGCGTACGACGAGGTGATCGCCATCGGCCCGCTGCCCATGATGAAGGCGGTCTGCGATATCACGAAACCGCTGGGCATTCCCACCGTCGTCAGCATGAACTCCATCATGATCGACGGCACCGGCATGTGCGGCGGCTGCCGCATGACGGTGGGCGGCAAAACGAAGTTCGCCTGCGTGGACGGCCCCGAGTTCAACGGACACGAGGTGGATTTCGACGAGGCGATGCTGCGCTCGCGGATGTACAAAAAGCAGGAGGCGGAGAGCATGGAGCGCCATGCCTGCCGCCTGACGGGAGGCAAATGACATGCCCAATATGCAGATGACAAAAACGCCCATGCCCGAGCAGGCGCCCGATATCCGCGCGAGGAATTTCCTCGAAGTCGCGCAGGGCTACACGCCCGAAATGGCGATCAACGAGGCCAAGCGCTGCCTGAACTGCAAGCATAAACCGTGCGTGAGCGGCTGCCCCGTCAACGTGCGCATCCCCGAGTTCGTGTCGCTCGTCGCCGAGGGAAAGTTCAGCGAAGCGGCGGCCGTCGTGAAAACCACCAACAATCTGCCCGCCATCTGCGGGCGCGTCTGCCCGCAGGAATCGCAGTGCGAAATGCACTGCGTGCGCGGCATCAAGGGCGAGCCGGTCGCCATCGGCCGCCTCGAACGCTTTGTCGCCGATTGGGCGATGTCGCATCCGGAGGGCAAGCCCGAAATCGCCGAGCCGAACGGTCACAAGGTCGCCGTCGTCGGATCGGGCCCGGCGGGACTGACCTGCGCGGGCGATCTGGCGAGACTGGGCTACGACGTGACCGTTTTCGAGGCGCTGCACACGCCGGGCGGCGTGCTGGTGTACGGCATTCCCGAATTCCGTCTGCCCAAGGCGCTCGTGCGCGAGGAGATCGCCTCGGTCGAGGCGCTCGGCGTCAAAATCGTGACCAACGCCGTGATCGGCAAGTGCGTGACGCTGGACGAAATGATGGCGCAACAGGGGTTCGAGGCCGTCTTTGTCGGGAGCGGCGCGGGCCTGCCCAACTTCCAGCGCATTCCGGGTGAAAACCTACTGGGCGTGTATTCCGCCAACGAGTTCCTCACGCGCATCAATCTGATGAAGGCCTACGATTTTCCCAAGTACGATACGCCCGTCAGCGTCGGCAGGCGCGTGGCGGTCGTCGGCGGCGGCAACGTCGCCATGGACGGCGCGCGCTGCGCCAAGCGCATGGGCGCCGAAGAAGTCTATATCGTGTATCGCCGCGGCGAGGCCGAAATGCCGGCGCGCGCCGAGGAAGTCCACCACGCCAAGGAAGAAGGCGTGATCTTCAAAACATTGGTCAATCCCACGGGCATTCTGGGCGACGAGAACGGGCGCGTGCGCGGCATGACGTGCGTGAAAATGGCGCTGGGCGAGCCCGACGCCTCGGGACGCCGCCGTCCCGTCGCCATCGAGGGCAGCGAATTCGAGCTGCCCGTCGAGACGGTCATCGTCGCCATCGGCAACAGCCCCAACCCGTTGATCCTTTCGACCACGCCGGGGCTTGACGCGCAGAAATGGGGCGGGATTATCGCCGACGAGGACGGCAGGACCAGCAAGCCCGCGGTTTACGCCGGCGGCGACGCCGTGACGGGCGCGGCGACCGTTATCCTGGCCATGGGCGCGGGCAAGAAAGCGGCTGCGGCGATTCATCAGGAGATCATGGGACGGTAATCCCGCGCAAGGAATGCTCACCCTCCCGTGCGATTTGTCCGCACCGGCGGGCGCCGCGCTTCCCTGACGGCCCGCGTTTCCGCGCGCGTCATCCGAATGCGCCCGCGCCCGGCCTGTATGCGGCGCGCGGCCTGTATGCGGCGCGCGGTCAAGCGATTCCCTCGTGCGCGCCTCCGAATGGCGCGGGGGAGGGAAGACGCGATCGCGCAGACGCGCGCTGACCGTCGGGCGACAACCGACCAATAAGGAGCGGCATGCGGTTTTTCATTGTACCCAACTACACGCGCGAGGCGACGCGGGCGCTGCTCGCCGAGGCGGTGGATTTCCTCAAAGCGGGCGGGATCGACTTCTACTGCCTGCCCGAGGATACCGCCTATATTCGCTATGGGATGCGCGAGTACGCGGAAATGCAGAAAAGCGATTTCGTGCTGACCATCGGCGGCGACGGCACCATCATCGGCGCTGCGTCCGCCGCCGCCATGACCGACAAGCCCATCATCGGCGTACAGGCGGGGCGCGTGGGCTTTCTGGCGGCGCTGACATCCCGGGATATGACGCGCGGGATTCAATGCCTGTGCGACGGCAGATATTCGATCATGCGCCGCACGATGCTCAAAACGGTGCCCGACGTTGCCGGCAGCGCGCATTTTTTGGAAAGCCGCGTCAATTACGTGCTCAACGAGATTGTGTTTTCCGCTCCCAACCTGCTGGGCGCGGCGAAGTTCCAGATCATGCTCGGCGCGTCGCGCGTCGCTACGCACATCGGCAGCGGGCTGATTATCGCCACGCCGACGGGTTCGACGGCGTTTTCGCGCTCGGCGGGCGGCTCGAATATCGATCCGCGCGTTCCGGCGTTCATCATCACGCCCGTCTGCCCCTACGAGCATACCATGTCGCCCACCGTCGTGCCCGACGATCTGCGCGTGACCGTTCTGCCGTTGACCGCGGGCGCGCGCTTTGTCGCCGATGGCAAGCAGGTCGTCGAGATAGAAAAAGACCGTCCCGTGACGGTCGTTAAATCGGAAAAAACGCTTCAGTTCGCCGTTCCGGACGGGCTTTCGATCCTCGAAAAGATGATATAGTTGCTCGCCGCCACGTAGCGCAGCTCGCCTGTCTTGATCGATACCAGACCCGGTTCGACGACGGCGAGCTTTTTGCGCTTGTCGGTAGTATATTCCTCGCGCAGCAGCGGATCAAGGAAATACAGCGTATCGCCGTCCGCCCAGGCGAACAGCACGTAATGCCCGGTATTGGTGAACGCGCCGCCCGCCGCCACGTGCGCCATCACGCCCCGCCCCGCGAGCACGGCGTCGCGCGCCGTTTCGAAATCCGTCGTAAACAGTATGCCGACGTTGAGCGCCTCGGCGATTTTCCGCAGATAGCCCGTGCCCGTGCCGGTGGCGGCGCTGCGGCTCTGCGTCGCCATGTCGTTGTTGCCCGTGGCGAAATCGCCCAGAATGAGCGGCAGAAACTTGACGATGTCCTTTTCCGCGTTCAGGCAATAGCGGTCGTGCTTCCAGATACAGGCGACGCTGTTGATCGAGCAGGTGCACAGCGCGTAGGGACGCTTTGCGTGACCGGCGATAGGGACGATTTCCCCGTCCGTCAGCACGACGCGCAGCGCCATCGCGGCGGCGGTCGGGTTGCAGCCCGAATCCCGGAACGGGCGCTTTTTATCGGCGTTCGCCTGCTCGTAGATCAGGTTGCCCCAGAGAGGATCGTTTTGCGCGTAGTAGACCATTTTTCCGCGCCCGGGCACGTCGATTTCGCGCGAGTATTCCGCGTCGCGCATGAAAAACGTTTCGACCTCGAGCATTCTGTCGGCGCGGCAGGGCGCGCGCGACAAAAGCATGACCGCCGAAAAACAGGCGATCATGCGCAGGCACGGCCGCAGAAGCGCGCGTTTGTTCAAGGAAGCGCCTTTCGTGTCGCCGGGATCAATCGTCCTCGTCCTCTTCCTCGGGCAATTCGGCGTTGTGATAAACTTCGTTCACGTCGTCGTTATCCTCGAGCATGTCGAGCAGCTTTTGGATTTTCTGGATCGTTTCCTCATCGTCGACGGCGATGTAGTTTTGCGGAATCATCTGCTTGTCGGCGGAGAGGAAAGCGTAGCCCGCCTGTTCGAGCTTCTCGCGCACGGCGGAGAAATCGTTGGGCGCGGTATAGATTTCAAATACGTCGTCCTCGGTTTTCATGTCCTCGGCGCCGGCGTCGAGCGCCGTCATCATCATTTCGTCCTCGTCCATGCCCGGTTCGCGTTCGATGACGATCACGCCCTTGTTGTCGAACATGTAACTGACCGAGCCGCTCGTGCCCATCGAGCCGCCGTTTTTGTCGAAGATATGGCGGATATCGCTGGCGGTGCGGTTGCGGTTGTCGGTCACGATGTCCACGATGATCGCCACGCCGCCCGGCGCGTACCCTTCGTAGGAGAATTCCTCGTAGACGACGCTGCCGTTTTCCCCGCTGGCCTTTTTGATGCTGCGCTGGATGTTGTCGTTGGGCATGTTGTTGGCGCGCGCTTTGGCGACGATATCGCGCAGCTTGCCGTTCACGTTCGGATCAGGGCCGCCTTCGCGCACGGCGATGGCGATTTCGCGTCCGATCTTTGTAAAGATTTTGCCCCTCGCGGCGTCCGCCTTGCCCTTGCGCGCTTGAATATTATGCCATTTGGAATGTCCCGACATGTTCCTTCCCCCTCGGTGATCCGATATACACGGGGATTATAGCACACAGGACGGCATCCGTCAAACCCGCGCCGCGCCCGAATGCGGAAAACTTTGCGGGATTTCTTTACCGGCGGAGACGCAAAACGCAGGATATTTTGAAGAAACCGTGAAGATACCCCGCCGATTGCTTGACAGATACGCGCTTGAAAAGGTATAATGTCGATTTGGGTAAGAAGCGATTTTATCGTTTCCTCATATTTCTAAAGGAGGCAGATCCATGTCTACGAAATTGACCATCGACGGAAACGGTGCGGTCAGCCACGTCGCGTACGCGTTCAGCGACGTCGCCTCGATCTATCCGATCACCCCGTCCTCGACCATGGCGGAGTATGTCGACGAATGGGCGGCACAGGGGCGTAAAAACATGTTCGGGCAGACCGTTCATGTCGCCGAAATGCAGTCCGAGGCGGGCGCGGCGGGCGCCGTGCACGGCTCGCTTGCCGCCGGCGCGCTGACCAGCACCTTCACCGCGTCGCAGGGCCTTTTGCTCATGATTCCCAACATGTATAAAATTTCCGGCGAATTGCTGCCCGGCGTGTTCCACGTCTCCGCCCGCGCGCTGGCCGCGCACGCGCTGTCCATCTTCGGCGATCACAGCGACGTGATGGCGTGCCGCCAGACGGGCTTTGCCATGCTGGCGTCCGGCTCGGTTCAGGAAGCGATGGACATGGCGCTCGTCGCGCATCTGTCCGCCATCAAGGGCAGCGTGCCCTTCCTGCACTTCTTCGACGGTTTCCGCACCAGCCATGAGATCCAGAAGATCGACGCCTACGAGTACGATGAAATCGCTAAGCTTGTGGACTGGGACAAGGTGAACGAATTCCGCGCGCGCGCGCTCAATCCCGAGCATCCGCATCAGGGCGGCACGGCGCAGAACCCCGACATCTACTTCCAGAACCGCGAAGCGGCGAACAAGTATTACGAAGCGCTGCCCGCCATCGTCGAAGCCTATATGAAGAAAGTGGCGAAGCTCACCGGCCGCGCCTACAAGCTGTTTGACTACTACGGCGCCGAGGACGCCGAGGAAGTCATCGTCGCGATGGGCTCGGGCTGCGAGACCATCCACGAGACCATCGACGCCATGCTCAAGAAGGGCAAGAAGATCGGCGTGATCAAGGTCCATCTTTACCGCCCCTTCAGCGCCAAGCACTTCCTCGCCGCCGTGCCCGCGACCTGCAAAAAGATCGCCGTGCTCGACCGCACCAAGGAGCCGGGCTCCCTCGGCGAGCCGCTGTATCAGGACGTTTGCAGCGTGCTGATGGAAAACGGCCGCGGCGATATCAAGGTCGTCGGCGGGCGCTACGGTCTGGGCAGCAAGGAATTCAACCCCACCATGGTCAAGGCGGTCTATGATAATCTCGCCAAGGCGTCGCCCAAGAATCACTTCACCGTCGGCATCATCGACGACGTGACCAAGACCAGCCTGACGCTGGGCAAGCAGTTCAACGCCGCCCCCAAGGGCACGATCTCCTGCAAGTTCTACGGCCTCGGCTCGGACGGCACGGTGGGCGCGAACAAGAACTCCATCAAGATCATCGGCGATCACACCGATAAATTTGCGCAGGCGTATTTCGCCTACGACTCCAAGAAATCGGGCGGACTGACGGTATCGCACCTGCGCTTTGGCGACGTGGCGATCCGCTCGACCTACCTGATCGACGCCGCCGATTTCATCGCCTGCCATAACCCGGCGTACGTCACCATGTACGACATGGTGTCCTCGCTCAAAGACGGCGGCGTGTTCCTGCTCAACAGCCAGTGGGAGCCGGAGGAAATGGACGCCCAGCTGCCCGCGCAGATGAAGCGCCTGCTCGCCAAGAAAAAGGCGAAGTTCTACACGCTCAACGCCATCAAGCTCGCCGCCGACGTGGGCATGGGCAACCGCATCAATACCATCATGCAGGCGGCGTTCTTCAAGCTCGCCGACATCATCCCCTACGCCGACGCCGAAAAGTACATGAAGGCGTATGCCAAGAAGACCTACGGCAAAAAGGGCGACGCCGTCGTGCAGAAGAACTGGGACGCCATCGACATCGCCATTTCCGGCCTGAAGGAAGTCAAGGTGCCCGCCGAGTGGGCGAACGCCGAGACGGGCGCGGTACCCGTTTCCGTCAAGGCGACCGATTACTTCGACACCTTTGTCAAGCCCATCCTGCTGCAGGAAGGCGATAAGCTGCCCGTCAGCGCGTTCGATCCGCGCGGCTTCGTGCCCACCGGAACGACCAAGTATGAAAAGCGCGGCATCGCCGTCACCGTGCCCGAGTGGATTCCCGAAAACTGCATCCAGTGCGGCCAGTGCGCGCTCGTTTGCCCGCACGCCTGCATCCGTCCGGCGCTCGTCAAGGAAGGCGCGGACAAGCCCGCTTCCTTCGTCACCAAGAAGGCGACCGGCAAGGAATTCGCCGGCTACGAGTACCGCATGCAGGTCAGCCCGCTCGACTGCACGGGCTGCGGCAACTGCGTGGAGGTTTGCCCCGCCAAGAACAAAGCGCTCGAAATGGAGCCGCTTGAAAGCCAGAAGGACGAGGAATCCAACTGGGAGTACTTCGTCAATCTGCCCGACGCCGACGTCAAGATCAACCCCGCCACCGTCAAGGGCAGTCAGTTCCTGCGCCCCCTGTTCGAGTTCTCGGGCGCGTGCGCCGGCTGCGGCGAAACGCCGTACGTCAAGCTCATCACCCAGCTTTTCGGCGACAGGATGATGATCGCCAACGCCACGGGCTGCTCCTCCATCTACGGCGGCAGCGCCCCGACCTGCCCCTACACCACCAACGATCAGGGTCACGGCCCCGCATGGGCGAACAGCCTGTTCGAGGACAACGCCGAGTACGGCTTCGGCATGAACCTCGCCGTCAATCAGCGCCGCGCGAAACTCAAGGAAACGGTTGAAAAGCTCATCGCCGTCGAGTGGACCGAGGACGCCATCAAGGCCGCAGGCAAGGAATGGATCGAAAAGATGGACGACGCCGAAGGCTCCAAGGAAGCGGGCGCTAAGCTGCTCGCCGCCTGCAAGGATGGCGTGGACGTCGATCTGACCGGCACCGAATGGGAAGACGCGTGGCTCAAGAACGGCAAGAAGTGCCCCTGCGACGCCTGCAATCTGGCGTACGAGGTCATCGACAACGCCGATCTGCTCACCAAGAAATCCATCTGGATTCTGGGCGGCGACGGTTGGGCGTACGACATCGGCTACGGCGGGCTTGATCACGTGCTCGCGCAGGACGAGGACGTCAACGTGCTCGTGCTCGACACCGAGGTGTACTCCAATACCGGCGGACAGGCGTCCAAGTCCACGCCGACCGGCTCTGTGGCGAAGTTCGCCGCCGCCGGCAAGCGCACCAAGAAGAAGGATCTGGGCATGATGGCGATGAGCTACGGCTACGTCTACGTCGCTACCGTCGCCATGAGCGCCAATCCCGCGCAGCTCATCAAGGCGATGATCGAGGCGGAGAAGTATCACGGTCCGTCCCTCATTATCGCGTACGCGCCCTGCATCAACCACGGCATCAACATGTCCAAGGCGCAGGCGGAAATCCGCAAGGCGGTCGCCTCGGGCTATTGGCCGCTCTATCGCTTCAATCCCGACAACGACAGCCCGCTCACGCTGGACAGCAAGGACCCGACGGAATCCTATCAGGACTTCCTGCGCGGCGAGACCCGTTACACCTCGCTCGTAAAGATGTTCCCGGACGCCGCCGAGAGGCTCTTCGTCAAGAACGAGCAGGACGCTCAAAAGCGTCTTGCCGCTTACAAGAAGCTGGCGGACAACCAGTAATACCGCATCGGATCACACGGGGCTGCCGCGCTTGCGCGGCAGCCCCGCGCGCGTCTGTGCGCGTTTCGCGGTTCCTGACGAGCGTCAGTTCGACGGGGACGTCCGGCAGCCCCGCGCGCGTCTGTGCGCGTTTCGCGCGGATTTCGCCAATCTTTTTCTTCGCCGCCAAGCAAATCCCCCTCCCGCGCGTCTAACGGGTGTGAAAGCGCTTTCACCAAGGAGGAAACCCATGACCAAAGAGGAGTTCGCAAGCCGCGTGACCTCCGCGCAAGGCCGCCTGTATCGCATTTCGCGCGGGTATCTGCGCAACGAAAACGACTGTCTCGACGCCATATCGGAAGCGATATTGAAGGCGTGGCAGAAGCGGTCGACGCTCTGCAAGGAGGAATACTTCGATACATGGCTGACGCGCATCCTGATCCGCGAGTGCGTCAACATCCAGCGCCGTCAGAAGCGGACGCTGCCGATGGAGACGCCGCCCGAACCGCCGCCGCCCGCCGATAACGAGGATTTGCGCCTGGCGCTCGACGCGCTGCCGCAAAAGCTCCGCGCCGTGACGGTGATGCACTACATGGAGGGCTTGGACATCAGGGAAATCGCGGACGCGCTCCGCGTACCGCGCGGCACGGTCTCCTCGCGCCTGCACGACGCGCGGGTCAGGCTTCGCAGCTTATTGAAGGAGGACGACCTATGAAGCGTGACGATTGGCGGCGCGCTTACGAGCCGCTGCCCGCGAACCTCGAACAGAGAGTTTCCTCAACGCTGAATCAGATTGAGGAGGGACAACCCATGAAAAAATTCACCCTTCGCGCCGCGTCGCTCGTGCTGGCGCTCGTGCTGGCGCTCGCCGGCACGGCGTGGGCGCTTGAAAACTGGGGAATAACCAATTTCCTGTCCGATCATTACGGCGAGACGCTCTCGCCGGCCGCCACGGGGCTGGTCAAAACCGAGTTCACCAATCCATCCGTCAAGGTGGGCGACGTCACCTTCACGCTGCGCGAAATGATGGCGGATGCCTACGTGGGCATGGCGGTGGTCGAGTGCAGAGCGCCCGAGGGGAAATATATCTACACCGATCTTGTGCAGATGACCGCCGAGGAATGGGAAATGACCGAGGCCGACCGCCACGCGAAATACGGCGATTACGACTGGTTGCTCGACACGCACGTGTATTTCAGGCAGGGCGGGGAGAAGCTTGATCCGATCGCCGAGTACGCCATGGACGGCGTGCGGGAAGCCGATAATATCATCGTCATGCAGTGCACCTTCCCGGTGGGCGCTGACAGGAACATCAGCGATCTGGACATCGACGTCGCCGTGCGCAGCGTGACGGGCGACGATATGACCGCCGGTGAAAAGTTCGAGGGCGATTTCATCCCGGGTTATCAGCTCGACACCTCGGCGTACAAAACCTTCAAAAAAGCGATCAACGACGGCGTCATCCGTGACATCACCGTTACGATCACTCCGCTCATGCTCCACGCCGACGTGACGCTCGAAAAGCCGCTTGAAAGCCAGCATACCGTCATGATCACCGACGGGGACGGCAATGAGCTTGAGTTCACCTATCTCGGCTCCTTCGGCGCGTCCTATGGCGACACGGTGATCACCAACGCCTGCGGCATCCCCGAAACGCTGCCCGAAAGCGTGTTCGTCCAGCTCGCGCGGTATGACGAGACGACGGGCGAACCCGTGGGCGTCGGCGAGCGCATGGAGATCATTCTGAAGTAAACACGTTTGGCCCCGGAGGGCTGTCGCGTCGAATACGGACGCGGCAGCCCTTTGTTTCAATTCCGCTCTTGACAGGATGCCTTGCCCGTGGTATAAATATTAAGATTCTATTACGATTAGGTTAAGAATCAAGGTCAATTATGTAAATTATGTGGAGCAAATGAAGGAGCGGGACGGAAATGGTTTACCTGATTGACGCGGGGGACGGCGAGACGACGGTGCTGACGCTGGACGATATCGATCGGGAGGCGTACATCGGCGGGCGGCCGTGCGGGCTGACGGCGCAGGAGTTTTCCCTGCTGCGCGTCCTGTCGCAAAGCGTTAATCAAACCATCAGCCGGCCGACGCTGCTCGAGCGCGCATGGGGATTTCAGAGCGCGGGCGACACGCGCACCGTGGATATGCATATCAGGCGGCTGCGGCTCAAGCTCAAAGCGCCGTGCATTGAAACGGTCTACCGCGCGGGATATCGCTTCGCCGCGCGCGCGGGCGGAGCGCGCTCCCGCTGACTTCACCGCGACGGGGACGGGGAAACGCCGTCGGCTGCCGGATGCCCGCGTCGCGTACAGGCGCTGCGTCCGGCGTTTTGTCGTTTCGCGGCTTTTGTCCGGATTGCCCGAGCCGCGTTGATCGCGGGGCGCAAACAATGATTTGCCTTGAAGCGCGAATCATGCTATAATCTACCTGTCCCGCGAAATTTGTAAGAAGGTGTCCTTTCATGCCGAAAGAAAAAATCTGGAACGTCCCCAACGCGCTGGCGATCATCAGGATGCTGCTCATTCCGGTGTACTGGGCGCTGTTCATGAACAATTACATATACACCGCGCTCGCCGTGTTCGTGATCGCCAGCCTGACCGATCTGCTCGACGGCTATATCGCGCGCAAGCACAATCTCATCACCAATTTCGGCAAATTGATGGACCCGCTCGCCGACAAACTGATGGTGATCAGCGTCATGCTGTCGCAGGCGCTCAAGGGTTATCTGCCGTGGGCGCCGCTGATCATTCTGTTCGTCAAGGAGCTGCTCATGGTGCTCGGCGGCGCGTTCATGCTGCGCAAAAAGATCGTGGTGTACAGCCAGGCGATCGGCAAGATCGCACAGTTCTGCGTGGTATGCGCGCTGATCCTGACGTTCTTCAAATCGGCGTTCGACGCCATACAGGTGCCCGTTCACCTGATCGTGCTGTGGATCGCCGTGGCGCTGACGCTCATGGCGCTCGCGTTTTACGCCAAGCACGCGTGGAAGCAGTACAAGGCGGCAAAATAGCGCTTGCATTTATTCGGTCGATCCTGTATAATGCAGTCAATTTCATACGGCAATGCCGGGCCTATCCCCGCCACCTGACAGAGAGCGCGTCCATGCTGAAAGCGCGCGCGGCGGTCTCCCAGCCCGACGCCCGCGGTCAATCGCCGCCGTCTCGCCCGCGTTACGGGGCGCTTAAGCGGGCGCGCAAGCGCCAAGCAAGGTGGTACCGCGAAGCATCTCTTCGTCCCTGCAAAGGAACGGAGAGTTTTTCATTTGAAGGAGGGGTTCGTCATGGCGAAGGAAAAGAAACAGGAATTCGTCGAGCATATCACGCCGCGCGGCGAGAATTTCTCGCAGTGGTACACCGACGTGGTCACGCAGGCTGATCTGATGGATTACACGCCGGTGCGCGGCTGTATGGCGCTCAAGCCCTACGGCAACCGCATCTGGGAGCTGATCCATGAGCAGCTCGATCAGATGTTCAAGGACACGGGGCATGAGAACGTCTCGATGCCCATGCTGATCCCCGAATCGCTGCTGCTCAAGGAAGCCGACCACGTCGAGGGCTTCGCGCCCGAGGTCGCGTGGGTGACGCAGGGCGGCACCGAGCCGCTTCAGGAGCGCCTCGCCGTGCGCCCGACCAGCGAAACCATCTTCTGCACCATGTTCTCCAAATGGGTGCAGTCGTGGCGCGATCTGCCGCTCAAGTATAACCAGTGGTGCTCGGTCATGCGCTGGGAAAAGACGACGCGCCCCTTCCTGCGCACGGCGGAGTTCTGGTGGCAGGAGGGACACACCGTTCACGCCACGGCGGAAGAGGCGCAGGAGGAAACGCTGCAAATGCTGAACGTGTACCGCGCGTTCTGCGAAAAGAATTTGTCGCTGCCCGTCTACGCCGGACAGAAATCCGAAAAGGAAAAGTTCGCCGGCGCGCGCGCGACCTATTCGGTCGAGGCGATGATGCAGGACGGCAAGGCGCTGCAATCGGGCACGTCGCACAATTTCGGTACGAACTTTTCCGTGCCCTTCGACATCAAGTATCTTTCCAAGGACGGTCAGCTCGAATACTGCCACGAGACGAGCTGGGGCGTTTCGACGCGCCTGATCGGCGCCATCATCATGACGCACGGCGACGAGCGCGGGCTGAAGCTACCGCCCATGATCGCGCCGTATCAGGCGGTGATTCTGCCCATCGCGGCGCATAAGGGCGGCGTGATCGAGCATTGCGAGAGCGCGTTCGCCGCGCTCAAGGCGGCGGGTATCCGCGTAAAGTTGGACGACCGCGACAACGTATCGCCGGGCTGGAAATTCAATGAATGGGAGCTCAAGGGCGTGCCCGTGCGCATCGAAATGGGTCCGCGCGACATTGAAAACGGCGTCGCCACCGTCGTGCGCCGCGATACGTTCGAGAAATCAACGCTGCCGCTCGACGCGCTCGCCGAGGGGATCAAGGCGCTGCTTGAGGAGATTCAGGCGAATATGTACCGCGTCGCCGATGATTTCCGCAAGGCGCACACCAAGGACGTGCACAATATGGACGAACTGACGGCACAGGTGGACGGCGGCTACGCGCGCGCCATGTGGTGCGGTGACCGCGCCTGCGAGGACAAAATCAAGGAACTGACCACCGCCACCAGCCGCAATATGCCCTTTGACCAGACGCCGATCGGCGATACCTGCGTCTGCTGCGGCAAGAAGGCGGACAAAGTGATGTATTTCGCCAAGGCGTACTGACCGCGCGCGGGGACGCGCCTCGACGCCCCGTTTGCGGACGGTACGATATGCCGCCGGCAGGCGGGGCGGTTTTTACGCAGGGCGCATTGCGATTTGCGCGCGCGTCCTGTATAATGCTGTCGATCACTTGACGGAGGTGCGTATGGCGAGATACCGCGACCCGATGTTTGACGCCGAAAAGCGCGGGCATCCGACGCTTGTTTTTCTTTTGATCGTTGTGATCGTTTTGCTGTTGGCTGCCTTGGTGCTGAACGCCTTCAGCAACGGTTCGGTGCGCCTTGTCGAGCAAAGCGTGACGGTCAACGGCATCCCCCGCGCGCTCGAGGGATTCCGCATTCTGCATATCAGCGATCTGTGCGGCGTCCGCTTCGGCGCAAACCAGGAAAAGCTCATGCGCGCGGTCGCGGGCAAAAGGTACGACGCCGTCTGCGTGACCGGCGACGTAACGGGAAAGGGCGATGCGCGCGCTTTCCTCGAGTTGCTCGACGCGCTGCCGGACGGCGTTCCCGTTTACTTCATCACGGGCGATCAGGACCCGGCCGATCTGTCCGTGGAGGTTTGCGAGACGGGCGGCGCGCTCGCGGCATACATTGTCGAGGCGCAGGCGCGCGGCGCCGTTTATCTCGACGCGCCGCAAAAACTGGTCGTCGGCGGGCAAACGGTGTGGTTCAGTCCCGAATCGCTCTATACCTATAACCTTGAGGGATCGGAAAAATCGCTCAACGCCCGCCGCGCGGAATTGCTCGCCGAGGAAGCATCCTCCGCCCGCGACGCCGCGCTCGCCGCCGTCGATTACCAGCTCGACAGGATGCGCCGCATCCGCGAGGCGCGGCTTCAAATGGTTTCGGGCGATACGCACATCGCGCTGACGCATTACCCGCTCGGCCGCTCGGCGCTGATCAATTTGAAACGGGATATCGCCGAAGCCGGCGAAAACGCCGTCGGTTCGATCTCGCTGTTGCTGGCCGGGCATTTCGTGGGCGGACAGTGGCGGCTGCCGTGGCTGGGCGCCGTGTATGTCCCGCCGGCCGCCGGGCTGGGCACGAACGGGTGGTTCCCGGGCGACGCCGGCGTCGTCGGGCTTTCGTATTCGCTGGGCGTCACGCAGTACATCAGCCCAGGTCTTGGGACATCGGACGACGCGGCGCTGCCCTCCTTTCGCCTGTTCAACGAGCCGACCGTCACGATTTTGCGCCTGACCTCAAAATTGGTCGAGTAGCGCTTTTCAAGCAGGAAGAAATGTGGTATACTCATATGAAGCCGTATTTGCGGCGATTTTCGCCATGCGCGCGGGAGGAAACGTGATTTGAGGAGCATGACCGGGTACGGGCGCGCCCGCGCCGAGAATGACGGGCGGGAAATCACGCTGGAGATCAAAACGGTCAATCATCGCTTTCTGGATGTCTCGACGCGTCTGCCGCGCGCGCTAAACGCGCTGGAGGACGTGATTCGCAGGCGGCTGTCCGAAACGCTCCGCCGGGGACACGCCGACGTATCCGTTCAGTATGTCAACGCGCGCGACGACGCGCGGGAGGTCAGGGTGGACCGCGCGCTGATTGATAAGTATCGCGGCGCGGCGGAAGCCGTCGCGAGCGAAACGGGCATTGTCAACGACTGCGCGATGACCTACTACCTGTCGCAGCCCGACGTGCTCACGCTGACGACGCGCGACGACGATCAGGACGCCCTGACGCAGGTGCTGACGGCCGCGCTCGACGCGGCGCTCGCCGATGTCGTCGTCATGCGGCGGCGCGAGGGCGAGGCGCTCAAGGAGGATCTGACCGCGCATCTGGCCGCGCTCGAGGCGATTACCGATCAGATTGCCGCGCTCGCGCCCGGCGTTCCGCTTGCTTATCGCGAACGCTTGCTCGCGCGCGTCGCCGAGCTCGGCGTCGTTCCCGACGAGCAGAGGCTGGCGCAGGAGGTGGCGCTGATGGCGGACAAATGCGCCATTGACGAGGAGCTCTCCCGCCTTTCCTCGCATATCGCGCAGATGCGCGAAGCGATGAACGTAGCGGGCGAAGCGGGACGGCGGCTCGATTTCCTCACGCAGGAATTGAACCGCGAGGTCAACACCATCGGTTCCAAAGCGCTCGACGCCTCGATCACCAAGCTGGTCGTCGCCGCGAAATCGGAGATCGAAAAGCTGCGCGAGCAGGTGCAAAACGTCGAGTAATCATCGCTTGGAGAATGAAAATGAAGCTGCTCAACATCGGATTTGGCAACATGGTGGCGGCGGGGCGCATCATCGCCGTCGTTGCGCCCGACTCGGCGCCCGTCAAGCGTATGGTGCAGGACGCGCGCGACGCGCTCAAGCTCATCGACGCCACGGCGGGGCGCAGAACGCGCGCCGTGATCACGATGGATAACGGTTCCGTCGTTCTGTCCGCCGTGCAGCCCGAAACCATCGCGGGCAGGCTGAAAAGCGAGGACGGGGAGGCGGGGGACAAATGATCGAAAGCCGCAAGGGGATGCTGGTGGTCGTTTCCGGCCCGTCGGGCGCGGGCAAGGGAACGCTGTGCGATAAGCTGCTCCGGGACGATCCCGATCTGATTTTTTCGGTCAGCGTGACGACGCGCCCGCGCCGCGAGTACGAAATCGAGGGCGTGCACTACTACTTCATCACGGACGACAAGTATGACCGCCTGATCGGCGAGGACGCCTTCATCGAGCACGCGACCTTCTCGGGGCATCGCTACGGCACGCTGAAGAGCGAGGTCGACCGCCGCATCGCGGAGGGGAAAAACGTGCTGCTCGATATCGATCAGCAGGGCGCGCAGTCCGTTATGCGTAGCCGCCCGGACTGCGTTTCGATTTTCATCCTGCCGCCGAGCTACGAATCGCTCCGCGTCCGCCTGCACACACGCAACACCGACGACGAGCGCGAGATCGAGCGCAGGCTCGGCATCGCGCGCGAGGACATCCGGCAAATGCCCAAGTATCAGTACGTCGTCGTCAACGACGATCTCGAGCTCGCCTACGAGCAGCTCTGCCACATCATCGCCGCCGAAAAACAGCGCACAAGCCGGTATTTCCCGGTTGTCGAATAAAGGAGGAAACCTTATGCCCGTCAATAAACCCGCCATCGGAGAGCTTTGCCGGAAAGTGGACTGCCGCTACACCCTCGTCGTCGAGGCCGCCAAGCGCGCCCGCGAACTGGTGGACGGCGCGCAGCCGCTCATCGATCCCAAGGAAATGAAGCCCGTCTCCATCGCCGTGGACGAAATCAATCGCGGCCTGCTGACCTTCCACCGCAATCTCGAAGACGAAGAGGACTGATATGCTTCCGCTTACGGGGAAAACGGTCGTTCTGGGCGTGACAGGCGGCATCGCGGCATACAAGGCCTGCGAGGTCGTTTCGCGCCTTAAGAAGCTCGGCGCGGGCGTATGCGTCGTGATGACGAAAAACGCCTGCGAATTCGTGCGCCCGCTCACGTTTGAAACGCTGTCGGGCAATCCCGTGGTCAGCGATACCTTCGCGCGCCCGCTCACGTGGGAGGTCGAGCACATCGCGCTGGCGAAACGTGCCGATCTGTTCCTGATCGCCCCGGCGACGGCGAACATACTGGCGAAAATGGCGCGCGGCATCGCCGACGACATGCTCTCGACCACCGTGCTCGCCACCAAAGCGCCCGTGCTGCTCGCGCCCGCCATGAACACCGGCATGTGGACGAATCCCGCGACCATCGAAAACGTCGGCATCCTCAAAGCGCGCGGCGTTTCCATGATCGGTCCCGAGG
Organism: uncultured Oscillospiraceae bacterium; assembly: GCA_964459985.1. Lineage (GTDB taxonomy): Bacteria > Bacillota > Clostridia > Christensenellales > Aristaeellaceae > CAYWOS01. The sequence goes on from CAYWOS010000013.1 coordinate 22,706, forward strand.
GCGGACATCTGGCGTGCGGCGACACCGGCGTCGGGCGCATGAGCGAGCCGGACGCCATCGTGGACGCCGCCGTGCGGATTCTCTGCCCCAAACGCGATCTCGAAGGCCTGAACGTCCTCGTCACCGCCGGCGCGTCGCGCGAGCCGCTCGATCCCGTACGCTTCCTGACCAACCGTTCGACGGGCAAAATGGGCTTCGCCGTCGCCGCGGAGGCGGCTGCGCGCGGCGCGAACGTCACGCTGCTCGCGGGCGCGACGGCGATCGAGCCGCCCGCAGGCGTCGCGCTCGTGCCGTTCACCGACACGCGTTCGCTGTTTAGCGAAATGCTCGCGCGCTGCGAGACGCAGGACATCATCGTGCAGGCCGCCGCGCCCGCCGATTTCACGCCCGCCCAGAGGGCCGATCAGAAGATCAAAAAGGACGGCAGGGATGAAATTACGCTGACGCTTCGCGCCACGCCCGACGTGGCGAAGGCCGTCGGCGAGCGCAGGCGCGAAGGCCAGACGCTGATCGGCTTTGCCGCCGAAACCGAGCACGCGCTCGACAACGCGCGGAAGAAGCTCGATAAAAAGAACCTCGACATCATCGTCGCCAACGATGTGACCGCGCAGAGCGCGGGTTTCGGCGTCGATACCAACATCGTGACGCTGATCACGCGGGAGGGCGAGGTATCGCTGCCCGTGCTTCCAAAGCGCGAGGTGGCGGCGCGCCTGTTCGATCTCGCGCTTGAATTGCGCGGGCGCATGTGATGTACGCCAAGGTCATCGTCGATGTGGCGGCGGAGGCCGTCGACCGCGTGTTCTCCTACCGCGTGCCGGACGGCATGACGCTGTCTCGCGGCTGCCGCGTCCGCGTGCCCTTCGGCGCGCGCGAGAAGGAAGGCTTTGTCGTCGGGCTGTCCGACCGCGCGGACTGCGACGAGAGCAAGGTCAAGGAGATCGCCGCGCCGCTCGAAGATTATCCCGCGCTGCTGCCGCCGCTCATCGATCTGGCGGAGGAAATCAAAGCGGACACGCACTGCCCGCTCTGCGAGGCGATGCGGCTCATGCTGCCCGCCGAAATGCGCGGCGGGCGCGTGAAGATCAAAAAGGAAACGTGCGCGCGGCTGCGTATCCCCGTCTCCGACGCGCAGGAAGCGATCGACAAGGAAAAACGCTCCCAGAAACGCCGTCTGCTGCTCGCTATCCTGTCCGACGGCAAGCCGCATCCCATGGACGAGATCCGGCAGATTATCCGCGATCCCGCCGACGCCGTCGAGCAGCTCGTCAAACGCGACATCATCGAAACCTTCGAGCGCGACGTCCTGCGCGCGCCGTATTACGGCGAGCCGGACAAGCCGCGCGATCCCGAATTGACCGACGAGCAGCGCGAGGCGCTGTCCGAGCTGCTGCCTGCGCTCGCCCGTCCCGCCGCCGCCAAGCCTTTTCTTTTGCACGGCGTGACCGGTTCGGGCAAGACCGAGGTGTACATCCGTCTGGTGCGGGAAACGCTCAAGGCGGGCAGGGGCGCGATCATTCTGGTTCCCGAGATCGTATTGACGCCGCAAATGATCGGATGGTTCCGCTCACGTTTCGGCGACGACCTCGCCGTGATGCACTCGCGCCTGACGCCGGGCGAACGGTTCGACGAATGGCGCAGAATCCGTCTCGGCAGCGCGCGCATTGTCATCGGCGCGCGCTCGGCGGTGTTCGCGCCGGTGGAAAAGCTCGGCGTCGTCATCATCGACGAGGAGCACGAGCAGACGTATCTCTCGGACACCTTCCCGCAGTACGACGCGCGGCAGATCGCGCGCTCGCGGTGCGAAAGGGAGGGCGCGGTGCTGCTGATGGCGAGCGCGACGCCAAGCGTGCTGTCCTACGCGCTGTCGCGGCGCGGGGACTACACGCTGCTGGAAATGCCGCGCCGCGTGATGAACCGCCCCATGCCCGATGTCACGCTGGTGGACATGCGCGAGGAATTGAGGCGCGGCAATCACGGCATGTTTTCCTCGCTGCTCATCGAGCGGCTGCGCCAATGCGTCGAGGACGGGCATCAGGCGATGCTGTTCATCAATCGGCGCGGGTACGCCAATTTCGTCAACTGCCGTGCCTGCGGCACGGTCGTCAAATGCCCGCACTGCGACGTATCGATGACCTACCACAGCGTCGGCGACGCGCTGCGCTGCCACTACTGCGGCTATGTTCTCCCCATGCCCGGGAAATGCCCGACGTGCGGCAGCCCCCATATCCGCGCCTGCGGCGTCGGCACGCAGAAGGTGGAGGAGGAGCTGAACCGGCTCTTTCCCGGCGCGGGCGTCATCCGCATGGATATCGACACGACCTCGGGCCGGAACGCGCATTTTGATCTTTTGAACCGCTTCCGCGCGGGCGAGGCGCGCATTCTGCTGGGCACGCAGATGATCGCCAAGGGGCTGGATTTCCCCGCCGTGACGCTGGTGGGCGCCGTGCTCGCCGATATGACGCTTAATTTGCCCGATTACCGCGCGCCCGAGCGCACGTTCCAACTGCTCGTGCAGGTCGCCGGACGCGCCGGACGCGACGAAATCCCCGGCACGGTCGTTATCCAGACCTACAAGCCCGAGCATTATGCCGTGCAGGCGGCGGCAAAGCAGGATTACCGGCTGTTCTTCGCGGAGGAATTCGAGCGGCGCAAGCGCGATCTGTATCCGCCCTTCACAGTGATGGCGCGGTTCCTGTGCGAAGCCGACGAACCGGGCGCCGCGCGCGGGACGGCGGAAGCGATCCGCGACCGCGTGCTGGCCGAAATCCCCGCCGAATCGCCGCTCCGCAGGCGTATCATCTTCATCCGCGCGGGCGACGCGCCCATCGCGCGCATCAAGAATTTCTGCCGTGCGCAGGTGCTCATGAAGCTGCTCAATCATCCCGACATGACGCGCCTGACGGAAATCTTTCAATCGATCGCGCAGGAAATCTATCCGGCGCGGGTCAATCTCGAAATCAACCCTTCCTCGCTCGCTTAGGAGGCAGTATGGTCAGAAAAATCGTCAAGCTCGGCGACGAAACGCTCCGGAAGATTTGCAAACCCATGCAGAAGTTTGATCTTCGCCTGTGGCTGCTGCTGCGCGACATGGCGGATACCATGTACCGCGCCGAGGGCGTCGGACTGGCCGCGCCGCAGGTGGGCATCCTGCGCCGCGTCGTCGTGATCGACGCCGGGGACGGCCTGGTCGAATTGATCAATCCCGAAATCATCGCCCGCGAGGGCGAACAGGCGGGTCCGGAGGGCTGCTTGAGCGTGCCCGGGCGGCAGGGATTCGTCGTCCGACCGAAGAAGGTGACGGTGCGCGCGCTTGACCGAAACGGCAAGCCCTTCGAGGTGACGGGCGAGGATTTGAAGGCGCGCGCGCTGTGCCATGAAATCGATCATCTGGACGGCGTTGTGTACGTGGACATCATGGATCACGAGATCTTTGAGGACGAGGAGGGCAAGTGATGCGCGTCGTTTTCATGGGCACGCCCGCCTACGGCGTTCCCTCTCTCGAGGCGCTGATCGCGGCGGGGCACGACGTCGTCGGCGTGTTCACGCAGCCCGATAAGCCCGTCGGGCGCGGGAATCGGGTGCAAATGAGCGCCGTCAAGCAATGCGCGCTGGCTCACGGCATTCCCGTGTATCAGCCGGTCAAAATGCGCCTTGACGGGCTGCCCGCGCTCCGCGCGCTCGCGCCCGATCTGTGCGTCACGGCGGCGTTCGGACAGATATTGTCGCAGGAGAACCTCGACGTGCCGCGCATGGGAACGGTCAACGTTCACGCTTCGCTGCTGCCCAAATATCGCGGCTCCTCGCCGATCAATTGGTGCCTGATCAACGGCGAATCGGTCACCGGCGTCACCACCATGATGACCGACAAAGGCATGGACACGGGTGATATCCTCCTGCAAGAGGCCACGCCGATCGCGGACGGCGATACCGTGGAATCGCTCACCGAACGGCTGTCGCGCATAGGCGCCGGGCTGCTGATCGAAACGATCGCGCGCCTTGAACGCGGCGATTGCCCGCGCGAAAAGCAGGACGAAAGCCGGATGAGCTATTATCCGCTGCTGAAAAAGGAAATGGGCGAGATCGACTGGACGCTGTCGGCGCGCGCGCTCGTCAATCGCGTGCGCGGCCTGACGCCGTGGCCGGGCGTTTATACCGATATGAATGGCGAAATGCTGAAGATCCACCGCGCGGAGATCGCCGAGGGCGCAGGCGAGCCGGGCGATATCCTGACGGCGAGCGCGCGGGACGGCTTTGTCGTCGCAGCGGGCGAGGGCGCTTTACGGATTCTTGAATTACAGGCGCAGGGCGGCAGGCGCATGAACGCCGCCGATTACCTGCGCGGGCACGCGCTGCCCGTGAGGCGCTTTGGAAAAGGAGAAACAAACCATGCCGAATAACAACGACCGCCCGCCCCGCAAGCCCGGGAGCTTCCGTCCGTCGGGGACGAAAACCTACGGAAAACCCGCTTACGGCAAGCCGGCGGGTGAACGTCAATATGGGAAGCCCGCAGGCGACAAGCCATACGGCAAACCCGCAGGCGACAAGCCGTTTGCGAAACCCGTCGGCGAACGCACATACGGCAAACCCGCCGGGGACAAGCCGTTTGCGAAACCCGTCGGCGAACGCAAGTACGGCAAGCCCGCCGGGGACAAGCCGTTTGCGAAACCCGTCGGCGAACGCACATACGGCAAGCCCGCTGGGGACAAACCGTTTGCGAAACCCGTCGGCGAACGCAAGTACGGCAAACCCGTCGGCGACAAGCCGTTTGCGAAACCCGTCGGCGAACGCAAGTACGGCAAACCCGCCGGGGACAAGCCGTTTGCGAAACCCGTCGGGGACAAGCCGTTTGCGAAACCCGTCGGGGACAAGCCGTACGGCAAGCCAACCGGGCAACGTTCGTATGGCAAGCCCGCGTCCGACCGGCGCTTTTCGCGTCCCGCTGCGCGTAAGCCGCTCGGCGCGCCCGTCGTTCGCCCCGTGCCCGTCCCGAACGTACCGACGATCAATGCCCGTCGCGTCGCGCTGGATACGCTGCTCGACGTATTGCAGGGCGATGCCTATGCCTCGCTCGCGCTTGATGAGCACCTGAAAACGGCAGGGCTCACGCAGACCGACAAGCGCTTTTGCGCGAGCATCGTGTACAAAACGCTCGAAAACCTCATCCGTATCGATTATGTGCTGGCGAAGTTTCTGGAGGACGCCGAATCGCTCGAATTCCGCGTGCGCGTTATCCTGCGGATGAGCGCTTGCCAGATCCTGTTCCATGACCGTATTCCCGACAACGCCGTCGTCGACGAGGCCGTTAAGCTGACGCGCGCCGTCGGGCTGGAGGCGTTTACGGGCTTGACCAACGCCGTGCTGCGCAATCTGTTACGCGCGGAAAACGATATCAAGTATCCCACGCCCGACGAGGGCGCGCGGTATTTGTCGGTGATGTATTCCGTTCCGCAATGGCTGGCGGAGCGGCTGATGACCGCCTACGGCGCGCCGCTCGCGCGTGAAATCTGCGCCTACCGCGCCGAATCGCACTTTACCTTCGTGCGCCCCAATATGGTCAAAATGGACGACGAGCAGTTCGCGCAGCTGCTCGAAAAAAAGGTCTGGAAAGCCGAGAAGAGCGACGTGCCGCACGCGTGGCGCGTTCGCGAGGCGTCGGATATCGCACGCGACGCCGATTACGTCGCGGGCATGTTTTCCATCCAAAGCGAAAGCAGCATGATGGCGGCGGAGGCGCTCTGCGTCAAAAAGGGAATGCAGGTGCTCGACTGCTGCGCAGCGCCCGGCGGCAAGACGGCGTATATCGCCGAATCCATGCAGGGCACGGGGCGCGTGTACGCGTGGGATATCCATGATCACCGCGTCGCGCTCATCCGCGCGCTGATGCGCCGCCTGCGGCTGGAGAACATCCGTCCCGCTATCCGCGACGCCGCGATCCTCAAGGAAGATCAGGTCGCGACCATGGACGCCGTGCTGCTGGACGCGCCGTGCACGGGGCTGGGCGTGATGGACGATAAACCCGACGTCAAGTATCGCGTGACCGAGCAATCGCTCGCGGAGCTGACGGCGCTGCAGACAACACTGCTGGACACCTGCTGCCAATACGTCAAGCCGGGCGGGACGTTCGTCTATTCGACGTGCAGCGTGCTGCCCGAGGAGAACGCCGATCAGATCAAGGCGTTCCTCGCGCGGCATCCCGAGTTTGCCATCGCGCCGCTTCCCGACGCGATTCTGCCGCGCTTTCGCGAGTCGGCGGGGGAGTACGGTTTGCAGCTTTTGCCGTGCCGCGACCGGGTCGAAGGCTTCTTTATCGCGCGAATGGTGAGGAAAGGGAAGTAAATGACGGAGTGGCTCGGCCTGTCGGTGGAGGAAACCGCCTCGGCGCTCAAGGAAATGGGCGAAAAGCCCTATCGCGCCGGGCAGGTTTTCGCGTGGCTGCACAAGGGCGCGGCCTTCGACGACATGAGCAACCTGCCGCTTTCCCTGCGCGCCAAACTCAAGGAAAACGGCGTCGATCAACCCGTTTCGGTGCGGTCGATGCGCGTATCCGATCACGACGCGACGCGGAAATTCCTCTTTTCGATGCGCGACGGTCACTGCGTCGAGGGCGTGCTGATGCATTATCAGTACGGCGACACGCTGTGCCTGTCCACGCAGGTGGGCTGCCGCATGGGCTGTCTCTTTTGCGCGAGCGGACTGGACGGCCGCGCGCGCGACCTGACGAGCGGCGAAATGCTGGGGCAGGTCGTCTGCGCCAATCGTTTCGCGCGCGACGGACGCGCGCACAACATTGTGCTCATGGGCAGCGGCGAGCCGCTTGATAATTATGACAACACCGTCAAGTTCCTGCGCCTTGTCAGCGCCGAGGGCGGCGTCCATATCGGTATTCGCCATATCTCGCTGTCGACGTGCGGGCTGGTCCCCGAGATCCTGCGCTTTGCGGGGGAAGGCCTGCCCGTCACGCTGTCGCTGTCGCTCCACGCGCCGAACGACGAGATCCGGCGGTCGATCATGCCGATCTCGAAGCGCTACGCCATCGGGGAGACGCTCGACGCCTGCCGCGCATATGTGGAAAAGACGGGACGCCGCCTGATCGTCGAGTACGCGCTGATCGGCGGCGTCAACGATTCGATCGCCTGCGCCGACGAATTATCCGACCGCCTGCGCCGCCTTCAGTGCCATGTCAATCTGATCCCGCTCAACGACGTGCCCGAACGGAATCTGCGCGGCGTGGGCGAGGAAACGGTCCGCGCTTTCCTTGACCGACTGACGGCAAGGCATATTTCCGCCACGCGGCGGCGCGAAATGGGCGATGATATCGAGGGCGCCTGCGGCCAGCTCCGCCGTAAAACGCTCGGGGAGGGAACGCCATGAGGGTGACCACCAGAACGCATCAGGGACACGTCCGCTCCATCAATCAGGATTCCATCCTGTGCATGGACAAGCCCTACGGGCTGTACGGCGTCGCCGACGGCATGGGCGGACATCAGGCGGGCGAGGTCGCCAGCCGCATGGCGGCCATCCTGCTTATGCGCGTGCTCGAGGGCGCGGTGCCCGACGAATCGCTTTTGCGCGGCGGCATGGAGGAAGTCAACCAGCTTATATTCGAGGAGCAGGGCAAGCATGACGAGCTCAAAGGCATGGGCACGACGCTGACGGTATTGTGGGAGGACGGCGATAAAATCCTGCTCGGGCATGTCGGCGACAGCCGCGCGTACCGCCTGCGAAGCGGTGAAATCGTCCAGTTGACCACCGATCATTCGATGGTCGGCGAGCTTCTGCGCGCCGGGTACATCAGCGAGGAAGAAGCCGCGCGGCATCCCTATCGTAATGTCATTACGCGCGCCGTCGGCACGGCGGCGAGCATTGAGATCGACGTATCGACGCTCGACAAATTGCCCGGCGACCGGTATCTCGTCTGTTCGGACGGCCTGACCGAGTATGCCGACGCCGGCACGATCCGCCGGATTCTTTCGACGCGCGGGCTGGAGGACGCGGCGGACGAGCTGCTGGATATCGCGCTGGAGGGCGGCGGCCGGGACAACATCACGCTGCTTATCGCGGAGGCGCCCCGATGATCGGCAGAGTATTGGACGAACGCTATGAACTGGTCGAGTTTATCGGCGGCGGCGGCATGGCACTGGTGTACCGCGCCGTTGACCGGCGCACCGGGCACTCGGTCGCCGTGAAGATCCTGCGCCCCGAGTTCTCCAAGGATCAGGAGTTTTTAAGCCGGTTCGAGCGCGAGGCGACGGCGGCGAGCAAAATGAGCCACCACAACATCGTCAACCTGCTCGATCTGGGACAGGACAAGGATTGCCGGTATCTGGTCATGGAATATGTGCGCGGCAAAACGCTCAAGGAAGTCATTGCGCAAAAGGGCGCGCTGCCGCCGGACATCGCCACGCAGATCGCCATTCGCATCCTTTCGGCGTTGCAGCACGCGCACAAGAACGGCGTCATTCACCGCGACATCAAGCCGCAGAACATCCTCGTGCATTCCGAGGGGCATATCAAGGTCGCCGATTTCGGCATCGCGCATGTCGCGGGCAGCAATACCATCAGCCGCGCCGACAGCGTGATGGGTTCGGTTTACTATTTCTCGCCCGAACAGGCGAGCGGCGAGGACGTTACCTTTGCCAGCGATATCTACAGCGTGGGCGTCGTCTTGTACGAAATGCTCTCGGGCGCGCCGCCCTTTGACGGCGAAACGCCCGTCGCTGTGGCGCTGCAGCATATCAAGGCAAAGCCGCGCCCTTTGCGCGAAATCAATCCGGAGATCACGCCCGCGCTGGATCGCGTCGTCGTCAAGGCGATGGAGAAAAAACCCGAAATGCGGTACCAGAGCGCGCTGGAAATGGCGCAGGATCTCCACCGCGCGCTGTACGATCCGGACGGCGACTGGCTCAACCGCCTTCAGGACAAGCCCATTCCGCAAATCGGCGAAAACGCGAACACCATGCCGGTCAAAACGGGCAGACGGCGCGCGGATAACCGCCTGATCATGCTGCTGGGGATGATCGCGCTGTCCGTCGCCGTGCTGGTCGGGCTGTATCTGGGCGGACGGTACATCTATAACGTCGTGGTCAACGCCGCCAAAGCGCCTTACCTGATTGATGAAACGGAGGAGGAAGCGCTCAAGCTGATCAGGCGCGCGTCGCTCGAATGCGAGATATCGCGCGTCAGCAGCGCCGATAAGCCGGCGGGCACGGTGATCCTGCAATCGCCCGAGTTCGACACCGTGATGCGGCGCGGCGACACCGTGTACCTGACCATTTCAACGGGACCCGAGCAGCAGGCGGCGCCCAAGCTGATCGGGAAGCTGGTCGAGGAAGCGCGCTCCGAGGCCGAGCGCTACGGCTTTACCGTGCTCGCGCTGCCCAAGCGCGCCGTCTCGACCCGGCCGTGGGGCACGGTGCTCACGCAGTCGCCCGAATCGGACGCCATGCTGACGGTGGGCAGCATTATACAGGTCACGCTGTCCGGCGGCTGCGTCACGCTGCCCGAATTGGTCGGGAAAACGAGCGACGAAGCAATGCTGATCATCGAGCAGACGGGGATCAATCTGGTCGAAATCAAGGAAATCGTCGTCACCGACAGCACGCAGTTCGGGCGCGTCGCGGCGCAGGAGTATACCAAGGACGGCGTTGTCTACCGCGTCGGCGAGCAGGTGACGCAGGACACGCAGGTCACGCTGGCGGTTTACGTATCCTCCGATAACGTCGCCGCGCCCGAGGGTACGGCGTCCGCGTCGGGCGAGGGCGGCGAATGACGCGGCGGGGCGTTCTGCTCTCCGGCCGGGGCGGGCTGTACGCCGTGCGCGACGGCGAGACTGGCGAGGAGTATACGCTGCGCGCCAAGAAGAAGTTCCGGCGTTTGAAGCTGACGCCGCTCGCCGGCGACGATATCCTTTATACCCCCGGCGAGGGCGAGGAACACGGCTGGATCGAGGACATCCTGCCGCGCCGCAGCCTGTATCTGCGCCCGCCCGTCGCCAATGCCGACTGCGCCGTGATTGTCGTCGCGCCCGAGCCTGCGCCCGATTGGCTGTTGGTTGATAAGCTCATGCTCCTCGCCGCGCGGCAGTCGCTGAACGTGATGATCGTCGTCAACAAATGCGATCTGGCGGCGGAGATGTGCGCGCTCGCCCGCGCCATGTATCGCGGCGCGCGCGCCGATGTGATCGCCGTCAGCGCGAAAACGGGCGAGGGGATCGCCGACTTCAGGGAAGCGCTCACTGGCAGGCGCGTCTGCCTGATGGGACAGTCGGGCGTCGGCAAATCGACGATCATGAACGCGCTGTTCGACCTGACGCTTGAAACCGGCGAGATCAGCCGCAGGATCGCGCGCGGCAGGAACACCACGCGGCATACCGAATTGTTCTTTATCGGCGATTTCGCTGTGTTCGACACGCCGGGCTTCAGCCTGCTGGAAGCGGACGATGCGATTGATCCCGTGCTTTTGCAGGATGGTTATCCCGAAATGGCGCCGTATATCGGACAATGCAAGTTTTCGCCCTGCTACCACGACCGCGAGCCGGGCTGCGCCGTGCGCGGCGCCGTCGCCGCGGGGGATATCCCGAAAGAACGCTACGAACGATACGCGGCGCTGCTCGCGCAGTACCGGGAAACATGGAGGAACCGTTATGATTGATATCGCGCCGTCTTTACTCGCCGCCGATCCGCTCAACCTGCGCGAGGAAATCGCGCGCGCCGGGCGCGCGGGCGTCACCGTGCTTCACATCGATGTGATGGACGCGCATTTCGTACCCAATCTCGCTTTCTCGCCCGCGACCTGCGCCGCCGTTCACAAGGCGTTTCCGGCAATGACGCTGGACGTGCATCTGATGATGGATAACCCGATGGACTACGCGGAAAACTTTATCAAGGCGGGCGCGGCGCGGCTGACGGTGCATATCGAGGCCGTCGGCGATCCCGTCCGGGCGATGGCGCGCATCCGCGAGGCGGGCGCGCGCGCCGGGCTGTCGCTCAAGCCCGCCACGCCCGTCGAAAGCCTGCTCCCCGCGCTCGATATGATGGATCAGGCGCTGATCATGACGGTCGAGCCGGGCTTCGGCGGGCAAAAGCTCATGCCGGAGCAGGTGGAGAAAATCAAATGGCTCCGCGCGGCGGGGTATCGCGGCGACATCGCCGTCGACGGCGGCTTGACGCTTGAAAACATGGAGATCATCAAGCGGGCCGGCGCGACGACGCTCATCATGGGCACGGCGTTTTTCCGCGCCGACGATCCGGCGCTTGTCGCCGCGCGCGTCAGGGAGGCGTAATGGGCAATCCGACGAATCAGTTTCATCATAAGCGCTCGCTCGGGCAGAATTTTCTGACCGACGAAGCCGCGCTCGACCGCCTGATCGAGCTTTCGGGCGTGCGGGAGGACGACTGCGTGCTCGAGATCGGCGCGGGCGCGGGCGATCTGACCAAGCGGCTGGCGCAAAGCGCCGCGCGCGTCGTCGCCGTCGAGATCGATAAAACGCTGATCCCGATTCTTCGCGTGGCGCTGGAACAGCATAAAAACGTCACGCTCGTCGAGGGCGACGTGATGCGCCTGAATCTCCCCGAGATCATGCGGGATTGCGGCGCGTTTTCGGTCGTCGCCAACATCCCGTATTATCTGACGACCGATTTGATGACGCTGCTCATGGCGTCCTCACTTCCGATCAGGCGCATATCGGTCATGGTGCAGCGCGAGGCGGCGGAGCGCGTCATCGCGCTGCCCGGCGCCAAGAATTACGGGATGCTCGCCGTCCGCGCGCAGTACCATTATGATCCGTACATCGCGCTTGACGTGCCGCGCGGTCTGTTCACGCCGCCGCCGCATGTCGACAGCGCGTTCGTCGTCCTGCCGAAAAGAGAAACGCCGCCCTACCGGGTGGACGATGAGGCGCTGTTCTTCCGCGTCGCGGCATCGGCGTTCGCCATGCGCAGAAAAACCATGCTCAATAACCTGACGACGGCGTTCGGCCTGCCGCGCGAGGCGGCGATGAAATGGCTGAAAGACGCGGGTTTCAATGAAACCGTGCGCGGCGAAACGCTGTCGGGCGCGCAGTTCGCCTTGCTCGCCAACGCGTGCCCCGAAGCGCTCAAAAAGCATATTTGACAGGTATACTGCATCTCGCGCGACATGCCGACGCTCGGCTGTTACGCTTCTTTTTTTGCGGCGAGGCGCATGAGATCGTCAAAGCGCGACCAGATATACGGCGCGCTGTCGCGGCGGTGGGGAAGCAGGCAGTCGGAGCAGTCCTTGACCCCGCCCTCGATGTATTTGTAATTGCCGCCGCAGTCTTCGCCCAGCGCATAGAGCGGGCAATAGCAGAACATACAGTTGAAATCCCCGGGATTGTCCGTCTTGTGACAGGGAAAATACTCGCAGTCGGTATGGCTGAAAAAGGTGTAATGCGATTGGCGCGCCGCGCTGTCCACATCCTTGCTCATCGGTATCCCCCCGCAATGTCTTTTATTTGTACTATTATAGCATACCTGTCAAATGCCGTTTGACACGCGCGAATCGCTCCCGTATAATAGAATCGCTTTGTAGGAACGGGCGTTTCGCCCGGCAGCGGAGGTAGGAAAGCGTGGTTATCACCGATTTTCTGGAGAAGAATGCCAAAATCGAGCCGAACAACGTGGCGCTGGTCGAAGTGAACCCCTCTTTACAGCCCGATCACAACGTCACATGGCGTGAATATAACCTGATCGAGAGCGCGTCCGGCGGGCGATACCGCCGCGAAATCACCTGGCGGGAGTTTGACAGGACGGCGAACCGCTTCGCCAACCTGTTGTTGTCGCGCGGCGTGCGCAAGGGCGACAAGGTGGGCATCCTGCTCATGAACTGCCTCGAATGGCTGCCGATCTATTTCGGCGTGCTTAAGACGGGCGCGCTTGCCGTGCCGATGAATTTCCGTTATACGGCGGAAGAAATCCAGTACTGCCTCGGGCTGGCTGACGTGTCGATGCTCGTGCTCGGGCCGGAATTCGTCGGGCGCGTCGAAAAGGTACGCGGCAATCTGAACATTCGCGATTATTTCTTCGTGGGCGAGGACACGCCCGATTTTGCCGATAACGTCGATCGCTTCATGGCGTATTGCGCCGATGGCGCGCCCGCCGTCGAGCTGTTCGAGGACGACGACGCGGCGATCTATTTTTCATCCGGCACCACCGGCTTTCCCAAGGCGATCCTGCACAGCCACGAGGCGCTCGTGAGCAGCTGCGTGACCGAGCAAAAGCATCACGGGCAGCAACGGGACGACGTGTTCCTGTGTATTCCACCGCTATATCACACCGGCGCGAAGATGCACTGGTTCGGTAGCCTTTTGTCCGGCGGGCGCGCGGTGCTGCTGCGCAGCGTGCGCCCCGATTGGGTGCTGCAAACGGTTTCGGATGAGAAAGTGACTATCGTATGGCTGCTCGTGCCGTGGGCGCAGGATATTCTGGAGGCCATTGACAACGGCTCGGTCGATCTCAAGCAGTACCGCCTGTCGCAGTGGCGGCTGATGCATATCGGCGCGCAGCCCGTGCCGCCCAGTCTGATTCAGCGCTGGCATAAGGTTTTCCCCGCGCAGCAGTACGATACCAATTACGGATTGAGCGAATCTATCGGCCCGGGCTGCGTGCATCTGGGCGTTGAAAACCTGCATAAGGTCGGCGCGATCGGCAAGGCGGGCTACCAATGGAAAACGCGCATTGTGGACGAGCGCGGGCGCGACGTTCCGCGCGGCGAGGTCGGTGAACTGATCGTAACGGGCGCGGGCGTGATGCGCCGCTACTACAAGAACGAGCGCGCCACGCGCGAATCCATCCGCGACGGCTGGCTGTACACCGGCGACATGGCGCGCGAGGACGAGGACGGCTTCATCTATCTGGTCGACCGCAAAAAGGACGTGATTATTTCAGGCGGCGAAAACCTGTACCCCGTGCAGATCGAGGATTTCCTGCATACGCATCCCAAAATCCGCGACGTCGCGGTCATCGGGATGCCCGACGAGCGGCTTGGCGAGATTGCCGCCGCGATCATCGAAACCGTTTCGGGCGAAACGCTGACGACGGACGAGGTGGACGATTTCTGCCTTGAGCTGCCGCGCTACAAGCGTCCGCGCAAGATCATTTTTGCCGACGTGCCGCGCAATCCGACGGGGAAGATCGAAAAGCCTAAACTGCGCGAAATGTACGGCGCGGCGCGGCTTGTCGAGGAACAAACGACGAAATAACGCGCCATGCCGCGTCCAAGGAAACCAGAAATGAGTAAACCGCCCGTTCGTTCGGCGTCGACCGATTGAACGGGCGGTTGTTTGCGCTCTTATGCCGGCACTTTGTCGGTATACAGCTTGTAGAGGCTGAAGTAGATGCCCTGCTTGCGCATGAGCTCCTCGTGGCTGCCGACCTCCTCGACGCCCTTGTCGGTGAGCACCCAGATGGTGTCGGCGTTGCGGATGGTGGTCAGGCGGTGAGCGATGGTGAACGTCGTGCGCCCCTTCGCCAGCTCCTCGAGCGAGCGCTGCACCAGCAGCTCGCTTTCGTTGTCCAGCGCGCTGGTCGCTTCGTCGAGGATCAGAATCGGCGGGTTTTTAAGGAACACGCGCGCGATGGACAGGCGCTGTTTTTGCCCGCCCGACAGCTTGACGCCGCGTTCGCCGATGTAGGTTTTGTAACCGTCTTGCAGTTTCATGATGAAATCGTGCGCGCCGGCGCGCTTGGCGGCCAGCTCGACGTCCTCCATCGACGCGCCGGGCTTGCCGTAGGCGATGTTGTCCAGCACCGTGCCCGAGAACAGATAGACCTCCTGCTGCACCATGCCGACGGCGCGGCGCAGCGATTTGAGCGTCACCGTTTTGATGTCCCGCCCGTCGATCAGGATGCTACCGCCCGTGACATCGTAAAAGCGCGGCACAAGGTTAGCGAGCGTCGTTTTGCCCGAGCCGCTCGGACCGACGATGGCGATGTTCTCGCCGGGTTTGACGTGCAGCGAGATATTCGACAGCACCTCGTTTTTCTCGTCGTCGGCGTAGTGGAAGCCGACGTGCTCGAAATCGATTTTGCCGCTTACCTCGCCGAGCGCCGTCGCGTTCTCCTCATCGCGGATGTCCGGCTGAACATCCATCAATTCGCAGAATCGCTCGATGCCCGTCATGCCGCGCTGGAATTGCTCGGTGTATTCGACGATGCGGCGGATGGAGTTAATGAGCGTGGAGATGTAGAGCAGATACGCCGTGTAGTCGCCCAGCGTAATCCTGCCGTTGGCCAGAAACAGCGTCCCGACGATGACGACGGCGATGTACATCACGGCGTCGAACAGGCGCGTTACGGTATTGAAGCCCGCCATATAGCGGTACTGGACGGATTTGAGCTTCATGAACAGCTTGTTGCCGTCGGCGAATTTCTTTTCCTCGATGGCTTCGTTGGCGAAGGATTTGACGACGCGCACGCCGAGCAGACTGTCCTCGACCTGCGCGTTGATCTCGCCCACCTGATGGCGGCAGTCAGCGAACGCGGCGCGCATTTTCTTGTTGAAATATTTCGTGGCGATCAGCATGAAGGGCAGCATGACGAAGATAATCAGCGTCAGCGTCAGGTTCATGCCCGAAAGAATGATGAAGGACGCGACGATTTTTATGCCCGAAATGAGCAGCTCCTCGGGGCAGTGGTGCGCGAACTCGGTCACCTCGAACAAGTCGCTTGTGATGCGCGCCATGATCTGGCCGATTTTGGTGCTGTTGAAAAAGGAGAACGACAGTTTTTGCAGGTGCGAGAACAAATCATTGCGCATGTCCGTTTCGAGCATCGCGCCCATAATATGTCCCTTGGACTGCATGAAATAGTTGGCGGCGGCGTCGATGCCGCGCAGCAGGACGTACAGCCCGCCGAGTTTCAGTATCCAAGGCGTTTCGATCGCCGTGTAATCGGCGACCGCCTGATTGGTGATGGCGCGGATAATCAGCGGGAAAACGATTTCGCATACCGTTGTCAGCACGGCGCAGACAAGATCGAACGCCATCAGCTTGTAATACTTGCGGTAGTAGGGGAGAAAGCGCTTCATGAGCGATTTGGTGGGTATGTGCGACATGACGTGGCTCCTTTCAGGTGACTTTGGACAGATAGCGATGCGCGGCGTCGATGCCGCTTTGCGCGGACGCCATTGTGGATTTCCCTTGTGTGAGCGCGATGACGATGCCCGCCAGCATGGCGTCGCCCGCGCCGGTGAGCGGCACGCGCCCGATCGGGATCGCCGGCAGAACGCCGCTTTCGTCGGTGTCGGCGAAGCATACGCCCCGATCGCCCAGCGAGATGAACGCCCTTTGCGCGCCGGCGCGGACAAGCGCGCGCGCGGCGGCGAGCGGCTCGCTTTTGCCGGTCAGCGTCGTCGCCTCCATGAGGTTGGGCTTGATCGCCGCGAGAGAAGGCAGTATGCGCCGCATCCGTCCGGCTTTGGCCGTGCTGACGGGATCGGCGATAAGCGGGACGGCGACGCGCTCGGCGAGGAACGCAAGCGTTTCCTCGGACAGATTGGCGTCGATCACGCAGGCGTCCGCGCGATTGATGCGCGGCAGATGCGCGATGAGCGCCTCGGGCGTCAGCGCCTCCGCCGCGCGCATATCGTTGACGGCCGCCAGCATATCCCCGCGTTCATCGTGCACGCACAGATACGCGCAGGCGGGCGCGTCGGTTTCCACGGCGCAAGACAAATCGATCCCGTCGCGCGCGCAAAGGACGCGCAGCAGATCGCTTTTTTCGTCGCGCCCGAGCGCCGTGACAAAGGAAACATCGGCGCCCGCTTCGATCAGGCGCGCGGCGATATTGCGCCCGACGCCGCCGGCGCGAAAAACGATTTCGCCGATATTGGAATCCCTCGGCACGAATTCGCCCGAGGGCATGCCGAGAATATCGAGATTAACGCCGCCAACGACGGTGATGTTCATACGATCAACATACAGTCGCCGAAAGAAAAGAACCTGTATTCCTTGGCGACCGCCTCGCGGTAGGCTTCCAGCGCCCGTTCGCGCCCCGTGAGCGCCGAAACGAGCATAAGCAGCGTGCTTTGCGGCAGGTGAAAATTGGTCATCAGCGCGTCCGTCGCCTTGAAGCGATACCCCGGTTTGATGAATATATTCGTCATGCCGCCGCCGGCGCGGACGACGCCGCTTTCGTCTGCCGCCGTTTCCAGCGTGCGTACCGTGGTCGTGCCCGCGCAGACAATCCGGCCGCCGCCGGCGCGCGCCGCGTTGATGCGCTGCGCGGCTTCCTCCGTGACCTCGTAGTATTCCTCGTGCATGACGTGCTCTTCGACGTTCTCCGCCTTGACGGGGCGGAACGTCCCCAGCCCGACATGCAGCAGGATCGGCACGATATCGACGCCCTTTTCCCGGATTGCGGCAAGCGTTTGATCGGTGAAATGCAGTCCCGCCGTCGGCGCGGCGGCGCTGCCCTCGAAGCGGGCGTATACCGTCTGATACTGCGCGGAGTCCTGTAATTTTTCATGAATATACGGCGGGAGCGGCATTTCGCCCAGACGGTCGAGTAATTCTTCGAACACGCCGTCGTAGATGAATTTCACGACGCGCCCGCCGGCATCGGTCGTCTTGCCGATTACGCCGCGCAGCAATCCGTCGCCGAAAACGACTTCGGCGCCCTCGCGCAGCCGACGCCCCGGACGCACCAGCGTTTCCCATGCGTCGATGTCCCTGCGGCGCAGCAAAAGCACTTCGACGGGCACGCCGGTGACCGCCTTGTGCCCGAGCAGCCGCGCGGGGATGACCTTCGTATCGTTCAAAACGAGCGCGTCGCCCGCGTTCAGGTACTCGACGATGTCATAAAACCTTTTGTTCTCGCGCAGCCCCGTATCGCGGTGAACGACCATCATGCGCGCGCTGTCGCGCGGGGAGGCGGGGGTTTGCGCGATCAGGCGCTCGGGCAGATCGTAATCAAAATCGCTTGTCTTCATGGGATATCGCGTTCTTCTTCCTTTTCTTCCCCGATGAGGGAAATCTGCTGCGCGATCGCCTGCGGCGCGGTTTTGCCCAGATGCGCGTAGGCGGCGGGCGTCGCCACGCGGCCGCGCGGCGTGCGCATGATAAAGCCCAGCTGCAAAAGGTACGGCTCGTAGACGTCCTCGATGGTCACGGCGTCCTCGCCCGTCGTCGCCGCCAGCGTGTCCAGCCCCACCGGGCCGCCGCCGAACTTGTCGATCATCGCCGAAAGCACCGAGCGGTCGACGCGGTCAAGCCCCAGATGGTCGACGTCGAGCATGTCGAGCCCTTCCCGAGCGACGTCGGCGGTGATCACGCCGTCGGCGCGCATCTGCGCGAAATCGCGCACGCGCTTGAGCATACGGTTGGCGATGCGCGGCGTTCCCCGGCTGCGGCGCGAGATCTCCATGATGCCCGAAGGCTCGCTCGGCACGCCCAGCACCGCTGCCGAATGCGACACGATCTGCATGAGCTCCTCGGGCGAGTACATTTCCAAGCGGAAGGTGATGCCGAAGCGGTCGCGGAGCGGCGCGGACAGCTGCCCGGCGCGCGTCGTCGCGCCCACAAGCGTGAAGCGCGGCAGGTCGAGCCGCATCGAGCGCGCCGTCGGGCCTTTGCCGATCATGATGTCGATGGCGTAATCCTCCATCGCGGGGTACAAGATTTCCTCGACAGCGCGCGAGAGGCGGTGAATCTCGTCAATGAACAGGATGTCGCCCTGATTCAGGCTGGTCAGGATCGACGCCAGATCGCCCGGGCGCTCGATAGCGGGGCCGCTGGTCACGCGGATGTTCTGCCCCATCTCGGCGGCGACAATGCAGGCGAGCGTCGTTTTGCCGAGGCCGGGAGGGCCGTACAAAAGCATGTGATCGAGCGCGTCGCGCCGCTTGAGCGCCGCGCCGATGTATACTTTCAGGCTGTCCTTGACCTTTTGCTGTCCGAAGTATTCGCGCAGCGATTTGGGACGCAGCGAGGTTTCGATTTCCTCTTCGCCCTCGCGCATGCCGCTCATTACAAACCGGTTATCGTCGATCATTTTCGTCACATCCCCGCCATGCGGCGCAGCGCCAGCCGCACCAGTTCGTCCGGTTTATCCGTTTGATCCTTGACCTTGGCGACCGCCTGCGCTGCCTCGACCGCCGAATAGCCCAGCGTTTGCAGCGCGGCGAGCGCCTCGCGCACGGCGTCGTCGGCGGGCGGGAGCGCTGCCGCCGCCACGTCCGGCGCGAAGGAAAGACTCTCCTTGGTGACCGTTTCCTTGAGCTCGAGCGCGATGCGCTGCGCCGTTTTTTTGCCGATGCCGGGCGCGCGGGACAGCGCCGTGATATCGCCCGTTACGATGGCGAGCGAGAGATCGCGAAGCGGCATGCTGCCCAGAATGTTGATCGCCGTGCGCGGGCCGATGCCCGATACGCCCGTGAGATCGAGGAACATGCGCTTTTCCTCGCGGCTGGCGAAGCCGAACAGCGACACGGCGTCGTCGCTGACGTTCATGTGCGCGTACACGCGCATGGTTTCGCCCTTTTGCGGCGCCTGCTGCAAGGTGTTCATGCTGCACGTGAGCAGATACCCCACGCCCATTACGTCGAGCACCAATTCATTCGCGCCCTTTTCGGCGACCGTTCCTTCTATGTAGGCGATCATCGCGGGAATCCTCCGTTTGTCTGGCTGTTGTTTGTCATACGTTCCGCGTTATTTCATGCGGAACTGCTCCTTGCGCACGCCCGTGCTCGCGTGCGTCAGCGCCGCCGCGACGGCGTCCGCCGCGTCGTCGGGGCGGGGGATATCGTCGAGGTTCAGCATGAGCTTCACCATCTGCTGCATTTGACGCTTGTCCGCCTTGCCGTAGCCGGCGACCGCCTGCTTGATCTGCATGGGCGTGTACTCGTACAGGGGACAGCCGTATTCGGCGCAAGCGCACAGCGCCGCGCCGCGCGCCGCGCTGACGTTCATGGCGGTGGTGATGTTCTTGGCGAAGAACAATTCCTCAAACGACGCCTCGTCGGGCTTGTACAGCGCGAGGAGCTGCTTGAGATCGGTGAAGATCGAAAACAGGCGGTCGGGCGTGGGCATATCGGGCGGCGTGGTGACGACGCCGCAGGCGATCAGATGCTGCCTGCCGCGATCGCTCTCAATGATCCCGTAACCCATCGTCGCAATGCCCGGGTCGATCCCCAGAATGCGCATAGCTCACCCTCCGCCGCAACGGCTATCAGTATAGAACATATGTTTGTTTTTGTCAAACCGCAAGGACGCGCGGGGCGCGCTGAATAGGCCGTCCCGACGAGCTTTATTCGCTGTAGCGCATGATCGCTTCGACGATTTCGGGATAGCGCCATTCGAGCTTCGCGCGGTCGATCAGGCCGAACGCCTCGCCGCTCTTTCCGAAATTGTGGTTGTCCCACCACACGCAGGGAATGCCGCGCGCCGTGGCGGCGGCGACGTAATACGCCGCGTGATCGACGCGCGACTGCGTGTTGCCGCTCTTGTCGCGCGAGCCGTACTCGCCCAGGATCACGGGCACGCCGTTCTTGATGAAGCGGCTGTACAGCCGGTTCATGACGGTATCGATCTCGGAGCGGTCGGACGCTTTCGCCAGATTGAACGCGTCGGTCGAGCCCGCCACGTCGGGGCCCGCCAGCGCGTAGAGGTAAGGCGCGTAGGCGTGCACCGACACGATCAGCTTATTCTCCGCCGCGTCCTTGGGCAGAATGAAGGCCGCGTTGGCGGCGTTCGCGTAGTTTGCCGCGTACGGCGTGACCATCAGGTATCTGTCGGCGTTCTTCCCGCCCGCCGCGCGAACTGTATCGACAAAGGTCTGGTTCAGGCGGTTGATGCAGGCGACGGCGTCCTTGCACGCCGCCACGCTCATATTGAGCGACCATTCGTAGCTCGTCCCCGCCAGAAGCGGCTCGTTGATGCCTTCGAAGATCATCTTATCGCCGTAATCGGCGAAGCGCCCGGCAAGCTGCGTCCAGATCGCCCGGACATAGCGCTCGGTCGTGTCGTACTCGTCGCTTGAAGGATAATAATAGCCCTTCATACAATCATGATGGATGTTGAGGATCACGTACATCCCCTGATCGTAGGCGTAATCGACGACCTCCTGCACGCGGTCGAGCCACTTTTCGTCGATGGTGAAATCCGCGTCGACATGGTTGTGCCACGACACCGGGATGCGCAGCGCGTTGAAGCCGGCGGCGGCTACGGCGTCGATCAGCGCGCGGCTGGTTTTGACGCCCACCCACGAGGTTTCGGCGGTCATGTGATTGGCTTTGGTGAAGTGATTGCCATTGGCGTCGAAGGTATTGCCCAGATTCCAGCCCGCGCGGATGCCGCGCGCGAAATCGAGCGCCGCGTTGTGTTCGTACGGCGAGCGTTCGATAGAAATCTCGGGAATGACGATGTCCTCCGCCGCGAAAGCCGTCAGCGCCGCGCTGATCATGAGCATGCAGAAAACCGCGCACAGGATGCTTTTCATGGTGTCGTCTCCTTGATGATGTTTTTGGGGTCCAGATGCGTGTATACCTTGCCGGCGTCGACGCCGCCGACATGAAAGGCGTAGAGCTCCTCGACAGACAGGATCTGATAGCCCTTTTCCACGAGCGCGGGAACGAACAGGGCGACGGCGTCCGCCGTTTCCGCGTACAGATCATGGCACAGGATGATGCTTCCGTTTTGCACCTGCGACATGACGTTTTGATACGTCGTCTGCGCGTTTCGCGTGCGCCAGTCCTCGGTGTCGATCGACCAGTTGACAATGACCAGCCCGAGATCGCGGCAAACCGCACGGACGGTCGAATTGGTCGAGCCGTAGGGCGGGCGCAGCATGGTGACGGTTTTGCCGGTCATTTCCCGCGTTTTTTTCAGGGAACGTTCGAGATTTGCCCGCACGTCGGCGGCGGACAGCGCCGTCAGCTTCTTGTGATTCCATGTGTGCGTGGCGATTTCGTGACCGCCCGCGACGACGTCGGCGACGGTCTGCGCGTAGTTTTCCATGCGGTTGCCTACCATGCAGAAAGTGGCGCGCGCGTTGTTCTCGGCGAGCGTCGCGAGGATTCGCGCGGTGTTATCGGAAGGCCCGTCGTCAAAGGTCAGCGCGACCATCGGTTTGTTCGGGTCGATATCGCGCGCGGGCGCGGGCGCGGATTCGCGCGGCGCCGAAGGGGTCGGCGCGGTGGGCGCTTCATCCATGGCAAGCGTCAGGTATCGCGCGATATCGGCGTAGGGCACGGTCACCGACTGCGTGCCGAAATACATCGGCAGACATATGCCGCGCTGCAGCGCGAACGCGACGCCTTCGTGCGTGAGATAGGCGTTTTCAAGCCATGCGTCGTCAAGCGCCGCGGGCAGCAGATCGGCGATCACGCCGTTGTCGTTTTTAGCAAGCTCGGCGCGCAGCAGCGCTTTCACGGCGTCGGCGTCGGTGAAGAGCGCCTTGCCCTGATACAGCGTGTCCGTCTGCGGGTCGTAGACCGCCGCCAGCAGCAGATCCATGCTGTGCGCCATTTCGGAATTGCTGTACCAGCCGTACTCGAGCACGCTTTGGCAGCGACCGCCGATCAAATAGGTGTCATACTGCACCGTCAGCTCGGCGGAGGCGATGAGCGGCTCATCCTCTTCTTCGCCGCCGTTTACCGTGTTTTCCGCGTGGTTTACGTCAAAATCGGCGGAGAATTCGGCGATCAGCGAAACCGTCCACAATTTGAGCAGCGCGTCGAGCGCGCTTCCCGCGCCCGCGGGATACTGCACCGAGTAGCTGAAGCGTTCGCCGTATTGCACGGCGGCTTCCGTCTGCCCCCATTCGAGCACACGCTCGGCATCGTCGAACAAATCAAACGTGAAGGGGCTTTGCGCCTGCGCGGACGCGGCGGCTTCGGCGGTCGTCTCGGTGAGAAGATCGCTTTCCATATAACCGACGACGCCCTGATACCGCACGCGGTACCAGCCGTCCCGCTCGGCGATCAGCGCGATGGTTTCGCCGTCCTGAGCCTTGGCGATCACGGCGGATTTCAGGCTCGGCGCGCTGCGGACGTTAACGAACCGTCCGTGGTTCGTGACTTTCCCATAGCCCGTCACCGTCAGATCGCCCGCAGGCTCAAGGTAACTGCTCATCATATAGCCCGTTTGTCCGTCGGGCAGCAAAACGAGCGACCAATCGCCCAGCCTGCCCCGGACCGTGACGACCGTGCCCGTCACATAGGCCCCGAGGACGGCGGATTCCCTGTCCGCGCGCTCGCGCAGACGCAGTTTGCCCCCCGTGACCACGGCGTGCTCGTCGTCGGCGAGCGCCGCAGGGAGCAGCAGCGACAGGACGATGAGGCAGAGCAGCAATCGCTTCATACAATCGTCTCCTTGATGGATTTACATTATTATCGCATAATTTATCGAATATGGCAATCGTATGACCGCATTTCAGACAAAAGAAAACCGCCCGCGCGGGCGGCGAGCGATGGAAGGACGGATTTCACGCCTGCGGAGCGTCGCTTGGATGGCTCCACGCGAACACCGCTTCGGCGGCGCGCCTGTTCATGCCTTCGACGGCAGCGAGCGCGTCGATATCGGCCTCCCTGATCGCCTTGAGCGACTGGAACGCCTTAAGCAGCGCGCGGCGGCGCTTCATGCCGATGCCGGGGATGTTTTCCAGTTGGCTGTGCACGGAGGCGTTGCCGCGCAGCGCTTTGTGGTGCGTGATGGCGAAACGGTGCGCCTCGTCGCGGATGCGCTGGATCAATTGCAGTTCGGGCGTGTGATGATCAAGCGCGATGGGCTCGTCGCGGTCGGGCAGATAGATTTCTTCGAGACGCTTCGCCAGACCGAACATCGGCACGTTCGCGCCGGCGTCCAGCATGGCGCGGCGCGCGAAGGCGAGCTGTTCGGGGCCGCCGTCGATGAGCACCAGATCGGGCATGGCCCATTTTTCTTTCGGATCGTCGCTCACGGCGCGAAGGAAACGGCGGTAGAGCACCTCGTTCATCGAGGCGAAATCGTTCGCGCCCTCGACCGTTTTGATGCGGTAATGCCTGTATTCCTTTTTTGCCGGCTCGCCGTCGATGAACACCACCATCGAGGCGACGGACAGAACGCCCTGCGTGTTGGAGATATCGAAGCCCTCGATGCGGCGCGGCGTCGTCGTCATGCCGATGGCTTTGCCGAGCCGTTCGCACGCGCCGATCGTGCGCTCGTAGCGCACCTGCTTTTTCGCGTTGCGTTTTTCAAGCGCGTCGCGCGCGTTTTTCTCGGCGAGCAGCGTCAGCGCGCGTTTTTCGCCGCGCTGCGGGATCAAAAGATCACACGCCGCGCCGCGCTTTTCCCGCAGCCAATCCTGCAAATCCCCGGTGATTTCCTCCGGCATCGCCGGACACAGCACCTCGCGCGCCGGCTTGCGCTCGTCGTAATACTGCAAAAGGAAGCCGAACAGCACGTCCTCACGCGATTCGCCGCCCTCGCCCGTCAGCGCGAAGCTGTCGCCGCCGATAATCTTGCCGCCGCGCACGAACAGCACTTCCGCCATGGCGTCCAGATTGTCCTGCGCCAGTCCGATGACGTCCTGATCGCCGCCCGCCACCTGAATTGCCTGCTGGCGCTGCATCAGCCCTTCGATATCGCGGATGCGGTCGCGGAAGCCGGCGGCGCGCTCGTACTGGTACGTCGCCGCCGCCTTCTGCATTTTTTCCTTCAGATCGCTCAATACGTCGTCATACTTGCCCTGCAGGAATTTCATCACCTGCGCGAGCACCCGGCTGTATTCCTCCTCGGTGCATCGGCCGGCGCAGGGCGCGAGGCAATGCCCGATCTCATAATTGACGCACGGCCGCGCGGGGGTCTTGAGCGGCAATGCGAGCGCGCAGGTGCGCAGGGGAAAGGTTTTGCGCAGCGTGTCCAGCACGTCGCGTACCGCCGTCGCGCCGATGAAGGGGCCGAAATACTTCGCCTTGTCCTTTTGCAGCCGCCGCGCCAGCGTGACGCGCGGGTAGGGTTCGGTCAAATCAAGACGGATATAGGGGTAATGTTTGTCGTCCTTGAGCAGGATATTGTAGTAAGGCTTGTGCAGCTTGATGAGATTGCATTCCAGAATGAGCGCTTCGAGATTGGTGCGGCACAGCATAATATCAAAGTCGGTCACCCTCGCGGCCATGGCGGCGACCTTCGGCGTATGATCGCCGTGGAAGTAGCTCCGCACACGGTTTTTGAGGTTGACCGCTTTGCCGACGTAGATGATGTCGCTTCCGTCGCGCATGAGATAGCAGCCCGGCGAATCGGGCAGCAATTTCAGCTTTTGTGCTACGGTATCGTTCATGGGAGATCAGTCGTCGTCCTCGTCGACTTCCTCGGACAGCGTGTTTTCGATCACGTCGAGCAGCTTGTCCATCAGTTCGTCCTCGACGGGGACGAATTCCTCCATTTCCTCGCCGTCCTCCTCGGGCAGGGGCTTGACGCGCATGACGTAATGAGAGATTTCCTCGGCGGGCAGCTCCTGCCCGCAATCGTCGGACAGCAGCACGTATTCGTCGCCGTTGTAGAAGAAATACCGTTCGACGGACAGGCGCAGTTTTTCGCCCTCGTTGTTTTCGAGCTCGATGATGTCCGGTTCGTTGTCGTGTTCAGACATGGCGCACACTCCTTTGGAACGCCGCGTATTTCTCATGCCGCGTTCCTCGCGTATTATACCCTTTTTCACGGCGAAATACAAGGAAGCGGCGCGCAGATTTACATTTGGAACAGGCGCGGCATCAGGAGATCGCCGTTTCCGAGATGCTCGCCTTTCGCCGCTTGCCGCTCGCAGAACCGAACGGGCGCTTCGGGGTTTCGGCTGTCATAGATCGCGTAGGGGACGGGGGAGGCGTCGTGCGTTCGCGTCGTCATCAGCGTCGGATGATCGCTGAGGAGCAGCACGCGAAAATCGCGGTCGATCGCGGGCAGCTGGTCGAGAAGCGGCGAAACGACGCGGCGGTCGATGCGGCGGATGGCTTCGAGCTTCTTTTCGAGATCGCCCGCGTGCGACATTTCGTCGGGCGCTTCGATATGGATGGCGGCGAAATCACCGCCGTGCTTGAGCGATTCGAGCACGGCGTCCGTTTTGCCCTCGTAGTTCGTATCAAGATCGCCTGTCGCGCCCTCGACCTTCGGCGCGGGCAGCCCGGCGAGCGCCGCGATGCCCCACACGAGCGGCACGGCGCTGACCACCGCGCCCGCGTGACCGTATTTTTGTTCAAAGGACGGCAGCGCCGCCGCGCGCCCCGCGCCCCACGGCCACAACAGATTCGCGGGCATTTGACCGCGTTCGCGGCGCGCCCGGTTGACGGGGTGCGCGTCGAGGAACGCGTGGCTCGCCGTCATGAGCGCCGTCAGTTCCTCGCGCAGCGCGCCCTTGGGGAGATGGTCATCCCATGATTGACCGAGGATATTGTGCGGTTCGGTGAGCAGGAACGCCTCGCTCCCGTCGTATCGGATCACGCCGATATGCCGGAAGCTGCGGCTGATGGTGACGCGCAGCCCGAGCCTTTGCGCGACGTTCGCGAACGCGCCGTCGGCGATCAGATCGCGCATGAGCGTTTCGGCCTCGTCGCCCTCGACGCCGCCGCCGTTGTGCGACAGCATCACGCCCTTTTCGACGGCGCACAGGTTCATGCGAAAGGAGACCTCGCCTTTGTTGAGCAGCACGCCGACGCCCGCCGCTTCCAGCACGCTCCGGCCGGTGTAATACGCTCTCGGATCGTAGCCGAAAATGTTGAGGATCGCCGTATCGCTGCCCGCCGGCACGCCCTCGGGCACGGTGCGGACAAGCCCGATTTCGCCGCCGGCGAGGCGGTTGAACGCCGGCAGATCAAGCGACTCGAGGGGCGTTTTGCCGCCGAGCGCGTCAAGCGGCGCGTCCGCCATGCCGTCGCCGATGATCAGCACATATTTCATCAGATCGCCTCGTTTCGGTCGGAGCGGGCGCGGTCGCCCGTTATTTTGTCATGAACAACTGCCCGTAGCCGGGCGTCGGCCACGTCCGCGCGTCGGCGATCGTTTCCGCTTCGTCGACGACCGCGCGGAGCGCGCGCATGGCGGGCAGCACGGTATCGCGGATCGCTTTCGCCTGAGAGAGCGTATCACCGATCGCCAGCGCGGCGTCTGTCGCTCCCGAAAGCTGCTCGGCCGCCGCGCCCGCGCCGTTGATCAGGCGCGTCATCCGGTCGATCAAACCCGTCTCAAAGTCGCAGTCGAGCGCCGGACGAACGGCCTTTTTCATGCCGACCGAGCGCGCGACGTCGCCCGCGTAAGCGATCATGGCGGGCAGGTACTGACGGCTGACCATTTCGAGCATGGTGTGCGCCTCGATGGTCCGAACCTTGCAGTAGTTTTCCAGCATGATGTCGTAGCGGCTGGCGATTTCCTCGGCGGAGTACACGCGCTGACGTTCGAACAGCGCGATGTTGTCGGGCAGCATCATATACGGCAGAATATCGGGCACGTTCGCCAGATTGAGCAAGCCGCGCCTTTCCGCCTCGTCGCGCCATTCCTTGGCGTAATTGTTGCCGTTGAACACGATGCGCTTGTGGCGCGTAATGGCGTCCAGAATGGTCTGCTCGACGGCGGCGCGGAAATCCTCCGCCTTTTCCAGCGCGTCGGCAAAGCGCATGAGCGTGTCGGCGACGATGCTGTTGAGCACGACGTTGACGCCCGCGATGGACATCGACGCGCCCGGGCTGCGGAACTCGAATTTGTTGCCCGTGAAGGCGAGGGGCGAGGTACGGTTGCGGTCGGTCGAATCCTTGGGGATATGCGGCAGCGTTTTGACGCCGACGTTGACCTCGCGCCGCGTATCCTTGACATAGGCGTTGTGATGCTCGAGCGCGTCGAGGATCGCCGTCAATTCGTCGCCCAGGAACATCGACACGATGGCGGGCGGCGCTTCGCTCGCGCCCAGACGGTCGTCGTTGCCCGGGACGGCGACCGATACGCGGAGCAGATCCTGATGCTCGTCCACCGCCGTGACGACCGCCATGAGGAACAGGAGGAACTGCGCGTTGTCCTCGGGCGTGTCGCCCGGCTCGAACAGGTTGACGCCGGTATCGGTGGTCAGCGACCAGTTGTTGTGCTTGCCCGAGCCGTTGACGCCCGCGAAGGGCTTTTCGCCGAGCAGGCAGGCGAAGCCGTGCTTCTGGGCGACGCGCTTCATGATCTCCATCGTCAATTGGTTGTGATCGGTGGCGATGTTGGCGCTGGAATAGATGGGCGCCAATTCGTGCTGGCAGGGCGCCGCCTCGTTATGCTCGGTTTTCGCGGTGACGCCGAGCTTCCACAATTCCTCGTCCACCTCGCGCATGAACGCCGATACGCGCGGCTTGAGGCTGCCGAAATAGTGATCGTCCAATTCCTGCCCCTTGGCGGGGCGCGCGCCGAACAGCGTTTTGCCGCAGTTCATGAGATCGAGGCGCTTTTCAAACAGATCGTGATCGATCAGGAAATACTCCTGTTCGGGGCCGACGGTCGCCACGACGCGGCGCACCTCGTCATGCCCGAACAGTTTAAGGATGCGCTTGGATTGGCGGCTGACCGCCTCCATCGAGCGCAGAAGCGGCGTTTTCTTGTCGAGCGCCTGCCCGCCGTAGGAGCAGAACGCCGTGGGAATACACAGGGTGTTGTTTTTGATGAAGGCGTAGCTGGTCGGGTCCCACGCCGTGTAGCCGCGGGCCTCGAAGGTCGCGCGCAGGCCGCCCGAGGGGAAGGAGGAGGCGTCCGGCTCGCCGCGCACCAATTCCTTGCCGCCGAACTCGGTGATCGCCGTGCCGCCGTCGATGGGGGAGATGAAGCTGTCGTGCTTCTCCGCCGTCACGCCCGTCATGGGCTGGAACCAATGCGTGTAGTGCGTCGCGCCCTTCTCGATCGCCCAGTCCTTCATGGCGTTGGCGACGACGCCGGCGACCTCGGGGTCGAGCGTGCGCCCGTCTGCGCTCGTACGGTGCAGCACGCGATAGGTTTCCTTGGGCAGGCGCTGTCGCATGACGTTGTCATTGAAGACCATTGATCCGAAAAGCTCCTGTAAGTTGTTCACAGCGCCCATCTCCTTACCCGTTATGTATTTACAAAAGCACGATGCCCGCGTTTTCGCAGACAGCGCGCGTTTGTCCGTCCCAATAGGAGGACTGCACCTCGCCGATGTGCGCTTTGCCCAAAAGCAGCATGCACATACGGCTCTGCCCGATGCCGCCGCCGATGGCGCAGGGCAGTTTGCCCGCCAGCAATTCGCGGTGGAAAGGCAGCGCGCGGCGGTCGTCGCAGCCCGCGAGCGTCAACTGCCGGTCGAGCGACTCGGGCGACACGCGCACGCCCATCGAGGATATCTCAAACGCGCAGCCGAGCACATTGTTCCAGAACATGATATCGCCGTTGAGCGCCCAATCGTCGTAGTCGGGCGCGCGCCCGTCGTGCGGCTGTCCGCTTTTGAGCGCGCCGCCGATTTGCAGGATGCCGGCCGTCCCGTGCTTTTTCAGGAAGGCGTTCTCGCGCTCCTTGGGCGACAGATCGGGATACATGTCCTCGAGCTCCTGCGTGGTGACGAACGCGATTTCGCGCTCGAGCGACACCGGGATCTCGGGGTACTGCCATTTGAGCAGATCAAGCGTCACGCAGATCGCCGTGACGATGCGGCGCATGGCGTCCTTGAGCGTCGCCATCGTGCGCTCCTCGGGCGCGATCGCCTTTTCCCAATCCCACTGATCGACGTAGACCGAGTGCAGGTTGTCCAGTTCCTCGTCGCGGCGGATGGCGTTCATATCGGCGTAAATACCGCGCCCGACGGGCACGCCGTACCGCTTGAGCGCGTAGCGCTTCCATTTGGCGAGCGAGTGCACCACCTCGGCCCGCTCGCCCGTTTCCAGCATGTCGAAGGCGACGGGGCGCTCGACGCCGTTCAAATTATCGTTCAGTCCCGACGCGCCGTCCACGAAAAGCGGCGCCGTGACGCGCATCAGATTGAGCGCGTGGGACAAATTGCTCTGGAAGGTTTTCTTGATCAGCGCGATGGCTTCCTGCGTATCGTACAGCGACAGCACCGATTGATATCCCTTCGGAACGACGACGCGGCTCATCCGGCTCCCTCCTTACGACGAAGGACGCCGGATAACACGGCGTCCGTATGACAAGTTATTATAGGAAACGGGAAGGGAGTTGTCAAGCGCGAGCGCTGTATTTACGGTGTTCTGCGTGTATTTGCGGCGTATTTGCCGGTGAATGGGTTCCGCGCGGCTTGCGGCGGGGCGCGCGGAGCGTCGGATGGTTTCGACGACGCCGGCATATCGCATACGGCGGAGCGCAGGCGGGGTTGTCGATACGTCGGTTTTTTCCGAAAAACCGGCGTGTCTTGCGCTTACGTCCTCTTGCGGCGCTTGCGGCGCTGGGGCTGCGGTTTTTGCACGGGCGCGTCGCCGCGCAGCGAAAAGAGCTGGTCGCGCAGCTTGGCCGCCTTTTCGAAATCGAGCGAGGCGGCGGCGGACACCATCTGATCCTCGAGCATCCTGATCAGTTCGGCTTTCTCGCCGTCGTCCATTTCGGCGGGCAGGTCGCTCGTCGCCTTGTCGGTGATCTCCAGCAGCGCGCGCACGGTCGAGCGCACGGATTCGGGCGTGATGTGATGGACTTCGTTGTACGCCTCCTGCAGCGCGCGGCGGCGGTTTGTCTCGTTGATGGCGCGCATCATCGACTCGGTGGGCGTGTCGGCGTACATAATAACGCGGCCGTCCACGTTGCGCGCCGCGCGCCCGATGGTCTGCACCAGGCTGGTTTCCGAGCGCAGGAAGCCCTCCTTGTCGGCGTCGAGGATAGCGACCAGCGCGACCTCGGGCAAATCGAGCCCTTCGCGCAGCAGATTGATGCCCACCAGCACGTCGTATTCGCCCATGCGCAGTTCGCGGATGAGCTTGGTGCGCTCCATCGTCTGGATATCGCTGTGCAGGTAGCGCACGCGGATGTCGAGATCATCCAGATAATCGGTCAGCCGCTCCGCCATGCGCTTGGTGAGCGTCGTGACCAGCACGCGCTCGCCCTTTTCGACGACCCTGTGGATTTCGCCCACCAGATCGTCCACCTGTCCCGTCGCCTTGCGCACGATGACCTTGGGATCGAGCAGCCCCGTCGGGCGGATGATCTGCTCGACGATCTGATCGGACAGGCTGCGTTCGTATTCAGCGGGCGTGGCGGAGACGTAGATCGCCTGCGTGAAGCGCCGGACGAATTCGTCAAAGCGGAGTGGGCGGTTGTCAAACGCGCTGGGCAGGCGGAAGCCGTACTCCACCAGCGATTCCTTGCGCGCGCGGTCGCCGGCGTACATGGCGCGGATCTGCGGCACGGTGACGTGGCTTTCGTCGATCATCAGCAGGAAGCCCTTGGGGAAGTAGTCAAGCAGGCAGAACGGCGCGTCGCCCGGCTTGCGCCCGTCGAAATATCGGGAGTAATTCTCGATGCCGTTGCAGAAACCGATTTCGCGGAGCATTTCGATGTCGTAGCGCGTGCGCTGGCGGATGCGCTCGGCCTCGAGCAGTTTTCCGTCCTTTTCGAATACCTCGACGCGCGACGCCAGATCCCGTTCGATCTGCGCGATGCCCTCCTCGCGCCCCTCGGGCGAGGAGACGTAGTGCGAGGCGGGATAAACGGCGGCGTGCTGCGTCGTGCGCAGCGCCTTGCCCGTGGCGAGCGAAAATTCGCTGATGCGTTCGATCTCGTCGCCGAAAAACTCGACGCGGATGCCGATTTCGTTTTGATCGGCGGGAATGATCTCCACCGTGTCGCCGCGCGCGCGGAAAAGCCCGCGCTCCAGATCAATATCGTTGCGCTCGAACTGGATGTCCACCAGTCGGCGCATCAGCTCCTCGCGCTCCATTTTCATGCCCGGGCGGAGTGAGATCATCTGCCCCTCGTACTCGCTCGGATCGCCCATCGAATAGATGCAGCTCACCGAGGCGACGATGATCACGTCGCTGCGCTCCTGAAGCGCCGCCGTGGCGCTGTGACGCATCCGGTCGATCTCTTCGTTGACCGAGGCGTCCTTTTCGATGTAGGTGTCGCTCGAGGCGATGTACGCCTCGGGCTGGTAATAATCATAGTAGGAAACGAAATACTCGACCGCGCTGTCGGGGAAAAAGCTCTTGAACTCGCTGCAAAGCTGCGCGGCGAGCGTTTTGTTGTGCGCGATGACGAGGGTGGGGCGCTGCACGCGTTCAATGACCGACGCCATGGTGAACGTTTTGCCCGAGCCCGTGACCCCCATGAGCACCTGTCCCGCCATGCCGCTTTCGACGCCTTTGGCCAGCGCGTCGATGGCGTGGGGCTGGTCGCCGCTCGCCGTGTACGGCGCTTTGAGCACAAATCTGTTCATCGGCTGAAACCTCATACAAGAATATTTGTTCCCATTCAGTATACCACATGCGCGGGCGTCTGTCGATACGGAAAATGACAATCTTTTCATTCGATCAATCGATCGTCTGCCAATGTTTTCCGACGAACATCATTTGGCAGCGCATAGCGCGGCGCTCGGCGCGCGGCGGCGTTATGCTGCGAAACATTCGCAGGCGCGCCGTTTGCGGCGCTTCCGCCGTCGAAATATGCGCGGCGCGGCGGACAAAATGATCGCGGTGAGTGAAAATCGGAGGTGAGGGCATGTCAGATTATTCCATTGCGCAAACGCAGCGCTTAAGCGGGGAAACGACGGTCGGGACGTCCAAGAACGCCGTGCTGCCCATTCTGGCGGCGGCGCTGCTGACGAACGAGGAGGTCTTTATCGAGCGCATACCCGATTTGACGGACGTGAAAAATATGATCGGCATTCTTGCGCGGTGCGGCGCCGAAACGACCGTTGAGCGCGGCGGCGTCGTGATCCGCGCCCGGGACGTCGAAAGCCCGAAGGATGAAACGATGGCGCGCGCGATGCGGGCGTCGATCCTCGTGCTCGCGCCGCTCGTGGCGCGCGCCGGGCGCGCCGATATGACGATGCCGGGCGGCTGCGCCATCGGTCAGCGTCCCATCGATCTGCATCTCAAGGGGATGCAGAAGCTGGGCGCGCACGTCGAGAGCGAGGGCGGGCACATCACCGTCACGGGTCAGCTTCGCGGCGCGACGGTGTATCTGGATTTTCCAAGCGTCGGCGCGACCGAAAACCTGATGATGGCGGCGACGCTGGCGCGCGGCGTCACGCGCATTGAAAATGCCGCTAAGGAGCCGGAAATCGTCGATCTGGCGAAATTCCTGACAATCATGGGCGCGCGCATCGCCGGCGCGGGCACGGCGAACATCATGATCGAGGGCGTCGAGGCGCTCCACGGCGCGAGCTATCTGCCCATTCCCGATCGGATCGAGGCGGGCACGCTCGCCTGCGCCGCCGCGGTGACCGAGGGCAGCGTGTTCATTGAAAACGCGCGCCCCGAGCATATGCGCGCCATGCTGTTCAAATTGTCCGAAACGGGCGTATTGTGGCAGGAGGACGAGCGCGGCATTCGCCTGCGCGGGCGCGCCCGGCATCCCATCGAGGTGCGCACGTTATCTTACCCCGGCTTTCCCACCGACATGCAGGCGCCTATGACCGTGGTGGCGACGCAGGCGCACGGCTTGTCCATCTTTCTGGAAACGATCTTTGAAAACCGTTTTATGCATCTGATCGAGCTCAAGCGGCTGGGCGCGCAGATCCGCGTGGAAGGCCAGCTCGCCATGATCCACGGCGGCCGGCAGCTGACCGGCGCGACGGTGCGCGCGACCGATCTGCGCTCGGCGGCGGCGCTGATGCTCGCCGGGCTGGTGGCGCAGGGCGAAACGACGCTGATCGACGACGCCGGGCACCTGCTGCGCGGTTACGAATCGCTTGATCGCAAGCTCAACGCGCTGGGCGCGGACATTCGTCTGATCAGCGAAAAAGAAATGGCGGTAATGTAGGATCACAATACGTATTGGACAGGGGAGGGAAAAGAAGCGCAGGCGGACGCGGAATCGGTGATGATTGAGTAGTTGAAACGACGCTGACCGAAAGGACTTTCTCCAGTAGGAACCGCATCACGCAAAACATGCGGTATCTGCAATCTCTGATGAAGTACGCGGAGAAATACGGGGCGAAAGCAGTCGGCCG
>CAYWOS010000014.1:0-44692 GCA_964459985.1 uncultured Oscillospiraceae bacterium
GACAGGGGCGAACAACCCGCGCCTCAAACGCTACGTGCAGCCCGACGACGGGCGGATCGGGAAGAATCATTATGGTAACCACCACAACTGCGCCGGGACTGTCTGCGCGTCTGCATATATCGGCAAGCTCGCCGACGGCGCGGTGGCAGTCTATCAGACACTGCCCTGGAACATGCGCTGCTGGCTGTCGGGTAACGGCGTAAACGGCAATGCGAACCGTAAAGGGTACATCGGGTTCGAGATCTGTGAGGATAACCTGCTGAACCGCGATTACTTCATGACGGCGGTCATGGGCGCGGCGGTCAACTTGACGGCGCATCTGTGTCTGCTGCATGGGATCACGACGGAGAACGTGCGTGATCACCGCGAGCTGCACGATATGGGCCTGGCGAGCAATCATGGTGATATCCTGCACTGGCTGCGCAAATACGGGCTGACCATGGACGATTATCGTTACGAAGTACAAAAGGCCATGGACGAGGGCGTGGAGGCGGAGTACATTGACGCCGAGAAAAACACGGAAGGTGGCGAGGTAGACATGAGCGACATGACACTCAAACGCGGCGACAAGGGCGCCGACGTCCGCGAGATGCAGGAAGCGCTACTCGCGCAGGGGTATCCCTTGCCCAAGTACGGCGCAGACGGCGACTTCGGCGCGGAGACCGAAGCGGCGGTGAAAGCGGCGCAGAGGGACATCGCGCAGACTGACGAAGATACCACCGGCGTTTGCGGCGCGGAATTGTGGGATTGGCTGACGGGGCAGCAAAAGGACGAAGAACGGGAAGCCATAACGAATGCGGGCGAGCCGACCGTCCCCATCCCCAAGGCGCTGTACGACGCGCTGGCAGCGTTTTTCAAGGGGGACGAAAACGATGTCTGACGCCGTGCTCATTGCGCTTTTATCTCTGCTGGGCACGCTGTTGGGCAGCGCGGGCGGCGTGTTCGCGTCGAGCCGACTCACCAATTATCGCATCGGCGAACTGGAGAAAAAGGTGGATCGTCACAACACCATCGTCGAGCGCACGGCGCTGATCGAAAAAGAGCAGAAAACCATGTGGAAAAGGATCGACGAAAACGCGGCGGGCATCGCGCGCGCCGCACGTCGGGGCGGCATATGACTATTCTGCAAAACGCAGGCATATATCTGCAGGGAAAGGAGCGATCAAGATGCAAAACCGTTTGAACTCGCCCGTGGTCTGGGCGGCGCTGGCCGCGCAGATATTGGCGATCCTCGTCACGCTCGGCGTCATCGACATGGGACAGTCCGAGGCCGTCAACGCCGTCGTCACGGCGGTTCTCGAGCTGTTCGTGGTGTTCGGCGTCTTCAACAACCCGACCAACCGGGAGGATTTTTAGATCGATTCCCTTCACGCTCCGTGCGGCGTTCGCGCCGCGCGGGGCTTTTTTTGTTTGCCGACAGGCGGCGCGCGGTGTATAATCAAGCGGAGAACGCGCGCGGAGGGCAGCATGGAATACAGCCGGAAGATTGCCGAAAGGCAATGGAATCTCCCCGACAAGGGCGAACTGGAAAGCAGACGCGAGGAAACCTTTATCGACGACATCGTGCAGAAGAGCCACATCGAAAAGGAATTGTTCGCGGCGGTCGAGCGCGGCGGCATCCAAACGGTGTTCGACGCGGGCGCGGGCGCGGGGCGGTTTTCCGTTCCGCTCGCCAAGCGCGGCTGCAGAGTCACGCATTTTGACATATCGCAGCCCATGATCGACAAGGCGCGCGAGATCGCGGCGCGCGAGCACGTTTCGGACAGCATCACCTTCGTTCGCGGCGCGATCGAGGAACTGCAGGGGTACGCCGATCGCTCGTATGATCTGGTGATATCCTTCGACGCGCCGATTTCCTACACGTATCCACATCAGGAAGCGGTCATCGCCGATCTGGTGCGCATGGCGAAAAAGCAGGTCATGTTCAGCGTGTCCTCGCGGCTCGGCTCTCTCCCCTACCTCGCCAACCCCATTCAGAAGAACCAGTTCATTCTGGATGAACACTGCGGCGATCCCTTCGTGACATGGTGCGTGCAAAACCGCGAAAGCGCGCTCGCCGGCTTCCGCTTTGACGAGCGCGCGCTGCAGAACGCCTATCGCGGCGGGCTGCTGGGCGGCGAGGAGGAAATCGCCGAGTACGAGCGCGGCGGCGCGCCGTGGTGCATCACCTACGCCTTTATGCCCGGGGAGCTGCGCGCAATCCTCGAAAAGAACGGCGTCCGGAATATCGCGCTGGCCGGCCCGGGCGCTTTCGCGCGCACGCTGCCGCGCGAGATTCTGCTGACCGTCATGCGCGACGACGCCCAACGCGCGGCTTTCCTTGATTTTTGTCACCTTTACGACAGCGAGCCGTCCGTCTGCGGCATGGGCAAGGACAATCTGTTCGCGAAGGGCGATATTTTGTAGAGCAAACGCTTGACGAAAAGGCGCGCATATGGTATGATAATCCCCGGCTTGAAAGAGTCTGTGCCCAAGACAGCAGGTGCGCGCAAGCGCTGAAAGGGAAACCGCCCGCCGAGGTACGGGGAACGCGATCATTCGGCGTCCTTGTGCCCACGCACAGGGACGCTTTTATTCACGGCCGTGAGGAAGGTGAAACACACAATGAGCATGAGCAAGAATCAGGAAAGCAAGGTCGCCGTCGTCGCCAATATCAAGGAAAAGTTTGAGAAGGCGCAGTCCGTGGTGCTCATCGACTATCAGGGCATCAACGTCGAACAGGATACCGCGCTTCGCAACCAGTTCCGTCAGGCGGGCGTCGAATACGCCGTCCTCAAGAACACGCTGGTCCGCCGCGCCGTCAACGAAATGGGCGTCACGGGGCTGGATTCGCATCTCGAGGGCCCCAGCGCGTTCGCGTTCGGCATGAGCGATCCCGTATCGCCGGCGAAGGTCGTCTACGAATTCATCAGCAAGAACAAGCTCGAATGCCTGTCCGTCAAGGCAGGCCTGATGGGCACGGAAATCATGGACGAGAAGGCGGTCAAGGCGCTGTCCGAGCTGCCCAGCCGCGAAGTCCTGCTGGCGCGCTTGGTCGGCACCCTCAACGCGTCGGTCGCCAATCTGGTGTACGTCCTCGAAGCCATCCGCAAGAAGCAGGCGAACGAGGAGTAATCTCCCCGCCGCACAGTCGGCAAATCACACATCAATCAAGAAAAATGGAGGGTCATTACCATGACGCATGAGGAATTTATCACCGCAATCGAGTCCATGACCGTTCTCGAGCTGAACGATCTGGTGAAGGCGCTCGAGGAGAAGTTCGGCGTTTCCGCCGCCGCTCCCGTCGCCGTTGCCGCCGCCCCCGGCGCCGCCGCCGCCGCTCCCGTGGAAGAGCAGACCGAGTTCGACGTCATCCTCAAGGATCCGGGCTCCGAAAAGATCAAGGTCATCAAGGCCGTGCGCGAAGTCGTGGCGGGTCTGGGCCTGAAGGAAGCCAAGGAATTCGTCGAGTCCGCGCCCAAGACCATCAAGGAAGGCGCGACCAAGGAAGAAGCCGAGAAGATCAAGGCCGCTTTCGCCGAAGTCGGCGCGGTCGTCGAGATCAAGTAATTTCTTCTCATGGCAAACCGCTCGCGGCTTGCCAAAATGCCGCTTCCCGGTAAGGCGCCAAGGCCGGCGGGGGGATGACCGTACGCGGACGTGCGTGATTCCCCCTGCCGTCCCGCAGGCGACGCCGCGCGAGGCGGTTTTTTGATCAGCTGACCCCGTCGGGCTTGCCCGGCGGGGTTTTGTCATGGCCGC
Source organism: uncultured Oscillospiraceae bacterium (assembly GCA_964459985.1). Lineage (GTDB taxonomy): Bacteria > Bacillota > Clostridia > Christensenellales > Aristaeellaceae > CAYWOS01. The sequence goes on from CAYWOS010000014.1 coordinate 3,742, forward strand.
GCCGGCGTTTGCGAAAGAGCACAGAATCGCGGTCCGCGATTGTCGCGGATATTCGGGGGATCGGAGCGAAGCCGCCGATTTTGCTTCCGCGGGAGCGGCCGACCCGAAGCGCAGTCAATCGCTTCGTCCGAGATTGCCCCGTTTTTCATGGGATTCCGTATTGCGCCGTCCGCCGGAACATGGTAGAATAGAGGCAAATCCATGAACAAAGGGGCGAACGCCATGCTGAAGGCACAAATCAACGCGCGGCGCGAAAAGGGCGCGATCAACAAAAACCTGTTCGGGCACTTTTCCGAGCATCTGGGGCGCTGCATCTATCAGGGCATCTTCGTGGGCGAAGACAGCGCCATTCCCAACGTTAACGGCATGAGAAAAGACGTGGTGGAGGCGCTTAAGCAGATCAAAGTGCCCGTGCTGCGCTGGCCGGGCGGCTGCTTTGCCGACGAATACCACTGGCGCGACGGCATCGGCGAGAAGGCGGCTCGCAAGCGCATGGTCAACACGCACTGGGGCGGCGTGGTCGAGGACAACTCCTTCGGCACGCACGAATTTATGGAGCTTTGCCGGCAGATCGGCTGCGAGCCGTACGTCAACGGCAACGTCGGCTCGGGCACGGTGCGCGAGATGTCCGAATGGATCGAATACATGAACAGCGACGGCGATTCCTCCGTCGCGCGCGAGCGCTGGGCGAACGGGCACAAAGCGCCCTTCGGCGTCAAGTATTTCGGCGTCGGCAACGAGAACTGGGGCTGCGGCGGCAACATGCGCCCGTCGTACTACGCCGACGAATACCGCCGTTATCAGACCTACTGCCGCTCCTACGGCGAAAACAAGCTCTTCAAGATCGCCTGCGGGCCGAGCGACAACGATGTGAACTGGACAAGCGAGGTCATGGCGATCGCCGGGCACTACATGGACGCGCTGACGATGCACTGCTACACCGTCCCGGGCGAAGCGTGGCAGGACAAGGGCAGCGCGACGGTGTTTGACAAGGCGCGGTATTTCCAGACGCTTTACAAGGCGCTCAAGATCGACGGCATCATCGGCAATCATTTGAGCGTCATGAACCGCTACGACCCCGAGCATCGCGTCGGGCTGATTGTGGACGAATGGGGCTGCTGGCATGACGTCGAGCCGGGTACCAATCCGGGCTTCCTCTACCAGCAGAACACCATGCGCGACGCCATGGTCGCCGCGCTGTCGCTCAACGTGTTCATCTCGCACTGCGACCGCGTGGTGATGGCAAACATCGCGCAAATGGTGAACGTGCTGCAGGCGGTGATCCTGACCGACGGCGACCGCATGGTGCTCACGCCCACCTATCACGTGTTCGATCTGTACAAGGCGCACATGGACGCCGAACGCGTCGATCTGTTCCTGCAAAGCGACGCGGTGGGCGGCGATCACGCCGTGCCGCGCGTGACGGGCGAGGCGTCGGTCAAGGGGAACGAAATGACCGTGACGCTGGCGCACACCGATCCCGACGCGCCGCTTGAGATCGAAATCGATCTTGGGGATTTTAGCGCCGCGCGGGCGGAAGCGAGGACGCTGACGGGCGAAATGACCGCCTTCAACGATTTCGACGCGCCCGGGCGCGTGACGATCCGGCCGCTGGACGTGACGGCGATCGGACGGCAGACCGTGAAGCTGACGCTGCCGCCCTGCTCGGTCACGGCGCTGACGATATCGGAATGAAGCAGCCTGTCAGGGATACGGCGCGGCGGGAGGACGGCATTTCTCCCGCCGCGCCGCGCTTTACCGCTTTCGACCGGGACGCGGCGGACGCGCACGCAGACGCGGCGCGCGTTTGCAGGCGCTGCCTGCTGGAACAGATGGACGGCGAGCGGGCGACGCTGACGCTGCTGCGCGAGCGGCTCGACGCGCTGCCGTCCGAACGCCGAGCCGACGACGCGGCGTACCGCGCGCGGCTCGCCGTCTGCGCGCTGTGCGATCATTTGAACGGCGGCGTCTGCGCGCTGTGCGGCTGCTATGTCGAATGGCGCGCCGCGCTCGCCGTCACGCGCTGCGCCGACACGCCGCCGAGATGGACGGAAACGGCGCAGCGCCAATCGAACGACCGATAGACGACCGCCGCACATGTCGCCGGTAAAGGATGAGAAACGAAGCGACGCCGTCCCTTCGCCGTATCCCCGGAAGGAACGACCGGGTTTGTCGATGATCTGAACGCCCGCCGAAAGGCGGGCGCTCGATTGTCGGCAAAGCCGACACTCCTATTTAGAATCAACAAGTCATTCTTTCGGACTGCACGTTTTTTCTGCGCGGCTTGCCGGCGGGCGCTTCCGCATCCGGTATCAGGCGCGGTCCGCCGTCCGCTTCACCCATTTGGCCGCGACGGCGTACGGGCGGAAGCCGATGTGATAGTAGAAGGGCTGGTTCGATCCGACGACGGCGATTTTCGCGCCGCGCGCGGCGACGCGGCGGACGCCCTCGAGCACGGCGGCGAGCCCAACGCCCCGCAAACGGTGATCAGGATCAACGGCGACCGGCTCGACGACGGCAAAGCCGGCGTTTTCGTCGTACCACATGCCGCAGTAGCCCGCGAAATGTCCGTCGGGCGCGACGACGGCGACCTTAAGCGACAAATCCACGTGAGGCCGCAGCATCTCCTTTTCGCCGTTCATGCCGTCCTCGACGGAGGGCGAAAACGCGCCCTCGCCGTTCATTTCATGATTGAAGCCCTTCCACAGCACGCGCCCATACTCGTACAGGTCGTACCGCGCCTGCATATCGGTCACGGTATATCCCTGCGGCAGCGCGTAATCAATTGGCGTCTGATCGGCGAAAAACGCGGCGTCGCACTCGGTATCGGGCGTGGCGACGTATCCCGCGTCGGCGGCGGCGCGCTGGCAGGCGCGGTCGGCGTTGGGAATGATCAGCGCGAACTCGCCGTCTTCCCCGGTCAGATGCCTTTCGGCGTGCGCGATGATCCCGGAATACAGCGCCTCATGCCCGGGCAGCGCGACGCAGAAAGCGTCGCCCATCTGGCAATCGAACAGCGCCGCGCCGACGACCGCGCCGTCTTCGAGCCACAGCCCGATGTTGCCGACGGCGCTCTTGTCCAGACAGCCGTGCGTCGTCATCCAGTCCCACCGCGCATAGGTAAAGTTCTGATACCCGCGCCGGACAAGGAAATCGCGCACGAGGCGGTAGTCCTCCGTGATCCCGGGAACGCTTGTGTAGAGGCGGAATGTGACGCTCATGTGATTCTCCTTTGACATAAAAAACCGGCGGACTCTCGCCCGCCGGTTTGATCTTTATTTCGCGTAATCGGTGCTTCTGGTTTCGCGGATGACGTTGACGCGAATCTGGCCGGGGTATTCCATTTCCTTTTCGATGCGGCGGGCAATGTCCTTGGCGAGCACCTTGGTGCCCTCGTCGGTGACATCCTCGGGCTTGACCATGATGCGCACCTCGCGGCCCGACTGGATGGCGAAGCATTTCTCGACGCCGGCGAAGGAATTGGCGATCTCCTCCAATTTTTCAAGGCGCTTGATGAAATTGACCAGCGACTCGCGCCGAGCGCCCGGACGCGCCGCGCTGATGGCGTCGGCCGCCTGCACGAGCACGGCTTCGACGGTCTGCGGTTCGACGTCGTTGTGATGCGCCAGAATGGCGTGGATGACGTCGGGGCTTTCGTGGTATTTCCTCGCCAGCTCGCCGCCCAGCGATACGTGCGTGCCCTCCTGCTCGTGATCGACCGCCTTGCCGATATCGTGAAGTAAGCCCGCGCGCTTGGCGAGCGCGACGTCGGCGCCCAGCTCGGCCGCCATGAGCCCCGCCAGATGGCTGACCTCGATGGAGTGTTTGAGCACATTTTGACCGTAGCTGGTGCGGAATTTCATGCGGCCGAGCAGCTTAACCAGTTCGGGATGAATCCCGTGCTGCCCCGTCTCGAAGACAGCCTGTTCGCCCGCCTCGCGGATCTGGTTGTCGACCTCTTTTTTCGCCTTTTCGACGCATTCCTCGATGCGCGCCGGATGGATGCGCCCGTCCATGATGAGCTTCTCGATGGCGATGCGCGCCACCTCGCGGCGGACGGGATCAAACGCCGAAATAATGACGGCTTCGGGCGTATCGTCGATAATCATATCGACGCCGGTCGCCGTCTCGATCGCGCGGATATTGCGACCCTCGCGGCCGATAATACGGCCCTTCATATCATCGTTGGGCAGGTTGATGACCGATACCGTGGTTTCCGCGACGTGGTCGGCGGCGCACTTCTGGATGGCGAGCGCGATGATATTGCGCGCTTTCTTTTCGCCCTCCTCCTTTGCCTTGCCTTCGATGTCGCGCACCATGGCGGCGGCGTCGTGGAACGCCTCCTTCTGCACGCGCTCGATCACCAGCTGCCGCGCCTCGTCCTGCGTCAGCACGGCGATGCGCTCAAGCTCGTTGATCTGCTTGGCTTTGACCGCCTCGACCTCCGCCTGCATATCGTCGATGCTCTTTTCCTTGGCGTCCAGGTTTTCCTCGCGCGTCGCCAGCTGATCGCGCTTTTTATCGAGCGATTCTTCCTTTTTGTCGAGCGTTTCCTCGCGCTGGATCATGCGGCGCTCATTGCGCTGCAATTCGGCGCGGCGATTCCTGATTTCCTTGTCCAGTTCGGTTTTTTCGTGAAGGATGCTTTCCTTCGCTTCGAGCAGCATTTCCTTTTTCTGCTCGTCCGCCTTTTTGGTGGCGTCGTCCAGCAGCTTTTTCGCGTACTCTTCCGTTTTGCCGATCTTTTTCTCTACGACGTTCCGGCGGTAGGCAAAGCCGAAATATGCGCCCGCGGCGCCGCCCACGACCAGTCCGACAAGAATCCATAACCAGTCCACTTCGTTTCCTCCTTTCGTTTTCTTCATAAATTCATGCCAAAATCATCGAAAGCCGCACAAAAACATCCGTTTTCATACGGCTAAAGCTGTATCCTGATTACTGATCCGCCGCGTATGCGCGCGCCGCGCCCTGATACGGACATACCCGGACGCCTGCGATGAAGCGCCCGATATGGTAAACGGCAAATGCCTGCTGGAACCATCCGAGAAGCAAGTGTATCCAGAAAACAGCCAACCCCACGCGCCCGCGCGAAATGAGGCTTTTCAGCCGATCATACGTATTTTACAACGGCATCGGCGCTTCTGTCAAGCACTTTTATTGATTGAAAACGCGAAGGTTAATTGTAAAATAATGACCGCCCCTCAGAAAGCAGAAAAATGAATGACCGCCCCTCGGAAACCCGAAGGGCGGCCGGCGCGGGACGCGGGTCAGGCGTCCTCGAAGGTCAGGCGGATCGAGCCGTTGGAAGTGAACGCCTCGAGGGGGATTTCACCCGCCTGATGCGGCGGCAGGCTGTTCTTGCCGTTGGAGGTCCCGCTCGAAATGCGGTAGATGCTGGCGTTCCCGGGCAGCGTGCCCGTGATGGCGGCGTTTGAGGTGCGCAGACGGTAGGCGCGCGCGAGCAGCTTTTCAACGTTCAGGCCGCCGTTGTTCGTGGTGAGCGTCAGCGTTCCATCCGCCTTGACGATCGCAGCCGTCAGGCGGCTGTTGGAGGTGACGAGCGTGATATCGCCGCCGCCGAACACGCTTTGCGCGTCCAGATGCGAATTGCTGGTGCGCGCCTCGATATCGCGCTTGACGTTGACGCCGTGCAGCTCGATGCGGCTGTTGCTGGTCTTGAGGTTCAGGGAAATCATCGACGCCGTGTCGCAGCGAATAGGCGCGTTGCTGGATTTGAGGCGCACGGCGCCCAGCCCGCGCAGCGAGGCAAGCGACATGCCGGCGTTGCTCGTGGTCAGATCCAGATCGATCAGGCTGTCCTGCGGCACGCGCACCACGATGTCAGGAATGCTGCGATGGAAGGAAAAGCCGTGCTTGAACAGGCGGAACATCTGATTGCCGTCAAGGATGCTGTTGCTCAAGCGCTTGAGGCACAGATTGCCGTTCTCAAAGGACGTATCGTACAGCGTGAACTCGTCGGTGTAGTAGCTGACGGACGCCTCGCCCGCGTCGGATTTCTCGATGCGAACGCCGACGTTGCCGGCGGACACGGTAATGACCTTAACGGCGTCGGCGGGCGCTTTCACGGTCTTGATCACCGGCTCCGAAGGCGCGTCGGATCCGGCGCGCGCCGCGCTTTTCACCTGCGCCTCCGCCTCGCGCAGCGCTTCCCTCGCGGCGGCGATGGCCTCGCGAGCCGCGCTTTGCGCCATATCCGCCGCTTCGTGGACGGTGTTCTCAATGGTCGATTCGAGATCGGCGCCGCGCTCCGTGAAGCGCTCCGCTTTTTCTTCCCACGTCGCCTGCCTCGCCTCGCGTTCGGCCTGCCGCGCTTCCCGCTCTGCCTGCCGCGCCGCGCGCTCGGCCGCGCGCTCGGCAAACCGCGCGTCGATCTCGTTGATGCGCTCGCGCGCCTCGTTCATCCGCTCGCTCACGTCGTCCCGGACGCGGCTGCCGTTATCCGCCGCCTGATCGCTCAAGGGCATGGTTTCCACGACGACCTCCGGCTGCGCGGGCGCTTCCTGCACGGACGCTTCCTGCACAGACGCTTCCGGCGCGGGCGCTTCCGGCGCGGGCGCGTCCTGCGGCTCCGCTTCCTGCGCGGGCGTTTCTTCCGCGATCGGCTGCGCGCCGTACTCGGCGCGGAACCGCGCGGCGATGGCCTCGATGGATTCCATTTTGTCCGTGGCGTCCTCCTCGCTCATGCCGTCCTCGATGCGGTCGTCGAGCATTTCGGCATAGAAGGCGAGCGCGGCCGAGCGGTTTTCCTCATTCAGAAAGTCGAGCGAGCGGGCAAGCCCTTCCAGATATTCGCTGCGATTCATATCATTCACACTCCTGTCCTTAATAATTGAAAGGGATGGGTTTCATACGTGCTCCTGCCGCCCGCGCATTCGATCAGGCACTCGTTGAGCGTATGCTGCCCCGGGTCGGTCGTGGCGTAGAGCTTGCCGAGAAAAGTGAAGGGTTCCGTGATCCCCTGAATGTAGTCGTTCCGTTCCATATCGTTATCCCTCCCGGTACTCGTTGCGCTGGCGGATGAACTCGTACACCTTGCCGACCTCCGCCCACTCCGTCATGAAATCATTGAGCTTTTGCTGACCGCCCTCGGTGATGGCGTAGTACCGGCGCAGGCGGTTATTGCGCTCGACCGAGTACACCCGCAGGCAGCTTGCCGCCTCCAGACGGCGCAGTATGGGGTACAGCGTCGATTCCGACACCTCGATGACCTCGGATACATCCTTAATCAACTGATAACCGTACGAATCGCCCGCCTTGAGCAGCGACAGCACGCACGCTTCCAACAGACCGCGTTTCAACTGAACATCCAACTTCGTTCCTCCTCTCGCCAGTCGGGCAATTCCTCCTGACGTGAAGTATTATATATCACACAGTATTCTGTGTCAAGCATTATTTTGAAATTAATTATATTTTCTTTACGGATGGGTTTGACGCGTCCGGCAGAGCGAATCAACGACAAAAAAGCCGCCCGAAGGCGGTATCCAGAAAACTACATGAAGGCGGTATCGGGCGCTGCGCGCCTGCGACGGCAAAGCGGGGAGCGTCAACTGTCCGGGACGCGCGGACGCGGATGTTCGGAGCGGCGGCGCGGCGGTCCGGGGCACAAACGGCATTTCCGAACAGACGCGGCGTTGACGCGCGGCGCGAGTATTCGAGCTGCGCGGAGGCGGATAATCGAAGCGCGGGCGCGATATTTCGCGACGCGCGGCGCGAGTATCCGGAGCACAAACGGCATATCCGAGCGAACGCGGCGTTGACGCGCGACGCTTTCCGCGCAATCGGCAAGGACAGTAAAAGGGACTGACGCGACGAAACGCTTCAGTCCCTTTTTCGATGAGGAAACGCGCGGACGCGCTTCTCGCTCACACGGGATTACACAAGCTCCAGAATGACCATTTCGGCGGCGTCGCCGCGACGGGGTCCGAGCTTGTAGATGCGGGTATAGCCGCCCGCGCAGTTCTTTTCCTGATTACGGGCGCGATACTTCGGGCCGTACTCGCGGAAGAGCTTCTCCACCACGGGATGCTTGTTATCCTTGGTGCGCTCCTTGTAATCGCTCTTGCTCTCGTCGTCCTTCTTGAGCTCCCTGATATCGTACAGGTACGACATCATGAGGCGGCGGGCATGGAGCTTGGAGGGCAGATCGTTCGTGAAGGTCTGCTTCACGATCTGCTTTTTGTCGTTGTAGAATTCCTTTTCAATCTCGGTGGTCTGATCGTACTCGCGGATGGCGAGGGTGATCATTTTATCGGCAATGCTGCGGACTTCCTTCGCCTTCGCCTCGGTGGTCTCGATGCGGCCGTACCAAAGCAGATTGGTGGTCAAGTTCCTGAGCATCGCTTTACGCTGGCTCGCGGTGCGGCCAAGCTTGCGCTGACTTGCCATGCGGCATTCCTCCTATTACTCTTCGGTCGGGCGCAGACCCAGACCCAATGCCTGAAGCTTCTGCTCGACTTCTTCCAAACTCTTCTTGCCCAGGTTGCGCACCTTCATCATGTCCTCCTGATTGCGCTGCACAAGCTCGGCGACGGTGTTGATGCCGGCGCGCTTTAAGCAGTTGTACGCGCGGACGGACAGATCCAGATCCTCGATCGTCATTTCCATGACCTTGCCGAGCTTGTTGTCCTCGGGTTCGGACACGCTGACGGACATCGAATGATCGGTCAGCCCGATGAACAGCGAAAGCTGTTCGGTCAGGATACGCGCCGCCATGCTGATCGCCTCGTCGGGCTGCACGCTGCCGTCCGACCAGACCTCGAGCGTCAATTTGTCATAATCGGTGATCTGCCCTACGCGGGTGTCCTCGACCGTGTAATTGACCTTGGTGATGGGCGTGTAGATGGAATCGATGGGGATGACGCCGATCGCCGTCTGCTGCGACTTGTTCTTGTCGGAGGAGACGTAGCCCTGCCCCTTGTCGACGGACAGCCACACATGCAGCTTCGCGCCGTCGCCGAGCGTGGCGATATGCAGATCGGGGTTGACGATCTCGACCTCGTCGTCGACGCGGATATCGGCGGCGGTCACTTCGCAGGGGCCGACGGCGTTGATCTCCAGCATCTTGACCTGATCGGTGAAGAGCTTGAGCGAAAGCTCCTTGAAGTTCAGGATGATCTCGGTCACGTCTTCCTTGACGCCCGGGATGGTGGAAAACTCATGCTGCACGCCTTCGATATTGACGCTGGTGACGGCGGCGCCGGGCAGCGAATTGATGAGCACGCGCCGCAGCGCGTTGCCCAGCGTATGGCCGAAGCCGCGCTCGAGCGGCTCGATCACAAAGCGCCCGAAGGTGTTGTTTTCCGCCTTTTCGACGCACTCGATGCGCGCCTTTTCGATTTCGACTATCACGGATTAAGTCCCTCCTATCGGATTCCGTCGGTTGAGGGGATTGACATCGGGAGACATTAGCGGGAGTAATACTCGACGATCATGTTCTCCTGGAGCGTGAAGTCAATATCATCGCGCGCGGGGAGGGCGGAAACCGTGGCGGTCAATTCGTCGGCGTTGACGGTCAGCCACTTGGGAACGATGCGGCTCGCGCCCTCGCGGGCGACCTTGAACAGCTCCATTTCCTTGCTGGCCTGGCGGACGGTGATGACGTCGTTGAGCTCGAGCTCGTAGCTGGGGATATCAACCTTTTTGCCGTTGACCAGGAAGTGGCCGTGCAGCACAAGCTGACGAGCCTGAGGACGGGAAGCGGCGAAGCCGGTGCGGTAAATCACGTTGTCCATGCGGCGCTCAAGCAGCTGGAGCAGATTCTCGCCGGTGATGCCCTTCATGGTGGTGGCGCGCTCGTAGGTGCGGAAGAACTGGCCTTCGAGCAAACCGTACGCGCGGCGGGCCTTTTGCTTTTCACGGAGCTGGACGCCATACTCGCTCATCTTGCGCTGGCGCGCCTGACCGTGCTGACCCGGAGGAGTGGGACGCTTGCCGACGGCGCACTTTTGCGAAAAGCACTTCTCGCCCTTGAGGAAGAGCTTGGTGCCCTCGCGGCGGCACAGACGGCACACTGAGCCTGTATATCTTGCCATTTTTGGGACCTCCTACCTTACACTCTTCTACGTTTGGGCGGACGGCAGCCGTTGTGCGGGATGGGCGTCACGTCCTTGATCATGGTCACGTCGAGACCGGCGGTTTGAAGCGCGCGGATGGCGGCTTCACGCCCCGAGCCGGGGCCTTTGACGAACACGTCGACCGAGCGGAGACCGAACTCCGTCGCGGCCTTGGCGGCCGTCTCGGCGGCCATCTGCGCGGCGAACGGCGTCGATTTCTTGTTGCCGCGGAAGCCCATGCCGCCGGCGGAAGCCCACGACAGCGCGTTGCCCGTCACGTCGGTGATGGTGACGATGGTGTTGTTGAACGAAGAACGGATGTGCGCGACGCCGCGCTCGACGAGCTTCTTTTCACGGCGCTTGCGCGATACCTTCTTAAGCGTTGCTTTTTTGGGTGCCATTTCTATCCCTCCGACCCGAAATTGGGTTTCGTTGAAGAAACTTTACTTCTTCTTATTGCCGACCGTGCGCTTGGGGCCCTTGCGGGTGCGCGCGTTCTGCTTGGTGTTCTGTCCGCGCACGGGAAGCCCGCGGCGATGACGGACACCGCGATAGCTGCCGATCTCGACCAACCGCTTGATGTTGAGCGAAACCTCGCGACGGAGATCGCCCTCGACCTTGAGGTGATGTTCGATGTATTCGCGCAGCTTGCTGATTTCGTTTTCGGAGAGATCCTTGACGCGCGTGTCGGGATTCACGCCGGTGCCGGCGAGAATTTCCTTGGACACGGAAAGGCCGATGCCGTAAATATACGTCAGGCCGATCTCGACGCGCTTCTCCCTGGGCAGGTCAACGCCCTGAATACGTGCCATGTGTTGGTTACACCTCCAAATGATTGTCTCGGGAACGGCCGCGAACGCGCGTATAGCCCGCAGCGTAGATTTTGCGGGCCAATGCCTCGGCGCGACCGGGACGCGGCGGTTGACCGCCGCTGTATAGGAAGACGCGCGTGGTCCCCCGGGAAAACCCGGAGGCAGCCGCCCACGCCGCCGACCTGACGGATTCAGCCCTGGCGCTGCTTATGGCGCGGGTTTTCGCAAATAACCATCACGCGCCCCTTGCGCTTGATGATCTTGCATTTTTCGCAGATGGTCTTGACGGACGGACGAACTTTCATGTCGGTTTCCTCCTCGTAGTGGGAATCAGTTCTTGCTGCGCCACGTAATGCGGCCGCGTGTGAGATCATAGGGGGAGAGCTCAATGGTGACCTTATCGCCCGGATAAATGCGGATGAAATTCATGCGCATTTTCCCCGAGATATGCGCCATAATGCGGTGGCCGTTGGGCAATTCCACCTGAAACATGGCGTTGGGCAAGGCTTCGATGACTTTGCCCTCCATTTCGATGACATCATCCTTGGACAATCGGTTTACCCCTCCCCGTTTTGTTCCGGCGCGCGGCCGGCGGTCTGATTATTGTCCCGATACGGCTTGAGCGCCTTGCGGATATCGGCGTCCTTGAGACGCTTTTGTCCGCAGAGATCGATCAGCCCGGGCAGCTCGACAGGCAAAGCGGTGAGATGCCTGCGGCGTTTTTTCTTCGGACGGTCGAGCTTTCGCGTGTCGCCGTCGGCGATCATAACAAAATCGGCGTCCAACGATAATAATACCACAAACACCCTGCCTTTGTCACGCCCTTTTTTCGAAAAAACGACGCTTCCGGGCAAAATTTCCGGCTTCATCCTTGCTTTTCACCCCATTGAGCGCCCGGGAGCGTGAGAATCTCGGGCAAACCCTTCTCGTTGACGGCGATGGTGTGCTCGTAATGCGAGCAGGGCGAGTGATCGTTGGTCACCATCGTCCAGCCGTCGGCGAGCTGATGCACCTGATAGCGCCCCAGCGCAATCATCGGTTCGATGGCAAGCGTCATGCCGGGACGAAGCCGGACGCCGTGCCCGGGCTCGCCGTAGTTGGGCACGCTGGGGTCCTCGTGCATTTTCCGCCCGATGCCGTGCCCCGTCAGGTCGCGGATCACGCCGTAGCCGTGCTTTTCGGCGTGCGCCTGAACGGCGTGGCCGATATCGCCCAGATGGTTGCCGTTGATCGCGGCGCGCGCGCCCAGCCAGAAGCATTCCTCGGTGACGGCGACGAGCTTCGCCTTGTCCTCGCCGATGTCGCCCACCGGCACGGTCAGCGCGCTGTCCGCCTGCCAGCCGTCCAGGATCAGCCCGCAGTCAATGGAGAGAATGCTGCCCTCCGCGAGCGTCACGGCGTCCGAGGGGATGCCGTGCACCACTTCGTCGTCAATCGAGGCGCAGACCGAGCCGGGATAGCCGCAGTAGTTGAGGAAGGAAGGGATCGCGCCGTGCTTCCTGATCATTTCGTGCGCGTAGGCGTCGATCGCCTTGGTGGTTTCCCCTGCCCTGACCGCCTCGCGGAGACGACAGAGCACGTCGTAAAGCAGATGCCCGGCGCTGCGCATTTTGGCGATCTGGTCGGGCGTTTTGAGCGTAATCATGCGGTTTCGATCGCCTCGCGGATGCGCAGGTAGTTTTCCTCGAGCGTCCCGACGCAGTGCACCGTTCTCACGAGGCCCTTTTTCTCGTAATACTCGATGAGCGGCGCCGTCTGCGCTTTGTAGACGTTCAGGCGGTTCTGCACCGTCTCGGCGGAATCGTCCCTGCGCTGGACGAGCGTTTCGTCGCAGACCGGGCATTTGTCGCCCTTGACGAGCGTGACATGGAACGTGCCCGAGCATTTGGGGCACACGCGGCGTCCCGACAGGCGCTCGATAATCACCTCGTCGGACAGCGCGAGATTGATCACTTTGTCAATCCTGGCGAACGCCGCCAGCGCTTCCGCCTGCGGGATGGTGCGCGGGAAGCCGTCCAGAATGTATCCGTTCTGGCAGTCCTTTTCGGCGAGGCGCTCGCGCACGATGGCGATGACCACGTCGTCGGGGACCAGTTCGCCCGCGTCAATGTAGCGCTTGGCGTCCAGCCCGGTCGGCGTGCCTTCCTTCATGGCGCGGCGAAGGATATCGCCGGTCGAGATCTGCGGCATGCCGGTGTCCTGCATGATTTTCTGCGCGTGCGTGCCCTTGCCCACGCCCGGAGGGCCGAGGAAAATGATGTTCATGGCGATGATCTCCTTTAGGAAGTGCGGTGAAGCGGCGATGCGTCCGTATGACGCAGGTTTTCCCACGGGGCTGAAAACCCCGTGGGAAAACCTGATATCCTACGCGATACGGGCGGGCATTCCTTATAAGAAGCCCTTGTAGTTGCGCATCACCATCTGCGACTCGACCTGCCGCGTCGTTTCGAGAGCGACGCTGACGGCGATCAGGATAGACGAGGCGCCGAAGGGGATCTGCACGCTGCGCCATACGGTGAGCGCCGAGGGGATGGTCGCCAGAATGGCGAGGAAAATCGCGGCGAAGAGCACCAGACGGTTGGACGTGCGGGAGAGGAACTCCACCGTTTTGCTGCCCGAGCGGATGCCCGGGATGTGGCCGCCCTGCTGCTGGATGTTCTTGGCGATATCCTGCGGGTTGAAGGTGATGGAAGTGTAGAAATAGCTGAAGGCGATGATGAGCAGCGCGCATGCCAGCATGTACCACGGGGAATACTGGTTCATGTAGGTGCTCCACCAGACGTACGCGGGCGAAGACTGACCGAACATGGCAAAGATGGTGCCCGGGAACGCCATGAAGGAATAGGCGAAGATGAGCGGCAGCACGCCGACGGAGAGAATCTTCATCGGGATGTGCGTGCTCTGGCCGCCGTACATCTTGCGGCCCACGACGCGCTTGGCGTACTGCACCGGCACGCGGCGCTCGCCCAGATCGACGTAGGTGACGACGGCGACGATGGCCAGCGTGGTGACGATGATGATGAGCAGGTTCGGGATGGCGTTCGCGCCGCCCGTGAACACGTTGCTCACCGCCGTCAGGATGCCGGTGAACAGGTTCGAGATGATGCCGGCAAAGATCAGCAGCGATACGCCGTTGCCCACGCCGTTCTTGGTGATGCGCTCGCCGATCCACATGGCCAGCGCCGTGCCGCCCGCCATGATGATGCCGATGGTGGCGTAGCCGAACACGTTCTTATAGGAGCTCGAAACGCCGTTCAGGCCGACGATGATGCCGATCGCCTGAATCGCGGCCAGCGCGACGGTGACATAGCGGGTGATCTTGTTGATCTTCTGCTTGCCTTCCTCGCCGCCCTCTTTCTGCAGCCGCTCGAGCGCCGGGATGGCGATGGTGAGCAGCTGCATGATGATGCTGGCGTTGATGTAGGGCGAGATGCCCATCGCCATGATCGTCATGTTGGCGAAGGAGGAACCGGTCATCATGTTGATGAGCCCGAGCATGTCGTAGCTCGACATGGCGCTCTGGATGGTGGCGCGGTCAATGCCGGGAACGGGGATAACGCCGACCAGACGGAACAAAAGCAGCATGAAGAAGGTGTAAAGGAGCTTTTTTTTCAGCTCCGGGACGCGCCATGCATTACGAAGCGTTTCCCACATCCTTACTTCACCTCGACTTTCCCGCCGATCGCCTCGATCTTCTCTTTGGCGGACGCGGTGACCTTATCGACGGAGACGGTCAGTTTCTTTTCCAGCTCGCCGCCGCCGAGGATTTTTACGCCGTCAAGCTCTTTCTTGATGAGACCGTTGGCCTTGAGCGCCGCCGCGTCGACCACGGCGCCGTCCTCAAAGATATTCAGTCTCCCGACGTTCACCACGGCGTATTCCGTGGCGAAGTTATTGGTAAAGCCGTGCTTAGGCAGACGGCGGGTCAAAGGGATCTGGCCGCCTTCAAAGCCGGGGCGCTTGCCGCCGCCCGAGCGCGCCTTGGCGCCCTTGTGGCCCTTGCCGGAGGTTTTGCCCAATTGCGATCCTACGCCTCTGCCGAGGCGCTTCGGGGCAGTCGTCGAACCGATGGCCGGTTGCAACTCGTGCAGTTTCATGAGGCCGTCCTCCTATCAATCGTTGATTTCCTCGACCTTGAGCATGTGCTTGACACGGAAGATCTGCCCGCGAACGCAGGGATTGTCTTCCTTCACGACCGTCTGGCCGGGCTTGCGCAGCCCCAGCGCCGCGACGGTGTCGATGTGCTTTTGCAGGCTGGAGATGGGGGATTTGATGAGCGTGATCTTTAATTTCATCTTTTTATCCTCCCTCAACCCATGATCTCTTCGACCGCTTTGCCGCGCATTTTCGCCACGGTCTCGGCGTTGCGGAGCGACTTGAGGCCCTCGATGGTCGCCTTGACGGTGTTGATGCGGTTGCTGGAGCCGAAGGTCTTGGTGCGGATATCCTTGATACCGGCGAGCTCGAGCACGGCGCGCGCGCCGCCGCCCGCGATAACGCCCGCGCCTTCCTCGGCGGGCAGCAGCACGACCTTGGCCGTGCCGTAGTAGCCGTCGATGGCGTGGGGAATGGTGGTGCCTACGATGGGCACGTTGACCAAATGCTTTTTGGCGGCCTCGGTCGCCTTGCGGATCGCCTCGGGCACTTCCTTGGCTTTGCCGATGGCGGTGCCGACGCGGCCGTTCTCGTCGCCGACGACGACGAGCGCGGCGAAACGGAAGTTTTTGCCGCCCTTGACGACCTTGGTGACGCGGTTGAGGGCGACCAGACGCTCTTTGAATTCGCTGGCGGGTTCTTCTCTGCGTAGCATGTCAGTTCTTTCCCTCCTTAGAAGTTGAGGCCGGCCTCGCGGGCGGCGGCTGCGAGCGCGGCGACGCGCCCGGTGTACAGGTATCCGCCGCGGTCGAAGACCACGTCCTTGATACCGGCGGCGATGGCGCGCTCGGCGACCAGTTTGCCGACCAGCGTCGACTCGCCGGACTTATTCACGCCGTCAAGCTGACCCTTGAGGGACGGATCGAGCGTGGAGGCGGACACGAGGGTGACGCCCTTCACGTCGTCAATGACCTGCGCATAAATGCCTTTGTTGCTGCGATAGACGCACAGGCGCGGCATGTCGGGGGTGCCGCTGATCTTTTTGCGGACGCGGGCGTGACGGATCACGCGCACTTCGTTACGGTCGCGCTTTTTGAACATTTGCGTTCACTCCCTTTCTTACTTCTTGCCGGCCTTGCCTTCCTTGCGGCGGATGACTTCGTTTTCGTACTTGATGCCTTTGCCGAGGTACGGCTCGGGCTTACGAATGGCGCGAATGTCGGCCGCAAGGTTGCCAACCTGCTGCTTGTTGATGCCCTTGACGACGATTTTCGTCTGCACGGGCGTTTCAAAGGTGATGGTGTCGGGCGCGTCGAGGATGACGGGATGCGAGAAGCCGATGTTGATGGTCAGCTTTTTGCCGTTGTTCTCGGCGGCGGCGCGGTAGCCGGTGCCGACCATTTCAAGGGTCTTGGCGAAGCCGTCGGTGACGCCCACGACCATGTTGTGCACCAGCGCGCGGTAGAGGCCGTGCATGGCGCGGTGTTCCTTATCGTCGCTGGGACGGGTGAACTTGAGCTCGTTCCCCTCCTGCGCGATGGAAATATCGGGATTGACCTGCTGCGAGAGCGTGCCCTTGGGCCCCTTGACCACAACCATGTTGTGCTCGTCGACCGTAACCGTCACGCCCGCAGGAACGGGAATCGGAAGTCTTCCGATACGGGACATAATTTCGCACCTCCAAAGACGTGATGATTACCAGATGTAGCAGAGCACCTCGCCGCCGACGTTCTCCTCGCGGCACTTTTTGTCGGTCATCAGCCCGCGGCTGGTGGACACGATGGCGATTCCCAGCCCGCCCAGCACCTTGGGCAGATCGTCGCACGTGGCGTACACGCGCAGACCGGGCTTGCTGATGCGCTTGAGCCCGACGATAACGGGCGATTTCTTGTCGATGTACTTCAGGGTGATTTTGATGTTGCCCTGAAGACCGTCGGCGATATGTTCGACCGATTTGACATACCCTTCGTCCAGCAGGATCTTGGCGACCGCCTTTTTCATGTTGCTGGCGGGGATCGTCACGCTGTCATGCCTGGCGACCTGCGCGTTGCGGATGCGGGTGAGCATATCGGCAATGGGATCATTCACAACCATGGTGGAACCTCCTTTACTGTGTTTGTCCCCTTACCAGCTCGCCTTGCGGACGCCGGGGATCTGGCCTTTGTAGGCCAATTCTCTGAAGCAGATGCGGCAGATGCCGTAGCGGCGAAGCACCGAGTGAGGGCGTCCGCACAGCTTGCAGCGCGTGTACGCGCGGGTGGAGAACTTCGCTTGTCTCGCCTGCCGGATCTTCATGCTTGTCTTTGCCATGTCTTCTCCTCCCTCACTGCGCGAACGGCATGCCCAGCAGCCGCAATAGTTCTTTCGCTTCCTCGTCGGTCTTGGCGGTGGTGACGAAAATCATTTCCATGCCGCGAATCTTTTCGACCTTGTCGTACTCGATTTCGGGGAAGATAAGCTGTTCCTTGACGCCCAGCGCGTAGTTGCCGCGGCCGTCGAACGCCTTGGCGCTCACGCCGCGGAAGTCGCGGACGCGGGGCAGGGCGATGTTGACCAGTTTGTCGACGAACTCGTCCATGCGGCTGCCGCGCAGGGTAACCTTGGCGCCGACGTTCATGCCCTGACGGAGCTTGAAGTTGGCGACGGACTTTTTCGCTTTGGTGACGAGCGGCTTCTGACCGGCGATCTGGGTGAGCTCGGCGACGGCGTTCTCGAGCGCCTTGGCGTTGTCCTTGCAGTCGCCCAGGCCCATGTTGATGATGACCTTCTCGAGCTTGGGGATCTCCATGACGTTCTTATAGCCGAACTTCTGCTGTAAGGCGGGTACAGCTTCGGTCAGGTATTTTTCCTTGAGTCGGGTAGCCATGCTGTTTCCTCCTTATCAGTCTAATTTTTCGCCGCAGTCCTTGTGGTGGCAGACGCGGATGCTCTTCTTGCTGACTTTGCCTTCCTTGTCGGTCACTTCGACGATCTTGTGGGCGACGCGGGTCGGCTTGCCGCACTTGGGGCAGATGATCATGACGTTGCTGGCGTCGATGAAGGCTTCCTTGTGGATGATGCCGCCGGGCTGACCCTGCTGGCGGGATTTCTGGTGCTTGGTGACCATCGCCACGCCTTCGACGGCGATCTTGCCGGTCTTGGGCTGCGCTGCCACGACCTTGCCCTTGGCGCCCTTGTCCTTGCCGGAGATGACGATGACCTGATCCTTGGATTTCACAAACATCTTATCATTGTCCTCCTTACAGCACTTCGGGAGCGAGCGAGACGATCTTCATGAAATCCTTCTCGCGCAGCTCGCGGGCGACGGGTCCGAAGATACGGGTGCCGCGGGGCATCTTATCCGCGCCGATGATGACGGCGGCGTTGTCGTCAAAGCGGATGTAGGTGCCGTCGGGGCGGCGCTGGGGCTGATGGACGCGGACGATCACGGCCTTGACGACCTCGCCCTTTTTGACCTGCCCGCCGGGGGTGGCCGTCTTGACGCTGGCGACGATGATGTCGCCGATCGAGCCGGTACGGCGGAAGGACCCACCCAGCACGCGGATGCACATGATTTCCTTGGCGCCGGAGTTGTCGGCAACCTTGAGTCGCGTTTGCGGCTGAATCATAGGGGTTTCCTCCTTTATAGGTTCCTCGTCATGGCGCTTCCCTGTTTGCCCATGAGAGGTCGGATACATGCGGATCGCCGATTGAATCGGCGGATTCCTCGATACGCGCTGAAAACGGCGGAGCCGCTCATGCGCCCGTCCTTACTTCGCTTTCTCCACGATGCGGACGACGCGCCAGTGCTTATCCCTGGAAAGCGGACGGCACTCCATCATTTCAACGGTATCGCCGATGCCGCAGGCGTTCTCTTCGTCATGCGCCTTGATCTTGCTGGTGCGGGTGACGATTTTGCCGTACAACGGGTGACGAACGCGGGACGAAAGGGAAACGACGACCGTTTTGTCCATTTTGTCGCTGACGACCACGCCCACGCGGGTCTTGCGGATGCCTCTTGCTTCAGACATTTTCTGTTCTCCTTTCACGGCGTATCGGTCAAGCCTTGATTTCCTGCCGGCGCTTCTCGGTCATCGCACGGGCGATGTCGCGCTTGACGGCGGAAATCTGCATGGTGTTCTCAAGCTGACCGGTGGCAAGCCGGAAACGAAGGTTGAACAGCTCGGTCTTGAGCTCGGCGATTTTCGCGGTCAATTCCTCGGGCTTCATGGCTGCGAATTCCTTACCCTTCATTTGCTTTCACCACCCGCTTCAATATCTTTGGGGTTCGGCGCGTCCTCGCGCAGAACGATCTTGGTCCTCAAGGGGAGCTTGGCGGCGGCAAGACGCAGCGCCTCGCGCGCCGTTTTGTCCTCGATCCCGCCGATCTCAAACAGGATGCGGCCGGGCTTGACGACGGCGACCCAGTATTCCGGCGTGCCCTTGCCCGAACCCATGCGGGTTTCGGCGGGCTTGGAGGTCACGGGCTTATCGGGGAAAATCTTGATCCACACCTGACCGCCGCGCTTGGTATAACGGGTAAGCGCGACACGGGCGGCTTCGATCTGCTGGCTGGTGACCCAGGCGGGCTCGAGCGCGACCAGACCGATATCGCCGTAGGCGATAAAGTTGCCGCGATGGGCGGCGCCCTTCATGCGGCCGCGAAATACCTTGCGGCGCTTGACTCTTTTCGGCATCAGCATAGGATTACTTGCCTCCTTCGGTAACCGCCGGCGCGGGCTGTGCGATCACTTTCTTGGGACGGGGCAGGATCTGTCCCTTGTACACCCAAACCTTGACGCCCAGACGGCCGTAGGTGGTCTTGGCTTCGCAGAAGCCGTAGTCGATGTTCGCGCGCAGCGTCTGCAGGGGGATCGAGCCCTCGTGGTAGTGCTCGGTGCGGGCGATGTCCGCGCCGCCCAGACGACCCGAGATGGCGACCTTGACGCCCTTGGCGCCCGCCTTGTTGGCGCGCATGATGGATTGCTTCATGGCGCGGCGGAAGGCGATGCGCTTTTCGAGCTGCTGGGCGATGTTCTCGGCGATGAGCTGCGCGTCGGCGTCGGGGCTCTTCACGTCCAGAACGTTGATGTTGACGGGATGGCCGGCAAACTTTTCGACCTCGGCGCGGAGATCCTCGATGCCCTTGCCGCCGCGGCCGATGATCATGCCGGGCTTGCCGGTGAAGATATTGACGGTCATGCGGCTGGCGCTGCGTTCGACGTCAATGCGGCTGATGCCGGTGGAGTAGAACTTCTTTTTGAGCATTTTGCGGAGGTTGAAATCCTCGACGAGCTGGTTCGAAAAATTCTTTTTGTCGGCGTACCAGCGGGTGCTCCAGTCGAAGATCACGCCCACGCGCGCGCCATGCGGATTAACTTTCTGACCCATGTGTGATCCTCCCTTTATTGTTTTTGATCGAGCACCACGCTGATATGGCAGGTGCGCTTGAGCATGGGGGACGCGCTGCCGCGGCTGCGCGCCACAAAGCGCTTGAGGGTCGGGCCGGGATTGGCGTAGCACTCGGCGACATAGAGCGTGCTGCGATCCAGATCCTGATTGTTGACCGCGTTGGCAATGGCGCTGTTGAGGAGCTTAAGGATGACGGGCGACGCCGCCTTGGGGGTGTACATGAGGATGGCGATCGCCTGATCGACGTTCTTCCCCCGGATGAGGTCGAGCACGATCCCCGCCTTACGGGAGGACAGGCGAATATGTTTGACATGCGCCTGCGGGCGCTTATCGCGGTTTTCCTTGCGCGCCGCGCCCTTGTTTTTGGTGTTCGTTGCCATTGATCTGCGCTCCTTCCCTTATTTACGCACGGTGGTCTTTTCGCCCGCGTGCCCACGGAAAGTGCGGGTGGGAGCGAATTCGCCGAGCTTGTGACCGACCATATCTTCGGTGATGTATACCGGCACGTGCTTGCGGCCGTCGTGCACGGCGATGGTGTGGCCGACAAATTCAGGGAAGATGGTCGAGGCGCGGCTCCACGTCTTGAGAACGGTCTTCGCGCCGGTCTTGTTCATATCGACGACGCGCTTGTAAAGCGCTTCCTGAACGAACGGGCCTTTCTTAACGGAACGGCTCATGAGGTTGCCTCCTTACTCATTACTTGGGCTTACTTGCCCGCGCGCTTGACGATCATTTTGTTGGAATACTTCTTGTGCTTGCGGGTCTTGTAGCCCAGAGCGGGCTTACCCCACGGGGTAACGGGCGCCGGCATACCCACGGGGCTCTTGCCCTCGCCGCCGCCGTGCGGATGGTCGCAGGGGTTCATCACGACGCCGCGGACGGAGGGGCGGATGCCCATGTGACGGGTGCGGCCGGCCTTGCCGATGTTGATGTTGGAGTGATCGGTGTTGCCGACGGTGCCGATGGTGGCGTAGGCGTTCATGGGCACCTTGCGGTACTCGCCCGAGGGCATACGCACCTGCGCGTAGGCGCCTTCCTTGCCCATGAGCTGGGCGTAGGCGCCCGCCGAGCGAACCATCTGTCCGCCGCGGCCCGGCTTGATCTCGATGTTGTGGATCAGCGTGCCCGCCGGGATGTTCTGCACGGGCAGCGCGTTGCCGGGCTTGATGTCGGCGCTCTCGCCGGCAACCACGGTATCGCCCACCTTGAGGTCGAGCGGCGCCAGAATGTAGCGCTTTTCGCCGTCAACGTAGTGCAGCAGCGCGATGAACGCCGTGCGGTTGGGATCGTACTCGATGGCGGCGACCTTGGCGGGCACGTCGTGCTTGTCGCGCTTGAAGTCGATGATGCGGTACTTGATCTTGTTGCCGCCGCCCTGATGACGGACGGTGATCTTGCCCTGCTTGTTGCGGCCGGCATTCTTCTTGAGATACTCGGTCAGCGATTTCTCCGGGGTTTTCTTGGTGATTTCCTCAAACGTCAGCACCGACATGAAACGGCGGGCGGACGAAGTCGGTTTATAAACGCGAATAGGCATTTTCCTTCTCCTCCCTTACACCATGCCCTCGAAGAACTCGATCGGCTTGGAATCTTCGGTCAGCGTGACGTAGGCCTTTTTGATCTCGGGCGTCCTGCCGCTGTGCGCGCCCTGACGCTTGATCTTGCCGAGGGTGCGCAGCGTGTTGACGCGCGCGACCTTGATGGCGGGGAAAACCTTTTCAAGCGCTTTCTTGATTTCGATTTTGTTCGCGTCGATGGCGACCTCGAACACGTAGCGCTTGTCCGCGATGCCGTCGTAGCCCTTTTCGGTCAGGACGGGGCGCAGGATGATGTCATGCGGGTCTCTCATGCGTACACCTCCTGAATGTCCTGCATCGCGGCCTTGACGATAATGATCTTGTCGGCGTTGAGCAGATCGTAGACGTTGATGGTGTTGACATAGGCGTCCTTGAGGGTGGGGATGTTCTTGCCGGCGCGGATGACGCTTTCGTCGCGCCCGGCGAGGACGAGCAGCGCCTTCTTTTCGACGCCCAGATCCTTGAGCATCTTGGCGACGTACTTGGTCTTGCTCTCCTCAAGCTTGATCTCGTCCACCACGATGATGTCCTGCAGTTTGCTGGTCAGCGCGCTCTTCATGGCGATGCGGCGCACCTTCTTGGGCACCTTGATCACATAATCGCGCGGCTGCGGGGCGAACACGACGCCGCCGTGACGGAACTGGGGCGCGCGGTTGCCGTGATGGCGCGCGTTGCCGGTGCCCTTCTGGCGATAAATCTTCCTGCCGCCGCCGCGAACCATGCCGCGGCTGAGCGCGCTCTGCGTCCCCTGACGCTTGTTGGCGAGAATCGAACGAACGACCAGGTGCATGGCGGCGACGTTGACTTCGACGGCGAAAATTTCGTCGCTGATCTCCATATCGCCCACGACCTTGCCCTGCATGTCCACGACTTGAATGTTCGGCATGTCTTACTCCTCCTTGGCCTTCAGGGAATTGCGGATCAAGAGCAGTCCCTTGTTGGGTCCGGGCACCGAGCCGCGAACGAGCAGCAGGCTGCGTTCGGCGTCGACCTTGACGACGGCGAGGTGCTGGATGGTCACGCGCTCGACGCCGTAGTGGCCGGGCATGTGCTTGTTCTTGAACACGCGGGAAGGATCGGAGTTGGCGCTCATGGAGCCCAGACCCCTGTGATACTTCGAGCCGTGCGCCATGGGGCCGGTGTGCTGGTTCCAGCGATAAATGGCGCCGGTGTAGCCGCGGCCCTTCGTGATGCCGGTGATGTCCACGGTCTCGCCTTCGTTGAAGACGTCCGCCTTGATCACCTGACCGATCTCATAGGAAGCGCTGTCGTCCAGACGGAACTCGCGCAGATGGCGCGCGGGCGCGACGCCCGCTTTCTTGAAATGCCCGGCGTCGGGCTTGTTGACGAGCTTTTCAACGCGGTTTTCGGGATAGGTGTCAAAGCCGAACTGCACAGCGGCATAGCCGTCCTTTTCTTCGGTTTTCTTCTGGACGACGGTGCAGGGGCCGGCCTGAATGACCGTCACGGGAACGAGGCGGCCGTCGGGCAGGAAATACTGCGTCATGCCCAGCTTTTTGCCCACGATAGCTTTTTTCATGTTGGTGATATCCTCCTGCCTTACAGCTTGATTTCGATTTCGACGCCGGCGGGGAGATCGAGCTTCATCATGGCGTCCACAGTGCGGGGATTGGGGTTGTGCACGTCGATGAGACGCTTGTGGGTGCGGCGCTCAAACTGCTCGCGGCTGTCCTTGTACTTGAACGGGGCGCGCAGGATGGTGACGATTTCCTTCTCGGTGGGGAGAGGGATCGGCCCCGAGACGCGCGCGCCGGTGCGCTTGGCGGTCTCGACGATGCGCTCGGCGGACTGATCGATCAAGTTGTGCTCATACGCCTTGAGCTTGATGCGGATCTTCTGGTTGGCCATGGTTTTTCCTCCTTGAATTCGTACTCTCGGTCGCCCCGGTGGGAGTCCCTCCCCGTCCCGCGCCTCGCAGGATGCGCCTGAAACGGTTCGAGCCCGACGCGCCGTTTGAGTCCGTCGTCCGATCGTGTCGGACTGGTCCGCGATAATTACCCGTCCTTGGCCCGGGCGGCAACCTACCGCTTCATCCCATAAACAGACAACAGGCATATTATAGACTACCCGCGCGCCGAATGCAAGCGTTTTTCACGCCGCGAATCAACTTTTTTTCACTTTTTTGATGCCAATTCTCCCCGCAAGCGCAGGTATTACGCCAATCCCTGCGATTCATCATGACAACGCATCCGGGTGTGTCATACTCGTCGAATCCATGCTCCCGCGCATGCCTCCGGGAACCGATCGCCGCGCGCCGCGCCATCAAAACGGCGCGCGGCGTTCGCATATCCCCACGCGGCGAACGCATTATTCGGTACGGCACACATTTCCCCCGCACGGCGCGCATTTTCCCGTGCATTGCGCCCGCATTCTTCAGTACGGAGCGCATTTCCCCGCGCGGCGCGCGCATTTCCCCGCGCGGCGTTCGCATTGTTCCGCCGCCTCTTGCAAGACGCCGATTCATGCTGTATAGTATGTATGGAATGAACAGGAAGCCTTTACAAAGGAGAGAACCGTTATGATCATACCCGTCCTTCGATTCGGCGGATGCTGCGACGAGGCGATTGCGCTGTACGAGCGCGCGTTCGACATTACTTACAGGCACGCTGAGTATTACCGCGACGCGCCGGCCGATTCGGGGCTCATCGTCAACGAAACAAACAGGGATTGGATCATGCACTGCGATTTGTCGCTGTGCGGCTCGATGATCAACGTCAGCGACACCGAGGACGGCGTATCGCCCGACAATCCCGTCATCCTTAACGTGCTGATTTCCCGGGAGGAAGTCGAGAAAGCGTACCGCGTGCTTTCCGAAGCGGGCGAGATCGTCGTGCCGCTCGGTCCGCAGTTCTTCAGCCCGCTCTACGGCTCGGTGCGCGACCGTTACGGCGTGCACTGGCAGCTCGTCGCCTGCTGACAAATACGGCGCGGCCCGCGCGCCGCGTTGAAACGAGGTATCGCCATGTCCGGCATCGCCCTTAAACCCTATCGGGAAGAGGATTACGAAATCGTCGCCGCCATCATGACGCGCGCGTTCAACGAGGATTCCGTCCTGCACCGGGGCTTTCCGTCGGGGCCCGAGGGCTACGACGACGGCTCCTTCATCCGCAAATACACCGTCTGTCCCGGCACGACGTCCTACACGATCTATGACGATGAAAAGCCCGTCGGGCTGACCATCCTGTGGATTCATCCCGAAAGCCACGAAAACTTCCTCGGCTGCATCTTCACCGATCCCGATACGCGCGGCCGGGGCGTCGGCGCGCGCGTCTGGCGCATAATCGAAGAAACGTACCCCGACACGCGCGTCTGGCGCACCGAAACGCCGCTCTGCTCGACGCGGAACATGCATTTCTACATCAATAAGTGCGGGTTCATGGCGTACAGGATCGAGAACCCGAAAAACAGGGACGAAGCGCTCGTGCAGTTCGTCAAGTTCACCGACAAATGGCGCGGCTGATCGCTCGCCGCACAGAAAACCGCCGCGCGTCCGAATTTCCGGGCGCGCGGCGGCTTCGTTTTAGCATATCAGAAGTTTCTCGTCATGTCGTACCTGTCGTAGAAATCCCGGCGGTACTCGGGCAGGCAGTCGTCGGCGATCGCCTGACGGATTTCCTCCATCATGCGGATGAGGAAGCGCAGGTTGTGGATGCTCGCCAGCCGCGCGCCGGTGATCTCCCCCGCCTTGAACAGATGGCGGATGTACGCGCGGGTGAAGTTTTTGCAGGCGTAGCAGTCGCATCCCGGATCGAGCGGGGTGAAATCATGCGCGTACTCGGCGTTGCGCACGACGAGCCGCCCGTTTTTCGTGAACACCGTGCCGTTGCGCGCGATGCGCGTCGCCAGCACGCAGTCGAACATATCGATCCCGCGAATCACGCCCTCGAGGAAGCAATCGGGCGAACCGACGCCCATTAGGTAGCGCGGCTTGTTTTCGGGCATGAAGGGACGGATTTT
Source organism: uncultured Oscillospiraceae bacterium (assembly GCA_964459985.1). GTDB lineage: Bacteria > Bacillota > Clostridia > Christensenellales > Aristaeellaceae > CAYWOS01. Next base: position 29,668 of record CAYWOS010000014.1, read on the forward strand.
GTCAAGCATGTCGTACATGATTTCCTTCGGCTCGCCCACCGACAGCCCGCCGATGCCGTAGCCGGGGAAATCCATATCGGCGAGCGTTTTCGCGCTTTCGACGCGCAGATCCTCGAAAAACGCGCCCTGCACGATGCCGAACAGCGCCTGATCCTCCCGCGTGTGGCGCGCCTTGCAGCGCTCCGCCCAGCGATGCGTGCGATGCATGGCGTCCTCGGCGGCCGCGTGATCGCACGGGTACGCCGTGCACACGTCGAACGCCATGGCGATGTCCGAGCCGAGCGCCTGCTGGATGTCCATGGATACCTCGGGCGAGATAAAGCGCTTGCTTCCGTCCAGATGGCTGCGGAAGGCGACGCCTTCCTCGGTAATCTTGCGCATGGCGGCGAGCGAAAAGACCTGAAAACCGCCGCTGTCCGTCAAGACCGGCTTGTCCCACGCCATGAAGGAATGCAGCCCGCCCGCTTCCCGGACGAGCGCCTCGCCCGGGCGCAGGTGCAGATGATAGGTGTTGGACAGGATGATTTTCGTGCCGATTTCGTTCAGCTCGCGCGGCGTCATCGCCTTGACGGTCGCCTGCGTGCCCACGGGCATGTAGATGGGCGTGGGGATATCGCCGTGCGGCGTGTGCACGACGCCCAGCCGCGCGCCCGTGCGCTTACAGGTTTTGATCAGTTCGTAGGTAACGGGGTTTTTCATCTTAATCCCTGATCTGCGGCCATACGCTTGTCAGCGCGCCCAGCTCCTTCTCGAAATCCTTCCAGAATCCCGCGATTTCGGGCGGCGCGATGAACACCATCTGCTGCCCGGTAATGGGATGCGCGAGCGTCAGGCGCATGCCCCACAGCGCGATCTGCTGCCCGGGCTTGCCGCTGCCGTAGCGGTTGTCGCCCAGCAGCGGATACCCGGCGTTTTGCATCTGCACGCGAATCTGGTGCGCGCGCCCCGTCTCCAGCCGGATCAGCACCAGCGATCGGCCGTCCTGCCGCGCCGCCGTGCGCCCGCACAGGATGGCTTCTTTGCCCTGTAATTTGAGGTACGGCGGCAGCACGCGCACGGTGTTGGTCGCTTCGTCCTTTTCCAGATAATCGACCAGCCGGAAGGAATCGGGCGCGTCGCCCTCGGCGACGCAGACGTATTCGCGGCGAAGCGCGTGCGAGCGCACCTGCTCGGACAGCCGCGCCGCCGCCTTGCTGGTGCGCGCGAAGCAGAGCAGCCCGCCCACCGGCCGGTCCATGCGGTGCACCAGCCCGATGTACGCCTCGCCCGGCTTGTCGTATTCTTCCTTGATATACTGCTTGATCAGCGACAGCAGATCGGGATCGCCGGTCTGATCGGCCTGCGTGAGCATGTTGGGCGGCTTGACCGCCACGACGATGTGGTTGTCCTCGAACAGGACGGAGGGCTTGTTTTCCATGCGGTTATTCCTTTCTGATCCAGCGTCCCGTCGCGCCGCAGGGCAGCACGCCGCCCGTGGAGACGGGCAGGCAGACCTCCTGCGCGTCGATCGCGCCGCCGTACCGCGCGCCGACCGCGCGCAGCAGGATATTGGAGAGCACGGCGGGCTGCAGGCCGGTGGTGTAGCTGTTGATGAAGAAAAACAGGGGATCGCCGCACAATACGTCGGCGCAGGCGGAGACCAGCCCGAACAGCTCGTCCTCGATTTTCCATACCTCGCCCGACGGCCCGCGCCCGTAGCTGGGCGGGTCCATCAGCACGGCGTCGTAGGCGTTGCCGCGCCTGATTTCGCGCTTGACGAAGCCCAGCGCGTCCTCGATGATGAAGCGGCAGGCATTCTCCGATACGCCGGACAGCTCGCGATTCTCCTTCGCCCACGCGACCATGCCCTTGGCGGCGTCCACATGCGTGACATGCGCGCCCTCTTTCGCGCAGGCGAGCGTCGCGCCGCCGGTATAGGCGAACAGGTTGAGCACTTTCGCGCCCGGCCGCCGCCGGATCAGCGCGCGCATGCAGTCCCAGTTGACGGCCTGTTCGGGGAACAGGCCGGTGTGCTTGAACCCCGTCGGGCGCACGTAGAACGATAAATCGCCGTATCGGACGATCCATCTGTCGGGCAGCTTTTCGCGAAAATCCCACGCGCCGCCGCCGCGATCGCTGCGCGCGTACCGCGCCTGCGCCGCGCCCCACAGCTTTTCCTTCGCCTTGGGCCAGATCGCCTGCGGATCGGGACGGGCGAGCACCACATCGCCCCAGCGCTCCAGTTTTTCGCCGCCGCCCGTGTCAATAACCTCGAAATCGCGCCAATGATCGGCTAAAAACATGCGATATCCTCTACTCCCTGTCCCCCGCCCACGCGAGCGCGCACCTGACGGCGCGGCGCCAGCCCTCGAGCAGCTGATCGCGCCTGTCCGCCGCGATGTCCGGCGTGAAGGTCTGCTGCACGTGCCAGCCCTTGGCGGTGTCGTTCAAATCGGAATACGCGCCGATGGCAAGCCCGGCGAGCAGCGCCGCGCCCAGCGCCGTCGTCTCCAGCACGGCGGGACGCTGCACCGGAATGCCAAGCATATCGGCCTGGAACTGCATGAGGAAGCCGTTCGCCGTCGCGCCGCCGTCGACGCGGAGCGCCTTGGGCGCGCCGCCGCAGTCCGTCGCCATCGCCTCGAACAGATCGCGCGACTGATAGGCGATGGATTCGAGCGCCGCGCGGACGATTTCACGCCGGCCTGTGCCGCGGGACATGCCCACCAGCGTGCCGCGCGCGTACATTTCCCAGTGCGGCGCGCCCAGCCCGGTGAACGCCGGCACGAGGTACGCGCCGCCCGTCGATTCCACCGTGCGCGCGATGCCCTCGGTCTCGGCGGCGGTGGAGATCAGTTTCAGCTCGTCGCGCAGCCACTGCACCGTCGCGCCGCCCATGAACACGCTGCCCTCAAAGGCGTAGGTCGGCTTGCCGTTGAGCCGCCACGCCATGGTGGTGAGCAGCCCGTTCTTGGACAGGCGGAAGGTATCGCCGGCGTTCATGAGCATAAAGCAGCCCGTGCCGTAAGTATTTTTGACCATACCCTCCTCAAAGCACGCCTGACCGAACAGCGCGGCGTGCTGATCGCCCGCGATGGCGGCGACGGGGACGGGGCAGCCCAGAATATCCTTGGACAGACAGCCGATCACCTCGGCGCTGTCGATCACGCGCGGCAGGATGGCGCGCGGGATGTTGAGCATTTTAAGCAGATCGTCGTCCCATTCCTGATCGTGAAGGTTGAAAAGCATGGTGCGCCCGGCGTTGGTGGCGTCGGTAACGTGCGGATGCCCCTCAATCAGATGCCAGCAAAGGAAGCTGTCCACCGTGCCAAAGCAGATTTCGCCCCTCTCGGCGCGCGCGCGCAGATCGTGTTCGTCCAGCAGCCATTTGATCTTTGTGCCCGAAAAATACGCGTCGGGGAGCAGACCCGTTTTGTCGCGGATCATATTGCCCAGCCCGTCCCTGTTGAGCCTTTCGGCGATCTGCGCCGTGCGGCGGCACTGCCACACGACGGCGTTGGCGACGGGCGCCCCCGTTTTGCGATCCCATAAAATGGTCGTTTCGCGCTGGTTGGTGACGCCGATGGCGGCGATCTCCGTAGGATCGACGCCGAACCGCGCGACGGTATCGCGCAGCGCCGCAATCTGCGAATCAAGGATATCCTTCGGGTCATGCTCGACCCAGCCGGGCTGCGGGTAATGCTGGGGGAACTCGTGCCCCACCTGCCCAACCATGCGCCCGTCAAGCGTAAACACGACCGCCCGCGAGCTGGTCGTCCCCTGATCGAGCGCCACCAGATACTTCTTTTCCATCCCGTTCATCCTCCGCGCGGTAAAATGTCATTCCATTATAACCGCATCCGTCCAAAAGCGCAACCGCATCCGCCGCCGGGCGCGCGTGAATATGTAAAAGAGTTCATAATATGTAATCTTTCCTTCATGTTTGCTTGACAATCAGGCGGGATTGCTCTACAATGCAATGGAGATGATGCGGTGATTCCGCGCATGGATAAAGACAATCGGCCCGCGCATGACGCGTCCCAATCACCGGAAGGAGGGAAGGGCATGAAATCTGCCCGACGTATCCCCTTAACGAGACTGATCCCGCTCGTCCTCGCGGCGGCGCTCGCCCTGTCGTGCCCGATCATCGGCGCGAACGCGGCGGCCGACCCCATCGAGGCGTTTATCGAAATCTCCCCCGACACCCTGACGGCGCCGGGGAGCGTATCGGTGTCCATTCGCGTCAGCAATACCTCGAACGAGGATCTGCCCGATCCCGTCACGCTGTACGGCCCCTCGGGCAGCGTCGTGCCCTCTTTCGGCGACGGCGGCTCCGTGCTCATGTCGGCGGGCAAATCGGTGCCCTGGCAGGGCGCGCTGACGGTGACGCAGGATATGCTCGACAGCGGCAGCGTGACCTATACCCTCAAATACCTGCTTGAGGACGACGAGGGCGCGCTGTCCGAATGCACGCGGCAGATCACGGCGCCCATCGCCTTCAGCGGGCAGAGCGTCAACCTGTCGGTGACGCGCACCATCACGCCCGAGGTCGCCAGGAGCGGCAAGGACGTCAGCGTCGTCTACGAATTGGTCAACAACGGCAACGTCAAGATCAACAACATCCGCGTCAAGGAAACGATCTCGCGCACGGCGCAGACCGTCGATTCGCTCGGCGCGGGCGAGCAGAAAACGCTCACCTTCACCGCCAAAATGGGCTCGGCGGCGCTCAAGAGCAGCGCCACCATCACCTTCAAGGCGGAGGGCGAAACCAAGACGACCACGCAAAAGATCGAGGAAACCGAGATCCCGCTCGCCAAGCCGAACCTGCAAATGACGCTTGAGGCGGCGTCGACGGGCGTCACCATCAACGAGCCGGTCAAGCTCATCCTCACCTTCAAAAACGAGGGCAACATCGACTACTCGGGCGTCACCGTCGCCGATCAAAACAAGGGCGAGGTGTTCTCGGGCATCGAGATTCCCGCCGGGCAGACGGTGGTCAAGGAAAAGGAATTCGTCCTGACCGAGCCGACCAAGTTCAAGTTTACCGCCACGCTCAACGACAACACCGGCTCAGCCAACACCATGTCGACGGGCGAAGTGTCCGTGGGCGTGTACGATCCCGAAAAAACACTGCTGCTCACGCTCAACCTGACCAGCGATATGAGCGTCATCCACAAAATGCCGTCGGACGCGCGCTTCACGCTCGTCGTCACCAACAACAGCGACGTGAAAGCCGAGAAAGTCAAGATATCGCACGGCGTCACCGAGATTGACACCATCGACGCCATCGCGCCGGGCGGGCACTACACGCTCACGCGCGACGTCACGCTCTCCGAGGCGGGCAAGTATCAGTTCACCGCCTCGACCAAGGACGCGCTGAACAACACGGTGGAGTTCAAATCCAACGTCGTCGATATCGCGTACGCGCGCCCGACCGCCGTGCCCACCGCCGTGCCCACCGTCGCCGTCCCGCAGCTCGTCACCATCGCGCCGCCCACGGCGGGCGACGTCGATCCATTGGTCGCGCAGGGCAGCGACGCGCTCAAGACGGCAAGCATCATCCTTGGCGTCGTGTTCGTCGGCATGCTCGCGCTGCTCGCGGTCAGCAGCGTCATCCGCGCGCGCAACAGGAAACTGTCCGAGGACGCCTACGATCATCTCGATCTCGCCGAGCGCCGCGTCTATACCGAGCCGGCGGACGACGAGCTTCCCGAAACGCCCGCCGAGCCGGAGGAAGTGCGCGCCGAAAGCGCGTATGAGGACGCCACCGCTGAAAGCGACACCGCGCTGCCGCACGAACGTCTGCTGCGCGACGCCGATCCCCTTCCCGACGCGGACGAGCAGGCGCCCGCCCCCGAAGAACCCGCCGTGACGGAGCAGACGCCCGAAGCGCCGGAGCAGGACGCGCCCGCCGGTGAATCGACCGCTCGCCGCCGCCGCGCGGGCAGAGCGCGTAAAACAGAGGACGACGAATAACAGCCCGGGCGGACAGACCCGGATATCCGGGCGCGCGGCAAACGATCATCAGCCCGCGCGCCTTCCTTATGCGCCGGGAACGCCGAAGCGCCGCTTATCGATGCGCGGAGCGCGCGGCCTCGCGCGCGGCGAACGCTTGGAGAGCAAGAAGATGAACCAGTCAGGCGATGCGGATCTGAACGCGGTCTGGGAAACGCGCGCGCTGGACGGCGGCGCCGATTTCGTCCGATTCGTCGATCTGTCGGCGCTGCCGGAAGCGATCACGGGCGGTTATCCCGTCGCCGTGCTGTTCGGCAAAGCGCTGTCGCGGGCATACGTCGCGGCGATCGCCGCCGGCCTGCCGCCCAAGACAAAGGAAGTGCTGAACGTCGAGCGCAAAATGGACGCGCTCGCAGACAGATTGGCGGCGGAATTGAACGCGGCGGGCTATGAAAGCGCCGCGCGGCTCAAATCGGGGCAGTTCCCGCACAAAACGGCGGCGCTGCGCGCGGGGCTGGGCTTTATCGGCAGGAATAATCTGCTCGTCACCGAGCGTTTCGGCTGCGCGGTCATGCTCGGCAAGGCGCTGACGAACGCGCCGTTTGCCGCCGCATCGCAGCCGCCGGCGCCGCCCGCGTGCGGCGACTGCCGTATCTGCGTTGATATTTGCCCCACCGGCGCGCTGATCGGCGCGGCGTGGACGGTGCAAACGACGCGCGAGGAAATCATCACGCGCAAAAAATGCGCGCTGTGCGTCCGGTGCATGGCGCTGTGCCCGTACACGCGGCGGTATGCCGAAAGCGCGCAATAACAAAAAAGATCATGAAAGCGAGAACACCATGAAAACATTGGCAAAGCTGATCCGCACGGCGACCATTCCCCCCGTGATGGCGCTCATCACGCTGCTGCTGCTGCGCCTGACGGGCGTCGGCTTCAACGGAAACGAATTGTATGTCGGCATCCTGTTCCTGACGGTGCTGCCCTCGCTGGCGTACCCGATCGCCGCGATCATCCCGTCGCTGAGAAAGCGCGGACGCGACGCGCAGCGCACGCTGGCGGTGATCTGGTCGATGATCGGGTATCTGGGCGGCACGATTGTCTGCCTTGTCTGCGGATACGGCAAGCCCGAAACGGTGCTGATGCTCACCTACCTCGCCTCGGGCGTGCTGATCGCCGTTTTCTCCTTTGGCTTTCATATCAAATCAAGCGGCCACGCCTGCGGCATGTCGGGCCCCATCGCGCTTTTGTCCTACGCCGTCAGCCCGTGGTTTTTGCTCGGCTATCTCCTGTTTGTGCCGCTCGTATGGAGCTCGCTCAAGCTCAACCGCCATACGACGCGCGAACTCATCCTGGGCGCGCTCATCCCGGTGGTCTGCTTCATCATCTTTGAACTGGTGATCGCGGGCTGATCGCGCTTTCCTCCGCGTCCGGGTGATAGATGCCGGTGCTGTTCAGGTAGATCATCAGGTGTTGCTCGAGCGCCGCGTTGAGCGCCTCCCTCGGCAAATTGACCATTCTTTCAGCGAGGAGCAGATGCCCCTCGCACATTTTTTGGATGCTCGGCCAATAGCCTGTCCCGTCGCGGGGTGTCAAGTATTCGGAAAGCGTCCATTTCCCTTCGTCGTCCTTCGCGAAAGTCAATCGCGTCGGCACGCTGCTGCCGCTGCCTTCCTTGATCTTTTTGCCGCCGAACAGCGCGTATTGGCTCTCGCGCACGCCCGCCCATACGGTCAGCGTATTATTCTTTTCCTCTGTTTCATACAGGTGCACGGCGCAGACCACCTGCCATAACTCGCCGTCTTCCTGCCGGGAAGTCCTCATCTCGTTATTGTAATCCATCACGGCGCGCATCACCAATCGCTCGACAGGATCGTCGGAAAACAGCGTTTCATCGACGGGCGGCAGCACATCCTGCGCAAGAATCACCATTCTGTCCGCAAACTCGCGCGCGCTTCCGCAGCCGCCCGGCACGTCGAGCCGCTCGCCGAAAATGCGTTTACACAGCGCAACCCGCATATCGTCCAGTTCAGGGTGATCGCCCTCCCTGATCGCCGCGAGCGCCACGCGTACCGACTGGTCGCCGTACCGTTCAAAAGCGATCAGCGTATTGCCCGTCACCGCTTGCTTTTCGGACTCCGGCTGCGCGGGATCGGCGCAGACGTCGGCGGCGCTCCGAAACCGCATGTCCATCCATTGCGCAAGCAGCGCGTCATCGGGATACATCAGCGTCCATCTGAGCTTTCCGCTCGAAAACAAGTTGACGGCGACCGCTCTCCCCTGCCCGAGATCGAAGGTATAAACCGAATCCTTTTGCTTGACGAACGCCGCGTCGATGCCGACGGACGCGAAATAATCTATGACCGTCTGCTCAACCGTCCGCTCCCCCGACAGCACGTCGGGCGGCGCGGGAATGACGTCTTCGGCGCAGGACGGAACGGCCCAAAGCAATATCAACGAAACAAACATCAATCGAACGATCTTTTTCATAGGACGTCCTCCCGGATAGACTCATCCATGAAACGACGGTAGAAGGCGTTCCCTTCCCGTAAATCTTTTCATAAAAGAGACTGTCGCGCAAGGCAATTTCGCGTTGCGCGGCAGTCTCTTATCACGCACTCCGCTTTACCACGTCGCGTTCATCGCGCGGGCGACGGCGTTCTGGTGCGCCTCGTCCACACGGTTGGTTTCGTGCGTGCGGCTGTTGTAGAAATGGATGCAGAAGTGACCGTCGAAGCCGTTGTTAAGGGTGCTCGTGCCGTGGGGCATGCCGTTCATCGAGGCGGCGTACACATGCCCGTTGTACTTGACCAGAATGGCGCGGCGCGCCCACGACCAGCTGCCGCCGTAAATCGCCTTCATGATCGCGGTATTAGCGGAGGAGTACGGTTCGGCGTCCAGATGGTTGCTGCCCGCCCAGCGCCGGCAGGTGAAGGTTTTGCCCGTCGAAACATCCTTGACGGTGAAGGTCGCGCCGCGCGGAATGACGTCCGCGCCGCCGTTAAACCAGTCCAGACGCTCGGTTTTGAAGGCATAATCGGCGGCGTTGGCGCCGAACAGCGCCTTGATGGTGTCATTGCCCGCCACGCCGTCCTGCGTGAGTCCCTTTGATTTCTGGAAGGCTTTCACGGCGGCGACCGTCTTGTCGCCGTAGGAGGAATCAATGGGCGCGGTGTAATAACCCTTGATCTTGAGCGCCTGCTGAAGCGCGAGCACGTTTTTGCCGCTCGAGCCTTTGCGCGTGGTCGAGGGCACGGTGATCTGCGATATCTTGGTGATGCCGTTCATTTTGGGGTCGTTGGCGGCCGTCGTCACCGATACCTCGCCGAACAGCTTTTTGATGGTGGCGTAATCCGCCTTGCCCGTCTGCGAGATGCCGACGGCTTTCTGATAAGCGAGCACCGCCGTGCGCGTGCCGTCGCCGTACTTGCCGTCGATCGCGCCCTTGTAATACCCTTTGAGGCGCAGCGCCATCTGCAGCTTTTCGACATCCTTGCCCGAAGAGCCCTTGGACGTGAAGGCGGGCGCGTCGCCCAATGCGCTGATGGACTTGGCGGAGGCGTAGGAGCTGGTGTCTTTCTGCGCGCCCAGCGCCTTTTGCGCCGAGGAGGACAACGTCACATACTTGCTCATGACGTAGCCCTTGTCGCCGTCATACGTCACGGCGTAGAAATTGCCCGACACGCCGGTGACGGTCACTTTGGTGTTCTTCTTCAAAAGACAGTGGTACACGCTGTTCGCCGACGCCCTTAAACGGAAAAATACTTTATCCTCGTTGATCGTTCCGGTATAGCTCGCCGCAAACGCCGGAATCGCCGCCGCCAGCAGCGCGGCGCACAGCAGCACGGAAACGATCTTCTTCACGCAAGACATGTCATTCACCCCGACTTTCTTTCTGGTGTCGTCCCTATTATATTACAGATTTATTAAGAAATCAAGCCATTTGCTTAATAATTTTCCAAGGGATTTGTCGCAATATCGACGCGTCAAGCGGGAAAACGGGCGATTTTCGCGCATTTTGCACGGCGCGTGTGAAATTGTTACAATTCAATGACGCGTAAAGGGCGCGAGTCAGGCGCGGGCGGATCGGCGCGGCGCGTCAGGCGATCGCGCGACGGGCGCGGCGGACGCGACGAACGCGGCGGGCGCGAGCGCGGATCGGCGCGGCGCGTCAGGCGATCGCGCGCAGCAGGATGTCGCGGACGATGTCCTTGCGGCACGCACCCTCGTGCGCCTTCACGCCGTCCAGATAGAAGGTCGGAACATAGTAGTAATCATATTGATCGGCGATCCCGGGCTGCTTTTTTTCATCGATCATCTCAATCCGCACCGCCGCCGTTTCGGGACATTCGCGCTTGATTTCCTCAATCCAGCGCAGCGCCTCGCGGCAGTACGGGCAAGCGTCAAAGTGAAACAGCAATACGTTCTTCATCATGCTCTCCTTTGTGCGTAAGGCGCGGGGGCCGCCGCGTTTGCTCGCGCGACAGCCCCCGTCCGTATGCGGATTTAACGCCAAGCTGAGATTTTCCGGGAAACGGAAAATCAATAGGTTTCCTGCAGTTCGATGTTCTTGTAGCGCTTGAGCCCGGTGCCGGCGGGAATGAGCTTGCCGATGATGACGTTTTCCTTGAGTCCCAAAAGCGGATCGACCTTGCCCTTGATGGCGGCCTCGGTCAGCACGCGGGTGGTCTCCTGGAAGGAGGCGGCGGAGAGGAAGGAATCGGTGGCAAGCGACGCCTTGGTGATGCCCAGCAGGATGCGCTTGGCGATCGCGGGACGGCCGCCCTCGGCGAGCGTTTTCTGGTTGGCTTCCTCAAAGCGGAAGATATCCACGAGACTGCCGGGCAGCAAATCGGTATCGCCGCTGTCCTCGACGCGCACCTTGCGCAGCATCTGATGGACGATGACCTCGATGTGCTTGTCGGCAATCTTGACGCCCTGGGAGTGGTACACGCTCAAAACTTCCTTGAGCAGGTATTCCTGCACCGCCTTGACGCCGAGGATGCGGAGCAGATCGTGCGGGTTGATCGAGCCTTCGATCAGTTCGTCGCCCGCCTGCACCATTTGCCCGTCCTGCACCTTGAGGCGCGAGCCGTAGTGGATCTGGTAGGTTTTCTTTTCGCTGGCGTCGTCCTCGCTGGTGACGATGATCTCGCGCTTTTTCTTGGTTTCGGACAGCGAAACCTTGCCCGAAATCTCGGCGAGCGTGGCGTCGCGCTTGGGCTTGCGCGCCTCGAAGAGTTCCTCGACGCGGGGAAGACCCTGCGTGATGTCCTCGGCGGAGGCGACGCCGCCGGTATGGAAGGTACGCATGGTGAGCTGCGTGCCCGGCTCGCCGATGGACTGGGCGGCGATGATGCCGACCGCTTCGCCGATATCGACCAGCCCGCCGTGTGCCAGGTTCATGCCGTAGCAGTGCGCGCAGACGCCCGTTTCGCAGCGGCAGGTGAGCACGCTGCGCACGCTCATCTTGGTCACGCCCGCCTTGCGGACGGCGACCGCCTTGTCGTAATCGATCATTTCGTTGACGTGGACGAGCAGTTCGCCGGTGATGGGATGATAGACATCCTCGGCGGCGTAGCGGCCGCGAATGCGGTCGTCGATCTGCTCGATTTCGCCGATGGGCTGCACGACGATGCCGCGCACCTTTTCGCCGCGATTCTCAAAGCAGTCGATCTCGCGCACGATGACTTCCTGCGCGACGTCGACCAAACGGCGGGTCAGATAGCCCGAGTCGGCGGTGCGCAGCGCGGTGTCGGCCAGCGATTTACGGCTGCCGTGCGAGGACATGAAGAACTCAAGAACATTCAGGCCTTCGCGGAAGTTGGCGCGGATGGGCAATTCGATGGTTTTGCCCGAAGGCGACGCCATCAGGCCGCGCATGCCGGCGAGCTGCGCCACCTGACCGGCGCTGCCGCGCGCGCCCGAGCCCGTCATCATGCTGATGGGGTTGAAGGGCGGGAGCACTTCCATGACGCGGTTCTTCAAGCGGTTGGTGGTTTCGTTCCACAGATCGATGACGCGCTTGTAGCGCTCGTTCTCGCTCATCACGCCGCGGCGGTAGCGCTTGTTGATGGCGTCCACCATGTCGTCGGCTTCCTTGAGCCAGATTTCCTTTTCCTTGGGCACGATGATGTCGCTGACCGACACGGTGATCGCGCCGCGCGTCGAATAGGTGTAGCCCAGATGCTTGATATCGTCCAGCACCTTGGCGGTGTCCGCCGCGCCGTACTTGCGGAAGCAGCGCTCGACGATGGCGCCCAGATCGCCCTTGACGACGCGATGATCGATCTCCAGCACGAACTGATCGTCCATCGTCTCGCGCGGCTTGTAGCCGAGGTTCTGCGGGATCACGTCGTTGAAGATGAGCAGGCCGAGCGTGGTATCGATGATCTTGCGCTTGGTCTCGCCCTCGAAGGTGCGGGTGAGGCGAACCTTGATGGGCGCCTGCAGCGATATCTGCTTGCACTGGTACGCCATGAGCGCTTCGGCGGGCGAGGCGAACACGCGTCCCGCGCCCGGCGCGTCGGGGCGCTGGATGGTCAGGTAGTGGCAGCCGATGACCATGTCCTGCGTGGGGCTGATGACCGGCATGCCGTCCTGCGGCTTCATGATGTTATTGGCGGCGAGCATGAGGAAGCGCGCCTCGGCCTGCGCCTCGACCGAGAGCGGGACGTGCACGGCCATCTGGTCGCCGTCAAAGTCGGCGTTGTAGGCGGTGCAGGCGAGGGGGTGCAGCTTGATCGCCTTGCCCTCGACCAGAATCGGCTCGAACGCCTGAATGCCCAGACGGTGCAGCGTGGGCGCGCGGTTGAGCAGCACGGGATGCTCCTTGATGACGCCTTCGAGAATGTCCCACACCTCGGGGCGCACCTTTTCGACCATGCGCTTGGCGGATTTGACGTTATGCGCAAGCCGCAGGTTGACCAGCCGCTCCATCACGAAGGGCTTGAACAGTTCAAGCGCCATTTCCTTGGGCAGGCCGCACTGGTACAGTTTCAATTCGGGACCGACCACGATGACCGAACGGCCGGAGTAGTCCACGCGTTTGCCCAGCAGGTTCTGGCGGAAGCGTCCCTGCTTGCCGCGCAGAAGATCGGACAGGGATTTGAGCGGACGGTTGCCCGGGCCGGTCACGGCGCGGCCGCGCCTGCCGTTGTCGATGAGCGCGTCCACCGCTTCCTGCAGCATCCGCTTTTCGTTGCGCACGATGATGTCGGGCGTGCCCAATTCGAGCATGCGCTTCAAGCGGTTGTTGCGGTTGATGACGCGGCGGTAAAGATCGTTCAGATCGCTGGTGGCGAAGCGGCCGCCGTCGAGCTGCACCATGGGGCGCAGATCCGGCGGAATGACGGGCACGACGTCCATGATCATCCATTCGGGCTTGTTGTGGCTCTGGCGGAACGCCTCGACCACTTCGAGCCGCTTAATGGCGTGCGTGCGCTTCTGTCCCTCGGTGTCGCGGTCGCGCTCTTTTTCGATGAGATCGGCGATCTCTTTCTTGAGCGATACGCTGAGCGCCTCCAGATCGAGCGCCTGCAGCATTTCCTTGACCGCCTCGGCGCCGATGCCGGCGCGGAAGGAGCCGCGCTCCTCCTCGGGCATCGCCATGATGGCGCGGTATTTGTTGTCGGTCACCAGATCGTTGCGCGCGACCTTGGTGTTCGCCTCGATGCCCGGATCGAGCACGATGTAGGAGGCGAAGTACAGCACCTTCTCCAGAGAACGCGGCGACACGTCCAGCAGCATGCCCATGCGGCTGGGAATGCCCTTGAAATACCAGATATGGCTGACGGGCGCGGCGAGCTTGATGTGTCCCATGCGCTCGCGGCGAACCTTGGCGCGGGTGATCTGCACGCCGCACTTGTCGCATACCTTTTCCTTATCGCGGAACTTGACGCGCTTGTACTTGCCGCAGGAGCACTCCCAGTCCTTCTGCGGTCCGAAGATGCGCTCGCAGAACAGGCCGTCGCGCTCGGGCTTCAAGGTGCGGTAGTTGATGGTTTCGGGCTTGGTGACCTCGCCGAAGGACCATTCGAGGATCTGCTCGGGCGATGCCATGCCGATCTGTATGGAATCGAGATTCGTCAGTTCAAACATTCGTTTGCTCTCCCTCCGCGTCCGTCCGTCATTCGATATCGTCGTCGTCGTCCAGCTTGATGTCGTCGAGCGAATGATCGGCATCGAGATCGTCAAAGTCGTCGTCCAGCCCGATATCCTCGTCCAGATCGATCTCTTCCTCGATGTCGGCGGGCTCGACCGCCTCGCCCGGCGATACCTCGTCGTCCAGCGCGCGGGAAACGGGCAGCGCGCCGACGTCGTCGTCCTCTTCGTCGTCCATCTCGCGGATCTCGATGACCTGGTGGTCGTCGCCCAGCACCTTGATGTCCAGCGCCAGCGACTGCAGTTCCTTGATGAGCACCTTGAAGCTTTCCGGAACGCCCGGCGCGGGGATGTTGTTGCCCTTGACGATGGATTCGTAGGTCTTGACGCGTCCCACGATATCGTCCGACTTGACGGTGAGGATTTCCTGCAATGTGTTCGCCGCGCCGTAGGCTTCCAGCGCCCAGACTTCCATTTCGCCGAAGCGCTGGCCGCCGAACTGCGCCTTGCCGCCCAGCGGCTGCTGCGTGACGAGCGAGTAGGGGCCGGTCGAGCGCGCGTGCATCTTATCGTCCACCAGATGGTGGAGCTTTAAGAAGTACATGTAGCCCACCGTCACGGGATTCTCAAAGGCGTCGCCCGTGCGGCCGTCGTACAAGACGGTCTTGCCGTCCTCGCGCAGGCCGGCCTTGCGCAGGCAGTCCTCGATGTCCTCCTCGGTCGCGCCGTCGAACACCGGCGTGGCGACGTGCCAGCCCAGCGTCTTGGCGGCCAAGCCGAGGTGGACTTCCAGCACCTGACCGATGTTCATGCGGGAAGGAACGCCCAGCGGGTTGAGCACGATTTCCAGCGGCGTGCCGTCGGGCAGGAAGGGCATGTCCTCCTCGCGCATGATGCGCGAGACGACGCCCTTGTTGCCGTGGCGGCCGGACATTTTATCGCCGACGGAGATCTTGCGCTTCTGCGCGATGTACACGCGCACCATTTCGTT
>CAYWOS010000015.1:0-44523 GCA_964459985.1 uncultured Oscillospiraceae bacterium
GAAAACACCGTCGCGCCGTGGTATCTGCTGTCGCCGCTCAAGTATGATTTCTTCTTCACGCGGTTTTTCAACGCCTACGAGCCGCTCGGCGTCGGCGGCGTGTCGCTGTCGGGACTGGGCGATATCCTGACCGCCGACAACCGCACGAACGGCGTCGGCAGGCAGGCCGCCGAGGCGGAAGCGGTCGGCGTGCTGGAACAGGCGGCGTCGCGGCTCGGCGGCGTGATGATCGACGGCGGCAACGCTTACGCCGCCGCGCTCGCATCGCACGTCGTACGCGCGCCCGGCGGCTCGAGCGGATATATCCTCTGCGACGAGAGCGTTCCCTTCTGGCAGATGGTGTTCCACGGCTACGTGCCCTACTGCCTCTCGCCCGTCAACCAATCGGGCAGCCCCGGGGAAACGGCGCTCAAATGCCTCGAATACGGCGCCAGTCCGCTCTACGCCTTTGTCGGGCGCAACAGCGAGGAATTGATCGATTCGAGAATGCTGTTCCTGTACAGCGCCGATTACGAGCGCTGGGCGGACGACGCGCGCGATACGCATCAAACGCTTTCCTCCGTGCTGGCCGGCGTCGCCGACCGCGAGATCACGGGCCATGAAATCCTGTCCGCGCACGCGCGCAGGACGGATTACGGCGATTTCTCCGTCTACGTCAACTACGGCGACGCGCCCTTTGAGGCGGACGGCGTCGTCGTCCCCGCAAAAGGCTTTGCCGTCGCAAAGGAGGCGAACCCGTGAAAAAACTTCGCATGGGGCGCTTGCGCTCGCGTAAGGCGCTGTGGGGATACCTGTTCATCGCGCCGTGGCTGATCGGCTTCGCGCTGTTCTTTCTCATGCCCGTATGCCAGTCGATCGAGTACAGCTTCTCCAGCATCAAGATGGCGCAGCACGGCTTCGAGCTGACGCCGCTGGGCGTGGAGAACTACGCCTTCCTCCTGCTGCGCGACGCCAAGTTCATGCCGCTCGTGGGCGCGGCGCTGCTCAAAATGCTGTACGAAACGCCGCTCATCGTGCTTTTGTCGCTGTTCATCGCCGTGATGCTCAACCAGCGCTTTCGCGGACGCGCCGTGTTCCGCTCGGTGTTCTTTTTCCCGGTGATCATCACAAGCGGCGTGGCGTACGTCATGCTGCAGGGCGTGATCAACGGCAATACGCTGGGCGCGACGCAGAACGCCTACCTGTTCCAGACGGCGGGGCTGCGCGAGCTCATGATCGCCTCGGGCATCCCCACGGCCGTCGTCGAGGGCGTCAACACCGTCGTCAATCAGGTGTTCGCGCTCATCATGGAAAGCGGCGTGCAGATCCTGCTCTTCTTGAGCGGTCTGCAAAAGATCCCGGCCAGCACCTACGAGGCGGCGCGCATCGAGGGCGCGAGCGAATGGGACAATTTCTGGCGCATCACCGTGCCCATGACCATCCCGATCATGCTGCTCAACGTGGTGTACACCATCATCGACTCCTTCCTCGCCTACGGCACGACCGAGGCGGGCAATCAGGTGATGGCGACCATCTACCAGACGGGGTTCGGCAGCCAGTTCCGCTTCGGCATGGCGGCGGCGATGGCGTGGCTGTACATGGCGATCATCGCGCTGCTGCTGCTCGCGGTGTTCGGTATTCTGGGGCGCGCGGCAAAGCGCGCGGAGGGCTGATGATGAAGATCGATTTCGCGCGGTCCAAGCGCGCCGCAGGCAGGCTGTTCTACGGGATCTGCCGCTACGCGCTGCTCGTCACCATGAGCTTCGTGGTGCTGTATCCCCTTTTGTACATGCTCTCCAACGCCTTCAAGCCCTACATGCAAACCTACGATCCGGCGGTCATCTGGATTCCCAAGGCGTTCACCATGGAAAACATCCGCGACGCCGTTGAAATCCTCGATATGGGCACGGCGCTCGTCAATTCCTGCTTAACGGCAGTCGTCACCTCGCTGATTCAGGTTGGCGTGTGCCTGCTGATCGGCTACGGCTTCGCGCGGTTTGATTTCCGGCTGAAAAAGGGATTGTTTCCGCTCGTATTGCTCACCATGATCGTGCCGCAGCAGACGATTTCGACCTCGCTGTACACGACCTACCGCTATTTCGGCGTGTTCGGCGTCGAAATGCCGCTGATCGACAGCTATTGGGTGTTCTGGCTGCCGGCGCTGCTGGGCATGGGGTTGAGAAGCGGACTGTACACCTTCGTGTACAGGCAATTCTTCCTCGGAATGCCAAGGGAGCTTGAGGAAGCCGCCGAGATCGACGGCTGCAACCCGGTATCGACCTTCCTGCGCGTCATGCTGCCCAACGCCGGCACGGTGGTGGTCACGGTGCTGCTCTTCGCGCTGGTGTGGAACTGGAACGATTACTACACGCCCGCCATGTTCATGAAAAACCACTACACGCTGGCGACGGCGCTCGCCTCCTTCCAGTCCAACCTGCAAAACCTCTCGACGGTCGGCGGCAACTACACCGACGTCGCGCTCATCACCACGCGGATGCAGGCGGCGTGCCTGCTGTGCGTCGCGCCGCTTCTGATCCTGTATCTGTGCATGCAGAAATACTTCGTGGAATCGGTCGAGCGCACGGGGCTGACCGGCTTCTGATCAACCCGCGGTTCCTCAAATCGTTCCCTCGGAGGCGACGCCTCCCAATATAGCGAAAAGGAGTGGACTCAATGAAAAAGATCCTTTCCCTGCTCATGGCGCTGTGTATGCTCGCGCTGGCGGCGCCGCTCGCGTCGGCCGCCGTGGACGCCGATCTCATGGCGGCGCTCAACGCCTGCGAAAACCTGCCCGAAACGCTCGAAAACCCCAACCTGACGATGGTGTTCTGGATGAGCTGGAACGGCTATCGCAATCAGGTCGCCAAGAACCCGGCGGTGTTCGAGGCCTCGCTCGAAGCCAAGGCCGCGTTTGAGGAAAAGTACGGCGGCAAGGTCGAGATCGTCGCCGTCACGTGGGACCAGCAGCTTCAGAAGTGCATCGACATGCAGCAGGCGGGCGACGCGCCCGATCTGGTGCTCATGTACGAATCGGTGTTCCATTCCGCCGTCAAGCAGGGCATTATCATGAACCTGGACGAGTATGTGGACGATACCGATTACGGGTATTATCCCATCGACAAGCAAAACTACATGTGGCAGAACAGCCACTACGCCGTGCCCATCAAGCCGTATTTCAAGCACATCACCTTCAACCGCACGCTCTTTGAGTACGACGGCCTTGAAACGCCGGACGAACTGTACGCCAACGGCGAGTGGACGTTCGAAAAATTCCTTGAGCTGGGCCGCGAGCTGACGCAGGACACCGACGGCGACGGCGAGATCGACCAGTGGGGCTTCTCGGGCTACGGCGACAGCATGAGCCATTTCATCATCGCCAACCACGGCCGGCTGCTCAACATCGATCAGGCGGCGGGCGAGGTCACGTCGGGCCTCAAGAACCCCGAAACGCTGGAATCGCTCAACTGGCTCAGCGAAATGGTCACGCCCTCCAATCCCATGTGGATGACCGAGGATGCCGAAATGTTCGGCTATTTTGACAACAACGCGCTGGGCATGATCGTGGGCAAGGAGATTCAGGACGCGCGCGAGATGCCCTTTGACGTCGGGCTCGTCCCCTACCCCGCCGGCCCCTCCGGCTCGACGGACGAAGTCTACGTGTACAGCCAGTCTTGGGCGGTGCCGACAGGCTCGGACAACCCCGAAGCGGCGCTCGCCTATGTCCGCATGGTCAACGAGGTGCAGAAGCTCAAGGGCGACGCCATGGAAAAGGAGCGCTACGGCGAGGACAGTCTTGGCAACAGCGTGTACGATCTGGTCTACGCGCCCGGGCATAAGCTGATCACGGCGTACGACAAGGGCGTCGCCGACGTGTTCACCATCATGGCGACCATCATGAACTATTTGCAGGAGGACGTGCCCGCCTCGACCATCGTCGAGCGCGTCGAGCCGATCCTCAACGCCGAAATCGAAAAGACATTCTATAAGTAAGGCGCGATCCCTCACGTGGGGCGAAAGCCCCGCGTGAGGGCGCGGAGAGGAGTTTCAACTATGGAGCGCGGCATATACTTCGACGGCTGGTTCAAGGACGATCATTGCTATCATCCCTCGCTGCCCTTCCGCAGCGCGCGCATGATCGAGGACATCGAGCGTTATCGCGGCACGCTGCTCGTGTGGAGCGCGATGGGCGGCGGCAGCATTTCCCTGCCCTATCTGTACAACGAGGCGTTCGGCGATGTGGACGCGAGGCTGCGCTTCTACGGGTTCATGAACGACAGCGAGTTCTGCGCCGAATGCGAAAAGCGCGGCATCAAGGTGTTCGGCATCGTGTTCGAGGTGCAGGGCTGGGAGTTCCCGGCGCGCGTATCCGAAGACGGTAAACTGCTGGCGCTCAACGTGCCAAACGGCGAAAACGCGAACGCGTGGTATGGCCTGCGCGAGTTTTCCGCCGGCGAACACGAGGAATTCTTCAATAAAAAGCTCGCCGATTTCTATCCCGACGGCATTGTCAACTCGGACGGCGAGCGCGTGACCGATCTGTGGCGCGAGTGCGCCGCGTACACCTATCGCGGCGAGCCGGTGCACGCCGAATGGGTCGAGGTCGCCGGTCATTCCAAGACCTGCCATCAGATGTGCCGCAACAACCCCGTCTGGCGCGATTACCTCAAAAAAATCATGGCGCTGCAAATCGACGCCGGCGTGCAGGGCATTCAACTGGACGAGTGCGAACTGCCCATCACCTCGCTGGGCGCGGGCGGCTGCTTCTGCAAGGACTGCGTGAAGCAGTTCCGCGAATACCTAAAAGAAGAAAAAGCGGCGGGACGGCTGGACGAACGTTATGCCGATCTCGATCTTGACACCTTTGATTACAAAAAATACATCAACGACTCGGGCGCGCGGTTCCCCAAGGGCGCGCCGCTCTTCCGCGAATACTGGCATTTCCAGATGCGCGCGGTCAAGAAGTATTTCACCGAGCTGGCCGAGTTCGGCCGGGCGTACAGCCTGCGCACGCGCGGCAAGCCCGTGCTCATTTCGGGCAATTTCTTCAATCTGATGCCCGTCTATCTGCCCATCCGCGAACAGGCGGACGTGATCATCACCGAAATGAAATCGACGCTTTTGCGCCAGCCGTATTTTTACCGCTACTGCGCGGGCTTCGGCGGCGGCAAGCCCGTGATCGTCGCCGAAAACCCCTACGGCGGCATGATCCCCGAATTGCTCGAAAAGCTCAACCGGGGCAAGGCGTACGAGGTTTATCAGCTCTTTTTGCTCGAGGCGTCGGTGTACGGCGTCAATATGTCGGTGCCCTACGGCGGCTGGATGGGCAACACCATCAAGGACGCTTTCTGCCCGCCGCGCGAGGCGACGACGCGGGTGCAGGACTTCCTATCGTCGCATGAAAGCCTGTTCCCCAAGGGCAAAACGTCGTCGGTCGCCGTCGTGTACTCGTGGCCGAACAACTACTGGCGCGAGACGGTCAACGGGTATTCGGGCGAGATCGAGGGCGGCGGCAACAGCATGCTCTTTTACAATCCCAAGGATCTGAACGCGCACGACGCGCCGCGCCATCCCTTCTGGGAGGCGGCGAAGGCGCTGTCCGACCGGCAGGTGAGCTACGACGTGTTGATTTTCGGCGACGGCGAACTGTGCCCCGACGGCGCGTGCGATCTGAACGGCTACGACGTGGTCGTGCTGCCCAACTGCGAGCGCCTGACCGACGCCCAGCGCGCCGCGCTGCGCGCGTACAAGGGGCGCGCGGTGACGTTTGACGATTCGGGCGAGAGCAAGCGCGACGCCGTCGAGGGCTTTATCCGGCGCTTTGACGAGGCGTATCTGCCCGTTCGCGGCGCGTGGCTGGACAACGCCGCGCTGGGAATGCAGCATGTGAAAACGCCCGATACCGAGGTCGTCCACCTGCTCAACTACGATTACGACGAAGCCGCCGACGCCGTGCGCAAGGCGGAAAACGTCACGCTGTACGCGCGCACGGCGGCGCAATCGGCGCGCATGCTGACGGTGGAGGGCGAAACGCCGCTCGCGGCCGTCCGCGAGGGCGATATCCTGCGCGTCGCGCTGCCGCCGGTGCCCGTCTACGCCGCGATCGTATTGGAATAAGGAATCCCATGAACTAAACGTGCGCAGATCAATCAATGGCTCCGCAAGAAAGAGGAAACAACATGAAGGATTCGATCATCGTGAACGGCGCGCCGCTCACCCGCGCCGACTTCGCCGCCACCATTCCCGAGTTCGGCATCATGCCGTTCTGGTTTGTCAACGGCGGCATGGACTACGACGAAATGGCGTGGCAGCTCGCCGAATACAAGCGCAAGGGCATCCCGGGCATCTTCTTCCACGCGCGCTTCGGCATTCTGAACACCGTGGGCTATCTGACGGAGGATTGGTTCGACCGCGTGCGCTTCACGGTGGAAAAGGCGGAGGCGCTGGGACTGCAAATCTGGATCTACGACGAATACAACTGGCCCAGCGGCACGGCGGGGCAGCAGATCATGAAAAAGCGCCCCGAGCTGACGCAGCGCTATCTGGAAATGGTCGAGGGCGAAGTGCCGGGGCAGCTTTTCGTGTTCATGGAAGGCACGGACAGCCGGTACACCGATCTGGAGCAATCCGAGCCGGTCTACTGCTGCGCCATCCTGATGAAGGATCTTCAGGAGAAAAACTTCCGCTATGTCGATCTCATGCCCAACCTCGCCTTTGACAAGGTGATCACATGGGAATCGCCGCAGGGTCCGTGGCGCACCTGCTATTTCATCGAGCGCAGGGCGAGCTGGTACGCCGACGTGCTGAATCCCGAAACGACGAAGGAATTCCTCTCGATGGTGCACGAGAAATACAAGGAGGCGATGGGCGGCGACCTGCGCGGCAAGCTGCACGGCTTCTATACCGACGAGCCGGCCATGCACTATTTCGAGGTCGCTCGGGACAACTTCATCATCCCGTGGTCGCGCGATATGTTCGCCATCTTCCAGTCTCGCCGGGGTTACGATCTCAAATCGCAGCTTCCCAAATTGTTCTACGATTTCGGCGGCGACACCGCGCAGGTACGCTACGATTTCTGGAGCTGCCTGAGCGATCAGTACGAGGAATGCTACTACAAAACGATCGCCGACTGGTGCCGCGAGAACGGCACGGTGTTCACGGGACATCTGCTCTTTGAGGAAGTCCTGCGCCTGCACGCGCGCACGGGCGGCAACCTGTTCCACATGCTCCGCCACATGGACATCGTGGGCGTCGATCACCTCTACCCGCGCGTGGGCACGCGCGACATGATGAACGAGCACGTCGCCATCAAGATCGCGTCCTCGGCGGCGCATCATTTCGGCTCGGTTCGCCTTTTGTGCGAGAGCATGGGCGGCGCGTACTGGGACTGCACGATGGAGCGCATGAAATGGATCGCCGACTGGGAATACGTGCTGGGCGTGAGCATTTTCAACCCGCACGGTTTCCATTACTCCATCGAGGGCGAGCGCAAGCGCGACTGGCCGCCCTCCATGTTCTATCATCATACCTGGTGGCCCGAGTACAAGCGCTTCAACGATTATCTCTCGCGCATCGGCTACCTGACGACGGGCGGAAACCACGTCGCCAAGGTCTGTATGCTCTACCCCATCGCCAGCATCTGGGCGCACTACCGTCCGCAGTCCGCCGACGCCGTCTCCGCGCTCATTCAGGACGAGTTTACCTACATCACCGACCGCCTGCTCCGCCTGCACATCGATTTCGATTACATCGACGAGGACGTGCTCAACGAATGCGGCGTCGAGGACGGCGCGCTCACCGTGCGCGGCGAGCGCTACGAATGCCTGCTGCTGCCCGCCGCCACGCATATCAAGCGGCAGACGCTGGACACCCTCGAGCGCTTCGTCCGGGCGGGCGGAAGCGTGATCGCCGATACGCTGCTCCCCGCCGCGTTCGTGGACGATCAGGATTCGCCCGACGAAAAGATTCGCGCGCTGTTCGGCACGGACGGTCCAAGCACCGCCGAAGCGTTCGCGCGCGGCGAAACGCGCGTCAGCGAAGTATCCGTCCGGCGCGTGGGCGCGGGCAAAACGATATGGACGCCGCCGTTCGCCGGAGAAAACCGCGAACAGGCGCTCAAGGAGGTCATTCTTTCCTGCGTGACCCCCGAAATCGAGATCGATTCGGACGAAGTATTCTACCTCCACCGCCAGAAGGACGGGCAGGATCTCTTCTTCCTCGTCAACCCCACGCACGAAAAGCGCGAGCTGACCATCCGCCTGCGCGGACAGTGGTATATTGAAAACTGGGATCTCATGAGCGGCGGCATTGAACCGCAGTACGTTTACCTGCACAGGGACGGCTTCACCGAATTCCGCAAGACCATCGAATCGGTGGGATCGCTCATGCTGTCCGCCTCGCCCTACGCGGGACAGGCGCATGTCGAAAGCGCCGGGATCGTCGTCACAGGCATCGAAAACGGCGTCGCCGTCGGCTATGAAAAGACGCCCTCGCGCGTGATCGCCGTCACGGGCGACATGCGATTCTCGCACGACACGCCCAACGCGCTGGTGATCGACCGCTGGCTCGGGTATGTCAACACCGACGGCCGTTCGCACGAGGACGTCGAATCGCCCGCGTTCGACGCGAACATGCTGCCCTTCCGCATGGGCGTGTGGGAGCTTCAACTGCCCGAGGAGCGCAAGGACAAATCCTACCCCGCCGACGTCTGCTTCAAGGCGTTTTTCCGCGCCGAGTATATCCCGGACGATCTTTCGCTGCTCATTGACGGCTTCAAATGCGACGAATACGCACTGTACGTGAACGGTCACGCCATCACGCAAAAGCCCGTCCGCAGCTATCTGGACGCCGAAATCGGCGCCGTCTCCATCGCCAAGGAAACAATGCCGGGCGACAACGTCGTCGTGATCATGATGCGCGTGTCCCAGCGCAACGCCGGCCTGCTTGACAATCTGAAGATCGTGGGCAGCTTCGCGCTGTCGGACGGCGACGTCATCGTCAGGGAAAAGGGCGTCGTATCGCCGGGCGATCTGACAAAGCAGGGTTATCCCTTCCTTTCGGCCGCCGCCGTCTATGAAACGACGGTCGATCTGCCGCCGTGCGAAGGCAAGCGGGTGTTCCTGCGCGCGGACGTCGGCGACGACGTGTTCTCCCTGACGGTCAACGGGCAGGAAATGGGCGCCTGCCTGTGGAATCCCTATCGTCTGGACATCACGGACGCCGTCAAGCCGGGCGGGAACAAGCTCGCGCTGCGCGTGGCGAACACGCTGCAAAACCTGCTGCGCGGCGAGCGCAAAAAGAGCGGACTGTACGAATTGATCATTGAGATCCACGATATGGCACGGGAGTGAGGCCGGATGACGACCCTCAGAGAGATTGCGAGCGCGGCAAACGTATCGACGACCACCGTTTCCAAGGTGCTCAACGGTGATTTCCGCAAGGTCAGCGCCGATACCAAGGAACGCGTGCTGGCCATCGCGCGGGAAAAGCACTACTACCCCAACCGCATGGCGAAGGGACTGGCGGAGCGCAAAAGCCACATCGTCGGCCTGCTGCTGCCCAGCGTCGCCAACCCGTTCTACGCGGAAATGGCGCGCGGCGTCACCAATTTCTGCGAGCCGGCGGGCTACGTCACGGTGATGTTCAGCACCGACGAAAGACAGGACAGGGAGATCAGCTATATCACCACGCTGGCGGGCTATCACGCCGACGGCGTCATGCTGGTGGGCAACGAGCGCACGGTGGAAAGCAACATCAAACTGCTGACCCAGCATGGCATTCCCTACGTCGTGGTGGACAGCCACGCCGCCTCCGCCGATTACTGCGTCACGGTGGAAGACTACTCGGGCGTGCACCGCATGACCAAGCATCTGCTCGGCGCGGGGCACAGGCGCATCGCGTTCATATCGGGTCAGGGCTACGTGTCCGACGAATTGAACCCGCGCCTGCGCGGCTACCGCGACGCCATGGCCGCGGCGGGCGCCGCGATCAATCCGCTGATGATCGAGATGGGCGCGTACACCGTGCAGTCGGGCTACGAAAAAACGCAGCTTCTGCTCAGCCGCGGGCTTTCGATCACCGCCATCCTGTGCGGCAACGACCTGATCGCCGTGGGCGCGTATCAGGCGGTCCGGCAGCGCGGCATGAAGGTGCCGCGGGATATCTCCATCGTGGGCTATGACGATATCTTCGTTTCGGACATTCTCGACCCGCCGCTCACGACCGTGAAATCGCCCGTGTACGATATGGGCGTGGCGGCGGCGTCCATGCTTTATAAACGCATTCAGGGACAGTTGACCGAGCCGTGCGCGGAAACCTTCGAACCGACGCTCGTGCTGCGCGGCTCCGTCGGCGTCCCCGGAGAGGAGCCATCATGATCGATCTCATCTTTGATACCGATATCGGCGGCGATATCGACGACGCGCTGGCGCTGTCCATGGCGCTGCACGCCAAGGATCTGAATATTCTGGCGGTCACGGCGGTCTACGCCGGCTGCGCGTGGCGGACGGGCATCATCCGGAACATGCTCAAGAGCTACGGGCGCGGGGATATCCCAGTGTTCGCGGGCGCCGAACGTCCACTGTTCGGCGACTGGGGCGTCGAGCGCCCGGGCGAGAACGCGGCGGCGCGCTATATCGCCGAAGCCGCGAAGGATAAGCCCGTCACGCTGCTCGTAATTGGTCCCATGACCAATGTCGCGCTGGCGCTCCTGCTGTCGCCGCAAATCGCCGGCAACCTGACGATCTGCGCGATGGGCGGCATGCTCTCGCGCGCGTACCCCGAATGGAACATTGTCTGCGATCCCGAGGCGGCGGATATCGTCCTGCGCTCGGGCGCGAAAATCACGCTCGTGCCGCTTGACGTGACGGAGAAATGCACGCTGACGAAGGCGCAGGCGCTCGAGCTTGTCGCGGGCGACAGCGCCGAAATGCGCTGCCTTCAGGGCGAGATGACGCGCTTTTTCGAGCAGTATACCTTCCTGCCGACGCTGCACGATCCGCTCGCGCTGATGTGCCTGCTGTCGCCCGAACTGTGCGAATACGAAATGAAGGATATCCGCGTCGAAACGCGCGGCGAGATGACGCGCGGCGTGACGGTGGACAAGCGGTATTCTAAGGACGCGCCCATCCGCGCCGCCGTCCGGGTCAACGCCGAAAAGGCGGTCGCGGAAATCAGCCGATTGGTGAGGGAAAAGCAATGACGCAAACGGACGACAAGCGCTGCCTGCTGTCGGCATCGCTCATGTGCATGGATCTGATGCGCGCGGGCGAGGAAATCGCGGCGCTCAACCCGCTCGCCGATTGGTATCACATCGATGTGATGGACGGGCACTACTGCAAAAACCTCGCGCTCACGCCGGCGCAGGTCAAGGCGTTTTCCAAGGTCGCGCAAAAGCCGATGGACGTTCATCTGATGACCACGACGCCCGGCGACTGGATCGAATCGCTGGCTCATTACGGCGCGCGATGCCTGTCCATGCACGCCGAAACCATCAACACCGACGCCTTCCGCCTGCTCAATCAGATCGCGCGTCTCGGCTGCAAAGCGGGCGTCGCGCTCAATCCGGCGACGCCGCTCGCCTATTGCCGGCATTATCTGGATCGCGTCGATCTATTGACGATCATGACGGTGGACGTGGGATACGCGGGACAGCCGTTCATCCCGCAAATGCTCGAAAAGATCGACGAGGCGCGGGCAATGCGCGAGCGGTACGGCTGGCACTATCTGATTCAGGTCGACGGCGCGTGCAACAAAACCACCTACCGCGCGCTGCTGAACGCGGGCGCCGATATGCTAGTGATGGGCTCGACCGGCCTGTTCGGGCTGGACGCGGACGTGAGGATCGCATGGCAGAAGATGCTGACCGAGCTGGACGAAGCGACGAAAGCCGATCGTTCAGCGCGTTGATCAGCCGTTTTCCGGGATCCCGTGATCTGTCGGATTCATAAAACAGGCTGTCCGGCTCGTCACGGACAAGCAAAGGGCTGCCGCGCGATGCGCGGCAGCCCTTCATGTCTGATAAATGAATCCCTTACTTGATGTCGGCGTACGTCCAGATGACGTCGCCCGTGCTGGTCATGATCAGGTTCTCGACGTTCGGCTTGAGCATGTAGGGGTTGGTGTAGTAGTACAGGGGAGCCGCGCCGCCCGAAGCCATCAGGACTTTCTCGGCCTCGGCGCAAAGCGCCGCGCGCTCCTGCATATCCTCGGTCACACGCACGCGGTCAACCAGCGCGTCATAGGCTTCCGCCCAGGTCTGGTTGCCTTCGAATCCCCAGTACGCGCCGAGACCGGCGTCCTTGGTATTCTCGGTATTGCGGGTGTAATCGCCCAGATCCTTGCCAAGGCGCGGATAGTTGTTGCCGCTGTTGCTGATGAAGATTTCAAGGAAGTTGATCGCGTCGTTGAAGTCGGCGATCCAGCCCATGCGCGACACTTCGCCGTCGCCCTTCTTGAGCTTGGCCTGCAGCGTGCCCCAGGCTTCCTGCCCGATGGTGCTGGGAATGCCGAAGGTGTTCCAAGTTTCCTGTACGTAGGCGATGATCGCCGCGTTCGCGCCGGAATTGTTGAAGGAGAACTCAACGCCCGGGACGTCCAAGAACTTGATGTCGCCGCCCTCGATCGAGCCGGTGTAGCCGTAGCCCAGTTCGATCAGCGTCTTGCAGGCAGCCACCTGATCAACGGTGTAGTCGGGGTTCTCTTCCGAAGGCGTGGCCGTGCCCTGATACCAAGCGCCGTAGCCTTCCGCCGCGCGGACGTTCGTGTTAAGGCCGTCGGACAGACCGCTGGGCAGGAAGCCGATCGCGGGCGCCTGACCGCCCATGGTCACATAGTCCACAAGATCCTGACGGTTGACCATCTGGCCCAGCGCGAAACGCGCCTTGGACTGCTCCTGCACGGTCAGCGTCTTGCCGGCGGGCGAGAGATCCTTGTGCACGTTGAAGAGCACATAGTAGGTGCCGATGTAGTCGCCCATGACGAGCTCGCCGGGATACGTCGCGTACAAGCGGTCGTATTCGACGGGGTCGATGGCGTTGATGAACGAGGCCGCGTTGCTCTCATACGCCGTCAGAATGGCGGTGTTGTCCTCGGACAGATAGCAGTTGACGGTATCGATCTTCACGGCGTCGGCGTTCCAGTAGTAGGGGTTGCGCTCGAAGACGATCACGTCGTCCACGGCGTACTTCACCATTTTGTACGCGCCCATGCCGATGTTGGTTTCGGGATTGACGGCCCATATGCCCTGATTGTCCGCCGCTTCCGCCTTGACGGGGAAGTAGGTGGGGAAGGCGCACAGCTCGAGGAAGAAGAGCTGCGGCACGGGCAGCTTGACGGTCACGGTGCGCGCCGCGTCGTCCGCGACAACGGCGAGCGAGCCGTCCTCGTTGCGGGCGACGTAGTCGAACATGTAGGCGTAGTCGGCGCCCAGTTCGGGCGAGGCCGCGCGGACCCATGACTTCACGATGTCGCTGGCGAAGAAATCGCTGCCGTCCGACCATTTGAGGCCTTCGCGCAGGGTGAAGACGTATTCGGTCTTGTCTTCGGAGATGGTGTAGGATTCGGCCAGCTCGGGAGAGATCGTGGGCTTGCCGTCCACCAACTGCCAGCCCATCAGACCGGCGTGACCCAGCTTGATGATGTTGGAGCCGCTCGACGCCGAGTTGAGCGCCGGATCGGTGTACTGGGGCGTGCCGCCGCCGTAGAAGACGGACACGGATTTGCCCTCGGCGGACGCGACGGAAACAAGACCGATCATCATGGTCAGCGCCAGCAGTATTGCGAGCAATCTTTTCATTCGGGTTCCTCCTCGTTTCGCGGTACCCGCCCCCGCGCCGCCGGAAGCCCCGGGCGCGTAAAGGAAAGTCCGCTTGATAATATATGAACAATATCACATACAGTCCTTCATGTCAAGCGAATACACAACGAATACAAAGAGAATACTGCAAGTCGTATCCGTGAAATATCCAAATAAACCAAAACGCCCGCGCCGGCCGGCGGGCGTTTGATTGTCAGGATGAACCGGCGATCCGAACGCGGCGCAGGGCATACGCCGCATCGCGACCGCGCACGTTCAGGGGACGCTTACAGGCAATGGCACGCCGCGAAGTGCCCGGGAGATACCTCGGCAAAGGGCGGCATGCTCTCGGCGCAGCGCGGCGTCGCGCGGCTGCAGCGCGTGCGGAAGGGGCAGCCCGAGGGCACGTGAAGCGGGCTGGGCACGTCGCCGTGCAGCACGATGCGCTTGTTTTTGCGCGCTTTCTCGGGATCGGGCATGGGCACGGCGGACAAAAGCGAAATCGTGTAGGGGTGCAGGGGGTTGCGATGCAGCTCGTTCGCCGACGCCAGTTCGACCATCTTGCCCAGATACATGACGGCGATGCGGTTGGAAATATGCTTGACGACGGACAGATCATGCGCGATGAACAGGTAGGACAGCCCGAGCTTTTGCTGCAATTCCTCGAGCATGTTGATGACCTGCGCCTGAATGGACACGTCCAGCGCCGATACCGGCTCGTCGCAGACGATGAACTCCGGCTTGGACGCCAGCGCGCGGGCGATGCCGATGCGCTGGCGCTGGCCGCCGCTGAACTCATGCGCGTAGCGCGTGCCCTGCTCGCTGGAAATCCCGACCAATTGCAGCAATTCGTTGATGCGTTCGGCGCGCTCCTGCCGCGTCGCGCAGAGATGATGCACGTCGATCGGTTCGGCGACGATGTCGCCCACCGTCATGCGCGGATTGAGCGATGAATAGG
This sequence comes from uncultured Oscillospiraceae bacterium, assembly GCA_964459985.1. Classification (GTDB taxonomy): domain Bacteria; phylum Bacillota; class Clostridia; order Christensenellales; family Aristaeellaceae; genus CAYWOS01. The sequence continues at coordinate 14,730 of CAYWOS010000015.1, forward strand.
GGTCCTGAAACACCATCTGCGCGCGGCGGCGGAACTCGTCGAGCTTGGGCCCCTTCACGATTTTCTCGCCGTCGAAGTAGACCTCGCCCGCCGTGGGCGTGTACAAGTGCATCAGCGAACGGCCGACCGTCGTTTTCCCGCAGCCCGATTCGCCCACCAGCCCGAGCGTTTCGCCGCGGCCGATGGAAAAGGATACGTCGTCCACCGCCTTGAGCAGCGTGGTCTTGAGGAATCCGGTCGTCACGGGAAAATACTGTTTCAGCCCCCGCACTTCCAGCAGCGTGTCCTGCGCGGGCGCGCTGCGCTCGTCCTTCAGCGTACTCATCGGGCGTTGTCCTCCTCGATCAGATGGATGCGCGTGATGCGGCCTTCCTCGTCGCTTTCCACGCCGCCCTGTTCGACGCCTTCCTTGACGTTTCGCCAGCAGGCCGAGAGATGATCGGTCCCCACCCACGCCTCCTGCGGGTGCGCGGTCAGGCAGATCTTCATGGCCTTGTCGCAGCGCGGCGCGAACGCGCATCCCGACGGCATGTTGAGCAGATCGATGGGCGTGCCCGCGATGGGCTCCAATTTGTTTTTCTCGTCGTCGTCCATGTTGGGGATGGAGCGCATCAGCCCCTTGGTGTATTCGTGGCGCGGATGATAAAAAATCTGATCGGCGGTGCCGCGCTCGCAGACGCGGCCGGCGTACATCACGATCACCTCGTCGCACATGCTGGCGATCACGCCCAGATCGTGCGTGATCATGATGATCGCCATGCCCAGCTTTCTTTGCAGATCGGTCATCAATTCGAGAATCTGCGCCTGAATGGTCACGTCCAGCGCCGTCGTCGGCTCGTCGGCAATGAGGATGTCCGGCTCGCAGGCAAGCGCCATAGCGATCATCACGCGCTGCCGCATCCCGCCCGAAAGCTCGTAGGAGTACTGCTTGATGCGCTTTTCCGGCTCGTTGATGCCCACGAGCGTCAGCATTTCAATCGCACGCGCGCGCGCCTGCTCCTTGTTGCGGTCGGTATGCAGCAGGATGGCTTCCATCAATTGGTTGCCGATGGTGAACGTCGGCGTCAGGCTGGTCATGGGGTCCTGAAAAATCATGCTGATTTTGTTGCCCCGAATCCTGCGGACATCCTCCTCGGACGCGCCGACCAGCTCCTGACCCTTGAACTTCACGCTGCCGCCCACGATGCGGCCGGGATGCGACAATATCTGCAAAATGGAATACGCGGTCACGCTTTTGCCGCTGCCCGACTCGCCTACGATGCCCAGCACCGTCCCGCTGTCCAGATTGAACGAAACGCCGTCCACCGCCCGGACCTCGCCGGACGGGGTGAAAAACGTCGTGTGCAGATCCTTGACTTCCAATAGCCGCATGGTGGTATCTCCTTACTGTCAGGAACGTAGTTTGGGATCGAACGCATCGCGCAGCCCGTTGCCCAGAAGGTTAAAGGACAGCACGATGAGGAAGATCGACATGGCGGGATAGATCAGCAGGAAAGGATAAGAAGCGAGGCCGGCGCGCGCTTCGGCCGCCAGCGAACCCAGCGAGGGCATGGGAATGGACACGCCGAGCCCAAGGAAGGACAGGAAGCTCTCGGTAAAAATGGCGCTGGGGATCTGCATAGCCGCCGTGATGATGATGACCGATACGCAGTTGGGGATCATATGCTTGCGGATGATGCGCGAGGGCTTGGCGCCGATGGCGCGCGCGGCGAGCACGTATTCCTGCTCCTTAATGGACAGGATCTGTCCGCGCACCTGCCGCGCCATGCCTACCCAGTACAGAAGCCCGAACACGATAAAGATGCTGATCATGCCCGCGCCCAGCTTCACGATGAGCGGGTTGCTCGAACCGTTGATCAGATCCTTGATGACCACCGAAAGCAGAATGACGATCAGCACGTCGGGCAGCGAATAGATGATATCGACGATACGCATCATGATCATATCGACCTTGCCGCCGAAATACCCCGAGATCGCCCCGTACAGAATGCCGATGATGACCACGACGACCGCCGCGAGCAGGCCGACCGTCAGCGAAATACGCGTGCCGTAGATTACGCGGATGGCGTAATCGCGCCCGAGCGAATCGGTGCCCATGATGTGCGGAAACAAATCCTGCCCCTTGGCGATCTTGGCCTGTTCCTTGACCGAATACTGGAACGGCTTCAAATGTTTGGCGGACACGTCCTGCTTGGAATAGGAATAGGGATAAAAGCTGGGGACGATAAAGGCGATGAGCGCGATCAGAATCAGAACGAACAGGCAGGTCATCGCCAGCTTATTGCGGCGCAGGCGGCGCATGGCGTCGCGCATAAAGGACACCGATTCGCGCATCTGCGCCTGCTGCGCCTTCTCCTCGTCGCTGGCAGGGCGGAACAAATCCGGATCGATCTGAAAGCTCAAAGGGTTTTTCTTGACAGGCCTGTCGTTTTGCATGACGTTCACCTTACCTCAAATCAATTCGGGGGTCCATGACTTTATACAGAATATCGCTGAGGAAATTCATGAGAACGATCATCGTCGCCAGGAAAATCGTGACGCCCATGATCATCATGTAGTCGGTGCGCAGCATGCTGTTGACAAACAGCCTGCCAAGCCCGGGAACGGAAAAGATGTTTTCGACCACCATGCTGCCCGTCAGGATGTACGCCATCATCGGGCCGGCGTAGGTAATGACGGGGCTGAGCGCGTTCTTGAGCGCGTGCTTGTAGATCACCTTGTTCTGCGGCAACCCCTTGGCACGCGCCGTGCGCACGTAATCCTGCCCGAGCACGTCGAGCATGCTGGAGCGCTCCAGACGCGTGATGTACGCCATCGGGTACAGGCTCAAAGCGATCGTGGGCAGCACCAGCCCGCCCGGCTGACTGCCGATGGTGGTGAACCAGCGAAGCTGCAGGCCGAAAAACAAAAGGAGCAGCGTCGCCATCACGAAGGACGGCATGGACACCAGCGCCGTCGTCACCACCTGAATCACCTTGTCGGGCCACTTGCCCCGGCTGAGCGCGGCGATCGTGCCCAGCACAATGCCCAGCACAATGGCGATCAGCGCCGCCGCGAACCCGATGCGCGCCGAATAGCCGAACGCGTCGCTGATCAAGTCGAACACGGTGTTCCCCACCCACGCGGTGGACAGACCGAAATCAAACTGCACGACGCCCTTGAGATAGTTGAGAAATTGAACGCCCACGGGCTTGTCGAAGCCGTACTTGGCTTCCAGCGCGGCGATGGTTTCGTCCGAGCGTGCTTTTTCGGAGGCGAAGGGGCTGGCGGGAATGGCGTGCATGGTGAAGAACGTGATGACGACGACCAAAAGAACGGTCAACAGCGCCATGCCCAACCGTTTTATCAAGTATAGCGCGAATCTGGAATTCATCGGATGCCTCCTGTTCGTGCCGCGCCCGCGGCCGCCGCGGCTGATACAACAAAAATGATTATACTCATTATCGATCGGAATGTCAAACGAACGCGCGTCGATATGCGGGCAAATTTGCATTTTTCGACAATATTTTATGCGCAAACGGCGATTCGCCCGCCGCGCCCGCAGCCGCCGCCGACGCGCGTGCGCAGGGAATGGCGGCGCGCCTTGGCTTTGTCCGCTTGACGGTCGGAAACGCCGGAAGGCGTCGCGGCGCAAATGAAAAAACGTCGGACGAATCCTGCAAGCGCCCCCTGCCGCCGCGCGCGGCGAGGGCGCGGGCGGACAGTTGACAACGCGCCGCGAATGCGCTATTTTATGTTCGGCGCCGCGCCGTCTATGCAGGAGGAAACACGGACCGGGCCTTGCTGCGGCGCGCCGACCTCATCATGAAAAACGAAAGAAGGATCGCCCATGTGGCTGGTGTTCGCCATACTGTCCGCCGTGTTCGCGGCGCTTACGACCATTCTCGCCAAGATCGGTATTCAGGGCGTCAATTCCAACCTCGCCACGGCGATCCGCACGCTCGTCGTGCTGGCGATGGCGTGGGGCATGGTGTTCCTCACGAACGGGCAGAGCGGCATTCACGAGATCGGCAAGAAGAGCTGGCTTTTCCTGATCCTGTCGGGGGTCGCGACGGGCGTTTCATGGCTGTGTTATTACAAGGCGCTGCAGATGGGCGAGGCGTCCAAAGTGGTGCCGATCGACAAAATGAGCGTCGTGATCACGCTCATTCTCGCCTTTGTGTTCCTGCGCGAGCAATTCACGGTCAAATCGCTGATCGGCTCGGTGCTGATCACCGCCGGAACGCTCGTCATGGTGCTGGGATAACGGCGCGAACGACGCGCATCAACCATATTCATACATAGGGAGGATCACATCATGGACCGACGCGAGGAAACCCGCAAAATGCTCGAGGAGAACTACGGCGGCTGCAAGGACAACGTGCTCATTCTCTCCACCGTTTCGCTGGAAACGGCCGCCGACGGCAAGCCGCGTCCCGCCGTCCGCGAGGTGGACGCGATCTACGAGGACGGCGCGTTCTACGTCACCACCTACGGGAAATCCAACAAAATCAAACAAATCGAGCAGAACCCCTCCGTGGCGTTCGCCTTCCACTTCGGCGATTACTCGGGAGACGGCATCGGCGAAAACCTCGGCTGGGTGATGAAGCCCGAAAACGCCGCGCTGCGCGATAAATTGCGCAAGGCGTTCGCCGACTGGTACGACGCCGCGAACAACGAGCAGGATGAAAACTGCGTCATCTTGGCGATCAGAATCACAACCGTTCATGTGTTCAAGGATCACGGCGCGGTCAACTACACGGTGGATTTCACGGAATAATCGCGGAAACAGCCGTAAAGCGGCACAATCCAATGAAAAGGCGCGGAGCGACAGGCCTCCGCGCCTTTTTGCGTCCCACACGCTTGCTGAATCCTGCGATTCCGTTCAGCACGCGTCCCGTTGTTCCGTCCGCGCCGGCCGCGCGACCGTTTTGATCCATTTCGTGCCCATCAGGCGCACGGTACACCAGACCGTTTTGCAGAAGTAATCGATCTTCATGAACAAGTAGATCCAGAACGGGCTCATGTTCCACGCGAAAGCAGACAGCGCGCCCAGCGGGATTGACAAAAGCCACAGGAAGGCGACGTCGGCGATCATCAGGAACTTGGTGTCGCCGCCGCCGCGCAGCACGCCCTTGGTCAGCATCGACTGTGTCGCCTGAAACACCACCATGATGGCGACCGAGGACATGAGGCTGTACGCGATGTCCCTCGTTTCCTCGGTCACGTTGTACGCGCCGATGATCATGGGGCAGAACACAAGGATGATCCCGCTCGCCAGCAAGCCCAGCAGCAGGCTCATCAACAGGAACGTAATGCCCTGTTTGTGCGCCAGCTCAGTCTTGCCCTCGCCCAGCGTGTTGCCCGTCATGATGCTGCCCGCGCCGGCGAAGGCCTGATTCATCACGGTGGACAGGCGCACCGTCAAGGCGACAATCGAGTTTGCCGCCACGAAGGAAGCGCTCAAGTGTCCCATGATGATGGTGACGCCGGTGTTGCCGAGGCTCAACAGGAAATCCGAGAGAATGACCGGCGCGCTGTACTTGATGTATTTGGGCAGGTACTCCCTGCACGGCTCGACCAGGTGACGGAACTTAAGGGCGATGCGTTTGTCCCTGCCGAACACATACCACAGGATGACGGTCGTTTCGATCAAGCGCGCAATGACCGTGGCGAGCGCCGCGCCGCGAATCTCCATGCGCGGCATCCCGAACTGACCGAAAATGAACACCCAGTTGAAGAACAGATTGGTAAAGAACGTTATGATCGCCATGATGAGCGGCAGCTTGACCTCGCGCGCCGAGCGCAGCACGATGTTGAGCGTCATGGTCAGCCCCGTCATGATGAAGGTGGGCGAAATAATGCGCAGATAATGCACGCCGGCGTCGATGATCGCCTGATCGGGCGTATAGATGCGCATGATGGTCTCGGGCATGAGCAGCGCAGCGGCGGTGAACAGGCACGCGATGCCCATGCTGATGCGCAGCATGAGCGCCGTGATGCGCCGGATGGCGGTCACATCCTTGGCGCCCCAGAACTGCGCCGTCAATACGGCGGCGCCGCCGCCGATGCCCATGCACAGGATCTGGTAAATGGCGACAAAGCTGTTGGCGAGCGACGAGGCGGACAGTTGGATCTCGCCGAACTTGCCCAGCATGATGGTGTCCAGCATGTTCACGCCGATGGTGATCATGCTTTGCAGGATCACCGGCGCGGACAGCACGGCCGCCGTTTTGTAGAATTTCTTATCCGTTACAATGAAGCTGTTCACGGGCGTCCGCCCTCGATTCTCTCGGTTTCGCGCGTCAGGTACTCAATTTCAAACCGCAAAAGCGGATCGATCTCGCCGGACAGATCGCGTATCTTGTCCGACAGCGACTGCACATGCCAGTCGCCGATCCTCGCCGGCGTCCAGACGGGCATCGGCGCACCGTCGTTGTCCGGGCCGTTGGGATCGCCCGATCTGGCGAAATTCGTCCAGTAGTTGCACATGACGCGCGCCAGATCGTAATGCCTGCCTTGGAAGGGCCGCCAGCATTTTTGCAGCGTTTCAAACACGAACCACAGATCGGAGGAATGGAACGCGCCCGCGTGATCCTCCCCCGGTATATCGGGCGAAAAGCGATAGAGATAGACGGGCGGCCTGCCCTGCGCGTCAAAATGCCACACGGCGAAGGAATTGCCCTTCTCAAAAATGCTGAACGCGGGGCTGGCGTAGTACGCCGCAAGCTTCTCCCGCGAATCGACGCCCGAAATCCTGATAAACGTATCGTAATCCGCGCCGTACGCCTTTTTCGCGCGCGCGGTGAAGGTATCCATATCTTCGCCCATGCGGAAGCCCTGCGCTTCGTCCGCCGTGCAGCCGATGAGCAGGCGCACGTCGTTGATCCGCCCCGAGGCGACCGCCTGCATGGGCGACACGGGCAGGAATTTGCCGTCGATGTTCGGGCCCCAGCGATGTCCCCGGTACGCAAGCGTTTTGCGCATCAGTTCGTTCGCGGGGATCTTTCTCGCCTCCGCAATCGAACGGACGCCGAGGTATTCAAGGTACGTTTCGCCGCACAATTCCATGTCTTCGCGGCGCGGATAATTGGTAATGCCGCCGCCGAGACCGCCCGACTGCACGATGGCCTTGCCGAACAGCCCCTTGTTCGCGGGCGACGCGATCTGCATCCATGTCGCGCGGCCGCCCGCCGACTGGCCGAAAATGGTGATGTTGTCGGGATCGCCGCCGAAATGCCCGATATTGCGCTTGACCCAGCGAATGCCGGCGTGCTGATCCAACAGGCCGAAATTGGTTCCCGGCTCGCCGTGCGCGTCGCCCTCCGCCGTCAGTTCGCGGTGCGCGAGGAAGCCGAACGCGTTCAATCGGTAATTGACCGAGACCATCACGACGCCGCGCTTGGCGATGCGCTCGCCGTCAAACTCGTACTCCGCCGTGTTCCCCGCCGTCATGCCGCCGCCGAAAAACCAGATCATCACGGGCAGGCGCTCCCCCGCTTCGCGGGCGGGCGTCCACACGTTCAGGTACAGGCAGTCCTCGCTCATGGGCGTTTCGGGATCGACGTACCATTCCTTCGTATAGAAATGCGGAACGACGCCGGGCGTTTCCTGCATGGAGATCGGGCCGAACGTATCGCAGATGCGCACGCCCGCCCAATCGGACGCGGGCTGCGGCGCGCGCCACCTCAATTCGCCCACCGGCGGCGCGGCGAACGGAATCCCGCGATAGACGGTCACAAGCGGATCGGACGACGGGATTCCGCGCACCTGCCCGTTTTCTGTCTTTGTCTGTCTCAACATCGTGATAGTCCCCTCTCCGCCGATTCGCGCCACGCCAATAAAACGCCTTCAGGGAATCCCCGGTCTGCCGGCGCGACGGCAGACCGGGGAGCGATAACCGTTTCAGAGAAAACGATGATTACTGGTTCTTGAGCCACTCGTCGAGCTGCTTCTGCTTTTCGGCGATGATGTCGTCCACGCCGTTGCGCTTGAGCTCGTTGATGAATTCGTTGTACATTTCGTCCCCGCCCATGCCCAGCATCAGCGGCGCGAGGTACTTGGAGCAGACGTTGTTGCAGGCGGCGATCTGATCGTTCACCTCAACCGCGTTGAACAGGAAACCGAAGCCGGGGCTCTTTAAGCATTCCGCGTTGCCCTCGGCATAGCGCTCGTAGGTCGCGGGGGTGAGCGGCGTTCTGGGATAAGCGATCCAGGAGTTGGGCATGAAGCCGCCCGGGCTCGCCCAGCCGATGTTGCGGGAGTTGATGTCGGGGCTGGGATAATCGCAGCTGCCGTCCTCGAGCACCTTGTAGTGCACGCCCTCGATGCCGTTGATCATGGTGCGGGAAATTTCGGCGTCGCTGAACAGGAGGTTCAGGAACTGCATGGCTTCCGCCTTATGCTCGCTCTTTTCGGTGATGCACCAGGCATAGCCGCCCGCCGTCACCGTGGTCGCCCAAGGCGCGTCTTCGGCGGTCACGCAGCCGATTTCAAAGTCATAGCCGCTCGCGCTGCTCTCGATGACATCGGCGGGGCTGACGTTGTCGGTGAAGCAGCCGAAGGACAGTTTCTGGCCGCACAGCGCCATGGGCGCGTTCTGGCCGTTGATGGCGTCCTTGACGAAGAAGCCGTTGTCGCCCCAGACCTTGGCGCGGGCGATGTCCGCCTTGTAGGTGTCGGTTTCGTAGTAGTTGACGACCTTCGCCTCGGCTTTGTCGTCCAGAATCAGGCAGGCATAGAAGTTATCGTTGCCCAGCGTGTCCATGTTGGGCCAGAACCACATGCCGCCGAAACCGGTCGAAACCATCGCCACTTCGGGGAATTTCGCCTTGACCTTGAGCAGCTCGGTCGTCAGCGTGTCGTAGTCCACGACGTTCTCGGCGACGAAGCCGGCTTCCTTCGCCATTTCGTTATTATAAAGGAAGCAGTTGCGCTTGGAGATCTTGCCGATGGCGGGGCAGGCGTAGATGTGCCCGTCCACCTTGACGGTATTGATCATCGGCTCGATCAATTTGAGCGTTTCTTTTCCGTACTCGTTCAGCAGATCGTCCAGACAGGCGATGGATTCCTCGTCCGCCGCGACGGACAGGGGAATGGCGCCGAACATGTTGAAAATGTCAACCGAGCCGTCGGACACGGCCAGCTTGACGAGCTGGGCGTAGCTGCCGTAATCGAAGGGCACGATTTCAACCTTGAAGTCATAGCCTTTGTCGGCGAGCTGACGATTGAGCTGTTCCTCAATCATGGGACGGTCTCTGAGATCGCTGAACACGATGCAGGTGTTGATGCGGATGGTGACCTGTTCGTCCGCCATGGCGGGGAGCAGCGCCAGCAGCATCAGTGCGGCCAGCAGGAGCGCGATGCCTTTTTTCATGGGGATACCTTCCTTTCGTATGGTGATGTTATCGCTATCTTCCGCAGAAGACAGTTTCAATGTGAGGCGCGTTACTCGGACAGCGCGATCGCCCAGACCTGATTGTCCAGACCGTGATCGCCGTCCTTGATGCGCTGGATGTATTCCTCCGACGGGCGTTCGTCCGGCGGGAAGCAGATGCGGGCGCTGCTGTCGATCGGGTTGCGCAGGGGAATGCCGGTGGCGTAGTCCGCCGTTTCGGCCACGCGCAGCGCGTGACGGATGAAATCACGGTCAAAGGATTCGATGTAGTGCCCGGACAGGCAATCGGTGAAGGGGAACTCCAGCAGATGGCGCAGGCTGGCGGCGTGCTTCTGGCGGTTGGACGAGCCGCGCCCGAAGCACAGCGTGCAGGCGAACACGGCGTCGCCGGTGTATAGAATGCCCAATTCCTCGATGTAGAAGGTGCGCCCGCCGGCGGAATGCCCCGGCGTGTTGATCACGCGAAGGGTCAGCCCGCCCAGATCGAACACGTCGCCCTCGCCGCAGGGAACCAGCTGCCCGACGCCGCGATTCAGGAATTCCTCCTTGTCCGTGCCCCGCACCGAATCGGGGCCGAGGCGCTTGATGCGGTCGTCCCACATGTGCTGCCGGAAGGACGGGGAGCCGGGATGCGCGTTGATGGCGTCGATGTCCTCCTGACCCATATAGATGGGCTGGCTGAACTGGCCGTTGCCGCCGATGTGATCGATATGGCTGTGCGTATTGAACAGAAGAAGCGGCTTGTCGGTCAGCGTGCGGATCGCCGCGGGAATATCGCCGAAGCCGAACCCGAAATCGATGGCGGCCGCCCTGTCGCGCCCGATCACCAATTCGGTGTTGCAGTACTTGCGGTCCACGACGATGCGGTACACCTGATCGCTCACCTTGAGATAACTAAAGGTATCGTCAATAATGACCTGATCGTTGATATCCAGTTTCATCCCTTCACACCTCCGATTGTAATGCCCTTGATGAATCCCTTCTGGAAGAAAGGATAGATGATCAGCATGGGCAGCATGGCGAACACCGAGATCGCCATCCGGCTGCCGACGCTGGGGATCTCAAAGCCCTGCTGGAGCATTTCGTTGGTGGCGCTGTTGCGCAGCGCGTCCGCCGAGGCGAGAATGCGGTTGAGCAGGTTTTGAATGGTGAACAGATCGGTTCTGCGCACGAGGTAGTACAGGCCGTTTTGCCAGTCGTTCCAATAGGACAGGCCGGTCATGAAGCCGATGGTGGCGAGGATGGGCAGCGACAGGGGGATGACGATGCTCAAAAACGTGCGCATTTCGGAGGAGCCGTCGATCTTCGCCGCGTCGAGGATTTCAACGGGGATGTTGGTGGTCAGGTACGTGCGCACCAGAATGACCGAGAACCCGCTCAAGAGCAGTCGCGGCACGATCAGCGCCCACAGGGTATCCTTGATGTGCAAAAGCTGCGAGTAGACCAGATAGGTGGGGATCAGGCCGCCGTTGAACAGCATGGTCGCAAAAATGAAGAACGAGATGAAATTGCGGCCGGGCAGGTTCTTGTTGGAAAGCGGATAGGCGAACAGCACGGTGATGGTCACGCTGCTGAACGTGCCGATCGCCGTCACCACGAAGGACAGCATGTAGGAGCGCAGCAGCTTATCCTTGGACGCGAGCAGGTACTGGTACGCGCCCAGACTGACCTCGGAGGGGAACAGCGAATAGCCGTAGCTGTACAGCGCCTTCTCGGAGGTGAAGGAGGAGGTGACGACCAAAAGAAGCGGGATCACGCAAAGGAGAGACAGAAAAATGAAGACGACGATCGCGACCCATTGAGCGGCTTTGGAATACACGTTTCATGTCCCCCTTTCTTCAGAACAGCGCGCTGTCCGATTCCACCCTGCGCACCAGCGCGTTGGCGGAAATGACGCACAGGAAGCCGACGATGGCCTGGAAGAAGCCCGCCGCCGAGGCGCGGCCGAGGTTGTTGTCCTCGAGCAAGCCCCGGTACACATAGGTGTCCAGCGTGCTGGTGGTGTTGTACAGCATGCCCGAGTTCATGGGCACCTGATAGAACAGCCCGAAATCGGAGGTGAAGATATGCCCGATGGAAAACAGCGTCATGGTGATGATCACGTGCTTGAGGAGCGGCAGGGTGATCCTGAAAATGCACTGCATCGTCGTCGCGCCGTCCACCACCGCCGCCTCGTAATAGGTCTGATCGAAGCCCACCAGCGTGGCGTAGTACAGGATGCTGCTGTACCCGAAGGATTTCCACAGGTGCACGCAGGTCAGGATGACCGGCCAGTGCTGATCCTCGGTGTACCATGAAACCGGCGCGATGCCCAGCGGCTGCAGGATGGATTTGTTGATCATGCCGTACTCGCCGCCGAACAGCGCGTAGACGATGTAGGTGATGATGACATAGCTGAGCAGATGCGGGATGAGGATGAGCGTCTGGAATGTCTGCTGGAGCTTTTTCCTCCTGACCTCGTTGAGCAGGACGGCGACCGTCACCGCCGCCACCGTGCCCAGCACCATGAACACAAGGTTGTAGTGCACGGTGTTTCGCACCAGCAGCGTCAGATCGTTGCTGTTGACGAGGAAGGTGAAGTTTTTCAGCCCGCACCACGGACTGCCCCAGATCCCCTTGGTGTACTTGTACTTCTGGAACGCCATCATGATGCCGGGCATCGGCAGATAGTTATTGATGATGAAATACGCGAATCCCGGCAGCATCATCAGATACAGAGGGATGAATCGCGCCGCCTTGCTCATTCGCCTCTTGAGCGGCAAGGGACGGGCCTGATTGATTACGGACACCTGTCTCACCTCTTTATCCGGCGTTATTCCGCAGCCTTATGCGTGTTCAGGTACGCGTCGATCAGCACGCGCATCAATTCGGACGGCGGGTTGTCCCGCACGGCGGCTTCGTCGCCGAACGCCATCCGGACAGGTTTTTCGGGCGTCGTTTTCTCCCAGTCCGGGAGCGCGAGTCCGTCCGTGCCCCGGCCGTTCGGGCTGCCGGACCACATGAATTTCGCCCAGCAGTCGCACATTTTGCGCGCGATGTCGTAATGCTTGCCGACGAAGGGCCGCCAGCAGTTCGCCAGCGTTTCGAAGTAGAACCACAGATCGGACGAATGATATGCGCCGGGATGATCCCAGCCGGGAATCTCGCCGGAGAACTGCGCCGCCCAGATGGGGTTTTTGTCGCGCAGGATGGCGCTCATGCAGTGGATCGCCAGATCGATGCCCGATATCGCGCCCTTTTCCTTGATGCTCTGCGCGTCGTCCGCGCCGTCAAAGGCGCGCATGAAGGCGTCCGCGTCGACGCCGGGAAGCTGTTCGGCAAGCGCGCGCAGCGAGGCGGAATCCTCGACGCCGCGCGGGGACATGATCATTTCGGTATTGGTCGAGGACACGAAAAGCGGGCACTCCACGTGATCCTTCTGCAGGAACCAGTCGTTCGCCGCCGCCTTGCAGTACGCGCCGTCCACGCAGTTGCCGAACGTGAAGGGCGGATACTTGCCCTCGATGTAGGCGTTGAGGATCGTCCGGGCGTCGATCTTCCGCGCCTCCGCGATCGTCTCCGCGCCCAGCTTTTTGAGGAACGCGGCGCCGTTTTCCTGCGCGCCCGCCAGATCGGAGCGGAAGAAGGAGCGGACGGAATACGCCGGGAAGAAAATGCCGCTCGTCAGGATCGCCTTTTGGAACAATCCCCTGTTGTCGGGATTGGCGAGATGCGCGCAGACGGCGGTGCCGCCGGAGGACTGCCCGCCGATGGTGATGTTTTCTGGATTGCCGCCGAACGCCGCGATGTTGCGCTTGACCCATTTGATCGCGAACTGCTGATCCAGCAGGCCGAAGTTCGCCGGCGCGTCGGGCGCTTCCCGAACCAGATCGGGATGCGTCAGGAAGCCGAACACGTTCAGGCGGTAGTTGACGGTCACGACCACGATGCCGCGCCGCGAAAGCCGCTCGCCCCCGTGCGTCATTTCGGTGGTGTTGCCCACCTGCAGACCGCCGCCAAAAAACCACACCAGCACGGGCAGGTTGCCGGGCGCGGGCACCGGCTCGTCCTCGGTCTCGCGGAACTGCTCGCCCACGCCGATGGGATGTCCCTCCACGGGCGTCCAGATATTCAGGTACAGACAGTCCTCGCTCATGGGCAGCTCGAAATCGACCGCCCATTCCCGATGGAAAAAGTTCTGGCGTCCGGGCTTGCCCACGTCCTGCATGCTGATGGGGGCGAATTCGTAGGCGTGCAGATCGCCCTCCCAGTCCTGACAGGGCTGCGGCGCGCGCCAGCGGTTATCCCCCACCGGCGGCGCGGCGAAGGGGATTCCCTTAAACGACGTAATGCGCGCGTCGGTTCCCGGCAGTCCGCGAACCCATCCGTTTTCCGTCCGAATGCGTCGATTCATGTGCATACCTCCGCGTGTTGATCGGGTGTTCCGTCGGGGCAAAGCCCCGTCCATCGTTATGCAAAAACGTTTCTGCAATTCGACGCACGCATTATAGCGCATATTAATGCGCCTGTCAACAACAAAAACCACATTTTTGTCGCTTTTTATGTCGTTTACGGTCATATCAAAGACACTTTATCCCGGTATCGTGTCAAAAGCGCGCCACGGTCGTCAGCGCGTCCCGGCGCGCAAACAGACGTCATACTTGTCAGAAATTGCCTGATCCTCCCGTTTTCCATGCAAAACATTTTTGCTTTTTCTTGACAGGCGGGCGGCGACGTGGTATAAAGAAATGAATCGCCCATGATGCGGCGAGGAACGCGAGGAAAACCGATCGCGCGAAAGGCGGCGAATGGCGCTATGGCGCAAAAGAAAGTCGGTATCCGGCAGATCGCCGAGTTGTCCGGCATGAGCATCGGCAACGTTTCCATGGTCCTCAACGGCCGCGGCGACGAGGCGCGTATCAGCAAGGCCAGCCAAGACCGTATTTTCGACGCCGCGCGGCAGCTCCAATACAAGCCCAACACCTACGCCAAGCGCCTCCGCATGCAGGTGGGCAGCCGGCTGTCGGTCGCCGTATTTTTCGCCCCGGCGCGCAACGTCGCCGTCGTGGGCAGCTTTTTCGCGGGCATCCATGATCTGTGGGAGGACGAGGAAGATATCGCCAAACGGCCGGAAATCGTGCTGCACCCCTACACGCAGGGGCGGCTCAAGGAAATGGACGATCTGCTGCGTCATTCCTTCTACGACGGTTTCATCTTCATGGGCATGTCCTCGGAGGATCACGAGTACCTCGAAACGCTGGATATCCCCTCGCCGATCGTGCTGTTCAACCGTGTATCGTCGCGCCATCATTACGTATTTACCGATAACGCCCGCATCGGGCGCATCGCCGCGCGCGTGTTCGCCGCGAGGGGGTTTCAAAGCCCGTACCTCGTCACCGGGCAAACGCCCTCCGCCGCCGGCTGCGAGCGCCGCTTCGGATTCGTGGACGAATGCCGCATCCTGCATATGCCCCTGCCCGAGGAACATATCCTCCGCGTCAACGTGCGCAACAACGGCGGCCGCGAGGCGGCGCAACTGATCCCGCAGGAGGGCGACGCGCCCGACGCGCTGTTCCTCTCCGAGGGCAACATGGGGTTCAGCACGCTGCACGGCCTGTTGCAGCGCGGTTTCCGCATCCCGCAGGATTTGAGCCTGCTGTGCTACAGCAGCGGCGTATATGATGAATACACCATTCCCTCCCTTTCCTCCATCGTCATTCCGATGGAGGCCATGAGCCGCGACTGCATGCAGCTTTTGTTCGACGCCATCGATCATCCCGAAAGCGGACAGACGCACGTGACGCACAGCCCCATCCTGACCATCCGCGAAAGCATCCGATAATCCCGCGCAGGCTCGCGAAGGGCGCGTCCGCTCGCAAAGGGCGCGTTAGCTCGCGAAGGGCGCGTTTGCGGCGCTCATTCGCGCGATATTTGTCTGATAACGGCCGTCAGATCGCGCCGGACCGTCTCGTACGCGCCCGTCTTTTCCGCCGTGCCTTCCTTCATGTACAGGCGGCGGTTGACCTCGATCATCACGCCCTGCACGCGCCGCTCGCGCCGATAGTACGCCATGGGAATCAGGCAGCCCGAAAACGGCCGATCAACGGCGACGGTATACCCGAGCGCTGAAAACAATCCGGCGCAGGCGCGCGTCAGCGAAGGCGGCGTATGAAACGGATCGGTTCCGATACAGATGTCGGGGCGCGCGCCGCCCGCCGTTTCATACGGCAGGCGGACGGATGAAAAAGAGTGCGCGTCCACGATGAGCGCCGCGCCTTGATCGTTCAGCGCGCGGCGGGTCATGGCGGTCAGGCGCGCGTGATGCCGATCATACCATGTCTTGAGGATTTCGCGGCAATGGTCGGGCGTTACGGTTTTCAGGGGCGTTTGATCCGACGCGCGCTCATAACACACCCACATGCCGCGCGCCGTCATGCATTCCATGGCCGGATCGCGGAAGCGCTCGACGTCGCACAAAAGCCGGCTGACGGGAAACGTCAGGCACGTTCCGCAATCCGAAAACAAATCGTCCGTATACCAGTCCGTCATCCGCAGAAGCTCGTCGCGCAGCGCCGCGCCCCGGATCAGAAACAGGGGCAGATAGCTGTCCGGAATGATCGTACTGCTGTGCGGAATGTGAATCAACGCCGTTTTCATGGTCGTCATCCTTTCACGCCCATGAAAAAACCCTATCGTTCCGACAGGGTTTGAACCGCGCTTCCGCGCCGGGAAATCCTATCGATCAAGCTTTGGCACCTTACCTTGCGGCAGGTTGTCGTGCGGTCATCGAGCTTGTCTCTCGCGCACTCTTCATAGGCGTATTTAGTTGGTTCAAATGCGGGATGGCTGCCCGAGACGAACGCCCCTCGCCGGAGGCGCGTTTGCCCGGCATCCCGGACAGAATCATACCATATCGAGCCGTCCCTGTCAAATCGAGCCGCCGCGAAAGCAAAGGACGATCGTCAAACCCCGCAAAAGCAAAGGACGATCATCGCGCCGCACGCCCGGCAGGCGCGTCCCGCATTCAGCAAGCCGCCATGCCGTCGATGATTCCATATTCGTTGTTTTCGCCCGACGCCGCGCCGCGCGACGCCGCGAAATTTATACATTGACAAAATGGGCGCGGACATCTATAATAGGACCATAGTTTAGCGCTAAACTCCCGCTCGAACGGCGCGGAATTTTCAAGGAGGTCTGGACATGAACAGGATCGTCAAACTGGTTTCGCTGCTCCTTGCCGCCGGTATGCTGCTCGTCGCGGCGCCCTGCGGCACGGCGGAAGGCGACGGCGTGATCGACGCCGAGCTGACCTGCGTGATCACGCTGGGCAACTGGCCGCCCGATACGGCCGCGCCGGCGGAAAAGGCGCTGTTTGAGGGCTATCAGGCGACCATGGCGAAGCAGTATCCCAACGTCACACTGGTGCCGGACTACTACTCCTACACGCTCAGCAACTATGTGCCCATGGCGAAGGGCGGCACCGCGCCGAGCATCTTCCAGCCGCCGTTCACCGATCCGCAGCTGCTGATCAGCCAGCAGCTCGTGGGCGACGTGACCGAGGCGCTCAAAGCCTTCGGCGTGCTGGACAAATTCAGCCCGTCCTATATCGAGATGCTGGCGGACGGGGACGGCCGGATCTACGGTTTGCCCCGCGAGGGCTACGTGCTGGGCATGCATCTGAACGTCGAGCTGTTCCGTCAGGCGGGGCTCATGACCGAGGACGGGCTGCCGATGTATCCCAAAACGCTCACGGAGCTGGCGGAATACGGGCAGATCATCAAGGAAAAAACGGGCAAGGCGGGGCTTGTCTTCCCCGCGAGCGAAACCTACGGCGGCTGGCTGTTCACCAACATCGCGTGGAACTTCGGCTGCGAGGGCGAGAAGGCGCTGGAATATCAGGACGAGGACGGGCGCTGGGTATGCAACTTTACCTCGCCCGAATGCGTCGCCGCCATGGAATACATGCGCGATCTGCGCTGGAAGTACGATATCCTGAACGCCGACGCCACCACCACCGACTGGGCGGGCGCGCACTCGCTGCTGGGTACGGGCGAGGCGGCGATGAATTTCGCGGCGGACGACTCGGTGGATCAGCCCACCTCCAACAAAGGGCTTCCGGTCGGCGATCTTTCGCTGATTCCCTTCCCGGCGGGCGACGCGGGCCGCTACGCGCTGGCGGGCGGCACCTGCTACATGTTCGCGCCCAATATCACCGGGGATCAGGCGGTCGCCCTGATGGGCTACCTGCGCATTCTGGGCAAGCTGCCCTTCCTTGACGACGACATCATCGCCGGCATGCGCGCCGACTACGCCGCCAAGCGGGATCGCGGCGCGCCCGTGCTGCCCGCCATCAGCGCGTGGAACGACGAGGCGTACAACGCCGCCAAGCAGGCGGTTATCGACGAATACTGCAACGTGGACATGCGCCTGTACAATGACTTCTTTAATTCCATTTCAGAAGGCACCATCACGCTCAAATCCGAGGAGCCGGTGTTCGCCCAGCAATTGTACCGCGAGCTGACCGCCGTCATCCAGCGCGTCATCACGCGCGAGGGCGCCGATGTGACCAAGGCGCTCCAGAAGGCGCAGGACGCTTTCCAAGAATATTTAGACGACGAGATCAACGATTTCTGATCGGACGCGGCGCGCGTAGGCATGCCGGCGAAGCGGGGCGCGCCCGCCGGCATGTTTTTATCAAGCGCCCGTAAACGGAGGAATGCTCATGAACGGCAGGCGAAGCGTCGCGTCGCGCGAAAAGACGCGGGCCGCGGTCACATCCTGGCTGATTATGCTGCCCGGGCTGATCCTGATGACCTTTTTCGTGTGGGAGCCGCTGTTCGAGAGCGTCCGCATGAGCCTGTACAAAACGAGGAACGTCGATCTGATCCGGTTCGTGGGGCTGGACAACTTCATCAGCGTGACGGGCAAGGATGATTTTCTTCAGGCGCTGGCCAATACCTTTTCCTATACCGTCTGGTCGCTGATCCTCGGCTTTCTGATACCGATCGCCGTCGCCATCCTGATCGGCGAAACCCGGCGCGGAAAGGGCTTTTTCAGGACGGCGGCCTATCTGCCCAACATGCTGCCCGGGCTGGCGGTGATCATCCTGTGGTCGTGCTTCTTTTCGGGCGAAAAGTCAGGCGTGCTCAATATCCTGCTGACCGGTCTGGGCATCCCCGCGCAGTCGTACCTGACGCGCGCGGAGCTTGTTATTCCCATCATCATCATCATCGCCACATGGAAGGGCATGGGCGCGACGGCGCTCATCTATATGGCGGGCATGGCGAGCGTCAGCCCGGAACTATACGAGGCGGCGGCGATCGACGGCGCGACGGTCTGGCAGCGCGTCACGCATATCCTGCTGCCGTCCATCAAAAAACTGGCGGGCACGCTGCTGATCCTGCAGATCATCTCGGTGTTCCAGATCATGTACGAGCCGATGGTGCTCACCAAGGGCGGCCCGGACAACGCCTCGCTGTCGCTGATGCAGCTCATGTGGCAGTACGCGTTCGGCGGCGCGATGAACTACGGCAAGGCGTCCGCCGTCGCCGTGATGGTCACGCTGATCCTGCTTGTGATGACGGGCGTGTATTCGTACTTCAACCGCAAAGCGTCCGACTGGGACTGAAGAAGGGAGCGTGAACGCCGATGAAAACCGCGCAGCGCACGGGCGTAATTCGGGAATATGACCTGCATTCCCGCTCGGTCAGGGCAGGGTACGCCGTGATCGTCCTTCTTTGCGTGCTGATGGTCGTGATCGCGGTCTTTCCGCTTGTCTGGGTTCTGCTGGCGGGCTTCAAGGACCTCAAGGAGTTCGTTTCGTCCGCCTCGATTTTCCCCGCGTCCTTCAGCCTCGAGCCGTTCTCCGTCACTTGGTCCCAGCTCGGCCTTGAAAGGAATTACCTCAATTCCCTGCTGTCCGTATCGGGCAGCGTGGTCTGCGCGCTGATCTTCAACGGTCTGCTCGGCTACGGTCTGGGCATCCTCAAGCCGAAGGGCTTCGGCGTCGTCAAAAAGCTGGTCATGCTGTCGCTTTTGCTGCCGACCACCATCAGCATCGTGCCGCTTTTCATGAACATACAAAAGCTCGGGCTGGGCAATTCGTTTCTCCCGCTGTGGCTCTCCTACGGTGCGAACGCGATGTACGTCATCCTGTTCGTGCAGTTCTTTGAGTCGCTGCCCCGCTCGATCATCGAGGCCGGTCACATCGACGGGTGCAGTCAACTGCAAACGTTCTTCCGCATCGTGCTGCCGCTTTCCAAGCCTATCTGCGCGGTCATCGCCATTTTTGCCGTCAACGCCGCATGGTCGGATTTCCTGCTGCCCTATCTGGTCCTGCGCGGCGGCGACATGCAGACCGTGATGGTGCGCCTGTTCGTGTTCAGCACCGAGCAGACGGTCAACGCCGACACCATGATGCGTTCGGTGGTGTTTTCCATGCTGCCGCCGATCATCCTGTTCTTTATCTTCCAAAAGCAACTGACGGAAAACGCGGTTTCCGTCGGCATCAAGGGCTGATCCCCATAAACGAACGAGAGGAACCTGTATGAGCAAGACAGCCGACGCGTATTTCGCCGTAGACCCGTGGAAAATCGTCGAGGAGGGATTCGATCCCGATCGCGCCCGCGTCAGCGAGTCCGTTTTCTCGCTGGCGAACGAGAGCATGGGCGTGCGCGGATACTTTGACGAGGGCGGGAGCGTCGACAGCCTGCGCGGCGCGTATGCCAACGGCGTGTACGATATCGATCAGATCGGCCGCTCCTATCGCGGCATCATCGATCAGACGCATTTCATGATCCCCTCCGCCGACTGGCTGATGACGGGCATCGAGCTGGACGGCGAAACGCTCGATCTGGGGCGCGCGGCTTTCCATGATTTCAAGCGGACGCTCAATCTGCGCGAGGGCACGCTCGAGAGGAGCTTTGTCTGGCGCACGGCGGCCGGGAAGGAGCTTTCCCTGCGCTTCACGCGCTTTCTGGACATGACGCGCAGGGAGCGGGCCTATCAGCGCGTCACGCTGGAAGCGATCAATTTCTCGGGCGAGATCGTCTTTTCCTCCGGGCTGTCCTTTCACGTCAAGCACGAAGGGTACGGCCGATGCTTCTGGCGGGATACGCGCGCCGAGGCGGACGGAAACCGCCTGATGATGCAATCGCGGACGACGCGCTCGCGGCAGGAGGTGTTCGCCGGCGCGCTGATCGGCCTGCCGGCGGGCGCGAACGTCGTCCGGGGAGAACAGGCCCTCTCGCTTTCGTGCGTTCTGCCGCTCAAAAAGGGCGAAGAAGCGCGGATCGACAAGCGGGCGGTGGTGCTGTTTGACGGCGGCGAGGGCGAGGCGCTGTGGCAAAGGGGTCTGGCGGCGCTTGCCGAAAGCGAAAAGGTATCGACGGACGACGCGCTGACGGCGCAAAAGGCGTACTGGCGCGGCTATTGGGAAACCTCCGACATCGAAATCGAACCGGCCGGTGACGACATGCGGGCGGCGGTCGCCGCCGAACAGCAGGGCGTCCGCTTTTGCAGCTTTCAGCTCGCGCAGACCTATAACGGCGGCAGCATGCGCCACAACATCGGCGCCAAGGGGCTGACGGGCGAAGCGTACAACGGCCACGCCTTCTGGGATACCGAGGCGTGCTGCCTGCCCTTCTACCTGTTCACCAATCCCGGCGCGGCAAAAGATCTGCTGCTGTTCCGCTATCATACGCTGCCTATGGCGATCAAGCGCGCGCGGATGCTCGACTGCGAGGGCGCGTGCTATCCCATCGCCACGCTCAACGGCGACGAGGCGTGCTCGCTGTGGCAGCACGCAAGCCTGCAAATGCAGCCGAGCACCGCCGTCGCCTACGGTATCTGGCACTACATGCGCCTGACGGAGGACGACGATTTCCTGTGGACGTACGGCGCCGAAACGCTGCTTCAGATCGCGCGTTATCTGGCAAGCCGCGTATCGCGCGGCGGCAGGACCGGGCGGTACGGCTTCTACGGCGTCATGGGCCCGGACGAGTTCCACATGATGGTCAACAACAACGCCTACACCAATTATATGGGAATGCGCGCGCTCGCCTACGCCGCCGCCGCCCTGTCGCGGATGCGGCGCGAGCAACCCGATCGTTACGCCGCGCTGCGCGAAAAGACGGCGCTGGCAGAGGACGAACCGGCGCGCTGGCAAACGATCGCGGACGAAATGTATCTGCCCCGGACGGACGGCGGGCTGTACGAGCAGCACGACGGCTACTTTGATTTGCCGCACACCGATATCGGCGCCGTCCCCGCCGCCCAGTTCCCGCTCTACGAGCATTGGTCGTACGACCGCATCTACCGCACCGACATGATCAAGCAGCCCGACGTGCTGATGATGATGTATTTGTACAACACGTCCTTTTCGGCGGAAGAAAAGCGCGTGAACTATGAGTTTTACACGCAGCGCACAATCCACGAATCCTCGCTGTCGCCCGCCATTCACTCCATTCTGGCGGCCGAGCTCGGCCGGACGGACGAGGCGGTCGATCTGTTCGGCTACGCCACGCGGCTCGATCTGGACAATTATAACCGCAACACCCGCGAAGGGCTGCATATCACCAGCATCGCGATGGCGTGGGCGAACATCGTGTACGGCTTCGCGGGCATGCGCAGCGACGGCGAGCGCCTCCGCTTCGCGCCCCTGATGCCCGCGCGCTGGAAGCGCCTGCGCTTTGACGTGACGTATCGCGGCAGCGTCGTCCGGATTGAAATGGACAACGAAAAAACGGCGTTCCTGCTGACGCGCGGAGAGCCGCTTTCGCTGATGATTTATGATCGCGCCTATACGCTCGGGCGCGAGGCGCTGATCGTCGCCCGGCCGTAAACCGGCGGCTTTTCAGACGGCGTTTATCCGTTCAGGCGGCGAACGCTCCCGCGTTCCACCAGCCGCACCGGAAGAATGACCGTCTTTTCCTTGACGATTTCGTTCCGTAGCTGCGCAAGGATCATCTCCATCGCCAGACTGCCCTTGCGGTCGGCGTCCTGATGAACGGTCGTCAGACCCGGCACCGTGAGCTGCGAGAGGTAGTTGTCGTCAAAGCCGACGACGGATTTGTCCCGGGGCACCGAAACGCCGCGCTCGCTGAGCCCCGACATAATGCCGGCGGCCAAAATATCCGCCGAGGCGAAAACGCCCGTGATCTCCGGGCTCTCGCTCAAGCGATGGCCGAGCTTCTTGCCTTCCTCGACGGAGATCTCCTGCGTGAACACCAGCGCCGGATCAAAGGCGATCCCGTATTCGCCGAGCGCGCGGCGATAGCCCGAAAAGCGCTGCTCGATGACGCCGCCCGGACGGATGGAAGGCGAGGTGAAGGCAATCGCGCGATGCCCGTTTTCAAGCAGGTGTTTCGTGGCGATATAGCCGCCCTTCTCGTCCTCCAGCCCGACGCTGCACACGTCGGGATGATCGACATAGCTGTCAATCAGCACGAACGGGATGCCCAGATTCATCACGGTATCGAAAAAATCGTCCTGAAACATGCCCGTCAGAACCAGCGCCGACAACTGCCAGCTATGGCTGATCGAGGTGAGCGCGGCGGCGTCTTCCACCGAGCGGATCATCAGGTAGTAGCCCTCCTCGCGCGTGCGCTTCTCGATGCTTTCAACAAAAGAGCCGAGGAACGGATCGCTCATCGTGCTGCCCTTGTTTTCGGGCGTCAGATGCGTGATCACGCCGATGATGGAGGAATGCTCCTTGGCGAGCGAGCGCGCCGACATGCTGGGCGCGTAGTGCTCGCGCTCGATAATCTCCCATATCTTCTTGACCCGCGCCGGCGAAACGCGGCTTTTTTTGTTGTGCACGACGTTGGACACCGTGGTGATGCTCACGCCCGCCTCGGCGGCGATATCCTTGAGTGTGACCATTCGCTTCTCCTCGTGTTTCCTCTTGACGCCCGGCGACGCGCCCGGCGGACGGCGGCGACGAATGCCGACGACGGCGATACCAGTGTACCCGTTTCCCGCGCCGCGCGCAAGTCCCTGCTGGAAAAAACTGCGATTTTTAAGAAAAGCGGAGGCAATTTTGCTTGCCTCCGCTCGGCTTGTCAAAAAGCCGTCTCTCGCGGTGTCGTCTGCGGGACGTCAAGGGGAATCACGTACGTCCGTGTACGCTCATCCCCTTGCCGCCCTTGCCTCCTACCGACAGGCGGCTTTTTGGCAAGCCGGCAGCCTGTCGGCAAAAGCCCGCTTCGCGGCCTTTTTTGACAGTCTGGGCGGAGGCAATTGTGCTTGCCTCCGCCCGGCTTCAAACGTTCCGATTATTGGAGTTCGGCCAGATAATCCTTGATGGGCAGATCGCCGGGCTTGCCCGTTTCGGGCGCGGTCAGACCGGCTTGAATGGTTTCGGTGCCCGTGGCATCCACCGGCGCGACCGGCTCGGAGAAGGTGATCTCATCCAGCCAGATGACGCACTTGGCGAACGCGCGGATGTGGAAGGCGTTGGTCATGCCCGGGAAGCCGGACTTTTCAAGATCGATCACAAGATCCTGATACTCGGTGGTGATGACGGGATGCGTGCCGTCCGCCAGCACCAGATCGGAGAAGCGCGCCGCATAGAACTTCGCGTCTTCGGGATGCCAGTCCATGATCAGCTTGTTCTCTTCGCCGCCGACCTCGCCCTTGATGCGGATGGTCAGGTACTTGCAATAGGAGATGCCTTCCATCGCCCACATGTTGATCGCTTCGCCCCAGTTGCCCATCCAGTCGGCGGCATGCGCGAAGTAATCGTCCTCGGTGTCGTAGTCTTCCGGATCGAACGCCTTGGGACGGAAGTCGATCTTGAGCGCGCCTTCGTCGTTCTTGGCGCGGAGGTTGGCCCAGTTGTCCCACCAGATGTTCATGCCGTTGGGGCCGATATCGGGCTTGGCGTTGGGATCACGATCGTCGAAGTTGTCCCACAGGAAGCTCTGGGTTTCCGCCGAGGTAGTCGCCGCCACGGCAAGCACCATCATGACCGCGAGAAGGACCGCAAAGATTCTTTTCATAGGAACCTCCTACTAATAATGTTCGATAAGTTTAGCGCTAAACTTATCAATTGCCTTGATTATAGCAGGTCAAAGATGGGCTGTCAAGCGAAAAAACCGCAAACGGAAAATTTTCTTTTCGCCGGGTATTGCCCAAACCCCGGTTTCCCGTTATAATAGCATCAGACAAAGGTTTAGCGCTAAACTTTTCATAGAACGGGAGGATGACGGCAGATGAAAAGGAAACGGTTCGCGCTGATCATGGCTTTCACGGTCGCGTGGCTGACGGCGGCGTGCGCCCTGCCGGGGATTGCCGAACAGCAGCCGACGCTGCTTACGATCTATCAGGGGCCAAAGACCATGACCGGCTCGCAAACGGCGTCGGTGAGCGTCAACGGGTACGACCTGTTCGTGTACGACGTGATGGTCAACCACGAGCATATCTGGAACGCCAATACCCAGCCCACCACCACGCCCATGACCTATTTCGACTTCGAGGGACGGGCGGATATCAGCATCCGTATGCCCGGGCTTGAAAAGGCGGTGGAAAGCGCCAAGGTGCTGCCGGAAGCGGCGGGCATCGCGCCAATCGTCGATCAGGGCGTCGTCCGCTTCACCGTGACCGAGCCGGGGCCTTACACCGTCGTATTCAACGGCAGCGTCAACAAGGCGCTGCACATCTTCGCCAACCCGCTTGAAACGGACGCGCCCGATCCAAACGATCCCAACGTATTCTATATCGGCCCCGGCGAATGGGCGATGGACGCCATCGCGCTCAAGGACAACCAAACGCTGTATCTCTCGGGCGGCGCGGTGCTGCATTCGGTCATATCGGTCAGCAACGCCAAAAACGTGCGCATCTGCGGGCGCGGCATGATCGACGGCGGCGATTACCCCGCGTGGAACCAGCCCGGCTCGACCGCCCGCGTGCCCATCGATCTGAACCACGCCAGCGACGTGACAATCGAGGGCGTCACCGTCGTCAATTCCAACTGCTGGAACGTCAATTCCTATTCGTCCAAAAACGTGCGAATCAACAACGTTAAGATCATATCGGGCAGGCAAAACGGCGACGGCTTCACCTTCCAGTCCTGCACGAACCACACCGTCACCGACTGTTTCGCGCGCACATGGGACGACAGCCTTGTCATCAAGAATTACTCCGGCTCGACCAAGGGCATCACGTTCAAAAACATCCAGATCTGGACCGATCTCGCCCAGTCCATGGAGATCGGCTACGAAACGGACAAGGGCCTGACGCTCGATCCCGAGATCAGCCAGGTGCTGTTTGAGGACATCACCGTGCTGTACAACTTCCACAAGCCCGTCATCAGCATCCACAACAGCGACGACGCTTACGTGCACGATATCACGTACCGCAACATCACGGTGGAAAACGCCATGATGCAGGGCGATAACGGCTTCAACAAGGAATTAATCGAGATGACGCTGCAAAACTCCTCCTGGTCCACCGTCCGGGACGAGTTCGGCTCGATCGACGACGTGCTCATCGACGGGCTGACCGTGCTCAACACGGTCAACGGCAAAGTGCCCGCCTCCCGCCTTTCGGGGCAGAGCGAGGACAACCGCATCACCAACGTCACGCTGCGCAACGTGAATATTCTGGGCAATCCCGTCACCGATCTGAAATCCCTGAAGCTGTCCGTCAACGAATACTGCGACGGCATTACGATCGAATAGGAAAGGAGCATCGCCATGAAGCATACGTCATTCTATCTTTGCATCGCGGCGCTGGCGCTGCTTATGTTGTGCGTCTCCTCATCGGCCTGTCTCGCGGACGAGCCGGACGCAAACACGATCGTGACCATCGTCGAAACGCCCGATCAGACGCAGCCCGAGCGCCCGCCCTGCTTCCCCGACCCGAGCGCGCAGTTCATTCCCCTGCCCGAAACGGAAAACGTCGCGCTGGGCAAGCCCGTCTCCTCGGGAGCGCATACCGACGTTTACGTCGTCGGCAACGTCAACGACGGCAAAACTGATACCTATTGGGAAAGCAAGGGCTTTCCGGCGGAGATCGTCCTTGATCTGGAAAGCGCCTGCTCCGTTTCCGCAGTGGCGGTCTGCCTGAACCCGTCCTCCGTCTGGGAGTCCCGCATTCAGGAAATCGCGGTATGGATCAGCGCCGATGGCGAGAATTACGCGACCGTCGCCGAAAAAGCCAAATATACGTTTGATCCCGACACGGGCAACCGCGTCAGGATCGATTTCGCGCCGGTCGAGGCGGCGTATGTCAAAGTCGTGTTCACCATGAACTCATCTTCCCGCACCGGCGGCGCGCAGGCGGCGGAAATCAACGTGTACCGGCAGCCGTAAACGCCGACGGGCGTTCGCCCGCAACAACTGATGCCCGCAATTCGGCGCGCGCCGCCAACGCGCGCCACCGATCCCGATAAGCGCCGACGCCTTGCCGCCCGGCGCTTATTGTTCGCGCAGCCACACGCGCATGTCGCCCGCCCCGCGATTCGCCCACGCGAAATAGGGCACGGCGGTGATCTCCGTCGGGATATAGCGCGGCGCGTCCGAAACGTACAGATTGTCCGTTTCCTCCTGCGCCAGCCCGCGCGCGCGCAGCAGCGTCATGCCCGCCAGCGCGCCGTCCGACGCCCGGACAGTCCGGCATTCCGCGTCCGCAGGCAGCACGAGCGCCGACAGCGCGCGCCGGTGATCGACCGATTCCACGCAGTAGATCAGCGGCCCGCGCGCCAGCGCGACCTTGCCCGCCGCGTCGCGGACGCGCGGATGCGCGCGCAGCCGGCGCACGGGCATATCAAACGTCAGTTCCACCGTATCGCCCGCCGCCCACGCGCGGCGCAGGTACAGATACCCGTTTTGCGCGGAACAGGGCGCCGCTTCGCCGTTGATCAGGACGACCACGCCGCGCGCGTGCCCGGGGACATGGATCGCCAGCGTGAACGCGCCGCCGTCCGCAAGCGTATAGATTGCCTTTCCTTCCCAAGGATACCGGCTGTCCAGCCGGACGCGCCCGTGCCGCGTGCGCGCCTCGCCGCCGATCAGCAGATGGCTGTACACCGTGCTTTCGTCCTCGCTCCACAGATACTTCCCCAGCGAGGCGATCAGCCGCGCCAGATTGGGCGGGCAGCAGGCGCAGGCATGCCATGCCGGGCGGCTCGCCCGCACATGCTCGTAGCCGGGGACGATCCCCGATACGCCCGCATCCACGGAAAGCGGATTGACGTAGAAAAAGCGCTTGCCGTCAAGCTGCATGCCCGCCAGCGCGGCGTTATACAATTCCAGCTCCAGTAAATCGGCGTACCGCCCGTCGGCGGCAAGCCCGAGCATCCCGTGCGCAAAAAACGCCGTCGCGACCGACGCGCACGTTTCGCCGTAGCATCGGTCGGCGGGCAGATCGTAATCGGCGGTGAACGCCTCGCGGTGCGGCGTCGCGCCCACGGCGCCGGTCACGTACATCTGCCTTTGCGTGATGTTGTCAAACAGGCGCTCGCAGGCGCCGCGCATGGACGCGTCGCCCGTGTCCGCCGCGACGTCCGCCATGGCGGCGAGCATATACATCTGTCGCACCGCGTGCCCCCGCGCCTTCGTCTGCTCGCGCACCGGCACGTCGGATTGGTTGTAAACGGCGTCCCCGGCGTCGATATCGTAGCCGCCGTAATGCACGCCCGGGTGCGCGGGCGTATGCGCCGCGAACCACCGCGCGTCCCGTCCGCGCAGATCCAGAAACCGCATCGCCATATCGCGGTACTTTTTGTCGCCCGTGGCGCGGTACAGGCGCATCAGTCCGATTTCGATCTCCTGATGCCCCGGAATGCCCTCCTGCAGCCCGCCCTCGCCGAAACGCGCGCAGATATGATCGGCCAGACGGACGCATACGCGTAAAAGCGCGTCCCTGCCCGCGCATTCGTAAAGCGCGGCGCCCGCCTCCATCATGTGGCCGGCGCAGTACAGCTCATGGCATTCCAGCAGGTTCGCCCACCGGTTTTGCGGCTCCTTGACGGTGAAATAGGTGTTCAGGTAGCCGTCGGGCTGCTGGCATTTGGCGATGAGCGCCGTCATCTCGTCCACGCGTTTCCCGAGCGCCGCGTCGGGCTTGATCGCCAGCGAGTACGCCGCCGCCTCCAGCCATTTCGCCACGTCGCTGTCGTGAAACACCATGCCGGAAAACTCGCCGTCCTCCTCGCCCGCCGCAATGCGGAAGTTTTGCACGGCGCGCGACGGCTCGACGCCCGGGATCTCGTCGCGCAGGATTTTCTCCATGTAGGGGATTGTCACGTCGGTCATCAGGCGCTGACGCGGCGACCAGAAGGAATCCGTGACGACGACCTGATTGATTGGTATCCCGCGGATGCTCATCGGCGCGCCTCCCGTTCAGTTTTTCATGCCCGTCATGACAATGCCTTCGACGAAATATCTTTGTCCGATCAGATAAAACACGATGCCCGGGATGAACGACAGGCAGGTGGCGCACATAATGCTCGACCAGTCGTCGTTGAAGGAGCCTTTGAAGATATTCAGCCCGAGCGCCAGCGTGTAGTTGTCGCGCCGCGTGATATAGGTCACCTGCTGCAGCAGATCATTCCACAGTTCGATGAATTTGAGCAGCCCGACGACGATCATCGCCGATTTGATCGCGGGCACGATGATATAGACCAGAATGCGGAAGTGCCCGCAGCCGTCGATGGTGGCGGCCTCGTCCAATTCGCGCGGCACCGTTTTGATGAACTGGCGGATCAGGAAGATATTGAACGCGCCGCCGCCGCAGAAATGCGGCAGGATGAGCGGCCAGTAGGTGTTGACCAGCCCCAGTTTCGCCCACACGACGAACAAAGGGA
Source organism: uncultured Oscillospiraceae bacterium (assembly GCA_964459985.1). Taxonomy (GTDB): domain Bacteria; phylum Bacillota; class Clostridia; order Christensenellales; family Aristaeellaceae; genus CAYWOS01. The sequence continues at coordinate 43,892 of CAYWOS010000015.1, forward strand.
TCAGCGTGACCATCGAGGGCAGCAGCATGGAGCCGACGCACAGCGTGAACAGGAACTTCTTGCCGCGAAAGCGCAGCCGCGCGAAGGCGTACCCGCCCATGGTGGCGGTGACGACCGCGCCGAAAACCGACGGCGCGAGGATGGTCATGGTGTTGCCGAGGAACCGCCAGTAATCAAACGCCTTGAGCGTTTCCGGGTAGTTTTCAAAGCGCCAGCGCGGGGGCAGGAACGCCGGCGGATAGGCGTACAGTTCGCCGTTGGACATCAGCGACGAGCGGAACAGCCAGAAGATGGGGAACAGCACGATCAGGCTCATCAGAACGAGCGCCGCGGCGCACAGCGCGCTTGTCAGCCTGTCCCGCTTCGTCCTTGAGACGAGTCCGCCGGAGGGTTCGACCGCCGCGATCCGCGTCATGCCTTCTCATCTCCTTCGTAGAAGATCCAGTTTTTGCTGGTGGCGAACAGAATCGCGGTGAACACGGCGATCAACAGGAACAGCACGACCGCCACCGCGCTGCCGTAGCCGTATTTATGGGATTTGAACGCCTGCGTGTACAGCATATAGCACATATAGTAGCTGCCGGTGCCCGGCCCGCCCTTGGTCAGCGCGAGCGCGGGCGTGATCACCTGCA